>CAZRWT010000001.1:0-101220 GCA_964603955.1 uncultured Syntrophobacteraceae bacterium
TGCGCCTTATATCCCCGCCCTGAAGAGACGGGGCTTTACGGCGCAGCCGGTAAAGCCGGGTGATGTGGGCGGCTACAGCAGGCGATTGAGGGCTTCAAGAATGTCCTTGGTGCCGATGAAGACTTCCTTTTCGTCATTGTTGATGATGACGCAGGTCGGTGTGGCCCGTAGCCTGTCTTCCCTGATCAGGTCGTTGTAGCGGTCGAAGACGGGAACCGGGTCAAAGGGTTCGAATGGGATTTCCTGGAGGGTGAAAAGGGCTTCAATGTCCGCCTCGGTGGTTGCCCGCCTGTCTGATGCCGCATTGTAGAGGGCATCCTTGACGCGAAATGCGTGGTCCTGGTCGTTTTGTTTTTTCAGGGCATAGAGAAAATACGTTCCATAGAGGCGGCTGTTGCTGGAGAAAGGAGCATCCACCAGGGTCAACGTGATGGCGTTTCGTTGCAGGAGTTCTTGCAGCAGGGGTTTGACGGACAGCTTCATGGCTCCGCAGGGCGGGCAAAAATAATCGGTGTAGATGCGCACCTGAACAGGACCGGTGCCGTATTGGGGAAAGGGTTCTTCCCGTTCCATCGCGTGGAGGCCGGTCATCGGCAGGAGCAACAGCATTGCGAGCATCCAGCAGGCCGGGGCGTTTTTTTTTCTTTGTCGTATCATGTTCTGAAAATCTCCTCATCGTAATCGGAATGGGTTAAAGATTCATTCATGGTTTTGCTTCTTCCTTATAAAATTTTTTTGCATTGATTCGCTCTTTCCAGCGAGCATTATTGCTTCCAGGCACGCCAATGCGTCCTCAAACTTCAAGGAGCTGAGGGCCGCTTCAAGCTCCATCGCCTGCCGATCCATACCGTACCCCAAAAGTTCATCCTTCACGGTGACAAAAATTTTGCGAGCTTTGAGGTTTTTGTTTTCGATGTGTGTGCGCAGTTCAGCCAGAGCGACCATGGTGGCCGGAGTGAGTGGTCGGATGGACTGGGTGTCCTGCGATGCGACAGGCTCGGGCTGCCGGGTGCCGACCAGGTGGTTCGCGGCGGTCATGGCCGGTTCCAGAACTTTTTCCAGATTATCGATCATCGCCGCCAGTCGGTCCGTTTGTTGCCGACGCAGGGCTTGCTCCAGGTTTAGGGCTGCGGCGGAAAGTTCGTCGGCCTCGAGGGTGGCGGCCGTGCCCTTGAGCGTATGGGCCAGGCGCAGAGCTTCAGCCGTTTCGCCTCTTTGCAGCAGGTCTCGCAGTTGAGAGCCCGCATGGGCGTATTCATTAGCGAATATCCCGATCAGCTTGCGGAGCAGAGGGATATTTCCGCCGCAGCGATCCAACGCCCTGGAAATATCGAAGGGCGGAAGACTTTCGGGAAGAAAAGATTCATCGGTTACGGGCGCTCTGTCTCGATGCACCGGCTCCCCATCTCCTACCGTCGGCTCCCCGGCATCCGGCGACGGTTTTTCGCCTTCCGAACCTAGCGCGTTGTCCTCCGGTTCCTGGTGTCGGCTCTCCGGTATCCAGCGCAGCAGCATCGCCGCCAGTCGGTCCGGATCGACGGGCTTGGGCAGGTGATCGTCCATGCCGGCAGCCAGGCTTTTTTCCCGATCCTCGCGCATGGCGTTGGCTGTCATGGCGATGATCGGCAGGTGGGTGGGTGGGGGGCTCCGTTCGTCGGAACCCTCATCCGGCTCCGCACCGATCTCCTCCCGGCGCCGCGCCGCTTCATGTTTTCGAATTCCGCGGGTGGCCTCGAATCCGTCCATCACGGGCATCTGAATATCCATCAAAATGAGATCGAAGGGCTCCTGCGCCGCACGACCGACACCTTCGAGACCATTGACGGCGAATTCCACGGTAACGCCCAGATTCGCGAGCAACTCCAGTGCCAGCTCGCGATTCAAGGCGTTGTCTTCCACCAGAAGAACCCTTTTACCCGCCAGCCGGGAGATATCCCGGGGCGGTTCTCGATCCGCTTTTGCTTCCGTGCAGACCAACCCATTGTCCGCCAGGCCCAGAGTCACCGTAAAGGTGAACACGCTGCCCTTGCCCGGCGAGCTTTGCACCTCGATGGTTCCGTCCATCATTTCCACCAGTTGCTTGCAGATGGCCAGCCCCAACCCGGTACCCCCGAATTTGCGGGTGGTGGAAGCATCGGCCTGAGAAAAGGGAGTAAACAGACCGGCCATCTGTTCGGCAGTCATGCCCTGGCCCGTGTCCCGTATCGTGAAGCGCAGGTAAACATGGTCGGTGGCCGGCGAGTCGAAGGGTGTCGAATCCGTTTCCACGGTGATGGAGATTTCCCCTTGATCGGTGAATTTGACGGCGTTGCCGACCAGGTTCAGCAGCACCTGGCCCAGCCGCAGGGAATCTCCCATGAGGCAGGAGGGGATATCCGGTTCTGCATGAATATTCAGCCTCAGTCCTTTTTCCCCGGCTTTGAAGCCGGTGATGGTGGTCAGGTGGCTCAAAACGTCACTCAGCCTGAAGGGAGCCCGTTCCAGGATCAGCCTGCCCGCCTCGATTTTGGAAAAATCCAGAATTTTGTCGATGATGCCCAGCAGGTAACGTGCCGCCGTATCGATGTTTTTTAGGTAATCCCGTTGTTTGGGATTCAATTCGGTGCGCAGGGCCAGGTGGCTCATGCCGAGAATGGCGTTCATGGGCGTTCGAATCTCGTGGCTCATGTTGGCCAGAAATGCGCTTTTGGCCCGGCTGGCCCCTTGAGCCTGTATTGCCAGCTCCCTGGCTTCCATGCTTTTTGCCTCCAGCGTCCGGTTGGCCTCCAGCAGCCGGGCCCGGCTCTCCTTCAGATACTCCTCCCGGCTGGTGATGGCCCGGGCCATGGCATGGAACCGGTTCGAAATGGCAGCCAGCTCGGAAAAACGCTCCTCGAAATCGGGAGTACCGTCCGGAGGTGCCCCATGCTCGAGCTTTTCCATGCGCTCGGCAAATCCCGAGAGGGGTTTGAATACAAGGTTTTGCAGGAGGCGATGTCTGACAAAGGCGATCAACCCCAGGACCACCATGAAGCTCAGCGTGAATGCCGCCAGGCTGTTGTGCAGTGTGTCGATGAGGCTCGTGGGAATCAGAAGCGCGAATTTTGTCCCGATTTCCCTGGAATAGAAAATCAGAGGCACCCAGTTGCTGCCGCCGGCGGTAATTGTTTCGGAAAACGGCCGCACCGTTTCCAATCGGCGGATGTCCAGTGTGACGATGCCCAGGTGCGGTGTGCTTGTGGCCATGACGAAGCCGTCTCGGGAAAGCAGCAACAGGGGTTTGCCCGAAACCTGTGAAAACCGCAACAGAAAATCCTGGATGTAGGAAAAGTTCAGGCGCGCGAGATGCTGAATGCCGTCTTTCTTACAGGCATAATAGATGCCGGGGGTTGCGTCCTCGACACTGCGCATGATGCCGGAAAAGCGATTCTCCATGGCGGAAAGCTCGATGTAAGCCCTCAATTCCTTGCCGGTAAAGGAGAACCCCTTAAAAACCCCTGTCGTGGGGGAAGATTTGTAGATATGCTCCAGGCGAAGCTGCTCATCGAGACGATAGACGTCGGAAAACTCGTTGAGCAGGCCCAGGACGGGCCGGGTTCGATCTTCTTCCGGAATCTCCGTGAATTTTTTGAGACTATCCCTGGCCTGATCAAGCCTGCTCTCGAGGAAAATCTTGAAATTTTCGCCTTCCTTGAGACTATCGTTGAAAAAGTTGTTCCGAAAGGCGTTTAGAGTGATCCAGACAGCCACCAGAAGGATGCAGGACAGCACAATGATCGTCCCGGTTTCCAGGCCTCTCAGGAAGCCCCGAACGCTCGTCGGTTGCAATCGACTCATCGCAAGGCCTTTTCCAGGTTCGTGAGAAAATGAAAGCTTTGTGAGACATCACCGTATGGATCGAAGGCGATGGGACCGAGACTGGTCTGGTGCTCGGACCGTGAAAGCAGGTATGCCTTGACGGCTTCCGGTGTTCGATGGCCTTGTGCGAAAGCCTGTTCAAGGAGTTCCAGACCCTGGCGCACTCCGATGGTCATGGAATGGGGAGCGTAACCGAACCGGGCTTCGAACCGGCTGAAATAGTCTTCGATCCCGGGATCGTCATGGCGGCTGGGATACTGGCTGAGCAGAACGATTTTGGAGAGCGCCGGACCGGCGATGTCCAGAATGGCCGGAGAGCGGGCCCAGGGCGTGAGGATGATGGGGGCTTCGGAATGGTAATGGTGGAAGAGCTGCGCGATGCCGGCGATGGGCAACTGGTAGCTGCCCGCCAGGATGAACAAGGCGTCGTACTCATCCTGGAAAAGTGGCCTGATGGCTTCGGGGTTGAAGCCCGATACCGTTAACCTGCGCCGAACGATGTCCCATCGCCCTCCGGCTTGGAGTGCCGCGGAGAACGCTTCGAAGGCGGGTTCCGTGTAAGCCGGGTTTCCATCGTCCTGAACGACCAGAATGCGTCGGCCCGGCAGCGTTTCCACATAACCGGCGATGGCCCGCTGTTCCTGCTCGACGTCGGCGATGATGCGAAAGATGAAGTCGTCCCGTCCGGTCAGGGCCGGTGTCGTGGATGCGGTCACAATGGCCAGGGCCTGGGGCTCGGAGAACAGGTCCATGATGGCCACCGCGCATTTGGAGGGGTGGGAGGTGACGAAAAAGCGCACCCCTTCCCCTATGGCCTGTTGCGTGACACGCTTTGATACCTCCGGGTCCCACTGATCGTCTATCGCCATGATTCGCATGGGGCTTTGCGCATATTCATCGGCAAACATTTCGGCAGCGTTGAGTTCACTCGATCCCACAATCGCGCCGGAAGCCGTCCAGGAGATCACGCCCACCGCAATGGGTTCTTCATCTCTTTGGTAGATCACGGCCAGCACGGCCAGGATCATCGCGACCAGCGCCACGGGTATCAACAGGTTCTTCATGGATGCCTCCTTGCAAAATTACCATTCGTGTGATCCGCTCATACCGGAGCCGGCTTTCGAACAGGCGGCTCGATCACCCTCCCAACAGCATCCTCGTCATGTGAAAGACCGATGGAGTCATGTTCCTGATTCTCCTCAGTTCTTCATGTTGCCGGTTGTACCAGGCGCTCCATGCATCGAGCAGCATTCCTCCCTTGATCAACGACTCCCCGTCGTCGTTTGCATACCCATGATCGAGCAACTCCAGTCCTCCGATAAACTCTTTGCCGAAGTGCTCCGCAAATCCATGCAGGTAGTGGTCCATTCTCTGGATGTTCACATTCCTTGCCGTTTGCAACGTGCGCCTGATCTCCTCACGCAATTCGCTTGTGTTGGAGCCGTCATTTCGGAGTCGATCAAACACCCGGATGGAACCTTCGACCGAACGTATCAGATGGGTCACATCCTGTTTTGTTGTTGATGGAATGATTCCCATGTTGAAAAGATTTATCATGATGAGCACGATACCTCCCACACAAGGACCAATGGCGGAAAGACGTTCATGTTTCTTTCTCAGGGCATAAAGTCCCATGAGGACTCCCGCGAAAGCAAAACCCATGGCGAGATATTCATGCAAGAATATGCTCGCGATGCTCAAAAGTGCTCCAATGATGGCAAACGGTCCCCATTTTTTATCCTGCCGGTTTTCCAATGTGTCCTCCTTTCAATTTAATCCGTCCGGAGCCTTCTGGTGAACAGGGTGGTGAATGACGGGTGAGTGAATTTCCACAGGCCACGGGATCCGAGATTTGAACTCCTTGGGCTTCCCGGCGTAATTATTTCACATCGGCACCCAATTATGAAATATTATTGTGAGAGCAAGGCATGGGCGGTTCCACGCGGAATAAGTGGGAAGACGGAGTTCTGCCGTGAAACCGTTCAAGGGCACATGCGCCATGAATCTAAAAAAGGAGAGAGGTTTGTTTTCATGGACAATGGAGAGATGAACACCCCGGTTGCGCCTTGTAATCCTTCGGGCGAATGCCTCGTTTTCGTTTATGGAACCTTGCGCAAGGGAGCATCGAATCACGACAGGTACCTGTCTCGTGCTCGATGCCTGGGACCGGCGCGCACAGCGGATTCTTACGCCCTCTACCTGGACGGACTGCCTTACGTGGTCGGAAAGGAATCCGTTTGCCCCATCGTCGGGGAAGTTTATGGCGTCGATGCGGATGGACTTGTGAGGCTGGACGGTCTCGAGGGGCACCCCAATTTTTACTACAGGGAGAAGGTTCCCGTGGAGCTTTCGGGTGGAACGGTCGTGGAAGCCTGGATTTACTTTTATCCGACACCCAGGGGCCGGCTCGTTGCTTCCGGGGATTTTTTCCAGGTCCGCCCCCATTCGTGAGGAAATGCGGAAGGGAATTGGGGGCCTGGTTTCCAATCAGGCGGGCCAGAGGATCGGCAGCAGCCACACGGCTATAAAGAAAGCGACGAAGGTAAGGGGAACGCCCACTTTCACATAGTCGATGAAGCGGTAGCCGCCCGGGCCCATGACGAGAAGGTTCGCCGGGTGGGACAGGGGACTGGCGAAGCTGGCCGATGCCGAGATGGCGATGGTCATCATGAGCAGGTGGGGGGAGATGCCCAGGGTTTCGGCCGTGCTGAGGGCCACGGGGGTCATGAGCACCACCAGGGCTGCGGTGGGAATGACCTGGGTACCCATGACCGTCACGAAAAAGAGAGCGGCCACGACCCATCGCGGTCCCCAGTCGCCCACGGCGGCAATGAGGGCCGAAGCGGCCATTTGCGCGGCTCCCGTGTTTTCGACGGCCACTCCCAGGGGCAGCATACAGGCAATGAGAAAGATGACCTTCCATTCGATGGCGCTGTAGGCTTCTTCCATGCTCAGGCATTTGGACAGCACCATGAGGGCCGAACCCGCGACGGCTGCAATGGCGATGGGAACAAACCCCAGGATGGCGCTGAGAAGCGTTACGACCATGACGGCCCCCGCAATGGGGGCCTTTTCCAGGCGAGGGGCCTGGGCTGCCGCTGCATCCAGCACCAGGAAGTCGGGGTTGCGTGCCACGGCCTCGAGGCTGCGGCGAGGTCCGTAAACCAGAAGCGCATCCCCGAATTGTAGGGGCATGTCCTGAAGTCCGGTGCGGTATGCGCGTCCCTTGCGCCATATGGCGAGGACGCTCACCCCGTAGTGGTCTCTAAAAAGGAGTTCGGACAGGGTTTTGCCCGCAAGGGTGGTCCTTGGAGAGAGCAAAACTTCCGTGACGCCGATTTGCTGAGATTCGAGTTCGGCGACAAGGCTTGGGCTTCTGCTCGTGATCCTCAGTTCCTGAAGGCCCGCAAGAACCTCCAGGTCCTGCGGCTGTCCCTGAAGAATGAGCAGGTCTTCGGGCTGGATTTTTTCCTGGGGTGAAGGCATGCTCAGAAGTTCACCCTCACGCGCGATGCCCACCACTGTCAGGCCGAATGCATTGCCCAGGCGGCTTTCCACCAGGTCCCGCTCCGCGAGCACCGATCCCGCGGGAACACGTACGGCCATGAGGCGGCTTCGATCATCGTCCGAGATGCCCGTCTCTCCATTTTTTATAAAGTGGAATTGATTCACAAAACCCCGACGCTCCACTTCTTCCAGCGCCTGCCGTTCTCCCTGGATGACCAGGCGGTCTCCAGGCGAAAGTACATGCCGCCGCAGGTCCTTCGGCTTTCCATCTGCGCCGCCGTACACGGATGAAACGTGGACCCGATGGTCCCGCCGCAGTCCGCTTTTGCCCAAAGTGGACCCCGTCAATGGGGATTCCTCACCCACCAATCCCTCTGCGGTGCATAGGTATCGGGAGATCAGCTCATCGACAAACGGCGACGATTCGACCTTGAGGTGTTGAGTGCCGTGGAAACGTTCCAGGTGGTCCGGGCGGCCATGCACTATGAGGGTGTCTCCGGCCTGGAGCGTGTCCGTGGAGCGGGGAGCCGGCATCAGGGTGTCTTTGCGCTGGATGGCCAGCACTGTCAGGAAGAGGGCGGAGCCCAGTCGGCTTTGGGCGAGGGTTCGGCCTTCGAGGGGTGATCCGTTTGGGATGCGTGTGGTGAAAATATGAGTGTCGAGTTCGTAGGAAACACCAAGGAGCATGTGAGGGTCCGTGCCCGCATCGGCCGTACGATCAGGAAGCAGGCCGCGTCCTATGAGCACGATGAAAACGATGCCGCCGACAACGATGGCGCCCGTGATGGGAGTGAAGTCGAAGATGGCGAAAGGCTCGAGGTTGGCGGATCGGAGAGCGTCGGTCACCAGGATGTTGGGCGGGGTGGAAATGCCGGTGAAGGGGCCTCCGAGAAGGCAGCCCAGGGCCAGGGGCATGAGCAGGCGGGAGGGCGAGCGCCCGCTGCGCCTGGCCAGTTCCATGGTCGTGGGCAGGAGGATGGCCGCAACCGTCACTGTATTGATGAGGGCGGAAAGAAGGCTTGCCGCCACCATGATGGCAATAACCAACATGGCTTCGCTGCCTTTGGTGAAGCGCTGTAGGGGGCGGCCGAGGTGTTGAGCGATGCCCGTGCGCGTCAACCCCGCGGATAGAATGAACATGGCCCACACGGTAACCACCGCCGGACTGCTGAAGCCTGCCAGTGCTTCTTTGGCGGAGACCAGTCCCGTAAGCGCCAGGGCGGACAGGACCAGCAGGCCGACCAGGTCCACGCGTAGCCGGCCGGTGACGAAGAGCACGAGAGCCGCAGTGGTGATGACGGAAAGTATGATCAAGTCCATCGTTATGAGTTCCTATCGAATTGCTTCATAAAATTTTCGGGAGCAAAACCTGTTCGCCTTGTCAAAGCCGGACCGTGAAGACCACACATGCAAAACAAAAATCGAGAATCGCCGTCGAGTTTCAATCTGAGGCCGTGCTCTATCAAGAATCGAGGGGAGTGTCAAGGTTGCCCAGCTGGCGTGCTTCCTCCCGTCGAAACACGGTTTATGTGCAAAAAACTGCCGACGGCAGCTTTAGAAAAGTTCCTTCAAAAAAATCTTGACAACCCAGTGGATACGTTGTAGAAGCCAAATCTCTTTGTTGGGCGCCCGTAGCTCAGCTGGATAGAGTATCGGACTTCGAATCCGCAGGTCGCAGGTTCGAATCCTGCCGGGCGTACCAAGAAAGACTCAGTGAATGCGGGCCGTTAGCTCAACGGTAGAGCAGCTGACTCTTAATCAGGAGGTTCGGGGTTCGAAACCCTGACGGCCCACCAGCAAATTCAAGGACTTAGCGAAATGATCGCTGAGTCCTTTTTTTTGTTCCCGTCTTAGAAATCCGCGTGAGAATTTTCTTGCCATCTTCTATAAACCGGAGACAAAAAATGACCGATAATAGCAACCATGAAAACCAAAACCGACCGGTATTTCAATTCAGCGGCTGCGCACAATTGCACATTCCGGCAGGGGTCTGTATCCTGACATTCTGATGTGGTTCGATTTGGGGAAGGAAATGTCCCGGTCACGTTTCTGCGGAGTGTCACATTTCTATTGAGGGTTTTTCAAATATTGCGACAGCCCCTTGAGGGCCTTTGTGCGCCCGGACCGAAGCGTTTCATCGAGGCGGATGCGGTTTGCTTCGAGGCTTCCCCTGTCGTTTTCCCTGTGGTGGAGGTGCAGGACCGGAGCGGCGAATCGGGCGCTTTTTTTGCGGATGCCGGCATGGAGGAGCCGTATGGCCAGATCCGAATCCTCGAGTCCCCACCCCGAGTAGCTTTCGTCCAGCCCGTCCACTTCCAGGAGGTCTTTGCGCCAGGCGCCCAGGTTGCACGTCATGACCCCTTTCCAACTCGAGGCGTTCCATTTTCTCGATGGCATGTCCAGGGGCAGGGTGAGGGTGGGCAGCCAGCGGTTGACTTCCCCCTCAAGCCGGGCCCGGAGCCACTGGGAGGCCGTCCAGGTGTGTAGGGGGAGGTTTTCCGTGAGGATGCGCCGCGTGAGCTTTTCCCCAAGAAGGATGCGATTGCCCGAAACGAACCGGCCGGGTTCGGCCAGGCGTCGGTGGCGGGCCACGAATTGGGGCAGAGGGATGCAGTCGCCGTCGGTGAAAACGATGTAATGAGCGTCGTCGGCGGCCACGGCCCGGTTGCGAATGGCGGCCGCCCGAAATCCTTGGTCTTCGTGCCATACGTGCTGGATGGAGAGGCCTTCAGTTCGGGCTTCCTCGATGACCTGTGCCGTTTCATGGGTGGACCCGTCATCGGCCACGATCAGTTGGAAATCGCCGTCGGTCTGGGCGCGGTAGCCTTCGATGACTGCCCGGAGTGCATCGGGCTGGTTATAGGTGGTAACGATGACGGCCACGGTGATCATGGCTTTTTTCCCTGCATCAACATGAGCTTGACGTATTTGTAGTAGGTGCCTTCGGCATTGGAAACGGCCAGCATGAGCCCCTCCCGGCCGTCGAGAAACCCCGCGCGCAGGACATACGTGGAAAAAAAGCTCCAGAATCCGCGCAGCAAGGCTTTGGAAATTCCCGACTTGCGTCCGCGTCGGTGCAGGACGATGGCGCCGTCGGTGGAATAGCGGTTGACCTTTTCGAGGACGTCTTCCAGGTCTTCGAAGGCTTCGTGCAGGAGGTGGTTTTTGAGCTTGCCCACAGGGCCGTCCGTGATCATGTGTTCGTGCAGCAACTCAGTAGTGAAGCGACCGTGGCCCTTGCGATACAGGCGAGTGATGTAATCGGGCCACCAGCCGCTGTGGCGCATGTAGCGCCCGCAGTAGCTGGAAAGGCGCGGCATGCGGAAAGCTGCCCGGTTGCCCGGGTTTTTCACCACCTGGAGAATTTCATCTCGCAGAGGTGCCGGAACGGATTCATCGGCATCCATGGCAAGAATCCAGTCTCCGCCGGCCATGGCCGCCGCGCGGTTGCGCTGCGCGCCGTGGCCGGGCCAGTCGGTCACCATGATTTTGTCTGTGTACCGACGGCAGATGGCAAGCGTATTGTCCGTGCTGCCCGAATCGACCACGACGATTTCATCTACCCAGGTCAGAGATTCCAGGCAGGTGCCGATGAAGGCTTCTTCATTTTTGGTGATGATGGTTGCGGTGATGGACACTCTTTCTGTTCTCTCCGCTTTTTGCCCGATCCTACACATTCTTGACCTTGTGCAAGATCGCGAGCATGTCGTGGCGATTAGCCGGAGTGATGCTCCGGGCCTTTAGCGTTTCGATCTCGGGAAGCTTTCGCATCCCAAGCCCTCCATTGTTCCCACGCTCCTGCGTGGAAATGCATACAGATAATGCCAATGAGAGGTTATTCCTACCAAGGCTTTTTCAGGCATTTGCCTCGAACCATTTCTCGGTTAGCATCTGGTGCCTGGAGTGTCAATGGTGTTGTTGGGGCGATCGGATATGCGGCGCGGGGTGCTTCCCATGTTCAATGAGGGTTGACTGCTTCATTGTTACTGAGATCAATTTGGAATAAGATGGGCGGCGTGGTTTTCCGAGCTTCATGAGATTGCGGAGGTGGAAGCATCCGGATATGCGGTGGAGTGTGCCTGGGAGTCGGCGACGGGGAGGGATATGGCGACGATTGAAAGGGAAGTGCGGCGCCTCATGGGGGCGGCCATTTATCATTACGATCTCATAGACGATGGAGATTCCATTGCCGTGGGGGTATCCGGGGGCAAGGACAGCATGCTGCTCCTGTGGCTCCTGCGGGAACGCCTCGCCCGTGTTCCCATAAGCTACAGGGTGGTGGCCGTGCATGTGGACCCGGGATTCGATCCCGGTTCTTCAGATCGGCTGCGGGATTTTTTCGTCAGGGAGGGTTTCGAACACGCAGTCATCGGGACCAATCACGGCTTGAAGGCTCACAGCCCGGAGAACCGCGAGAATCCTTGCTTTTTATGCTCGCGCCTTCGGCGGAAAGAGTTGTTTGAAAAGGCGAAGGAACTGGGGTGCGGAAAAATCGCCTTCGGCCACAATCAGGATGACATCATTGAAACGTTTTTCCTCAATATCTGTTATGCGGGGCAGGTTGCAGCCACGATGCCCCGGCAGCCTTTCTTCGGAGGGGAGATCATCGTCATACGGCCTTTCGCCATGGTCCCGGCGTTCAAGGTGGAGCGCATGGTTCGGCGCCTGGGGCTGCCCGTCGAGCGGAACTGCTGCCCGTCCCTGGAGAAGAACAGGCGCTTCCAGGTGCGGAGCATCCTGCAATCCCTTTACTCGCAAAACGACAAGGTTCGGGGTAACATCTACCACGCCATGAGCCATGTGAACGGGGAGTACCTTTTGCCCCCCTTGAAGCCTCCGGGGGCGAAGGCGCCCGGTGCCGGGGCTGCCGGGAGCGGCGGTTTTGATGGTGGAGCCGGGTAGGGTAGGGGGTGAATAGTCGGCTGGGCTGGGCAGGTATGCATTCCCGCGCAGGAGCGTGGGAACGAGAGTGGATGGGAAATGGCACGTCGGGTTGAGAGAAGCGAAACAACCCGTGCCTTCTCCTCTGTCCATTTCGTCCACTTTGTCCACTCCATCCACAACTCTTTGGACTGACGACATTTTTCAGAAAGCTTCCGGGGAAAAGGCTTGGCGGCAAATGGCATTGACTGGTGGAATGATCGGCTGTTTTTGAACGGCGGGCCATGAGAGTGCGGGGAGGATGGGCATGGGTGTCAGTAAAAACGAAGCCGACTTGCTACAAAAAAGGGTGGAAGAGCTGCTTTCTAAAAATTTTCTGAACGTCGATGCAGCCGAATCCAAGAGTGTCAGGGAGCTTCTTCATGAACTGGCTGTTTACCAGGCTGAACTTGAACTGCAAAACGAAGAATTGCGTCAGGCCCAGTTGGCTCTACAAAATGCCAGGGATCAGTTTGCCGACCTCTATGAACATGCTCCGGTGGGATACGTGATCCTGGATCGGTTCGGGATCATCCGGCGGACCAATGCCACCTGGCGGGTCATGCTGAATTGCGAGAACGATGATTTCCGGGGCAGGCCTTTTTCCGAATCCATTGTCCCCGAAGATGTCTCGATCTTTCTCGGCCGTTTCCGTGCCTTCTTCCGGAATCCCCTGGAGAAGCAGATCGAAGTGCGCCTGTTGCGCAAGGACGGTGATCCCTTGCACGTGCGAATCGAGGCCAAACCTCGCTTGAACGATTCCGGAAGATCCATGGGCGCTTTGCCTTCCGGTAAGGAGTCCGAGGAATTGATGGTCATCGTCAGTGACATCACCGAAAGCAAACAGGCCGAGGAGGCTTTCAAGAAAAGCTCCGAATTGCTGCGCGGCCTTTTTGAAAACATGTCCAGTGGTGCGGCAATCTACGAGGTGCGTGGCGATGGTACGAGGGGGCGTGACTACATCATCAGGGACTTCAATCGGACCAGCCTGGAAATTGAAGGAATGTCCAGGGATGAGGTGATCGGCAAGTCCCTTTTTGATCTTCGGCCCACCATCGATGACTACGGACTGATCCAGGTTTTTAGGAAAGTCTGGCTCACGGGAGAACCGGCCTTTTTCCCATCGACCCTTTACGTGGACGGAAAGTATGCCAACTGGTATGAAAACCGGGTTTTCAAGCTGCCCACCGGAGAAATCGTGGCCATCTATGACGATGTGACCGAACGTCATCGGGCCGAGGAGGCCGTGCGGGAAAGCGAACTTCGTTTCCGGTTGATTGCCGAGCTGGCTCCGGTGGGCATCGTCATTTCCGATATCAATGAAAAAACGCTCTACGTCAGTCCCAAGTTTGTCGAGCTTTTCGGCTATACCCTGGAAGACATGCCCGATGTGGAAGCCTGGTGGCCCCTTGCGTATCCTGACGAAGCCATGCGAGAGAGCGTGCGGCGTAAGTGGGGGTGGGTGGTGGAAAGAGCTGTGGCGGGCAATGGCGAAATCCCTCCTCTCGAATATCCGGTTCGGTGCAAGGATGGAACCGTGCGCTGGATCGAATTCCGGATTGCCGGCGGGGGAGGGATCAACATCATTGTTTTCACGGACATCAGTGATCGGAGGGAGGCCGAGGTGGAGCGCGGCAAACTCCATGCTCAGCTCCAGCAGGCCCAGAAAATGGAATCCGTGGGGCGACTGGCCGGAGGAGTGGCCCACGACTTCAACAACAAGCTCGGTGTGATCCTGGGGCATGTGGACATGGCCCTGGAAGAGGTCGAACAGGGTTCCACGCTCCATGAGCATCTCACGGAAATCGGCACGGCGGCTCAGCTTTCCGCCGACCTGACACGGCAGCTCCTGGCTTTTGCTCGCAAACAGACCATCGCTCCCAAGGTCGTCGATTTGAACATCATTGTGGGAGGCATGCTCAAGATGTTGCAGCGGTTGATCGGTGAGGACATCGAGCTGAGTTGGGTGCCGGGCCGTGGCGTCGAGACGGTCAAGGTGGACCCTTCCCAGATCGACCAGATCCTGGCCAACCTTTGTGTCAACGCCAGGGACGCCATTTCCGGCGTGGGCATGATCACCATCGGGACGGACCGGGCGGTTTTCGATGAAGACTACTGTGCCGTCCATGCGGGAGCCGTTCCCGGTGATTATGTGTTGCTGGCCGTGAGCGACAATGGTTGCGGCATGGATCGAGACACCCTGGACAGGCTTTTCGAACCCTTTTTCACGACCAAGGCCGTGGGGAAAGGCACCGGTCTCGGATTGGCCACGGTGTACAGCATCGTCAAGCAGAACAACGGCTACATCGATGTTTACAGTGAGCCGGGACGTGGCACGACTGTCAAGATGTACTTCCCGGTGCATCATGGTGAGCAGGTCGTCGAAGGCGAAATCGAGGTGCCCATGGAGAAAGGGGATGAAACCATTCTGGTTGTGGAGGACGATCCGGGAACATTGAACATGACCGTGAACATGATCCAACGTTTGGGCTATATGGTGATTTCTGCCGGCTCTCCCGCCGATGCCGTCGGCCTGTTTCGTGATCATTCCGGTTCCGTTGACCTGCTGCTGACCGATGTGGTGATGCCGGAAATGAACGGTCGTGGTCTGGCTGATACCCTCCAGGCGCTGCATCCGGGACTGCGAGTCCTTTTCATGTCGGGATATACCGCCGATGTCATTGCCCCCCACGGGGTGCTGGACCCCGGGGTTCATTTCATTCAGAAGCCTTTTGTGATGAAAGAGCTTGCCGCCTGCATCAGGCGAGCGTTGACCGAAAGGATTTCATTTTCATGAGCAAAAGTTTTTACATCATCGACGGCAGTTCCTACCTGTACCGCGCCTTTTATGCCCTGGGGCGCCTGAGCAACTCGAGGGGGGTGCCCACCCAGGCTGTTTACGGATTCGCTCAGATGATCCGCAAGGTGATGCGCGAAAAGCGGCCCGACCGGGTGTGCATGGTCTTCGATGCTCCCGGACCCACCTTTCGCCACGAACTTTTCGACGCCTACAAGGCCACTCGACAGAGAATGCCCGAGGACCTGGTGGTGCAGGTGCCCTACATCAAACGCCTGGTGACCTGCCACGGCATTCCCCGGTGGGAGAAGGAAGGGTACGAAGCCGACGATCTCATTGCTGCCCTGGCGGAGCGTGCTCGGGGTGCGGGCTTCGAGGTGGTCGTCGTTTCCGGCGACAAGGACCTGTATCAGCTCATTGAAGACCCGAACATTCGCCAGTGGGACGCTCAAAAAGACAGGGTGTTCACCGAAGCGGAAGTCACGGAGAAGCTCGGTATCCACCCCCGGCAGGTGGCCGATTTTCTTTCCCTGGTGGGAGACAGTTCGGACAACGTGCCCGGAGTCAAGGGCGTGGGGGAAAAGACCGCCGTGCAGTTGCTCCTCAAATGGGGAACACTGGACGCCGTATACGAAAACATCGACCGGGTAACGCCCGCGTCCGTTCAGAAGAAGCTTCGGGAAAGCAGGGACATGGCTTTCCTGTCCAAAAAACTGGTCACCTTTTCCGAAGACATTTCCGTGGAAATCGACATCGAGGCGTTCAAACCTTCTCCGCAGCTTTCGAAGGAACTCCTGGAATTGTACGAAGAACTCGATCTCAAGTCCTTTGCCGATCCCCTCCGTGAGGAGATGGGGAAACAGGCTGCGGCGGAGGCTCCACGGGAGGAGGCGAGGGAAAAGCGCCGGTGCCGTGTCGTCCGCAAGCCCCATGAACTCCTGGATTTGGTGGAGCGGCTGAAAGGGCAGTGGGCTTTTTCCATCGACCTGGAGACGACGTCCAGGGATTGCATGCAGGCGTCCATCGTGGGGATCGCCCTGTCCTGGGAGGACCACGAGGCGTTCTACATTCCCGTGGCGCACACGGGAGAGGGCGGCGGGGAGCAGTTGCCGCTCCCGGATGTTTTGGAAGTGCTCAAGCCCGTCCTGGAGTCGCAAATGCCGTCCAAGGTGGGGCAGAACATCAAGTATGAATGGGTGGTGCTGCAACGCCATGGAGTGTCCCTCGAGGGCATGGTCTTCGATACCATGGTGGGCTCCTATCTCTGCGATCCCGGCTCCCAGTCTCACGGTCTGGATCGGATCGCCAAAGAACACCTCGGCGAGTGCATGATTTCCTACGAAGATGTGACGGGAAAAGGAAGGAGCCAGGTGGGATTCGAGCAGGTGGCGGTTGACCGCGCGGCGGAATATGCCTGCGAGGATGCGGAAGTTACCTGGCGCCTGGTGCCCGTTCTCAAAAAAAAGCTGCACGAGGAAAACCTTGCGAACCTGTACGAAACCCTGGAGCATCCGTTGATCGAAGTGCTCGCCCGCATGGAACTCCGGGGTATCGGGGTGGATGCTCCGACGCTCGTGAGGCTATCGGGGGAATTTGACGGGATGCTGGCTCGTGAGGCGGAAATCATTTACGGCCTTGCCAAGGAGCAATTCAACATTCAGTCTCCCAAACAGCTGGGGAGCATTTTGTTTGACAAGCTCGGGCTTCGAGTGGTGAAAAAAAACAAGACGGGGCCTTCCACCGACGTGGAAGTCCTGGAAGAGCTGGCCCTCGAGCATCCCATTGCCGAGCACGTTTTGAGGCATCGCTCCCTGTCCAAGCTCAAGGGGACTTACACGGACGCACTCATACGGCTCATCCACCCCCAAACGGGCCGCATCCACACTTCCTTCAACCAGACCGTCACGGCCACCGGGCGCCTGAGCAGTTCGGACCCCAACCTGCAAAACATTCCCATCCGTTCGGAAGAAGGCAAAAAAATTCGAGAGGCTTTCATTCCATCGGAAGGCCGGGTGCTGCTGTCCGCCGATTATTCCCAGATCGAGCTGCGCATTCTGGCTCATTACAGCGGGGATGCGCATTTGTGTGAAGCGTTTCGGGTGGGGGAAGATGTTCACCGGCGCACGGCGGCGGAGATGTTTGGCATTCCCCCCGTGGAGGTGACGCCTGAGATGCGTCGCCAGGCCAAGACCATCAATTTCGGGATCATTTACGGCATGGGAGCCTTCGGCCTGGGCAAACGGCTGGGCATCGGTCAGAAGTTGGCCAAAGCGGCCATCGACCGCTATTTCGACCGCTACGAGGGGGTACGCAGATTCATCGAGGAGGTGACCGCGCGGGCGACGGAGCGGGGATTTTCCGAGACGCTCCTGGGGCGAAAGCGGGCCATTTCCGAGCTGGCGAGCCGAAATCGCAACGTGCGTCAGCAGGGGGAGCGGCTGGCCGTCAACACGCCCATCCAGGGAACGGCGGCGGACCTCATCAAAAAGGCCATGGTGGACGTGGACGGGCGGTTGCGGGAAAAAGGGCTGAGAACGGGCATGCTCTTACAGGTACACGATGAGCTTGTGTTCGAAGTGCCGGTGGAAGAGATCGACGCGGCTCGAGACGTGATTGTCTCGGCCATGGAAGGTGTGTGGGAACTGTCGGTGCCCCTGGTGGTGGATGTGGGCTGGGGGGAAAACTGGGCGGCCGCACACCGTTGATGATCGGCTGGAAGCTCCGGCTCCCACCTTGTCCAGTCTGTCCACCCTGTCCATGTTGTCCACCCCAAGCCCCCACGAATCCAGGGGGAGTCTCCCCCCGCGCGCGCACTAAAAAACAAAAGCCACCCGGAGGGGGTGGCCTTTGTCGGTTCGAAAAACTGATCGGGGTGGGCTGGATGATCAGGCTTCGGATTTGGCTTTGTTCAGTTCTGCTTTGAGGCGCTCCACCTCTTCCTTGTACCTTTCGGCTTCGGCCTTGTAGTTGGTCTCGGGGGTGGGCTCGGTGGAGTGTGCTTTATTCTTCGGAAGCGGTAGCTTGTCTTTCACTTCGTCATAGCCCAGGTAAGCTGCCATGGCGCCGCCCAAAAGGAGCATGAGGGGAAGAGCACCTGCCAGCAGGTCCAGAAACTTGCCGAAGAATACCAGGATGCCGATGAGTCCCAAGAACACGGCAATGACACCACCCAAAAACACTTTCATGATCTTTTCCTCCTTAGACTTTGTCTGTTACTCGTATAAACCAAATTCAGCGGTGCTCCATTGATTTCGCGATAGTTTGCTGCCTGCCCCGTTAAGCGGAGCAGAAAAACGCATACTGCTTAGCACGCAAGGGGAGACAATGCAAGGGGAAATCGAGCACCTAAATCTTATACACGGCGTATGTATCCTTGAAGGTGGACAGCGTGCCCGTGGGTATGAAAACCTTGTCGGGCCTCCATGCGGGAAGACATCTCCTTCTGTTTGTGTTGGGATTCATATGGGAGGTTTTCGGTTGACTCTTGTAAAATTCCAACACTATAAGTATTCGGTTTCGGCATGGATGCTGTGAGGTTGTAAGAAGCCATGTCGGTTCGCAATCTGTGTAAACGGATATCTGAGATGTCAAAGATAAGAGCCAAAGGAGGTCACCGCATCGATGAAAGGCCAGCGTATTTATATGGATCACATTGCCGGCACTCCGGTCCTACCCGAAGTGTTGGAAGCAATGACGCCCTATTTAAAAGAGGAATATGGAAATCCCGCAAGCATTCACCATCATGGGGAGGGTCCGCAGGACGCCTTGTTTCGCAGCCGGGAGCAGGTAGCGCGCCTCATTGGGGCGGAGTCTGAAGAAATCATTTTCACATCGTGCGGTACGGAATCGAACAACCTGGCCATCAAAGGTATCGCTCTCAACAATATGTACGAAAAAAAGCATATTGTGCTCTCCGCCATAGAGCACTATTCTGTGCTCTATGCGGCCAAGGCCCTGGAAAGATTAGGCTTCGAGGTCACGGAGGTTCCCGTGAATTCCTACGGGCAGGTGAATTCCGAAGAGGTTCGCAAGGCCCTTCGCCCCGACACGGCCCTGGTGAGCATCATGCACGCCAACAACGAGGTGGGGACCTTACAGCCTTTGCGGGAAATTTCCGTGCATACCCGATCAATGGGGATTCCCTTTCATGCCGACGGAGTTGCGTCCGTGGGACGTGTGCCGGTGAGTGTCGATGAATTGGGAGTGGATCTGCTGAGTTTTGCGGGAAACCAGTTCGGGGGACCCAAAGGGGGAGCTGCCCTCTACTGCCGAAAAGGCATTTCTCTGTGGCCCCTTTTTCACGGTGGAGGCCAGGAGGACGGGCGCAGGACGGGTACGGAAAACGTGCCCTCTCTTGTGGGTCTGGGAAAAGCCGCTGAACTGGCTGGGTTGCATATGGCTCAAAGGGTGGAAGCCTGTTCACGGCTGGAGGGGCTTCTCCGGGATGAGATTGCCCGGCGCATCGACCATATACACTTTAACGGACATCCTCAGGAACACATTCCGGGCCTGGTCAATGTGTCCTTCAAGTATGTGGAAGGTGAGGCTCTCCTGCTGCACATGGACCTCCGAGGGGTGAGCGTGGCCGGTGCTTCCGCGTGCATGTCCATCACGGCCAAGGCGTCGCATGTTCTTGAAGCCATGGGAGCTCTCGATGATGGGGCGCTGGGAACCCTGCTCTTCACCTTGGGAGAACAAAATACAAGGGAAGAAGTGCATCAGGCCGTGGATGTGCTCGATCAGGTGGTTGCCATGCTCCGGAGCATGTCACCCCTTTATCGGGGTTAGTCTATGAAATCGGAAATGCCCCCTGGAAGGTGGATCGTTTTTCATGCTTGAAAAAATGTTGTACGGTGTTGAAAAGCCCGGGCGCTATGTGGGCGGGGAAGTGAATGCCCGCCGTAAGAGCTTTGGGGATGCCCGGGTGAGGTTCGCACTGGCGTTTCCGGACGTCTATGAAGTGGGAATGAGCCACCTGGGGTTGCGATTGCTCTATCATATTTTGAACGACATGGATGGGGTGATGGCGGATCGGGTGTACGCCCCCTGGTTCGACTTCGAAACCCGATTGCGAGAAACCCGAGAGCCCCTGAGGGGCATCGAGAGCGGGGAGGACTTGAGGGACTTCGACCTCCTTGGTTTCAGCCTGCAATATGAACTCAGTTACACCAACATTCTGACCATGCTTGACCTGGCGGGTATCCCTTTCATGGCTCGGGATCGATCGTCTCGTGACCCCTGGGTCGTGGGCGGCGGTCCCTGTGCCTTCAATCCCGAACCCCTGGCTTCCTTTTTCGATTTTTTCGTGCTGGGGGAAGCGGAAGAGCTCATGGGGGAACTCGTGCAGGCATTCACGGAGTGGAGGGAAGGGGGGGAGCCCCGTGAAGCGTTCCTCGATAGGATCGCTTCCATCGAGGGGATTTATGTTCCCTCCCATATTCAGGTGGCTCATGACGATCAAGGCCTTGTCGCATCCCTCGAATTCCTCCGTCAAGATCGCTCTCACATTAAAAAACGTCTCCTCATGGACCTGGACGGGAGTTCCCCTCTTCCCGAAAAGCCTCTGGTTCCTCTTATCGATATCGTACACAACCGTCTGGGGCTCGAAATTGCACGCGGGTGTACTCGAGGGTGTCGTTTTTGCCAGGCAGGCTTTATTTACCGTCCCGTGCGGGAGCGCAGTCCCGAGAGGGTGATGCGGGGAGCAATCGAAGGGCTTGCCCATACGGGTTATGAAGAGCTGTCCTTGCTGTCCCTGAGCACCGGTGATTACTGCCGGGTTCAGCCCTTGCTGGCCGCTCTCATGAAAAAGTTCAGCGATGAGAAGGTGGCCGTTTCCCTCCCTTCCATGCGAGTGGGTACGTTGACCCCCGAACTCATGGAACTCATTAAGAAGGTGCGCAAGACCGGTTTCACCCTGGCTCCGGAAGCGGGGAGCGAACGGCTGCGACGGGTCATCAACAAGGGAATCCTGGACGAGGATCTTCTTTCCGCCGCCCTGAGCGCCTATCGCCTGGGGTGGCGGGTGCTCAAGCTGTATTTCATGATCGGTTTGCCCACGGAAATCGAGGAAGACTTGCAGGCTATCGTCGATTTGTGCTTGAGGGTGTGGGAACTGGGCAAGCGGTCCAAGGCGGCGGTGAATGTTTCCGTGTCCAACTTCGTCCCCAAGCCCATGACGCCTTTTCAATGGGAGGCGCAGCTGGGCCGGGGGGAAGTGGAAGAACGCCTGGAGTTCCTCAGGAGTCGGCTCAAGAAACCGGGGGTGAAGTTCAAATGGCACCACCCGGGCCAGAGCGTTCTGGAAGGGGTCTTTGCCCGAGGAGACCGTCGTCTCGGGCCGGTCATCGAACGGGCGTGGCGGCTCGGGGCCCGTTTCGACGGCTGGACGGAATACATTCGTGAGGATGTGTGGCGGGAGGCTTTCCATGCCGAAGGGATCGATCCCGATTTTTATACCGTCCGTGTGCGATCTCGAGATGAAATCCTTCCCTGGAGCCATCTTTCATCGAGAGTGGACAGCGAGTACCTGCTCCGGGAAATGGAAAGGGGACTCCGGGAAGAACCCACCGCCGACTGCCGATGGGCTCCCTGCACGGGGTGCGGGGTGTGCGATCACGAAACGGTCCTGCCCGTGCTGCACGACGAGGCTTTCAGCGCGGACGCCCCCCAACGAGACGGTGATGCCGTTTCAGATGGAGATGCGGACAGTTACCTGTATCGGCTCATGTATTCAAAGCTGGACACCCTCCGTTACGTGGGCCAGATCGAATTGACCCAAATCCTGTCGCGTGCCGTCAGGCGTGCGGGACTGCCGGCGGAATACTCGAAGGGATTTCACCCTCACATGAAGCTCTCGTTCAATGAAGCTTTGCCCCTGGGAATGGAGAGTGATGTGGCGGAAGTCCATCTTTCCCTGATCCGACGGGTGGAGCCTAGGGAACTCATGGAACGCCTCAACGGGCAGTTACCCGAGGGGCTCCATGTGCGAGAGGCTGCGCGTGTGGTTCGGAGGGTCAAAAAAACCGGTTCTCAAAAGGTGACCTATCTCATTTCGGGCTTGGAACCGGAAAGAGTTCGCAAGGTCATGGAAGAGTGGCCTCATCATATGGACGGCACTATCGAGAAAAAAACCAAGAAAGGGCGGCTCACCGCCCCACTGAGGAATGTTTTGCTGGAGGTTCGCGCGCGGGATGGTTCCGTTCTGGAAATGGATCTTTTGGAATCGGAACAGGTTTGCTTCCGACCCATGACCCTGCTGCAACACCTTCTGGGCGAGCCGCTGGAAGATTTCCGTGGATGTCGTGTGCGCAAAACGGCCATTTCTCAGTTTTTGCAAGGGGAGGATGAGGAAAGTGTCGGCAGAACTCGTCATCAATGCTGATTTTTTTGAAACGCGCGTGGCTCTCGTGGAAAGCGGCCAGGTGGCCGAATTTTATGTGGAGCGCAGTTCGGGTCGGGGTATCGGAGGGAATATCTACAAGGGGCGCGTGGTTCGCGTGCTCCCGGGAATGCAGGCGGCCTTCGTCGATGTGGGACTCGATAAAGCGGCGTTTCTCTATGTGACCGACATCCACCATCCCATGGGAGAGATCGAACGGATTTTTCTTGATTCCTGCGAGGATGAAGAAGAACAGCCGGAAGATCAGGACGATGCGTCTCCGTTGGGGCAGGAACTGCAAGATGCCCTGGATTTTCCGAAGCATTACGTGGTCGTTCCCATAGAAGAGCGCCTGCAAGAAGGGCAGGACATCCTGGTTCAGGTCGCCAAGGAGCCCATCGGCAGCAAGGGTGCTCGTATCACCACCCACATCACGCTTCCCGGTCGGCATCTGGTGCTCATGCCCACCATGGACCATGTGGGAGTGTCTCGGCGCATCGAAAACGAAAAGGAGCGCAAGCGGCTTCGCGAAATCATGTGCGCCATCAAGCCTGAACATTGCGGGTTCATCGTGAGGACGGTGGCCGAGGAGGCTGAGCCGGAAAAACTCAAGGCGGAGGCGGACTTTCTCATCAAGCTATGGGAAAGCATCCAGAAGCGGGCCGAACATGCTTCGGTGCCTTC
Source organism: uncultured Syntrophobacteraceae bacterium (assembly GCA_964603955.1). Taxonomy (GTDB): domain Bacteria; phylum Desulfobacterota; class Syntrophobacteria; order Syntrophobacterales; family Syntrophobacteraceae; genus SLCH01. The sequence continues at coordinate 23,127 of CAZRWT010000001.1, forward strand.
CCTGGTGTACCAGGAACTGGATATCACCCTGAGAGCCGTGCGGGACCTTTTCACCAAGGAAGTGGATTGTCTGATCATCGATTCGGAAACCGAGTACCGGAAAATTCTCAGCTTTACTGAATCCTTCATGCCGTCTCTGCGCGACTGTGTGGAACTCTACGACGGCGAAGAGCCCGTCTTCGACGCCTACGGCATCGAGATGGAGGTGCAGCGGGCCCTCAGCAAAAAAATATGGCTCAAGTCGGGAGGCTACATCGTCATCGAGCGCACGGAAGCCCTCACGGCCATCGACGTGAATACGGGACGCTACGTGGGCAAGCGCAACCTCGAGGAAACCATCCTCAAAACCAACCTCGAGGCCCTCAAGGAAATCGCCTATCAGTTGCGCCTGCGAAACATCGGCGGGATCATCATCATCGATTTCATCGACATGGAAAAGGAATCCAACCGGGAAAAGGTCTGCAACGCCCTCAAGGAAGCCATGCGCAAGGACAAGAGCAAGACCAACATCCTGGGCATGTCTCAGCTGGGGCTGGTGGAGATGACGCGCAAAAGAACCCGGGAAAGCATCGGCCAGGTGCTCTGCGAGCCGTGTTTTTACTGTGAGGGAACGGGCTATTTGAAATCCAGGCAGACCGTGTGCTACGAAATTTTCCGGGAACTGGAGCGGGAAAAGACTGAGTTTTTGAACCGGAGCGTTATCGTCATGGTGCATCCGGAAGTGGCCGCGCGTTTTTACGATGAGGAACGGACCCACCTGGAGCGCATGGAAGAGAAGCTCAATGCCTCCATCATGGTGAAAGCGGACCCCAACACCCACCTGGATCAGTACGACATCACCATCCTGGAGGTGTGAGGCGGATTTTGGATTTGCCTCTCGCTCCTGCGTGATGAAAAAAGAGACGGAAATTTTTGCTAAACTTGTAAATATGGAAGGAGTGGAACGGCATGAAATGGACACGGTCTGAGCGACTTTATGGCGAAGCCTGTCGGTGGATTCCGGGAGGAGTGAACAGTCCCGTGCGGTCGGGCAAATCGGTGGGGGTCACCCCTTTTTTTGTCAAGGAAGCCGGGGGATGTCGCCTGGTGGATGAGGACGACAACGTTTACATCGATTACGTGGGTTCGTGGGGGCCTCTCATCATGGGGCATGCTCATCCGCTTGTGGTGGAAGCCGTCGAGCGTGCGGCCCGAAAAGGCACGTCCTACGGGATTCCTACCGAGTTGGAAGTGCGCATGGCGGCCAGGGTGGTCGAGATGGTCCCGTCCATGGAAATGGTGCGCATGGTGAGTTCGGGAACGGAGGCGACCATGAGCGCCATTCGGCTGGCTCGCGGTTACACGGGCCGCCGCAAGATCATCAAATTCAACGGTTGCTACCATGGGCACGGGGATTGCCTGCTGGTGCAGTCCGGTTCGGGAGTGGCGACCCTCGGCATTCCCGGGAGCCCGGGAGTTCCCGAAGAAATCGTGATGCACACTTTATCTCTTCCGTACAATGACCTCGATCAGGTGCGGGAAGTGATGCAGCGTGTGGGAGAGGATGTGGCCGCCGTCATCCTCGAACCCGTGGCCGCCAACATGGGGGTGGTGCTCCCTGCGGAAGGTTTTCTCCAGGGCTTGAGGACTCTTTGCGATGAGTACGGCAGCGTGCTCATTTTCGACGAGGTGATCACGGGGTTTCGGCTGGCTCCCGGTGGGGCCCAGGAACTTTTAGGCGTCTCGCCGGATCTCACCTGCCTGGGCAAGATCATCGGAGGCGGTCTGCCTGTGGGGGCTTACGGGGGGCGTAAGGAAATCATGGAACGCATGGCTCCCGTGGGAGACGTTTACCAGGCGGGAACCCTTTCGGGGAACCCCCTGGCCATGAGCGCCGGTTTGGCCACCCTGGATATTTTGAGCCAACCGGGCGTGTATGGAGATCTCGATGAGAAAGCGGCTTACCTGGCTCGCGGTTTGCGAGCTGCGGCGCACGATGCGGGAGTTTCCGTGGTCCTGAATCGCATTGGCTCTCTCGGGTGTGGCTTTTTCACATCGAACTCCGTTTATGATTTCGAATCCGCTAAAAAGTCCGACGCTCACACTTATGCCGTGTTTTTCCAGGAAATGCTCCAGCAAGGAGTTTATATGGCTCCTTCGCAGTTCGAGGCGTTTTTCGTAAGCCTGGCGCATAAAGAGGAAGACCTGGACATGACCGTGCAGGCGGCATCCAAAGCTTTCGAAGTGGTGCGAAAAAAGGCCTTGTGATAAAGGGTTTCCCAAAAAAGCGTTGACTCGTTTCAGGTACTGTGCTAGGTACCCTCTGTGAACAATTACACGAAGTGGGGCCATGAAAAGCGAAGATAAAAAATACTATCGGCAGCTTGCCGAAGCCAGCACAGTGGGACTCCAGGTGGCTCTATCCATCTTTATCGGCTTGGGCTTCGGCCTTTGGTTGGACCGTAAGTTCGATACGTTTCCCAAGCTGGCGTTCCTCTTTCTTTTGCTTGGGGTTGCCGCAGGTTTTCTCAATTACTACCGTTTTGCGGCCAAGCAGCAAAAAGAAGACTCGGGGGGCTCCGGCAGGTAGTGGGGGAGATTGTACCGACAGAAAGTCTCCTCGTGCGGATTCAGAGCATCAGTGGGGTGGTGCTGCTGGCCATGAGCGTTTGTGCGTGGGTGTTTTTTTCCGGACGGGCGGCATCGAGTGTTTTCTTCGGCGGGGCCATCATTATCCTGAGCTTTCAGGTGCTCAGGTGGCAACTCAGGAGGGCCTGGATGAGGTCGGGGCCGCCGCCTTCGAAAGGCTGGCTTTTTTTTAGCTACTACCTGAGATACCTTGGGACCTTGTTCCTGGTTTTTTTGTTTGTGTATGTCGGATGGGTGCATCCCTTGGGATTCCTGGTGGGGTTGTCCACCATGGTCCTGAGTATCATCATAGTCGGAGGACTTGAATATTTAGTCTCTTATACTAAAAGGGGGGGCGAATAGCGCATGGAACACCCGATTCTTTTTTTGAACCTTCTGTTTGAGAAGCTGGGCATTCACGTTGTGGGTGTCGGAGAAGCCCATTCGTTTACGGACTTCTTGTTGCAGCCTCACGTAACCTATTCCTGGGTTGTGATGGCTATGGTGCTCTTGTTGGCAAAAATGGCAGTGAGTCGCATCCAAATGGTGCCTGAAAAAGGCCAGAACGTTTTCGAAACCATCATTAGCGGCATTGAGGACTTCATGATCGGCGTCACGGGTGAGCAAGGCCGTTTTGTGTTTCCTCTCATCGCGACTTTGGGCTTTTTCATTCTGCTCAGTAATTACATGGGCATGATTCCCGGCTTTTTCGCGCCGACCGCAAACATCAATACCACAGCGGCCTGTGCCGTGATAGTCGTGGTTTATACCCACTTCATAGGCATAAAGTTTCACGGTATCAAGTATGTGAAGCATTTTCTTGGGCCTGTATGGTGGCTGGCTCCCCTCATCATGCCCATTGAAATCATCGGGCACATTGCCCGTCTTCTCAGCCTCTCCATTCGTCTTTTTGGAAACGTTTTCGGTGAGGAGTTGGTTCTCGGTATTCTTTTCTTCCTGGCGGGTCTGTACCTGGCCCCTCTGCCCATGATGTTTCTCGGGCTTTTCACCGGCTTTATCCAGGCGTTCATCTTCTGCCTGTTGTCCATGATGTATTTTGCGGGAGCCATTGAGCATGCGCACTGATTCGGCGGTTACGGGAAGGCCGTTTTCGATATGAGCGTTGTTACATTACCCAAACACACTATTTCAAATCCTTAAGGAGGTTTTTGCATGTCCAAGAAAGTTGCATTGTTGACCACGTTGTTGGTGCTGGGTCTGGCCGGCATGGCGTTTGCCGCAGATGCCGGTGAAAAGGCAGTGGCCCTGAATTTCTTTGTTTATTCGGCCATTGCTGCCGGCTTCGGTATCGCTATAGCCGCATTCGGCTGCGGTATTGCTCAGGGTATTGCCATCAGAGGCGCTGTCGAGGGTATTGCACGCAATCCCGATTCTTCCGGTAAAGTTACCGTAACCATGCTGATCGGTCTCGCCATGATCGAATCTCTTGCAATTTACGCACTCGTTGTATCTCTGATCCTCATCTACGCCAACCCCGTATCCAGCATGATTCAGGGTTTTGTGGGATTGTCATAAGTCTAAGATAGGCAATACCATTTATACTGTTTAAGGCTTGGTGCCGTCCCTTCGGGACATACCGGGACGGTACCAGGCCCATAAAAGGCTAAGGGTATTTTTTTTTGCCTGCTGATGTGAATAATCTCACATAGCAGGGCATCCACGCCCACAAATGGTGCATGGAAAACATAGGTGAAGGCGAGGTCAGCAGGAATGAAATTTGCCAAGATTCCCATGGCAACCATCAATCGGCTTTCAATCTACATGCGAACCCTACAGGAGCTTCGAGAGGAAGATGTGGAAGTCATATCTTCGGAGCGCCTGGCCAAACAGTGTGGTGTCAATCCGGCTCAAATCAGAAAAGATCTGGCTTATTTCGGTGAATTCGGGGTCAGAGGCGTAGGCTATCGAGTCAGTGATCTTATCAATCAGATTAAAGAAATCCTCGGTCTCAACAGGCCATGGAATCTTGCAATGATTGGAGTGGGCAATTTGGGGTCCGCCCTTTTGAGGCACGGGAATTTTGCTCAGCACGGCTATATTTTTACGGCTGCATTCGATGTGGATCCTCAAAAGATCGGTAAGCGTCTTCCAAATGGAGTCATCATCAGTCATGTGGATGAACTCGAAGAAAAAATCAAAGAAAAAGATGTGCTTATTGGGGTGATCACCACGCCGGCCGGTGAAGCTCAAAGTATTGCCAATCAGCTGATTCTGGCAGGAATAAACGGTATTTTGAATTTTGCTCCTGTTCAGATTCAGGTGCCGGATTGTTGCCATGTAGAAAACGTTGATTTTACCATAAAGCTGGATTCCATTGCCTATCATCTTTCCGTTGGGACTTGAAAAGCTCGTTGATGTGGTGGGAAAAAGTTGCTCCTTCAAGATGAAAAACGCTTCAGATAGTTCCCAGTGATTGATTCCTCATTGTCTGCGATTTCCTCCGGTGTGCCCTCTGCGATAATATATCCCCCTCCATCCCCGCCTTCAGGTCCCATGTCAATGACATAATCTGCGGCACGTATCACATCGAGATGGTGTTCGATCAGTATGATCGAGTGTCCTGCTTCGACCAGGTTTTGCAAGATATGAAGCAACTTCTGAATGTCGTCGAAATGCAGGCCGGTGGTGGGTTCGTCCAGGATGATCATGGTGCCTCGATGGGCGGTTTTGGACAATTCCGATGCCAGTTTGATCCTTTGCGCCTCGCCCCCGGATAGGGTTGAGGCGGGCCTGCCGAGTCTGAGGTATCCGAGGCCCACATCGAGGAACGCCTTCAGTTTCTTTTCGATAGCGGGCACATTCTTAAAAAAAATAGCTGCTTCTGTAAAGGTCATGTCCAGAATGTCGGCGATATTTTTTCCCTTGTAGGCAATGTCGAGGGTTGCCGCGTTGAAGCGTTTTCCCGAGCAATACGGGCAGGTCACATAAACATCGCTCAGAAAGAACATTTCCACCCTCTGACTTCCGTCACCCTTGCAGGATTCACAGCGCCCTCCCTTGGCGTTGAAGGAAAATCTGCCCGGCGAGTACCCCCGGGCCCGGCTTTCGGGAAGCCTGCTGAAGAGGTCTCGTATGGCGTTGAAGGCCCCCGAGTAGGTGGCGGGGCAGGAGCGCGGAGTGTTGCCGATGGGCTTCTGATCCACCAGGAGCACCCGGGCAATGCTGTCCTGTCCTTCCATGCTTTCATAGGTGCATGGAAGCGTTTTTGCCCCATGGAGATTCCCGGCCAGAGCGCGATAGAGGGTGTGATTGACCAGGGTGCTCTTTCCCGAACCTGAAACGCCCGTCACGCAGGTGATGCACTCCAGGGGAAACCGGGCGGTGATTTGTTTCAGATTGTGTCCTCGAGCCCCTTGAATGGTCAGGGTGCCTTTCTGAAAGCATGGCCGACGGTAAGAGCCGGGAAGAACGGAATTTCCGGAGAGATAAGCCCCGGTCCGTGAGTTGGGTTGCTTCAGAAGTTCTCGGGGAGGGCCCGCATAGAGGATTTCTCCGCCCATTTCCCCCGCGCCGGGCCCCATATCCACGAGATAGTCGGCACTGAGCATGGTATCCCGGTCATGCTCAACCACCACCACGGTGTTTCCCCCGTCGCGCAGAAGAAAGAGCAATTCAAGAAGGCGGTGATGATCGCGCATGTGGAGACCAACGCTGGGCTCATCGAGCACATACAGGATTCCGGAAAGCGTCGAGTTCACCTGCTGAGCGATGCGCAGGCGTTGTATTTCTCCTCCCGAAAGAGTCGTGGATGGTCTGTCGAGAGTGAGGTAACCCAGTCCCAGCCGTATAACGGCATCGACTCGTCCCATGATTTCCTTGATTGGACGCTCGCAAATGATGCGCTCCCTTGGAGCCGGCTCCAGTGAAAGCAGCCATGTACGAAATTGGAAAATGGACTGTCGGAGCACCTGGTCGATGCTCGAGTTCTCGATACGTACCGATCGAGCGGATTCGCCGAACCGTGAGCCGTTGCAGTGGGGGCATATGGGAGCCTCACCGCCCGGGTCCTTTTCGTCTGCTCCTTCCGTTTCGTTGAAGAACATGTGCATCAGGCTGTTTCCGCCGCCCTTTTGTGATGATGGAGGGGAGGGCTTGCCCGTGGGGGACAAATAGCCGAGGCCTTTGCAGGCAGGGCACGCACCTTTGGGGTGGTGAAACGAAAAAAGGCTGATGCCGGGTTTGTCAAAGACCTTGCCGCAGGAAGTACACTGTAGGATTTCGCTGAAGGTTTTTTCGTGACCTTGCAGGTGATAAAGATTGACCCGCCCGTTGGATTTTTTGAGGGCAAGTTCCAATGCTTCCATGAGGCGCTGTTGGTTTTCCTTGCGCAGCACCAGGCGGTCGATGACAAGTTCGAGGTCGTAGAAGGGGCGCCTGGGGAGTGAAGGGAGCGGGTCCAGTTCGTACACTCTGTCCTCCAGGCGTATGCGTGCGAAGCCGTCTTTGCGAAAGGACTCGAGTGCCTGGGGCAGGGAGGAATGTTTCAATTGGGGAAGGGGTGCCAGGACCAGGAACCTGGCCCCTTCTTCCCAGTCCTGGGACACGATTTGGGCCATTTGAGGAACCGTGAAAGCTTCCAGGGGCCTGTCGCATTGGATACAGTGTATTTTGCCGAGGTAGGTGAAGAGAATCCTCAGGTGATCGTGGATGTCCGAAAGGGTACCCACGGTGGACCATGGGGTTTGGCGAAAGCTTTTTTGCTCGATGGCGATGGCTGGGCTGAGCCCTTCAATGGAATCCACATCGGGAGGGGACAGACCCTGGAGAAAAAGCCTGGCCTGGGGGGACAGACTTTCCATATAACGTCTCCTGCCTTCGGCAAAGAGCGTGTCGAAAGCCAGTGAGGATTTTCCTGATCCGCTCACGCCGGTGATCACGGTGAGGCGTTTTTGAGGCAGGGAAACATCGATGTTCTTCAGGTTGTGCTGGCGGGCGCCGCGAATGATGATGTTTTCCAAGCTCATATTTTTCTGTTCTATCGGGGCTTCATGACAGTCCGGAATCATACCGGTTTCGGTTGACGATCATTTGCGTTCCCAGTTGGATGGCTGCTCGCAGGCTGGCAGGGTTTGCCCGGCCGCTTCCCGCGATGTCATAGGCCGTGCCATGGTCAACGGATGTGCGGATGATGGGAAGTCCCAGGCTGATGTTCACACCGTCTTCAAAATGCACCAGTTTCAGGGGGATGAGTCCCTGGTCGTGGTACATGGCCACGACGGCATGGAAGCTTCCACTGAAGGCCCTGTAGAAAACAGTGTCGGGAGGATGTGGGCCGCTCAGGCGGAATGATCGGCCTTGCAAGGCTTCCAGGGCAGGTTCGATGATTTCCAGTTCTTCCCGGCCGAAACGGCCGTTTTCACCGGCATGAGGGTTGAGACCGGCCACGGCAATATGAGGATTGGGAATGCCGAAATCTCTTTGGAGAGCTTCCGCCGTGACGAGAATGGTCTGCCGTATTCGTTCCGTCGTCAGGAGTGACGGGACTCGGCAAAGGGGTTCGTGAATGGTGACAAGAGCAACGCGCAATTTTGATCCTGCCAGCATCATCACGACTTGGGGAGAGCCCGTGAGGTGTTGAATGAATTCCGTATGGCCGGGAAAATGGAATCCATGGCGGTGCAGAGCCGCCTTGTTGATGGGGCAGGTGCATACGGCATGGACCTTTTGTTCCATGGCCCAGTGAGTGGCCAGGCGGATGTTTTCCATGACGGCCCGGCACGTTTTTTCCGAGGGGTTCCCGCAGGGAATGTCCGATTCATCGAGCTGAGAAGTGGGGTAGAGAAGGAGAAGTCCTTCGGGATTATCCATGGCAAGGTCGCCCGCATCTCGGGCCACCTTCAATTTGAGAGAGCTTCGGAGCAACGCCATGGCTCTCCGCAAAGGCCGTTCATCTCCCAGGACGACGGGAGTCACGCCATGAAAGCGTCCCGACTCCCATGCCTTGACAATGATTTCTGGCCCCACGCCACAGGGGTCCCCCATGGTGACGGCCAGTTTGTATTTTTTGTTTTTCACAGGCAATCCCTAAAGAGGTATGAGTCCGAAAATGTCCTGGAGAAGGGGATTGGGGGTCAACTGCTGATGCGAAGCATCATCTCCACGGCTCCCAGTGCCCGGATGCGTACCGCTTCCGGCACCTGTATCCTGGGCTCCAGGGTTTCCAGGGCCTGGAGTACGTCGGAAAGGGTCGTTTTTTTCATGTCGGCGCACACCATCCTGGGGGAAGCGGAGTGAAATGTCTTGTGGGGATTCATTTTTTTCATGGGGTAAAGGATGCCTTCTTCCGTACCGATGATGAAGGACTTGTGAGGGCTTTCCGTCACAAAACGCAGCATTCCCGATGTGCTGGTCACCTGGTCGGCCAGGTCCAAAATCGCTGGAGGACATTCGGGGTGGGCCAGGAAAAGGGCTTCCGGGTGGGCTTTCTTTCTTGCTTCCACTTCATCCACGGAAAGATGGTGATGAATGGGGCAATACCCTTTCCAATGGAGAATTTTCTTGTTGGTATGGCGAGCGGTGTACTTTGCCAGGTTTTGATCGGGAGCCATGTAAACGGTGTCCGCATCCTTGAAGGATTCCACGACCTGGATGGAGTTGGCGGAAGTGCAGCACACGGTGCTTTCCGCTTTCACCAGGGCCGTCGAGTTCACGTAGGTCACGATGGGGACATCAGGGTGCTGAGCCCGCACCGCCAGGATGTCTCCGGGGGTGATCATGTCCGCCATGGGGCACCCTGCATCTTTGCGCGGCAGGAGGACGGTTTTTTCCGGATTGAGAATGGCGGCGGTTTCCGCCATGAACTCGACTCCGCAAAAAACGATCACCTCGGCTCCGGTTTCCGCTGCCTGCCTGCTCAGTTCCAGGGAGTCTCCGGTCATGTCCGCGACATCCTGGATGTTGGGGGGCTGGTAGTTGTGGGCCAGAATGATGGCCTTACGGGTTTTCTTAAGTTCTATGATGCGATCGATGATGCTGGAAGTCATGAAAATGTCCTGTTACTTTAAAAGTTTTTGCTTCAACGCTTCTATTTCAGCCAGTGACAATTGCCTTCCCTCCATGTCGAGAACCATCGTGGAGGGGGGGATTTCAAGCTCAAACAAACGGGACTCCAGGGCCACGTTCATTTGTTGGTTTTCCAGTGATATTTGGTTGATGTTTCCCATGGCGTCGTGGGTCTCTATTTTGTAGATACGGTAGGAACTCAGGTCGATCCACAAAAAAAGGTGGCGAATGGTGGGATCGTCGGTTTTGGGCAGCAGTCGGAGGACAGCTGAATCGGGACCGCTCAGTTGAGATTCTAGAGTAAAGTCAAAATTTTTTCTGAGTTCCACGAAGCCGTCGAAAAAGGTTTGTGCCAGGGGCGAGGAAAAGAGGTCCGCGGCGTTAAACAGTGAAAGCTGCCTGTCTTCAGGGACATGGAGCCATGCCAGTTGTTGGTTGGCAACAAAAAGCTGTTCCTCCGGAGTGTCGTAATCCCAGCGCATTTGTCTGGGTTTCTGATAGTACAGGGTACCTCCGGCCTCGGTTTTCATTGTAGCGGACACGGCCGAAGTGGTGATTTGATGGAACCGTGCAGAGAAAGACCGGACTCCCTGGTAGTACTCCTCGGTCTGCCTCACCAAATTGCCCATGGAAGCCGGTTGCTGTGCCGTTGCGGAAGCAGGCAGCAGCGTCATCAATAAAAAGACAAGGCATAGAGCCAGATCGTACATTTTTTGATCTTTCATCATTTTTTCCCCACTCATTTTCCAAAAACTTCCCTGGGTTTTATCCCGTCGGATGCCCCCACGATGCCCTGCTGCTCCATCGTCTCAATCATACGGGCCGCCCGGTTGTATCCCACGCGCAATCGTCTTTGCAACATGGAAATGGAAGCCTGGCGCGTTTCCATCACCAGTTGCACCGCTTCGTCGTACTTTTCGTCGAGATCATCGGGGTCCGCAACATCATCGGACGATTTTTCCTCAAAATCCACTCGCTCGCTCAGTGGGTCTTCCTGGAGCTGCTGGACTTTCCAGAATTCCGTCACACGCTGAACTTCCGCGTCCGAAACAAAAGCCCCGTGAATCCTCTGGAGCTTGGCGGTGCCGGGAGGGACAAATAACATATCACCCGAGCCGAGCAAAGTCTCGGCTCCACCACCGTCCAGGATGGTTCTCGAGTCGATTTTCGAGGAAACCTGAAATGAAATGCGAGTGGGGATATTGGCCTTGATGATGCCCGTGAGAACATCCACCGAGGGACGCTGGGTGGCAAGGATCAGGTGAATGCCACAGGCTCTCGCCATTTGAGCCAGCCTCGTGATGGACTCTTCCACCTCCTTCGACGCCACCATCATGAGGTCCGCCAGCTCGTCGATGATGATCACGATATAAGGGAGCTTATGATGACGAAAAGGCGATTCCTCCACGGGAGGGAGGAGCTCCTCGCCGTCCCCGCCGTCCAGCTTGGGGGCAGGGGGCTTTTCCTTTTCCAGCACTCGATTGTAGCTTTCAATGTTTCGGACATTCTTATCGGCGAGAAGTTTATAGCGAAGTTCCATTTCCTGTACGGCCCACCGGAGGGCCCTGGTGGCTTTTTTTGCGTCCGTGACCACGGGATGCACCAGGTGGGGAATGCCTTCGTAGGTGCTCAACTCAATACGTTTGGGGTCGATGAGGAGCAGACGAAGGTCTTCGGGAACATTGCGAAAGAGGAGGCTGGTGAGGATGGCATTGATACCGACACTTTTCCCCGTGCCCGTGGCTCCGGCAATGAGCAGGTGGGGCATTTTTGCGAGATTGGCCACGGCGGGTCTTCCCGTGATGTCCTTTCCAAGAATGATGGTCAGTTTTGCCGTGGCATCCTGGAATGTCTTGGACTCGAGGATGTCGCGCATGGCAACCAGTTCGCGTGCATTGTTGGGAATTTCAATTCCGATGGCCGCTTTGCCCGGGATCGGCGCCACCACCCGGATGCTGATGGCTTTGAGGGCCATGGCGAGATCATCGGATAGGGAAACGATACGGCTGATCTTGATGCCGGGTGCGGGTGCGTATTCATACATGGTGATGACCGGCCCGGGGAGAATATCCACTACTTCACCCATGACTCCAAAGTCCCGTAGTTTTTCCTGAAGTATCCCGGCGTTGCGTTCCAATGTGGTCGGGTCGAAGCTCTGAGTCTTGACTTCGTGAACCTCGAGCAAGTCCACAGGGGGCAAGACATATTCCCCTGGTTGGGTGGCAGGCAGCTGCAGTGGGATCATGTCTTTGGACGGGAGATCGTGAGAGAGGCTGCCGGGGTTGTTAGTGGAAAATTCCTCGAAGGAGGAATTTCGGTCTTTTTCTTTCAACTCACCGTTTCCCTTTGATTTCATTTTTTTGGGTTTGAGCATTTTTTCATGGTCGATTTCAATGGGTTTTCCTCCCGATGAGCCGACTCTTTGGAGTTTGCTCAAAACCAAGTTCTTAGTCATGAGAACCCATCTGGAGATATTTTTGTAAACTTCCCGGCAAAGGATGGTGAGGGTAAGGGGCGTTGAAAGAAGCAAACCGATAAAAAAGATGCCCAAGAGGAGTACGTGGGTACCGATGGTATAAAGCCTGGCCATCAACCATGCGGCCAGGACGGCTCCCATCTCGCCGCTTGAAGCCACCTCTGTCTCCCCCATGTGGATGCCTGGCAGGTGAATGGCCAAAAGGATCAAAAGAGTGACAAGCAAAAGACCAATACCCAGTGCCTGAAGACGTCCGTGTGGAAGTATGGGCTTTCCCCGTAACAGAGCCCAGCTTATCCGAAAGCCCATGGCCGAGAATGCAAAAGATCCGACTCCAAAAAAGAAATAAAGCACCCAGGCAATGTGTGCTCCCAACACACCCACCCAGTTTTGTGGCGGACGATTTACGGCCGAGGCACTGAAAATCGTCAAGTCCGAAGGGTCGAAAGACACAAGGCTGAAAAAGAAAAGTAGGGTGATGGTGAGAGCACATAGTGCCCATATTTCATGTTTTTTTTGATCCACAGGTATTCCTCGGAACGTCTATGCCCGTTCTCAAATATCTGTCACTAAGGCATAAATGACCGGCCTGCGATAGAGAAGCCGGTTAAAAAACCTTTTGAGTTCTCGTTTGATCTCGGCCTGGAGCAATGTGCAGTCCAGTTCGAAGTCATCATGAACCAGGCGATTAAAAACTTCCAGTACGATGTACCGGGCATTGTCGATAACTTCCGGCTTGGATTCCTCGTGGATAAATCCCTTGCTGAGAATATCCGGTCCGTTGAGGATTTCCCGGGTTTCTTTGTGGATCACCAGGGTGGCAATGACCAGACCGTCTTCGGAGAGATGCCGACGGTCACGCAGAACCACTCCCTCTACATCGCCCACCCCTTTACCGTCCACCAGAATGCGACCGGTTTCCACCCGGTCGGACAGCCGGACTTCCCCCCCATGAAAGACGGCCACATCGCCATCTTCCAGAAGGAGGCAGTTTTCTTCGGGAATGCCCATACCCATGCCCAATTGCCTGTGCTTTACCAGGTGGCGGTATTCACCGTGTATGGGGATCAGGTATTTGGGTTTGACCACGCTGATCAGAGTCTTCAGTTCCTCCTGATAGGCGTGCCCGGAAACGTGAGTGTCTCGGACTTGCTCATGGATCACTTCAGCGCCTTGCCGGTAAAGACGGTTGATGATGTTGTGGATGGTTCTTTCATTTCCCGGAATGAATTTGGATGACAGAATGACTGTGTCTCCTGCTTTAATCTTGAGCTTCTTGTGACCGTCAAAAGCCATGCGAGTGAGAGCGCTCATGGGCTCTCCCTGGCTTCCGGTCGTCAAAAGGACCACCTGGGAGTCGTGAAGGCGGTTCATCTCTTGTAAATTGATTTCCTCTTCCTGAGGAAAATCGAGATAGCCCAATTCTCGACCGATGCGTACGTTGATCAGCATGGAACGACCGTTGAGCAGCACTTTGCGTCCAAAAGCACGAGCCAGGTGGATTACCTGTTGAATGCGATGCAGGTTGCTCGAAAAAACCGCCACTATGATTCTGCCGGTACTTTCCTGAAAAATGTCCTTGAGAGTTTTTCCAACTTCTCTTTCGGAAAGGGTGTGGCCGGGACGCTCCACATTGGTGGAGTCGGAGAGAAGAGCCAGTACTCCTTTTTTGCCGTATGTGCCGAAACGGGCCAGGTCGACCCATCGACCATCGATGGGTGTATTGTCTATTTTAAAATCTCCTGAATGGACAATAATACCTTCGGGAGTCTGTATGGCAAGTCCCGCGCCGTCGGGGATACTATGACATACCTGGATGAATTCGATTTGAAAGGGACCCACTGTGATGGTTTCCCCAGGGAGGACCGTTTGCAGGTCCACGCGTGTGTTGAGGCTGTGGTCTTTGAGCTTTTCGTTGATGAGTGCCCGGGCGAGAGGGGTGGCATAAATGGGAACAGTGATTTCCCGGAGCAAAAACGGGATGGCCCCAATGTGGTCCTCATGCCCATGGGTGACCACCAATGCACGGATAAGGGCTTTTTTCCTTATGAGGTAAGAAAAATCCGGGATGACGATGTCAATGCCGAGCATGTCGTCTTCGGGAAACATCAGGCCGGCATCGATGAGCACAATGGAGTCGTTGCACTCCAGTACCATCATGTTGAGCCCGATTTCACCCAGTCCACCCAGTGGGATGATTTTTAGTCCTGGTGTTTCGGCTTGTTCATTACTGACCATAGGGTTCCGGTATCCTGGTTCTATTTTGAGTTTCCGGTTGTGAGGGCCTCATGCAGCCATCTTTCCGCCCTCTTCCGGAAGTAGATTTTTCTCGATGGCTTCTCGCACTGTGTTGCTCAATGCGTCACGGTCCTTGGAGATGAAGCCCGTTGTGTCTATAGGGGCACCAATCCTGACATGGATGACACCGGGGTTGATCATCCAATCCCCTTTGCGCATGATTTTGTGGGAACCGCTGATGCTTACCGGAACGACAGGCTGTTGGGACTTGATGGCGAGGATAAAGCCGCCTTTTTTGAACTCCTGAAGCACACCGTCGGGGCTGCGGGTGCCTTCGGGGAAAATAACGATGGAGGTTCCGCTTTTGATCCTTTCAGCGGCCTGGTTCATGCTGACGAAAGCTTTACGGCGATCGCTTCGGTCAATGGGAATGTAACCGATGGCGGACATGGTGGCGCCTAATACGGGAATCTTGAAAAGTTCCTCTTTGGCCAGCCAACGAAACTGAATGGGGAGCTTTCCCAAAAGGGCAAAAATGTCAAACCAACTCTGGTGGTTTGGTGCGTAGACATAAGGACGATGGGGATCGATATTCTCCAGGCCTTCGACCCGCACGGTCACTCCCGCAGCCCAAAGGCAGATGTTTCCCCATAGGCGCGCGCACTTGTGAGGTCCGTTGCGATCTTTTGTAAGTTTGTGGATCACGATGGCGGTGATGCCCAATGCAAGAGTGGAAGTTGCAAGAGCCAGGTAGAAAAGCAATGATCGAACGATTCTCATGTGAATCCTTTCGGCATCCGGGACGGGTAGGCTTGAGCGGCATGCCCTTGGGGTGTTTAATGTTTTCAGCATATATCGAATGGAAACTTTCTACTCCGAAGATATGAATGAAATGACTATGAAAACAGTTACTTGCACATAAAACATGCAATTATGAATGTAATCTTTTTCCTCAGGCGAGTCAACAAGACATTTGGCGCGCTCCTACATGGAAAGAATGCTGTGTGACGGTACCAAAACATCGGATCACCGATAGAGCCGCGCACGATATAAAGTCATGCCGGGAAAGGGTTTTCATTGGAGTTCCTCTGTGCTATACGGTTCTTTAAATTCTTTCAATGCAACAGGCTAAAGACACTCATCATCAGTATCAGTTGGGAGGGGAAGGATATGGCAAAGGGGACTGTAAACAAGGTGATCATCATCGGACGGTTGGGGGCCGATCCCGACATTCGCTACAGTGCAAGTGGAGTTGCAGTGGCAAAATTCAATGTTGCGACCAATGAACGTGTTCCTGCGGGAGAAGGGAATTGGGAGGAAAGAACGGAATGGAATCGCGTCGTGGCTTTTGGAAAACTTGCTGAAATTTGCGGCAATTATCTTGGAAAGGGAAAGCTTGTTTACCTGGAAGGCAGCTTAAGGACCAACCAGTGGGAAGATCAGCAAGGGGTTAAAAGGTACACCACGGAAATTGTGGCGCGGGATGTCCAGTTCATTGGACCGATTGATGAAGGTCGGCAATATCAGCAAGGCGGTGCATCGCAAGACCGAAGTGCTCCCCCCCAAAGGCAGGGCTATGATCAATCTCTCATGGAAGAACTTCCACCTCAGCCCCCTCAGAAGGAAGATGAAATACCTTTTTAACGGTTTTCTCCCAAGAGGGTAACGGCTCGCAGCGAGAATCGCCCTCTTGGGAGTCCGGATCAGAATCGTCCACGCGGTTTCTTTGCGTGAAAGTGTTTAAGGGTTAAGGGGTCTTTGTGGATTTGCCCTCAATTTTGTTCCCCTCTTCCTCGGATTCCAGTGTATCGCTGGTGGCCTTCTTAAAATTTTTAATGCCTTTTCCAAGGCCCGCTCCAATTTCAGGGAGCTTGCCCGCCCCGAAGATGATCAGCACAATGACAAGAACCACGATCAACTCAGGCATACCGATTCCACCAATCATAAAACGGCTCCTTTAGGGCTTCCTTGAAAAATCCCTCGCTGCACGCTTAAGAGTGAAACAAATCTTCCGCTTCTTCAATCAACCGTAGAAATTCCTTGGAATTTTTGTATCGATCCAGAGACTTTTGGTGCTCCAGCCAACTTCTCCAAACATCCAACCACTGCTCATTGTGCCAGTAGTACCGGGGACCTGATTCTTCCCCCCTGATACGCTGCTGGTATTCTTCATATTCTTCACGGCAATTACGGCACAGTGAGTAATGTGTTGCAAAACGCTGTGCCTCCTTTCTTTGAGCCTCTACAGGGGAACCGCATTTTGAGCACTTCAACATGCATTGCGCACATTGAAAAACTTTTTTGAGCGCTTCGAGTTTTCTCTGACGAAGACTCGAGTCTTTTATGGATTTCAGATCCTGAACTTTTCTTCCAAATTCTAAGATCTCAGCCATGTTGTATCTCCAGTCACTTTTGCGCACTTTTAATTAAGTGGTCGTAATCAATATCATTTGATGCTTTGCGGGTCAAGCTGCAGAGAGGTTTTTCCTCTCTTTCCGAAAGGTTGAAGATCTGCTGGGTGAAGTCCATACACATTTGTCCCGATTCTCTTTCGCTCTTTCTTTTTAAAAAAAGTATGGGATCATGTAATATTTTTTTCACGATGGATTCCGTGAGCACATCAACGGCTTTGAGGTCGGACTCGCTCAAATGAGAAAGATGGGACAGTGTTTTTTGCATCTCCAGCCGTCGGATGCCTTCCAGCTTGTTTCGTAGGGCTATGATTGTAGGGACTACATTGAGAGTATGTAGCCATTCCTCGAACTTTAAACTCTCTTCTCCAATGATGTGTTCGGCCTTTTGCGCTTCCCGCTTGCGGTCTTCCAGATTCAGCTCGATTACTCCCTGCAGGTCATCGATGTCGTAAAGATAAACATTGTCTATTTTATTGACCTGAGGATCGATATCCCTGGGAACGGCAATGTCGATGAAGAAAAGAGGGCGGTTGCGTCGCTCCCTCATGCGGGATTTCACATCCTTATGGAACAGTATGGGTTCGGGAGAGCCTGTGGACGTCAGCACAATGTCCATGGTTTTCAAGCTGTTTGGAATGTGGTCGAAAGGAATGGTTTCCGCTTTGAATCGTCTGGCCAAGGCGATGGCCCTTTCGAGAGTTCGATTGGCCACGGCCATATTGGAGACTCCGTGAGCCATGAGGTGTTCGGCAGCGAGTTCGGCCATTTCTCCCGCTCCAATAAGCAGTACTCGCTTGTCGTCCAGTTTTCCAAAAATTTTTTTGGCCAGCTCCACCGCGGCATAGCTGATGGAAACCGCACAGGAGCCGATGCAGGTTTCCGATCGAACCCTTTTGGCAACGGAAAAGGTTTTGTGCAGTAAGCGGTTGAGGATGACTCCCATGGTCTTGCATTCTGATGCCTGTCGATAGGCCGTTTTGATCTGCCCCAGAATCTGGGGTTCCCCCACCACCATGGAATCCAAGCTCGATGCCACACGAAAAAGATGTTTGACCGCATCCATTTGGTGGTGAACATAAAAATGAGATTCCAGGGTGGTACTCGAAAGGTTTCCGAGATAGCTTCTCAGCAGATTTTTGACTTCCCGCGATGCTTCCTGCACCTGCTTGCAAATGAAAAGCACTTCAACCCGGTTGCAGGTGGACACGAAGAAAAGCTCATTGATGTGTTTCGAGCTCGATAGCTGCCGGAGAGGGTTCACGTTTTCCCGGCAGGCGACTGCGAGTTGCTCTCGGACCTCTACAGGAGCCGTTTTATGATTCATCCCTATGAGAACGATTTCTACCATGAACAATCTATCCGACGAAGAAAGTATGATGTCCTTTGAAGATTAGATTTACGCCCAGGAATGTTATGAGAACCCCGACAAACCCTGCAATGGCCATAAAAGCAGCCTTTCTGCCTCTCCACCCAACAGTCAGACGCTCATGAAGCAATACCGCATATATGCACCAGGTGATGAGAGCGAAAATTTCTTTGGGGTCCCAATTCCATGGAGATTGCCAGACCGCACTGGCGTAAGCGAAACCGGTTACCAGGCCAATGGTCATGAAAGGGAAGCCGAGGAGCAGGCAGTGGTGGTTTATTTTGTCCAGGCGCTGCAACGACGGCAGCCGCTTGTACAGAAAGCCGAACTCCTTTTTCTTTATGTAGCGCTCTTGCATCAGATACATGATGCCTGCACAAAAGGCCAGGGCGAAAAGCGCATTGGCAAAAAACAGAGTGGATACGTGAAACGCTACCCAGCCGCTTTTGAAAGCATTCGAGGCGGGCATCATGTCTCCGGGTAAAAGAGTGGAGAGCATCATGAAAACAACAGCCAGAGGCGACACGAAAGATCCCAGTATCCTCATATCCAGGCGTATTTGTGTGATGAGGTAAGTGCCCACCAGTACCAGGGCAAAGAATGACATGGCTTCCTGGCTGGTGGTAACGGCTAGGTGCTCCGTGGCAATGGAACGTATCACTATGGCTGCGATGTGAAATGACGCGCCCGTGAGTAAAATCCACCACGCCGCACGGTGGATGGACGGCTTGTCACGGAAAAGGTAAATCAAGTAGCCAATCGTTCCGCAACTGTAGCAAAGGGCTGCGACCACTAGAAAGACGGATTCCATGTTTTTTTCCAGGTGAATTCTATGTCCGGCGTTTCGAGATAGGGCTCACAGACTTGGGTAATTGATGCGACTGCCTCATGATCCCGGCGCTTTTGTGCCCATTCCAGGAGCGGCAATCGGCTCACCTTTCTGAAAATGTCCTGATTGACGGAAGTTCCAAGGTTTTTACTTTGAACCTTTTTCCGGAATGAATCCATGAAACGCAAGACATGCTCCCATTCGGGCGGGAACAAGCTTTCCAACTGCTCCCGAATGAGTCTTGCCATGGCAGGACTGGTTCCACCTGTGCTGATGGCGATGGAAAGAGGACCTCGATGTATGATGGACGGTACGATGAAAGACCCGGCTCCAGGGTCTGAAGCCATGTTGCACCAGACGTTTTTTTTTCGGGTATCCAGTGCGATCCGGCGGTTCAATTCTTCATCGCTGGTTGCTGCAAAGACCAGGGTCATATCCTCCAGCAAGGATTCCTCATATCGTTTGGCGAGAAGGGTCAACGAACCATCATGACAACATTCACTAAGCCAGGGAGTGAGGCTCGGAGCAATAAGGAAGACTTTGGCGCCATGATGGAGCAGGGTCTTCGTTTTTCTTTCCGCAACGGCCCCACCACCGACAACAAGGCATCTGGCCTGCCGGATTGAAAGAAAAACAGGGTAATGAATGTCATCCATAGCGCTATCCCGTCTATCGATCCCCATCTGTTTAAAATCCAAAGCCCGGACAAACAAACAAGCAAAAATCTATCATGATCCGTCCATACAGACAAGACCGGGGCCGACCCCGGTCTTACGGTATAGGGCGCAGGGTTGAACGATATAGAAAAAGCCTGGATGGGCAGCCTGGTGATCAGGGCAATCTTGGACTCAAACTTTTTAAAAGCGGCGACAAACGACGAAGTCTGCAATGTCTTGAAGCAGTGATTTTGTGGGGTGGCTGGAAAAAACATCGAGAGCATCCTTGGCCGCTTTAACATGATCCAGCGCTGAACGGTAGGTGTAATCCAACCCCCCACAGCCGGCAACAATGCCTTTGACTTTGAGGAAGTCGGCAAGGGAGACTTCATCGGAGCTGAATATGTCTTTCAGGCGACGGCGATCATTTTCTTCACACCGGTGCATGGCATGAATCAGGGGTAGAGTCGCCTTGCCCTCTCGGATATCGTTGCCCACGGGTTTCCCCAGCTCTTCTTGCTCACCGGTATAATCCAGTGTATCGTCGATCAGCTGAAAGGCAATTCCCAGGTTGTGGCCGTACTGCCGAAGGGCTTCTTCCTGATCATGGGAAGCGTCGCCAAAAATGGCTCCAATCTGGCATGCGGCACTTATGAGCACAGCCGTTTTTCTCGTGATGACCTCAAGATACTCGGATTCATCGATTTCCAGATTATCGGCATTTATGAGCTGGAGTACCTCACCTTCGGCCATCAGGGTTGTCGCATTGGTGAGGACTTCCAAGATGCGAATGTTGTCGTGCTTTACCGCGAGGTTAATGGCCCTGGAATAGAGGTAATCCCCTACAAGTACCACGGCAGGGTTTCCCCATATGGTATTGGCGGCAGGTCGGCTCCGGCGTACCTCTGCATTGTCCACCACATCGTCATGTAGCAGGGATGCCGCATGCACTAATTCAAATGCAATCGAAAGGGCGGCATCTTCACTGTTTTTGTTGCCGCAAAGGCGGGCACAAAGAACCATCAGAAGGGGGCGCAGCCTCTTTCCCCCACTGCCTGTAATGTATCGCGATACAACCGAAATGAGGGGTATCTTTGATGTAAGGTGCCGGTCAATTTCCGCTTCGATGCGATCTATATCCGGGCGAATGCGTGCAGAAATGCTCTGCTTCATGGATTCTGCCGATTCCCCGCCGGCAATGGAATTTAAGACAGAGGAGTACACTTTCGAGAAGTCCGCTTCGTATCTCACAAATACTTCGTTTCAGGATGATTGCAGAACGATTGCACTCAACATCAGCCGTAAGAATAGATCCCATGCAAACGCCACTTCATAGCGAATAATTTGGGGCATGTCAAAGGATTTCGCCCATGAGCCTTATCCGGCGAGTGTTCCTAGAGCCTACAACGGAGATTCTTCGAGTTCTACTTCAAGGTCATATTCATGGGACCCCGTGACATGAGCAATGCGGATTTCCCCCACCTGTGCCGTGCCTCGGGTGATGATCACGTTGCCGTCAACCTCGGGGGCTTGTATGGCCGCCCTGCCGCTGAGGAGAAGCTCCGTTTCTTCATGGTAGCCCTCCACAAGTACATCCAGCTTTTCTCCAATACGCTTTTGCAGACGTTTACGAGAAATATTCATTTGCGTTTCCATGAGTTCACTCAAGCGTTCGGCCTTTACCGTTTCAGGCAGTTGCCCGGGCATTTTAGCGGCTCGTGTTCCTATTTCGGGCGAAAAAGAAAATGCTCCCACATGATCGAACCGGGCTTCCTCTAAAAAATCGAGAAGCTCTCGGAATTGCCGTGGGGATTCTCCAGGAAACCCAACCATCAGTGACGTGCGGAGAGCAATGTGGGGCAAATGAGTACGAATGAGGTGCAGAGTGGCTTTTGGGTGTCGAGTGTTTGTACCACGGCCCATGGCTTTCAGTATGCCGGCAGAGCAATGTTGGAAAGGTATGTCGAGGTAGGGAGTGACTTTGCGTGATTGAGCCATTGTTGCAAGAAGCCGTGTATCGATATGGTCAGGGTAGAGATATAGGAGCCTTACCCATTCCAGTCCATCAATCTCTTCAAGCAACTCCAGCAAGGCCGACAGCTGGTCGGTTTCGCCTCTTTCCGATCCAAAGGCGGTTAAATCCTGTGCGATGAGGTTGATTTCTTTGACACCATCGGAAGCCAGCCGGACGGCTTCAATCCGTATGTCTTCGAGGGTACGACTGCGATATGGGCCGCGAAGTTGTGGAATCATGCAATAAGTACAGCGGTGGCTGCATCCATCGGCGATTTTAAGGTAAGCGGAATAGAAGGGAGTTGATCGTATCCGCTCCATTTGTGCTGTGGCGAGAAAATCAGGTCGGCGAATATGAATCGGATTTGTATCTCCTTTTTGGCTTTCGATCAGCACTTTTGAAAGCTTGTGGTAGTAAGATGTACCTAGAAATATATCCACTTCAGGTAGGAGTTTTTGTAGCTTCTTTCCATAGCGTTGGACCATGCACCCTGCAACGACAAGCTTTTCGCAGCATCCCGTTTTTTTGTGGATGGATGCTTCCAAGATGGTATCCACGCTTTCCTGCACGGCACTTTCCAGAAACCCGCAGGTGTTGATGACGATAATTGTTGCACCGGCTGGATCTTCACCGACGGCATATCCCATCTTTCTAAGTTGATGAAGCATGATTTCGCTGTCTACAAGGTTTTTTGCGCATCCAAGACTGATGAGAACGGCTGATGGGGGCATGTAGGTTGTTACTCCATTTTTGCTTTCGAACATAAATTCGAGTTTAATATTGTTACAAGCTACATAAAAGTCCGATAGATAAATATATGGTTTGTTTAAGTTGACTTTGTTTTAAGGCTGATTAAGAGTCACCAACTCTTGCAACTTCAAACATTTTGGGGGAACAGAGGTCAAGGGGGAATTGATTTTTTTTGAAGCAATAGTTATCAAGTACGAGCATATTGGGTTTTCTCCCCTGGTCCTTTAAATGGACAGATTCAATAATCAGCCTCTCCTTGAGGTGTTTTTCCCAGTCAATCCGTGACGGGAGCGGCCTTGGTGTGCCGAGAGGGCGAGAAGCGGATAATCTATGCTTTTTTATTAGGGTGCTTATCTTTTTTACCGGTACTTGTAGGGCAGTAGCTTGTTGTGATGTTGTCAAACGGTAATGCATTGAAAGAGGGGAGGGGGCGGCAATCGATTGTTGGGTGTTAATGTCTGTTGTTTTCTAAAAATGCATGGATAACAAGATGACGGTTAATTGCAAGGAGAAATTGAGAGATGACTACTCGAGGGCAAACGGCTCATTGGGACGTGGATGAAAGGTCTTTGGGCCCCGTAATGTGTAAGGAAGGCAAAGGGGTCAGAAATTTTGCTTGCCTGAATTACGATGCCTGTCTTGATAAGGCGGCAAAGGCCATGTGGGGAGGGTTCACGTGCCGAGACTGCGCAATCTACATTCCCAAGGATGAAGATTGCGGTCACTGATTGGTCCCTTTCTTGTTTCTCTGAAGACAAAAAATAACCCGCAAATGCGGGTTATTTTTTGTCCCATTTTCGTTCATTGGGGCTTTTGTTCGAGCTCTTGGCCTTGCTCCGTCGGCGGAGGAGATGGCTGCGACGGTGGATCGGCAGGGGCTGAGGAAACAACGGGTTTGGGCAGGTCCGTTTCTGCTTTTACCGGTTTCTGTTTTACCGTGACCGGTTCAGCGACAAGCTGTATCAGGCACATGGGAGCTGCGTCCCCACGCCGAAATCCTACTTTGGTGAGGCGTGTATAGCCGCCTTGTCGGGACTGAAACCTGGGTCCGAGTTCATTGAAAAGTTTGTAAACGACTTGTTTGTCGCGCACTGAAGCCAGGGCTTGACGGCGAGCATGAAGGTCCCCACGCTTGCCGAGGGTAATCATCCAATCGGTCCACCGACGCAACTCTTTGGCCTTGGGTACCGTGGTGTAAATTTCCTCGTTGCGCAACAAGGAAGTCACCATGTTTCGGAACATGGCCAACCGATGGCTGGTCGTCCGATTCAGTTTTCTCCCAGAAACTCCATGTCGCATGGCTATTCCTGTTCCTTTCTACGCTGGTCGATTTCTTCTCGGCTGGGGAAGCTGTCTAGCTTTATTCCCAGAGAGAGATTCATCTCTGAAAGAATTTCTTTGATTTCGTTAAGGGACTTTCTACCGAAATTCTTTGTTTTGAGCATTTCTGCTTCGCTTTTCTGAACCAACTCGCCTATATAACGAATATCAGCATTTTTCAGACAGTTGGCGGAACGCACGGATAGCTCGAGCTCATCCACACTGCGAAAAAGATTTTCATTGAAACTCGGTTCAGTACGAAGCTCCTCTTCCGAGACTTCCGGTTTCTCCTCGAAGTTTATGAAGATGGCAAGCTGATCCTTGAGGATTTTGGCGGCAAATGCCAGTGCATCTTCCGGACTGATACTTCCGTCGGTCCAGATTTCCATGGTCAACTTGTCATAATCCGTGATCTGAGCGACACGTGCCTGCGTAACTGTATAGCTCACCTTGCGAACCGGGGAAAAAACCGAATCGATGGGAATCGTGCCTATAGGCTGGTTTTCATCCGCATTCCGATCCGCCGGAACATACCCTTTGCCTTGTTTCAGGGTGAGTTCCATGCGGAGCCGGGCATCCATGGCCAGAGTACAGATGCGCCGGCCGGTGTTGAGAACTTCCACATTAGGTGAACCTTTGATGTTCCCGGCAGTGACCAGGCCCTCGCCTTCCTTTTCGAGAGTGACCAGCCATGGTCCCTCACCCTGGGCCCGAAAGCGAACTTCCTTGAGGTTAAGTATGACGTCGGTGACGTCTTCCAATACACCTGGGATGGTCGAAAATTCGTGCAGGACGCCATCAATTTTGACGCTGGTTATGGCTGCGCCCTGCAGAGAAGAAAGCAGAACACGCCTCAGCGCATTGCCTAGGGTGATACCAAACCCGCGCTCCAAAGGCTCACAAATGAATTTTGCATAAGTATCCGGGCGGTCTTCTTCGGTTTCAATTTCCAAGCGCTTCGGTTTGATTAGCTCGCGCCAGTTCCTTTGCATAATGATTCCTCATTGAGAGATGTCACCATTGCATCCGTTCCCGTCAAAGGAAAATGCAAAACCGGATAATGAGATGTGAAAAATCCGGCTCAATACCCGGTAAGTCATTCAGGAGGAATTCATGCTGACTTATTTGGAGTAGAACTCTACAACCAGCTGTTCCTGAACGGGCAGATTCATCTCTTCGCGGGTCGGAAAGTTCTTGAAGACCCCTTCGTAAGCACTTTTGTCGAGGTCCAGCCAGGGGACGAGCCCGCGACGAGGAAGCGCTTCGAGTGAAGCATTGATTGCGCCGACCTGTCGACTGGATTCTACAACAGAGATTTTGTCCCCTGGACGAAGAAGGATGGACGGAATATTGACCTTCCTGCCATTGAGCTGGAAATGATTGTGGCGGACCAGCTGGCGAGCTTCTGCTCGGGAATTGGCAAATCCAAGACGGTAAACCGCGTTGTCGAGGCGACGCTCCAGAAGAATCAGGAAGTTGGTGCCCGTCACGCCCTTTTGCCGGTCGGCTTCCTTGAAATAATCTTTAAACTGTTTTTCCCCAAGACCGTACATACGGCGAATCCTTTGTTTTTCTCGAAGCTGGATGCCGTATCCGGAAAGCTTGCCGCGGCCCTGACCGTGTTGCCCCGGCGGGTAATTGCGGCGCTCTACGGCGCATTTATCAGAATAGCAACGATCGCCCTTGAGGTAGAGTTTCATTGTTTCTCTGCGGCAAAGCCTGCAGACGGAACCGGTATAGCGAGCCAATGTGAATTCCTCCTTGATGAAGTGTCTTCCTCGGGGTGCCCGCCCCCAAGGATTGGAGAAAAGTATTAAACACGCCTTCTTTTTGGAGGTCTGCACCCATTGTGGGGGATGGGTGTGACGTCTCTGATGGCTGTGATGTTGAAGCCGATGGCCTGAAGAGCACGTAGAGCCGCTTCACGGCCTGAGCCTGGTCCCTTGACCAGGACCTCGATGTTTTGAAGACCATGCTCCATGGCTTTTTTGCCGGCGATTTCAGCAGCTGTCTGGGCGGCGAAAGGAGTGCTCTTTCTGGACCCTTTGAATCCCTGACTGCCGGCAGTAGCCCAAGATATGGCGTTCCCGCTCATGTCCGTAATGGTGATAACGGTGTTGTTGAAAGTCGAGCGGATATGAGCGACCCCATTCTGAATGTTTTTACGCTCTTTTTTCTTACGTGTGGCCGTTTTGTCCCTTGCCATGATACCGATGCCTCCTGATTATGCCTTCTTCCGTTTGCCCATGACCGACCTGCGCGGACCCTTTCGGGTGCGAGCGTTGGTGTGTGTCCTCTGTCCATGGACAGGCAATCCCCTTCGATGTCTGAGACCCCGGTAACAGCCAAGATCCATGAGGCGCTTGATGTTCATGGAAACCTCTGAGCGCAGGTCCCCTTCAACCTTGTGATGCGCGTCGATGATGTGACGAAGGGCGTTGATTTGGTTATCGTCCAGATCATCCGACTTGAGGTCCCACGAAATTTGAGCTTCGCTCAATATTTTTTGAGCCGTGGGCCTGCCTATGCCGTAGATGTAGGTTAAGGCGATTTCCATGCGCTTGTTCTTAGGTAAATCAATGCCTGCAATGCGTGCCAATGCCCGTTCCTCCCATCAGCCTTGTCTTTGTTTGTGTCTTGGGTTTTCACAAATCACCCTGACCATGCCATGTCGGCGTATGATCTTGCATTTGCGACAAATGCGCTTTACCGATGCTCTTACTTTCATTTCTCCTTCTCCCGTCCGGCAGCAATTGCGCGAAAGATGATCTTTAGGATTTGGATCTGTAGGTGATACGGCCCCGGTTCAAGTCGTAGGGAGAGAGTTCCACGGTCACTTTATCCCCCGGCAAAATACGGATAAAATGCATGCGCATCTTACCGGATATGTGCGCAAGTATCCGGTGGCCGTTAGATAGCTCCACACGAAACATGGCATTGGGAAGGGTTTCTATGACAACACCTTCCACTTCAATAGCGTCTTCTTTGGCCATGCCTTTACCTTTTCCTTACATATTAGCGGACATCACCGAATTCATAAAAATAAATTAGTTTTGGTGATGTGTCAAGACCTTGGTTTGGGACAGGATATCGGGACCGTTTACCGTAATCGCGATGGTATGCTCAAAATGGGCGGATAGGCTTCGGTCAATGGTCACCGCAGTCCATTTGTCTTGCAGGATCTCCACGCCCGGTTTGCCGAGATTGATCATCGGTTCGATGGCGAAAACCATGCCCGCTTTGAGCTTGACTCCCTTCCCAGGCTGGCCGTAGTTGGGTATCTGCGGACTTTCATGAAGGTTCCGTCCGATACCGTGGCCGACAAATTCACGAACAACAGAATAGCCGAACGCCTCAACATGCGATTGAATCGCGTGAGAAATGTCAGAGAGATGATTTCCCACTATCGACTGCCGTATGCCGCTGTAGAGTGCCTGCTCCGTAACCTGACACAGCTTTGCTGCTTCTTTCGAAATGCTTCCCACCGGAACCGTCATGGCCGCATCGCCATAATACCCATCTTTTATGACACCAAAATCGATGCTTATGATGTCGCCTTCTGCAAGCCGCCTTTTTTTGGAAGGCATTCCATGTACCACTTCCTCGTTTACCGATGTGCAAAGAGCATATGGAAATCCGTGGTAACCCTTGAAAGCGGGTTTGGCCGAGCGCCTGGCAGCGAACTCTTCACTGAGCACATTCAAATCGTGAGTGGTTACTCCCGATCGAATGTGCTCTTTGAGATGCTCCAGAATCTCAGCAACAATTAGGCAAGCCTGCCGGATTTTTTCAATCTCTCGCTGAGATTTGAGGATAATCAAAATCGGTTCCCCTAAAACAGCTTCTAACCAAGAATAGCTGTAATGCGTCCGAATATTTCATCCATACCACCGACGCCATTCACCGGACGCAGCTTATTTTGCTTGGAATAGTACTCGATGAGCGGCTTGGTCTGGTCATCATAAACTTTGAGTCTCGAACTGACCGTCGCTTCGTTGTCGTCATCCCTCTGGTACAATTCCGCACCACACTTGTTACAAACCCCTTCTTTCGATGGAGGATCAAACTTGATGTGGTATCCCGCCCCACAACCCTTGCAGGTTCGGCGGCCCGTCAACCGGCCAAGCAGCTCTTCACTGGGAACTTCAATACAAACGACGTCATCGATTTTCTGGGAAAGCTCAGACAACATGGAATCAAGAGCTTCAGCCTGACTCACGTTTCTGGGAAAACCGTCCAGCATGTAGCCCTTGGCACAGTCCGGTTTCTGAATGCGTTCTTTGACAAGACCAATGACCACGCTGTCGGGAACGAGAGCACCCTGATCCATGTACTTCTTGGCTTCAAGGCCAAGAGGTGTCCCTTCCTTCAGAGCAGCCCTAAGCATGTCACCCGTTGATATTTGGGGAATCCCATATTTGTCGATGAGCCTTTTGGCTTGCGTCCCTTTGCCTGCCCCAGGCGGGCCTAGCAGAATAATGTTCATTTACCTTTCCTCCCTTTTGGTGTTCGAACAGATCATATCGGCGCACTCATCAAACCATGCCGTTCAAGCCGGATGTGCGTGCCGATTCTTCATAAAAGCTTTGAATCTACTTGCGACCACGAAAACGTCCCTGTTTGAGGAACCCTTCATAATGTCGCGACAACATGTGCGCTTCGATTTGAGAAAGAGTGTCCATGGCCACACCTATGACGATCAGAAGGGCCGTACCCCCGAAGTAAAAGGGAACATTGAAACGCTGAATGAGTATAGTGGGAATGACACACACCACTGAAACGTATATGGCGCCCCCTAGAGTGATGCGGCTGAGAACTTTATCGATATAGTCGGCAGTGGAGCGTCCCGGACGAATTCCAGGGATAAAACCGCCGTATTTTTTCATGTTGTCGGCCACATCTACAGGATTGAACACGATGGCCGTATAGAAGAAGCAGAAAAAAATGATGAATCCCACAAACAACACAGTGTAAAGCAGTCGATCAGGAGCCAGCGCTGCCGAAATGGACTGCACCCATGGAACGGCTATGAAACTGGCGACCGTTGCCGGAAACATGATGATGGAGGACGCAAAAATGGGTGGGATGACCCCCGAAGTGTTGATTTTTAGGGGGATATGAGTGTTCTGTCCGCCGTAAACCCTGCGTCCCACCACACGCTTTGCATATTGGACCGGTATCCGCCTTTGTCCTCGTTCCATAAAAATGATAGCGGCAACAACTGCAAGCATGAAAACCACTAGAAGAAGCGCACCAAAAACATGCATCTCCCCTACCGTGACCAGCCGACCGGTGCTTACAAAAGCACCGGGAAGGCCGGCAACAATACCTGCAAAAATGATCAGAGAAATGCCGTTACCGATGCCGCGTTCCGTGATCTGTTCGCCCAGCCACATGATGAAAGCGGTGCCCGCCGTGAGGCTGATGACCGTGACGAAGCGAAACCCCCATCCCGGCTCCAGAACCACCATTTCTCCTCCTGGCCCGGTCATGCTTTCCAGTCCGACGGCAATGCCGAACCCCTGGATGACCGAAAGGACGACAGTGCCGTACCGAGTGTACTGCGTGATTTTTTTCCTGCCGAGGTCTCCTTCCTTTTTCAGCTTTTCAAGGTGAGGGACGACAACGGTTAGAAGCTGCAGGATAATCGAGGCACTGATATAGGGCATGATGCCAAGGGCAAACACGGAAAGCTGGCTCAACGCACCACCGGAAAACATGTCGAACAGCCCCAGGAGCGTCCCTTCAACGGCCTTGAAAAATGCGGCAAGCGCTTCATTGTTGATACCCGGCGTTGGAATATGCACACCAATACGGTATACGGTGAGCAGAAGCAGGGTAATCCCGATGCGTCGTTTGAGCTCGGGTATTTTACCTATATTTTGGAAGCCTGTAAGCACCCTGGTCAACCTCTTGCGCTAAGAAATGAATTCGACCTTTCCTCCAGCCGCTTCAATCTTTTGAACAGCCGAGGCACTTGCTTTATGCACTGTAATGGTGAGTGCGCGATCGATTTCTCCATTTCCCAAAAGCTTGATGCCTGCGTGAGTTTTTTTCAACAGCCCGACTTCCATGAGTATTTTGGGGTCGATTTGAGTTTGAACCTGGAATGCCGCAAGATCCCGAATGTTCAGGATAGCATACTGTTTTTTGAAAATATTGGTGAACCCTCTCTTGGGAACCCGGCGTTGAAGGGGCATCTGACCACCTTCAAACCATGGAGGCGTACCCCCGCCTGAGCGAGAATTCTGCCCTTTTGTACCACGCCCTGCCGTTTTTCCAAGGCTCGATCCTGTTCCACGGCCCACACGTTTTCTGCTTTTTTTGGCTCCAGGTGCCGGTGCCAGATCTTGAAGCTTCATGATTCTACCCGTTTCTTGGACAAGGGTTTGAATTTCGATTTCTAAACCTCTTTGACTTCAACCAGATGCACAACTTTACGGATTGCACCTGCAATGGCCGGTGTTGCATAGAGGGCGACGGGACGATGCAGACGTGTGAGTCCCAGTGCTTGAAGGATTTTACGATGCTTTTCCGGCCTACCTATGGGACTTCGAATAAGTTTGACCTGTATGGGTTGTGCCATGTTCTGCCTCATTTCTGATACATCTTTTCCTCGGTGGCCAAGTTATGCTTATCTACAAACCGGCACAAAAAGAAAAGATGTTTGTTTTTCGCTAATGTGAAACGACTTCCTGCGCATCGCGACCCCTAATTTTAGCCACTGCGGCCACACTTCGCAGGGAGCTCAGCCCACTGATTGTTGCCTTGACAACATTGTGAGGATTTCGAGATCCAAGACACTTGGTGAGAATATTTTGGATTCCGGCTGCTTCCATAATAGCGCGAACAGCCCCACCCGCAATAATGCCCGTTCCGGCTGATGCGGATTTGAGGACAACGGAAGCAGCTCCAAACCGACCGAGGGTGTCATGAGGAATGGTGCCTTCAACCATTGGAACTTCCACCATGGTACGTTTGGCAGCTTCCATCCCCTTACGTATGGCCTCGGGTACTTCGTTGGCTTTGCCCAAGGCATAACCTACGCGGCCATTGCCGTCACCAACCACGACGATGGCGCTGAAAGAAAAACGTCGCCCGCCTTTAACCACCTTCGCTACCCGGCTGATGTGTACGACCTTGTCAATGAGCTGCGATTGGCTGGATTCTACAGCTGTCAATGTGTTGCCTCCCTATTTGATGAGTACGGAATCAAAATTCAAGGCCTGCCTCTCGAGCCGCATCTGCCAATGCCTGAACTCGGCCATGGTAAATGAAGCCGTTTCGGTCAAAAACCACCTTGCTGATGCCCTTGTCTTTGGCTTTTTGAGCTATCAACTGTCCCACAAGCTTCGCGTATCCCACCTTACCTTGGGGGCGCTCACCTTTGGCGATCTCCGGTGACAGCGTAGAAGCCGCAACAAGGGTTGCGCCGCAAACATCGTCTATGACTTGCGCATAGATATGCTTGTCACTGCGAAAGACCGAAAGCCTGGGGCGTTCATCGGTGCCGGCCAGCTTTTTTCGAATTCTCATTTTACGCTTGAGGCGAGCTATTTCTCGCGGATTGGTATGTTTTCCCATCATTTACTCCAAAATGCGCTACTTCTTGGAACCGGTCTTGCCGGCCTTGCGCAGAACCCGTTCGCCAACATAACGAATGCCTTTGCCTTTGTAGGGCTCTACGGCACGCAACTCTCGAATTTGTGCCGCAGCCAATCCAAGAAGCTCCTTATCGACGCCCTCCAACTGTATGACATTCTGCTTACTATCCACCGAAGCGTTGATTCCCGCCGGAAGGGTAAACTTGACCGGATTGGAATATCCAATATTCAAGTTTAACACATCATTTTGCACTTCAGCTCGATATCCCGTCCCCTGGATGGCGAGAGACTTGGTAAAGCCGGTGCTTACTCCCACCACCATATTGCTGACGAGCGCTCTTACCAGACCATGTAGAGATTTGGACTCTTTGGTGTCATCCTGGCGGCGGACAACAATAAACCCATCCTGAACATCGATTTCGATCTTCCGGGGCAGGTTGCGCGATAAAGTTCCTTTGGGACCCTTGACCGTTAAAAAATCATCTTTCAGGGATGCGGTCACTCCCTGCGGAATGGGAATGGGCAATTTCCCCACACGAGACATGATGCGACTCCTTATTAGCCAGTCGTTGATGGTCCATGGTGACAAGGGGGCACAAAACGAAGCTCACCATACAGAGCAGAGAAGCTCTCCGCCAGTGTGCTCTTTACGTGCCTGACTGTCCGTCATAATGCCTTTGGATGTTGAAAGGATATTCACTCCAAGACCATTCAAGACGCGCGGAATTTCACTGTGTCCTACATAGATACGGCAACCGGGCTTGCTGATACGCTTTACCCCGGCAATGGCACCTTCTCTTGTTTCCGTGTATTTCAGCAGAACGCGAAGGACACCTTGTTTGTCATCTTTTATGAGCTTAAAATTTTTGATGTAGCCTTCATCCTTGAGGATTTTCGCTAGGTTCGCCTTCATGCCCGAAGCAGGAATATCCACCTTGTCAAAGCGGGCTTTTTGAGCATTCTTGATGCGATTTAAAAAATCTGCAATAGGATCAGAGACCATAATGAATACGCTCCTTTGGTGTCCCCTGGTGCTACCAGCTCGCCTTCACCACTCCGGGCAGTTCCCCCTTGAGTGCCATATTACGAAAACAGATGCGGCAGATTCCAAACTTACGCAGAAACGCCCTTGGGCGTCCACAGAGAGGGCATCGATTGTAAGCCCTCACATCAAACTTAGGGGATCGCTTTGCTTTTGCGATCAGAGACTTCTTGGCCAACTTTGCCTCCTTGTGTGGTCGCGTTGACTGAAAAAATTAGTTTCGGAACGGCATTCCCATCATGGTGAGCAGCTCTTTAGTTTCCGAGTCCGTTTTGGCTGTAGTCACGATTGTGATGTTCATACCTTTAATTTTATCTATTTTGTCATAATCTATTTCCGGGAAAATGATGTGTTCCTTGATGCCCAGCGTATAGTTGCCGCGCCCGTCAAAGGCCTTGGGCGACACACCGCGGAAATCCCTCACTCGAGGCAAAGCAATGTTGACAAGCTTATCGAGAAACTCATACATGCGGTCGCCACGCAAGGTCACCATACATCCGATGGGCATCCCTTTCCGAAGCTTAAACGCCGCAATGCTCTGACGAGCTCTCGTAATGACGGGTTTTTGGCCTGAAATATGAGCAAGCTCGGCCGTGGCGGAATCCAAAATCTTGATGTTTTGAATGGCCTCACCCAACCCCATGTTCAAAACCACCTTGGTAATTTTGGGGATCTGCATGGGGCTTTTGTAACCAAACTGTTGCGAAAGCCGGGGAGCTATCTCATTGTGATACTTCTCTTGCAATCGTGCCATGAATTGCCTCCACTCCCGTACCTGGTGTCAATAAATGATTAATCTATGATTTCGTTGCATTTTTTGCAAAATCGAACCTTGCGGTTGTCTTCAAGGACCTTGTAACCGACCCTCGTGGGGTCCGCACATTTGCTGCACACCAGTTTCAGGTTCGAAATGTGAATGGGGGCTTCCTTGTCAAGGATACCTCCCTGCCTGTTTTGTTGATTGGGCTTCATGTGTCGCTTGACCATGTTGAGCTTCTCAACGATAGCCCTGTTGCTTTTGGGAACGACGCTCATGACCTTGCCGGTTTTTCCTTTTTCTTTCCCGGCGATCACGGTAACCATGTCATTCTTTTTGATGTGAAATTTACAATGTTTTTGCATTGGGCGAAATCCTCATGGTCAAATCACTTCAGGAGCCAGAGAAACGATTTTCATGAACTGTTTTGCTCGCAACTCACGGGCCACTGGTCCAAATATGCGAGTACCGATAGGTTCTCTGGCGTTGTTGATGAGCACTGCGGAATTGTCGTCAAACTTGATGTAGGAGCCGTCGGGGCGCCTCACTTCCTTGGTGGTACGTACGACAACCGCTTTCAGCACGTCGCCTTTCTTGACCTTGGCATTGGGAATGGCTTCTTTCACAGAAACGACGATGATGTCACCCACCGAGGCGTATCGTCTGCGAGTGCCTCCCAGTACCTTTATACAGTACAAACGCTTCGCCCCGGAGTTGTCCGCAGCATTGAGCTGAGTTTCTGTCTGTATCATGGTTCACTCCGTAGAATAGAGCACCCAAACCTGAAGCTCTCTATTCAGAGTCAATTGCATCCAACATGCGGCAACACTTTAGATTGCTGCCCTGGCCAAAATCTCCACGACCACCCAGCGCTTGTCTTTGCTCAGCGGACGGGATTCTTCAATAAGAACTCTATCTCCAGCTTTACAAGCGTTTTGAGCGTCGTGAGCTTTAAATTTATTGCGACGACGAATGAACTTTTTGTACATGGGGTGCGTCACAAGACGCTCAACCTGAACAACCACGGTCTTGTCCATCTTGTCGCTGGTGACCAGCCCGACGCGCCTTTTCTTGTTGACGGTTTGCTGTTCCATAAAGCGTATCCTCATACCGCAGGGGTTTGACTTTTTTCGCGCAAAAGGGTTTGAATTCTTGCGACTGTCTTGCGAGTCTTCGTCAATTGCGCTGTATTTTCGAGCTGTTTGGTCACGTGCTGAAACTTGAGATTGAAAAGAGACTCTTGAGTATCTTTAAGCCTCTGAATCAATTCCTCTTGAGTCATTCCACGCAATTCCTTGGTTTTCATAATACATCCTCTCTGGATACGAAACGAACCGGAATCGGAAGCTTATGAGAAGCGAGCAAGAGAGCTTCTTTGGCGATGGATTCAGGGACTCCTTTGATTTCATAGAGGATGCGTCCGGGCTTGATCACGGCAACCCAGGCTTCCGGCGAACCCTTGCCTTTTCCCATTCGGGTTTCAGCAGGCTTTTTGGTGATGGATTTATCGGGGAAAATCCTTATCCAGAGCTTCCCTCCCCGGCGCACGCGTCGAGAGATCGCGATTCGAGCAGCCTCGATTTGACGTGAGGTGATATATCCACAGCCCATGGCCTTGAGACCGTACTCGCCAAAACTTAGAGACGATCCACGGGAAGCCATCCCTTTCATTCGCCCCTTTTGTTGTTTGCGATATTTTACTCTTTTTGGTGCTAACATGTCTGCATTCTCCTAAAAACGCCGCAAATCCGACGAAGATGATGCTGTGCCCTCCATGGGGGTGATAGCTCATACCTCATCACTCAAGGAGAACGATGAGGGGCTCTATGTCATCTGGGGCATGTTGAGAACCTTGAACGGCGAGATATCATCTATCACGCCAAGAGGTCGACAGGCGTCAGGGCAAAACCTCCCCTTTGAATATCCAGACCTTCACTCCAATGATGCCGTAAGTGGTTTTTGCCAAAGCGGTTCCGTAATCGATGTCCGCACGCAACGTATGGAGTGGAACGCGACCTTCACGATACCATTCTCGACGGGCCATTTCGGCGCCGCCAAGACGACCGGCGGTAGCCACACGAACGCCCTTGGCTCCAAATTTGAGAGCAGAGGTTACTGCGCGCTTCATGGCTCGACGAAAAGCAACTCGCCGAACAAGCTGCAAAGCTATGTTTTCGGATACAAGGGTTGCGTCCAATTCAGGGCGACGAACTTCCTGAATGTCTACGAGAATTTCGCGTTTGAACTTCTTTTGGAGATCTTTAAGGAGAGACTCGATTTCAGCGCCCTTTTTCCCAATCACGATGCCGGGGCGGGCTGTAAAAACACGTACCTTCACCTTATTGGCCGCCCGCTCGATCTCCACCTTGGAAATTCCCGCATGGTACAGTCGTTTTTTGATGTAATTCCTGATCTGACTGTCTTCCACTACCAGCTTGGGGTAGTCCTTAGTGGCAAACCATCTGGAATCCCAAGTCCTGATAACGCCCAACCTGAAACCTGTCGGATGTACCTTCTGTCCCAAACTTCACCTCCGAATGAAGAACTCTTACTTCTTTATGGTGTCTGAAAA
Source organism: uncultured Syntrophobacteraceae bacterium (assembly GCA_964603955.1). GTDB lineage: Bacteria > Desulfobacterota > Syntrophobacteria > Syntrophobacterales > Syntrophobacteraceae > SLCH01. Next base: position 58,795 of record CAZRWT010000001.1, read on the forward strand.
GTCGCCGTGATCCGCCAAAAAACTGTGTGTCGAACTCACAGGGACTCTCTTCCTTCATTTTTCATGCGACGGATCGCTTACTTTTCCTTCAAAACCACCGAGATATGACTGGTTCCCTTCAATATCCTGGTTGCACGTCCCATGGCGCGCGGACGCCAGCGCTTGAGCCTTGGTCCTTCATCGACACAGATAGAGTGTATGTAAAGTTCATTAACATCCATGTTTCCGGTGTTCTCAGCGTTGGCGACGGCAGAGCGCAAAGTCTTGGTGATAAGGCGACAGCTTTTTTTAGGGGTGAACCTCAAGATGGTGAGAGCATCATCCACCATCTTCCCCCTGATCATATCGGCTACCAAGCGAGCTTTGTGTGGTGAAACACGCAAATATCTGGTTATGGCTCTTGCTTCCATCACTTCTTCCCTTTCACTTTGGACTTCCGGTCTCCGGCATGGCCGTAAAAGGTTCTTGTGGGTGAAAACTCACCCAGTTTGTGACCCACCATGTTTTCAGAAACAAAAACCGGAATGAACTTTTTGCCGTTATGGACAGCAATGGTGAGCCCAACGAAATCCGGCAAAATGGTCGATCTCCTCGACCAGGTCTTGATGACCTTGCGATCCCCCGTCTCCTTGGCTCTGAAAACCTTCTCCATGAGATGAGAATCGATAAACGGTCCTTTCTTCAAGGATCGAGGCATTATGCTCTCCTTATGGTAGGGCGTTCACACTGAAACAGCTTCCCGGCTCTTTTGATACAAAGCCGGGATGATAACAGATTAAAACGCCATGCCAACGAAAAAATGATTTGTTGTTCAAAAACCCTTACTTCCTGCGACGCGTGATAAACTTATCGGTCGTTTTCTTTTTGCGTGTACGATAGCCCTTTGTGGGTACTCCCCATGGCGTACAGGGATGACGGCCTCCCGAACTGCGACCCTCACCACCGCCCATGGGATGGTCCACCGGATTCATGGCGACGCCTCGAACATGGGGACGCTTTCCCGTCCAGCGCGTTCGTCCGGCTTTTCCTACTGAAATGTTCTCATGTTCAATGTTACCTACCTGACCCACCGTGGCTCTGCACGTAAGCGGTACCATGCGCATCTCCGTGGACGGCATGCGTAGGATGGCATGCTTTCCTTCCTTGGCGATGAACTGAATGCTGGTCCCAGCAGACCTGGCAAGCTGAGCACCCTTTCCAGGCTTTAGCTCAACATTATGCACCACCGTACCTACAGGCATGTCGGCCAGTCGCAGGCAGTTGCCGGGTTTGATGTCGGCCTCCGGACCGGAAATAACCGTGTCTCCCACGGAAAGGCCCGAGGGGGCGATGATATAGCGTTTTTCACCGTCCACGTAATGAAGCAGCGCAATGTGCGAAGATCGGTTGGGGTCGTACTCGATGGTAGCCACCTTTGCCGGAATACTTTCTTTGTCGCGCTTGAAATCGATCAAACGGTACCTACGCTTGTGCCCCCCTCCACGATGCCATGCCGTGATGCGCCCCGAGTTGTTCCGCCCACCCGATTTTTTCAAGGGGCGGAGCAAGCTTTTTTCCGGAGCGACGGCAGTAATCTCATCGAATGTGGCATAGGTCTGGAACCGACGGCCGGGTGATGTCGGATTCACTTTCTTGATGCCCATAACTCTTCCTCTCTCCTATTTTTAGACACCTTCAAAGAATTCGACGCGCTGGCCGGGCTTTATGGTGACAATCGCCTTTTTCCAGTTGGGGCGCTTGGTGAAATAGCGCCCAACCCGTTTGCGCTTTCCCTTGACCATTGTAGTGGTCACATCAAGTACATCGACTTTGAAAATGTCAGCCACAGCCTTTTTTATTTCGATCTTATTGGCACGGCGGTCAACCTCGAAGATGAGCTTGTTGCGTTCTTCCTTTTCAAAGGTGCTCTTTTCCGTGACCAAAGGGCGTTTGAGAATTTGAAAAGTCTTGTCGCTCATGAGGCAAACCTCTCTTCTATCTTCCCAATGGTGTCCTGCGTTAAAATAATAGTATGGTAGTTGAGAAGATCATAGACATTGAGCCCGTCAGTGGGCAAAACCTTGACGCGGGGAATATTGCGCGCCGATTTTTCGATGACCTCATCTCTTTGGGGTGTGAGCACCAGGGTTTTCTTGATATCGAAGCGATTGAGTATCGCAGCGAAATCTTTTGTCTTGATTTGTTCCAGGCCGAGCGAGTCCACCACTTTGAATTGCTGCTCAACAACTTTATGGCTTAGAGCCATCTTGAGAGCGAGCGAGCGTACCTTTTTGGGCACACTCTTTTCATAGTTTCGCGGCTGCGGGCCATGAATGGTACCCCCGCCACGCCAGATCGGCGAGCGACTGGTTCCGGCTCTGGCTCGACCGGTCCCTTTTTGGCGCCATGGCTTTTTACCACCCCCGCGCACTTCACTACGACCTTTGGTTTTGGCTGTTCCCGCTCTACGTTTGGCCAGTTGATAGAGGACAACCTCGTGAAGGACATGAGGTTTGACGGCGATACCGAATATGTCATCCCTTAACTCAAGTTGTCCGATCACATCGCTGTTTTTGTTATATAAATCCACAGTTGGCATGGTGATCCCCGAATTCTCTCCCGAAAGGAATGGTTTTGGATTATTTGACACGGTTTGTTTTACGAATGAATACGATTCCATTCCTGGCGCCGGGTACGGCGCCCTTGACAACCAGCAAATTGTCTTCGGGGCGAACGTCGATGACCTTGAGCCCCATGATGGTGACCCGTTTGTTCCCTTTTTGACCCGCCATCTTTTTACCTTTGATAACGCGTCCGGGATAGGTTGCGTTACCCGTGCTCCCAGGCTCCCTGACATTTTTGGAACCGTGGCCGTCGGGGCCCCGACTGAATCCCCACCGTTTGATGGTACCGGCATAGCCCTTACCCTTGCTTGTTCCTCTTACATCGATGATGTCACCGATTTGAAACGCTTCAACCGTCAGCTGCTGCCCCAACTGGTATTGTTCCTCACTGTCTTCGGGAAGTCGCACTTCCTGCATCGTCTGGAAATACCCCTGGCCTGCTTTGTCCATATGGCCTTTGGCCGGGCGATTTACATGCTTGGGTTTGCGAGAGCCGAACGCAATTTGCAGGGCCGTGTAGCCGTCCCGATCCTGTGTCTTCACCTGTGTGACAGTGCAGGGCCCTGCTTCGATGAGCGTCACCGGCACGGCCGTACCGTCTTCTGTAAACAACTGAGTCATTTGGAGCTTGCGCCCAATGATTGCCTTCATCATGGTCTCTTTTGCCTTTTTCTGCTTTAACGTCCGCTCAATGGCTAAAGCTTGATTTCCACATCGACACCGGCAGAGAGGTCGAGTTTCATGAGCGAGTCGACGGTCTGCTGGGTGGGCTCAAGAATGTCGATCAGACGTTTGTGGACACGAATTTCAAACTGTTCGCGCGATTTCTTGTCCACATGGACGGACCGAAGAATGGTATAGCGATGAATTTTTGTCGGCAGTGGGATGGGGCCGGCCACTCTCGCACCAGTCTTTTTGGCCGTCATTACGATCTCGCTTGTGGATTGGTCGAGCAGTTTATGATCGTATGCCTTTAAGCGGATGCGAATTCTTTGATTCGTCATCATTGTTTTCATTCCTGTCTTTAAAAGGGGCCGGAGGTCCCAGGCCGGACACGGCTCCCTGTTTTCATTTAAGGATCAATCAACGATACCGGTGAGCACGCCTGCGCCGACGGTACGTCCCCCTTCGCGAATGGCGAAGCGCAGACCTTCTTCCATGGCCACCGGGGTGATGAGGGCCACTTCACAACTGATGTTGTCACCGGGCATGACCATTTCAACACCTTCGGGAAGGGTGAGGACTCCCGTCACATCCGTGGTGCGGAAATAAAACTGGGGTCGGTAGCCGGGGAAGAAGGGGGTATGACGGCCACCTTCCTCTTTTTTGAGGACATAGACTTCCGCTTTGAACTTGGTGTGGGGTTTGATGCTGCCGGGCTTGGCCACCACCTGGCCGCGCTCCACTTCGTCACGCTTGATGCCGCGGATGAGGATGCCCACGTTGTCGCCTGCCTGGCCCTGGTCCAGAGTTTTGCGGAACATTTCCACGCCGGTGCATACTGTTTTGAAGGTGGGGCGAAAGCCCACGATTTCCACTTCTTCTCCCACCTTGATGACGCCGCGCTCCACACGTCCCGTAACCACGGTGCCGCGGCCGCTGATGGAGAACACATCCTCGATGGGCATGAGGAAGGGCTTGTCCACGGCGCGGACGGGATCGGGAACGTAGGCGTCGATGGCTTCCATAAGGTCCATGATGCATTTGGCATCGGGGGAATCCGGGTCATCGGTTTCCAACGCCTTGAGCGCGGAGCCATGGATTATGGGGATATCGTCTCCGGGAAAACCGTACTTGGACAGGAGTTCACGAAGTTCGAGTTCCACCAGTTCGATGAGTTCCGGGTCATCGACCATGTCCACCTTGTTGAGGAACACCACGATATAGGGCACGCCCACCTGCCGGGAGAGGAGGATGTGCTCGCGAGTTTGGGGCATGGGGCCGTCGTTGGCGGCTACGACAAGAATGGCACCGTCCATTTGAGCCGCGCCCGTGATCATGTTTTTGATGTAGTCCGCGTGACCGGGGCAGTCCACATGAGCGTAGTGACGCTGAGTCGTTTCGTATTCCACGTGGGCCGTTGCGATGGTGATACCGCGCTCGCGCTCTTCGGGGGCCTTGTCGATCTGGTCGAAAGGAATGTAATCCGCCGCGCCCCGTTTGGCCAGGTTCTTGGTGATCGCCGCCGTCAGCGTCGTTTTGCCGTGGTCGATGTGCCCGATAGTGCCCACGTTCACGTGTGGCTTCGTCCGCTCAAACTTCTTCTTTGCCATCTTGACTTCCTCCTCACCGCTCCTGTCTTGGTTCCGAACGTAAGAAAACACATCCCATCAGAAAATAAAGCCCCGCAAGCATTCCGCTCTGTTACCATCGATAATGAGCGAACGCCTTGTTTGCCTCGGCCATGCGGTGCGTGTCTTCTCGTTTCTTGACGGAGCCGCCACGGTTTTGCGCCGCGTCCTGAAGCTCACCCGCGAGCTTTTGCACCATCGTTTTTTCTGAGCGACCCCGTGAATAATTAATGATCCAGCGCATGGCAAGAGCGTCCCTCCGCTCATGGCGAACTTCCACGGGAACCTGATAGGTCGCACCACCCACTCTGCGGGATTTAACCTCGATGATGGGCCTCACGTTGTCCATGGCTTTATTGAAAACCTCCAGAGGCTCCTGCTTGGTGCGCTGCTCGATGAGGTCCATGGCTCCATAGATGAGCGATTCGGCCACGCTCTTCTTGCCCTGCTTCATAACATTGTTGATGAACTTGGCCAGTAGCCTGCTGTTGTACTTGGGGTCAGGAAGAACCTGACGTTTGGGAACTTCTCTTCTTCTTGGCATCCGCTTCCTCGATGTTTTTTGAATTCACGAGAAAAGAGAGGCCATGACGTTGCACAGAGCGTCATGGCCCTACAAACAGACGTTCTTATCTGTCTATTTGGGTCTTTTTGCACCGTACTTGGATCGACCCTGCTTGCGATTGGCCACTCCCAAGGCATCCAATGTGCCTCGAATGATGTGATACCGGACGCCGGGCAAGTCCTTGACACGGCCTCCTCGAATGAGCACCACCGAGTGTTCCTGGAGATTGTGGCCGATGCCCGGAATATAGGAGGTAACCTCCACTCCGTTTGTTAAACGGACACGAGCAATCTTGCGCAATGCAGAGTTCGGTTTTTTGGGTGTTGTCGTGTAAACGCGTACACAAACCCCACGTTTTTGAGGGCAGCTCTGCAAAGCAGGCGTGCTGGACTTGGTAATAATCTTTTCTCTGCCTTTTCGAACCAACTGGTTGATTGTGGGCATCTTTCCTTCTCTCCGTTTTTTCGGAAATCCCATTCATTTGCCCCATTTGGGGCTTCCAAATCTCCTCTTTTTACAGAGGGGCCTAATGCTTGTCAAGCTTTTTTTAATTCACGAGCCGAGCACCGGGTTTTTTACCCTAACCGCACTACGGCGATCACCGATCCGGGCAGATCCCACGTCGGTTCCGGCATGAAGCTCTGCTTTACGGCCTGGCGACATCGCGATACATCTTGAGTCCTGTTCCTGCCGGAATCAACCGCCCCATGATAACATTTTCCTTCAAACCCAAAAGATTGTCTACCTTACCTGCCGTGGCGGCATCGGTGAGAACCTTTGTGGTTTCCTGAAACGAGGCGGCAGAGATGAAACTTTGAGTGCTCAACGAAGCTTTGGTAATCCCCAAAAGAAGCGGTTCAGCTTCCGCATGTCGCTTGCCTTCCTGTGCCAGCTTCAGGTTTGTTTCTTCAAAGATGCCCTTTTCAACGAATTCTCCCACAAGAAACTCGGAGTCACCAGGGTCTTTGATTCGAACGCGCTTGAGCATCTGGCGAACGATTACCTCAATGTGCTTGTCGTTGATTTTGACCCCTTGAAGCCTGTACACCTGCTGTACCTCATCCACCAGGTATTTGGCCACTTCCTTTTCCCCGAGAACCGTCAAAATGTCATGAGGGTTGGGTGATCCGTCCATAAGGGGCTCTCCGGCCCTGACAAAGTCCCCTTCATGCACACTGATGTGTTTTCCTTTGGGGATGAGATAGTCCCTGGGGTCTCCCACAGTGGGCGTGACCGTAACTTTTCGCTTGCCCTTGGTGTCCTTCCCAAAGCTCACTATGCCGTCGATTTCCGTTATCACCGCATTTTCTTTAGGCTTGCGGACTTCGAAAAGCTCCGCGACCCTGGGCAGACCGCCGGTGATATCTTTGGTCTTGGTCGTTTCTCGAGGTATTCTTGCCAATACATCTCCGGGAAACAGTGCATCACCTTCGCCAACCATCAGGATAGCTCCCACCGGCATAAAATAACGGGCGTGACCGCCTTCTCCCACCTTGGCCGTTTTGCCTTTTTCATCCTTGATGGAAATACGCGGTCGAACGTCCGAGTCACGATACTCCACTACAACTTTACTGGATTTTCCCGTGACCGGATCCACTTTTTCCTGCATGGTCTGGCCTTCCACGATGTCGCCAAACTTCGCTATACCCGCAACATCCGTCAAAATAGGCGTGGTGAAAGGGTCCCATTCGGCGATGAGTATGTCGGTTTCAACCTGTTGTCCGTTTTTTACCTTTATCTTGGCGCCGTAGTTGATCACATAACGTTCTCGCTCGCGACCTGTTTCGCTCACAACACTGATCTCGCCGTTGCGGTTCATGGCAATGAGTTCGCCTTCGCGGTTGACGACAGTGCTGAGATTGAGGAACTTTATGGTACCGGGGTACCGGTTGGTGATGGAGGTTCTCTCAATGCTCTTGCTTGCCGTACCACCGATATGAAAGGTTCTCATGGTCAGCTGAGTTCCCGGTTCACCAATGGATTGGGCAGCGATGATGCCCACGGCTTCACCAATTTGTATTATTTTGCCGAGAGCCAAATCACGACCATAACACATGGAGCAGATGCCCCTCTCACTTCGGCAGGTCAATGCGGATCGTATGAACACTTTTTCGATGCCCGCATCCTCGATGACCTGGACCCTGGGTTCATCGATCTGTTCTCCGGCTTCCACCAAAACCTCGTTGGTGACGGGATCGATGATGTCTTCGTGAGCGATACGCCCCAGGATACGATCTCCAAGCCTCTGAATGATTTCGCCCGCCTCCATGAGCGCCTCGACCTGTATGCCGTCGAGGGTTCCGCAGTCCTTTTCCGAAATGATGACGTCCTGCGACACATCCACAAGGCGCCGGGTGAGATAGCCCGAGTTGGCGGTTTTGAGGGCCGTGTCCGCAAGTCCTTTGCGAGCGCCATGGGTGGAAATGAAGTACTGGAGTACCGTGAGTCCCTCCCGAAAGTTTGCCGTGATGGGAGTTTCGATGATTTCTCCCGACGGCTTGGCCATGAGCCCCCGCATACCGGCCAACTGGCGCATCTGGTCCTTGCTGCCGCGGGCGCCTGAATCGGCCATCATGAAAATGGAATTGAAAGACTCCGTTTCCTTTGCGTTGCCGTCTTCATCGATCACTTTTTCTATCGCGATTTCTTTCATCATGTGCGCGGCCACATCTTCCGTGGCTTTGGCCCATATGTCCACCGCCTTGTTGTACTTCTCCCCTTCGGTGATGAGACCCTCATTGTACTGGCGCTCGATCTCTTTCACCTGGTCAAAAGCCGAGTTCAGGATTTGGGGTTTGGCCTGTGGGACGGTCATATCTTTTATGGAAATGGAGATTCCCGAGCTGGTTGCAAAATGATATCCCAGGTCTTTGAGACGATCGGCCAGCAGCACGGTGGCCTTGACCCCCGCTCTTCGGTAGCAGATGTCGATGAGTTGAGCGAGGCTTTTTTTGTTCATGATTTTGTTGACCGCCGAGAAGGGTACTCCATCGGGGAGAATTTCCGAGAGCAGGACACGACCAATGGTTGTTTCTATCAATTTGTCCTGCATGCGCACTTTTATGATGGCATGCAGGTCGGCTTCTCCTGCATCATAGGCGCAACGGGCTTCCTCTCGGCTTGAAAAAATCCGGTTTTCACCCTTTGCAAAGTGCTTTTCCCTGGTCAGATAGTAAATCCCCAAAACAATATCCTGCGAAGGCACGATAATGGGGTCACCGTGCGCGGGACTCAGGATGTTGTTGGTGGACATCATGAGGATGCGCGCCTCGGTTTGTGCCTCGATGGATAGAGGCACATGTACGGCCATCTGATCACCGTCGAAATCCGCATTGAAGGCGGTACATACCAGTGGGTGCAGTTGAATGGCCTTCCCCTCGATGAGGATGGGTTCGAAAGCCTGGATGCCCAGGCGGTGAAGGGTAGGGGCACGGTTGAGCATGATGGGAAATTCCCTTACCACCTCATCCAGGGTATCCCACACCTCGGGAGTTTCACGCTCTACCATTTTTTTTGCCGCTTTGATGGTGGTCACATAACCCTGCTCTTCAAGCTTGTTGTAGATGAAGGGTTTGAAAAGTTCCAGGGCCATTTTTTTGGGAAGACCGCATTGGTGTAGCCTGAGGTTCGGGCCCACCACGATGACGGTGCGCCCCGAGTAATCCACGCGCTTGCCGAGAAGGTTCTGGCGGAAGCGACCTTGTTTTCCCTTGAGCATATCACTGAGGGATTTCAGGGGTCTTTTACTGGCACCCGTGATGGTTTTTCCCCGTCTCCCATTGTCAAAAAGCACATCCACGGCTTCCTGGAGCATGCGCTTTTCGTTGCGGATGATGATGTCCGGGGCGTTGAGTTCCTGCAATCGCTTCAAACGATTGTTGCGATTGATAACCCGGCGGTACAGATCGTTGAGATCGCTTGTGGCGAAGCGTCCCCCGTCCAGAGGAACCAGCGGACGCAGGTCCGGAGGCAGAACAGGGACGACGTCCATGATCATCCATTCGGGTTTGTTTTCCGATTCGCGAAATGCATCCACGATCTTTAGGCGCTTGGCCAGCTTTTTGCGCTTGGCCATGGAGTTGGTTTTCATCATTTCCTCGCGTAATTCGGCCGCGATGGATGTGAGCTCCAATTCCGAGAGGCACTGTTTGACCGCTTCCGCACCAATACCCGCAGTGAAACCGGCTCCGTACTCTTGAACCATCTGGCGGTACTTCTCTTCCGTGAGAAGCTCACCACGAGACATCGGGGTTTCGCCAGGGTCCAAAACTATATACGAGTCAAAATAAAGAACCTTTTCTAATTCTCGAAGTGTCAGGTCCAGCATGTTTCCGATCTTGCTCGGTAGGCTTCTCAAAAACCAGATGTGGGCAACAGGTGCCGCCAGCTCGATATGCCCCATGCGTTCTCGTCTGACCTTGGATTGGATGACTTCCACCCCACATTTTTCGCATACAACTCCACGGTGCTTCATGCGCTTGTATTTGCCGCAGTTGCATTCGTAGTCTTTGTTCGGTCCAAAAATCCTGGCGCAGAAAAGACCGTCGCGCTCGGGCTTGAAAGTCCTGTAGTTGATGGTCTCAGGTTTTTTCACCTCGCCGTAAGACCACTCGAGAATGCGCTCGGGCGAGGCAATCATTATTTTGACCGCATTGAAATTCAAGGGGTCTTTGGGCTTTGTGAAAAGATTGTAAAGCTCTTTCAAGACGAACTCCTTCTATTCTTCCTCAAGCAGCCTGACATCCAGTGCCAGTGCCTGGAGCTCTTTTACCAAAACATTGAATGACTCGGGTAGACCGGCTTCCAGGGTGTTGTCTCCCTTCACGATCTTTTCGTACATTCGAGTGCGTCCCGCCACATCGTCGGATTTGACGGTGAGGAATTCCTGAAGAGCATGGCCTGCCCCGTAAGCTTCCATGGTCCAGACTTCCATTTCTCCGAGTCTCTGGCCGCCGAACTGTGCCTTTCCGCCAAGAGGCTGCTGGGTAACGAGGGAATAAGGGCCTATGGAGCGCGCATGGATTTTGTCATCAACCAGGTGGTGGAGTTTGAGCATGTACATCATGCCGACAGTTACCGACTGGTCGAAAGGCTCTCCCGTCCGACCATCATGGAGCGTGGATTGGCCGGTTACGGAAAGGCCTGCTTCTTGCAAAAATGCGCGAATTTCGTCTTCTTCCGCACCATCAAAGACAGGTGATCCTACGTGTATGCCTTCCCGAAGAGAAGGCACCAAAGCCTTGATATCTTCTTCACTGGCGCCCGCGAAATAGCGGTCGAATTCCACCTGAGAGTATATTCGCCGGAGCTTTTGGTCCACTGTTTCCCGTTCTTTCATTTTTTCAATCATGGATGCTAGCTGTTCACCAAGGCCCTTGGCAGCCCAGCCAAGATGAATTTCCAGCACCTGCCCCACATTCATGCGGGAAGGGACGCCCAGAGGATTCAGTACAATATCTATGGGGGTTCCGTCAGGGAAGTAAGGCATGTCTTCCATGGGAAGGATGCGCGAGACCACGCCCTTATTGCCGTGTCGCCCCGCCATCTTGTCACCCACTTGAAGTTTCCTTTTTACGGCGACGTAGAGCTTGACCATCTTGATGACACCGGGGGGCAGTTCGTCCCCGCGTTTTAGCTTGCCGATCTTGTCTTCAAAGATGGCTTTGATGACTTGTACTTGCTCGTTGTAGTTGTGAACGATGATTTCGCATTCCAGGGAAATCGCCGGGTCTCCGGCCACGGATACCTGGTTCCAAAGCGATCCAGGAATGGCCATGAGGTTTTCTTCGGTGAAAGGGTCACCTTTTTTGATGTAGACATTTTTGCCGTCTTTGATAGTGGAGTCGCTAACTTTTCCATCAAGTAAGTGAAGCAGGAGGTGAGCGGAGGTTTTACGGACTATTTCCAGCTCATCCCGCTGATCCTTCATGAGCCGGGAGACCTCTTGATCTTCGATCATGAGGGTTCTGTCGTCCTTTTCCACTCCCTTGCGTGAAAAAACCTTCGCATCGATGACAATGCCTTCCACTCCCGGGGGTACGCGAAGAGAAGTATCTTTCACATCGCTGGCTTTTTCCCCGAAAATGGCACGCAATAGTTTTTCTTCGGGCGTCAGCTGCGATTCGCCCTTGGGGGTGACTTTGCCGGCCAGAATGTCGTTGGGCTTGATATAAGCCCCTATGCGTATGATACCGCTTTCGTCCAGGTTGCGGAGTGCTTCTTCCCCCACATTGGGGATATCGCGGGTGATGTCTTCCTTGCCCAGTTTGGTGTCTCTCGCTACGATTTCAAATTCTTCAATGTGAATGGAAGTGAATACGTCTTCCTTGCAAATCCTTTCGCTCACGAGAATGGAGTCTTCGAAGTTGTAGCCCCCCCAGCTCATGAACGCCACCATTACATTCCGTCCCAGAGCCAGTTCCCCATGGTCCGTGGATGGACCGTCGGCCAATATCTGCCCTTTTTTGACGTGTTCTCCGTATTTGACAAGGGGTTTTTGGTTGATACAGGTGTTCTGGTTGGACCTCTGGAACTTAATGAGTTTGTAAATGTCCACACTCCGACCCATCTCGGCATCATACTGGTCCGCACGTACCACGATGCGCGTGGCATCCACATACTCCACCATCCCGTCGCGCCGTGCGACGATGGCCACACCGCTGTCCTTGGCTACAACCCGTTCAATACCGGTTCCCACCAGAGGCGACCTTGTTTGAATGAGAGGTACGGCCTGGCGTTGCATGTTGGAACCCATTAGCGCACGGTTGGCGTCGTCATGTTCCAGAAAAGGAATGAGAGAAGCGGAAACGCTCACCAACTGAATGGGCGAAACGTCCATGTAAGAAATTTCCTCAGGGGGCAGCATGACAAATTCGCCGGCTTTTCGTGCGGAAACCTGCTCGCGTATAAAAGCACCTTCGTCACTCAAAGGCGCATTGGCCTGAGCAATAGGATAATCCTTTTCTTCCATGGCGGCCAGATATTTCACTTCCGTCCTGGCCACGGCGCTTTGAACTTTGCGGTAGGGCGTTTCTATGAAACCGTAAGAGTTCACCCTTGCGTAAGTGGAAAGTGAGACGATAAGCCCGATGTTGGGGCCTTCCGGCGTTTCAATGGGGCAGATCCTTCCGTAGTGCGTCGGGTGAACGTCTCGGACTTCAAAGCCTGCTCGTTCACGGGTAAGTCCCCCCGGTCCCAATGCGCTGAGACGTCGTTTGTGGGTGATTTCCGAAAGAGGGTTGGTTTGATCCATGAATTGAGAAAGTTGGCTCGTTCCAAAGAATTCCTTTACCACTGCCGAGACGGGTTTCGCATTGATCAGATCGTGGGGCATCAGTGCTTCCACTTCCTGAAGGGTCATGCGCTCTTTTATGGCCCGTTCCATGCGCACCAGACCGATGCGGTACTGATTTTCCAGAAGTTCGCCAACCGCTCGCACACGGCGATTGCCCAGGTTGTCGATGTCGTCCACCTGATCCTGAGAATCCTTCAGGCGGATAAGATGGCGAACAGCAATGAGAATGTCTTCTTTTCTCAGGATACGGTAATCCAGAGGAACATCCTTGATGCCCAGTTGCATATTCAACTTGAGCCGACCAACCTCGGAAAGGTCATAATGATCCGAATCGAAGAAAAGCTTTTGAAAAAACTCTCGGGCGACTTCATGGGTTGGGGGGTTGCTCGGACGCAAACGCCTGTAGATTTCAATCAGCGCATCTTCTTGCGTGCCTACCTTGTCCATGAGCAGCGTATTTCTGAACGAAGGGCTGATGTCGAGGCCTTCGAGATGCAGCAGTTCGATTTCCTTTACACCACGATCAAGGAATTCGTTTACCATGACTTCGTTGATCGTGTCGTTGCATTCGGCGATTATTTCACCCGTACTGTAGTCTATGACGTCTTGCGCAAGGACATTGTCCACGATGTCCATGGTTTTCATGGGAAGGCTTCCGATCCCCACTTCCTGAAGCCTTTTCAAGGTTTGTTTTCCCAGCTTTCTGTTCTTTTTGACCAAGACCTCGCCCGTTTCCGGGTGCAGTACATCCTCGGGAGCCCGGCTACCCGCAAGCACCTCGGGGTTGAGTTCCTTTTGGGATTGGAATTCATTGTCCAGGAAAATTTTTTCGCTGGGATAGAAATAATTGAGCAGTTCCTCCGTACTGTAGCCCAAAGCTTTTAGAAGGACCGTGACGGGGAATTTTCGACGGCGGTCGATACGCATGTAGAGAATGTCTTTGGGATCGAACTCCAGGTCCAGCCATGATCCGCGCAAGGGAATGATCCTGGCGGAATAGAGAACCTTACCGCTGGAGTGGGTTTTACCGCGATCATGATCAAAAAATATTCCGGGTGAACGGTGTAGCTGGCTGACGATGACCCGTTCCGTGCCGTTGATGATGAAAGTACCGTTTTCCGTCATCAAGGGGAGCGTTCCAAAATATATTTCTTGCTCTTTGATGTCACGAATGGAGCGGGTATTTGCCTCCTTGTCCACATCATAGACGACCAGCCGAACCACGATCTTGTTGGGAGCCTCGTAGGTCATTCCCCTCGCAAGGCATTCTTCCACATCGTATTTGACTTCGCCGAACGTGTATTGAACGAACTCCAGGGATGCCGTGCCGCTGAAGTCCTCGATGGGAAAAACACTTTTGAAAACCTCCTGAAGCCCTTTATTGGTCCTTGCCTCAGGGGAAACATCTTTTTGCAGAAACTGTTCATAACTTTCTTTCTGCATTTGAATAAGGTTGGGAAGGTCGATAATTTTTTTGATTTTACCGAAATCTTTTCGCACCCTGTATTCATGGGTCAAAGCCGTGGCCATGGTCTCTCCTGCGACTTGAAAGTGCGCTTTTGGGTGACACGGAAACTGAGCGGAATTCTCTTTTCTTTATATATATCTTAAAGGGGCACAAGGGGCCTTTTGGATACGATGCCATAAACCGAAAAAACGGAAACCGGCCGAAAGTGATCTTTCAGCCGATTTCCGATGGGATGATGGGAGCAGGCCGGCTACTTGACTTCTACAGTGGCTCCTGCCTCGGTCAACTGCTTGGCAATGGCTTGAGCCTCCTCTTTGGGAATGCCCTCTTTCACAACGCCGGGCAGATTTTCCACCAGGTCTTTAGCTTCTTTGAGGCCCAGACTGGTAATGGCTCTTACCTCTTTAATGACATTGATTTTTTTCTCACCCGAGCTGGTGATCACAACGGAAAATTCCGTCTGTTCCTCGGCGGGGGCCGCTTCGGCAGGAGCACCACCAGCCATGGCCGCAACGGCAACAGGTGCGGCCGCGCTCACTCCGAAGCGCTCCTCAAGCTCTTTGACGAGTTCGCTCAGCTCCAGTACGGTCATGTTTTCGATAAAGCTAATGACATCTTCTTTGGTAACGGACATTTCTCGATTCCTCCATCAGGGTATTTATCAGGCTTCTTCTTTTTTACGTTGCATAGCAGCCAGAACACCGACAAAAGCTCTCGGTACTCCACTCAAAACAGTTACCAGGCTCGTGGGCACGGCGTTGAGGGTTCCCAGCAGCTTGCCGAGAAGCTGCTCACGCGGCGGTAATTCCGCCAGCTCCGAGACCTGCGATGGGTCCAAAAGGCGATTGCCCAGTGCGCATGCCTTGATCTGAAGTTTTTCCTTTTCCTTGGAAAACTTCTTGAGAATCTTGGCGGGAACGGCGGGGTCTCCATAGCCGATGGCGACGGCACATGTGCCCTTGAGGTGTGCTTCCAATACCGCCGCGCCGGTCTCACGGCTTGCCAAACGCATCAGGGTGTTTTTGACAACCTGATATTCGATTTGCTCAGCCGCAAGAGCGTCACGGAGCAAAGTCATCTCGGCGACACTCAAACCTTTGAAGTCCGTCAAGATGGCAGCACTGGCCCGGTGCAGCTTTTCATGCAACTCTGTGACTACTTGCTCTTTTTTGGCTCGCTCCAATGTCGATCAACCCCCCTTTCATCTGCCGGTGTGCTTTCCCTGATGCTCGGTTCACTCCCTCGGGAGCCAACGATGAGAATCGGTGTGCTGCGTCCCAGAGCCGGAATGGTTTCTTTCATCCCTCTCGGTAGGTGCTCCGGACCAGGAGTTTAAACACATTGCGGTGTCCCTACGGTCTCAGACGGCTGAAAGCACCAATCGGCAGTTCGTTAAATGTTTGTAACCCTTCCCCTCAGGAAGCGAAGGACTTCACTGCCAGGGGATCCACCTGTATGCCGATGCCCATAGTGGTGGAAATGGCGATGCCTTTCACATACGTTCCCTTGGCGGCTGTCGGTTTCAGCCGCACAAGCGTATCCATGAAAGCAGCGATGTTTTCCAACAGCTTTTCTTGGCCAAAGGATATCTTCCCCATGGATGCATGGACAATCCCTGTCTTCTCCACACGGAAATCAACCTTACCGGCTTTGATTTCCTTAACTACCTTGGCGACGTCGAAGGTGACGGTCCCGAGTTTGGCATTGGGCATGAGACCTCTTGGACCAAGAACTTTACCGATCTTGCCCACCGAACCCATCATGTCGGGTGTTGCCACGGTCTTGTCAAATTCAAGCCAGCCCCCTTTTATTTGATCGACCAGTTCGTCTCCACCCGCATGGTCCGCCCCTGCGTCCATGGCCTCCTTAACCTTTTCGCCTTTGGCGAAAACCAGTACGCGAACCGGCTTGCCAAGACCGTTGGGAAGCACCACCGTACCTCTAACCATCTGGTCTGCATGGCGCGGGTCAACTCCAAGGCGAACGGCGATGTCAAGGGACTCGTCGAACTTGGCGTATACACAGTCCGCCGCCAGTTGTAACGCCTCTTGAAATGTGTAGCGTTTTGTAGGATCTATCTTTTCGCGCTGTGCGCGATATTTTTTACCACGTTTTGCCATCTTCAACTCTCCACAAACGGACCGATTCTTTCAACCACAGTGAACGGAGCTCCTAGACGATCTCAACTCCCATGCTTCGGGCGGTTCCTTCGACAATACGAACGGCTGCATCCAGGTCGCGGGCATTGAGGTCGGGCATTTTTAGTCTGGCTATTTCTTCAACCTGAGCTTTGCCGACCTTGGCGACTTTATTGCGGTTGGGCTCGCTGGAGCCCTTGGCAATTTGCGCTGCCTTTTTCAGAAGTATGGAGGCCGGTGGAGTTTTGGTGATGAAAGTGAAAGAACGGTCTGCATAGACGGTGATCACGACAGGAATGATCATTCCTTCCTGTCCCTGGGTCTTGGCGTTGAAGGCTTTGCAGAACTCCATGATGTTGACGCCGTGCTGCCCCAGCGCAGGTCCTATGGGCGGCGAAGGGTTTGCCTGTCCGGCGGACACCTGTAGCTTTATATTGGTAATGACCTTTTTTGCCATCCTTCTTTGAACTCCTCAGTCTCGCTCTTTATCCAAAAATTAAATACGGTTGACCTGCACGAAGTCCAGCTCAACCGGTGTCGATCTCCCAAAAATGCTGACAAGCACGCGCACTTTCCCTTTGTCGGGCATGACTTCATCCAGAATACCATTGAAGTTTGCAAAAGGGCCATCCACTACACGAACTTCATCGCCTTTCTCAAAGC
The DNA here is from genome assembly GCA_964603955.1 of uncultured Syntrophobacteraceae bacterium. GTDB lineage: Bacteria > Desulfobacterota > Syntrophobacteria > Syntrophobacterales > Syntrophobacteraceae > SLCH01. The sequence continues at coordinate 75,817 of CAZRWT010000001.1, forward strand.
GGTACTTGGGACGGGGCTTTTGGACGCCCTGTTCCATTTGGGCGATAATCGCCTCAGCTTCTTCATCGCTCAGAGGTATGGGTTTTTCCTGACTACCGATGAAGCCCGTCACTTTGGGCGTATGGCGCACAAGGTGCCAGGTCTCATCGTTGAGTTCCATCTGGACAAGAATGTACCCCGGATAGAACTTGCGGGAAGATGCCTTCCTCTGGCCTTTGACCAGTTCGACAACCTTTTCGGTCGGCACCAGCACCTGGCCGAAAAAGGCCTCCTTGTTTTCAGCTTTGGCTCGCTCTTCTAAAGAGGATTTTACCTTGTGCTCAAAACCTGAATAGGTATGGACTATGTACCACTTCTTTGCCACGAAGCCACCCCGCCTGTGCTTGTCTCAAAAGTTCTTTTGCTCTAACCGGTCTTTCCGGTTCTGCAAGGGAGCTACCCAATGAGCAGTCCGACCAAACGGCTTAATATCAAATCAATAACTCCCAGGAATACGCCCGAAAGGATGACAATCACCAATACCACTGCTGTGGACCCAAGTGTTTCTTTGCGTGACGGCCATACGACCTTGCTCAGTTCATGCCAGACTTCCCAAAAGTACTGTCGCGTTTGATCCCACCACTTCCGAACTGGGGTTTCAACCTTTTTGGACGCTTTTTTGGGAACATCCGTCTTCTTGGGTTTAATGGTTTTGCTCACGTTCTTTTTCGGAGATTCCATGATTATTCGGACCTTGCTGGGTTTCCATGCCTCACGGTGAGAACGGGTGAATCGGTTGCATCAAGCCGAGAAACCTCGCCTCAATTCCTCCCGATGAGTTTCCACCGGACCTCAAAGGAACGCTGTCGGCGTGCAGAAAACGAGTGTATGCAAGTATTCACCTGGCCACCCTCCGCGCACCGAAAGCACCTGGTTTCACGGGCCCCGGCAACATCCACTCCTTGCGGATGGGTGCCCCAAGGCCCTGTAAATAAATTTTGGTGCTCACTTGGTTTCTTTGTGCTCAAGATGAGCATTACAAAATCGACAAAACTTTTTGAAATTAAGTTTTTCGGGGGTGGTTCGCTTGTTCTTGGTGGTAGTGTAGTTGCGCCGCTTACACTGAGAACACGCCAATGTCACGATGACACGCATTTGAATTCACCTTTGTGAGTTTTGGATCAATCAACGATACCGGTGAGCACGCCTGCGCCGACGGTACGTCCCCCTTCGCGAATGGCGAAGCGCAGACCTTCTTCCATGGCCACCGGGGTGATGAGGGCCACTTCACAACTGATGTTGTCACCGGGCATGACCATTTCAACACCTTCGGGAAGGGTGAGGACTCCCGTCACATCCGTGGTGCGGAAATAAAACTGGGGTCGGTAGCCGGGGAAGAAGGGGGTATGACGGCCACCTTCCTCTTTTTTGAGGACATAGACTTCCGCTTTGAACTTGGTGTGGGGTTTGATGCTGCCGGGCTTGGCCACCACCTGGCCGCGCTCCACTTCGTCACGCTTGATGCCGCGGATGAGGATGCCCACGTTGTCGCCTGCCTGGCCCTGGTCCAGAGTTTTGCGGAACATTTCCACGCCGGTGCATACTGTTTTGAAGGTGGGGCGAAAGCCCACGATTTCCACTTCTTCTCCCACCTTGATGACGCCGCGCTCCACACGTCCCGTAACCACGGTGCCGCGGCCGCTGATGGAGAACACATCCTCGATGGGCATGAGGAAGGGCTTGTCCACGGCGCGGACGGGATCGGGAACGTAGGCGTCGATGGCTTCCATAAGGTCCATGATGCATTTGGCATCGGGGGAATCCGGGTCATCGGTTTCCAACGCCTTGAGCGCGGAGCCATGGATTATGGGGATATCGTCTCCGGGAAAACCGTACTTGGACAGGAGTTCACGAAGTTCGAGTTCCACCAGTTCGATGAGTTCCGGGTCATCGACCATGTCCACCTTGTTGAGGAACACCACGATATAGGGCACGCCCACCTGCCGGGAGAGGAGGATGTGCTCGCGAGTTTGGGGCATGGGGCCGTCGTTGGCGGCTACGACAAGAATGGCACCGTCCATTTGAGCCGCGCCCGTGATCATGTTTTTGATGTAGTCCGCGTGACCGGGGCAGTCCACATGAGCGTAGTGACGCTGAGTCGTTTCGTATTCCACGTGGGCCGTTGCGATGGTGATACCGCGCTCGCGCTCTTCGGGGGCCTTGTCGATCTGGTCGAAAGGAATGTAATCCGCCGCGCCCCGTTTGGCCAGGTTCTTGGTGATCGCCGCCGTCAGCGTCGTTTTGCCGTGGTCGATGTGCCCGATAGTGCCCACGTTCACGTGTGGCTTCGTCCGCTCAAACTTCTTCTTTGCCATCTTGACTTCCTCCTCCAAATGACATGTTTGTTCTTCAAATGATGATGTTACATATGTGAGTCTGAATCGCAGGGAAAATACTGCTACAAAATTACCGGTAAAGGCAGTGAACCGAACAAGGGGGGGGCGATGGGGCATCAAGACGAGTCCGTGCGCTTTACCCATAAAAAATGGAGCCCACGACCGGGATCGAACCGGTGAACCTCTTCCTTACCAAGGAAGTGCTCTACCTACTGAGCTACGTGGGCGAATAACTGCAGGCGCAATGTTTGCGGGTGCTTCACATGATGTGGTATGGGACCACAGGGAATGTTTGAGCGGAACCGTCATTCTCGATTTTTTCCCATACACAGGCATGTAGTCCCAGCGACGATGACCCTGAAATGTAACGCCATCATCTCCTACATGGAATCCCGAAGGTGGTGGAGAGGGGAGGATTCGAACCTCCGAAGGCTTCGCCGGCAGATTTACAGTCTGCTCCCTTTGGCCGCTCGGGAACCTCTCCACAATCATCCATCAACATGATGGCTTCCATCCGTACGGAGATTCGCCATATAGCATGGTGTTTCGGTGATTGCAAGCTTTTTTGTTCGTTTTTTTTGTGCCTGGTCGGGACGACTGGATTCGAACCAGCGACCTCTGCGTCCCGAACGCAGCGCTCTACCAGGCTGAGCCACGTCCCGACAGCAACGAAAGCAACTACTAACAGAAAAGTTTGCTCCTGTCTAGACGATATGTGACATAGTAACTGAAGTGAATGGAATTTTTCTTTATCGATTTTGATTTTTAGCGATGTGCGTTTTTTTATTATGTTTCAAGAGAGAACTTGTTGGGGGATAGGAGACAATGGATTGAAGATGCCGACACATTTTAACTGCCGAGGTCATTAAAAGATGGATGCAGATGAAGGGCGGTTGCACGATCAAGAACAGTCCCGCATGGAATCTTTGCTCGCAACGGAGCATCCTCTTGCGGGTAAAACCAGGAGCTTTCCCGGCAAGCCGGGGGTTTATCTTTTTCGGGATGTCGAAGGACGGGTCATTTATGTCGGCAAGGCCAGGGACCTCAAAAAACGAACATCCAGTTATTTTCGTGGTAACGTATCCACGGGCCATAAGGTGCGAGCCCTGCTGTCCAGGGCGGCAGACCTGGACTATGTGATCACGGTTACCGAAAAAGAGGCGTTGCTCCTTGAATCGAGTCTGATCAAAAAGCATCGCCCTCGCTATAATGTGATCCTTCGAGACGACAAGAATTACCCTTCTTTGCGCATCGATCCTCGAGAGCCCTTCCCCCGGCTGGATGTTGTCCGCAGATTCCATCGGGATGGTGCCCTTTATTTCGGCCCTTATCCCTCCGGTGCCGCTCTCAGGGAAACGCTCAAGATGATCAATCAACTGTTTCCCTTGCGCCGGTGTCGCGGCAAAAGACTCATCGTCCGGGAACGGCCCTGTCTCAATCATGCCATGATGCGGTGTGCAGGTGTTTGTGCCGGTAAAATGACTGAGGAAGAATATTCCAGGGTGGTGCAAGATGTCGTTCTCTTTCTGCAGGGGAAAACGGATATTCTACAACAGCGATTACAAAAGGAAATGGAAGAGACCGCTCAAAATCTCGAATTTGAAAAAGCCGCCCTGTGCCGTGATCGTCTTAGGGGAATTCAGGCCATGCTCGAAAAACAGCACATCGTCTCGGATCGCTTTTTGGACCAAGACATTGTGGGCATGCATCAGGAAGAAGGAAGTGGAACGGCTTTTGTCATACTTTTTGTGAGGCAGGGAGTGCTTGTTGGGAAAAAAGAGTATCATCTTTCCCACTGGGATAATTCTCAGAAAGAAGTCGTCACGGCATTCATTCAGCAATTTTATGGAGAAGGGCGCCATGTTCCTGATGAAGTTCTCATTCCTTGTTTTCTCGAATCACAGGACGTAATACAGGAGTGGCTCTCAGATCTCCGGGGGAAGCGGGTCCGACTCTGGACCGTACGGCGTGGCGAGCGTAAACACTTGATGGATCTTGCGGAAAGTAATGCCCGGGAGCACTCTTCAAGCAGAAGTATGCTCATGAGAAAAAATGTAAGCCTCCTGGAGAATCTGGGAAAAATCCTCAAACTCACACAGCCCCCCTGGCGCATGGGCTGCGTGGACATATCCAATATTCAGGGCATGCATGCCGTGGGTGCTCTGGTGGTGTTCGCCCATGGGGAACCCGAAAAATCTTCCTACAGGCACTACCGTGTGGAAACCCTGAATGAGCCCGATGATCCTGCCATGATGGCGGAAGTGGTGGAAAGGATGTTGGATGAAGACTCGGATCTTATGGAGGGGTTGAACCTGCTCGTGGTGGATGGGGGAAAGGGGCAATTGAACCGTATTCATCGTCTGCTGGAGGAGCGGCGCATGAGTGATAGGCTTCCTGTAATGGGACTTGCCAAGGAAAGAGAAGAAGATCGGGGAGAAAAGGGGCGAGGTTTATATGAAAAAATCTACCTTCCAGGTCGGAAAAATCCCCTTTTTTTGTCTCAATACCCGGATATTTTGTATCTGTTGCAGCGGTTGCGTGACGAAACTCATCGATTTGCCGTCACCAACTATCAGCAGTTGCATCGGCGGCGGCTTCTCTCTTCGGCATTGGATCGAGTTCCCGGGATCGGCCCTAAAAGGAGGCAACAGCTTTTGCAGCACCTTGGCAGCATGGAGGAAATCCAGAAAACGGAGCTTCCGGCAATCGAAAAAGTACCCGGCATTTCAAAAAAACTGGCGCGCCTGATTTACGATTCCTTGCAGCGACACCGTTCAGGAGGGGAATTCTGGTAACCGTTCCTGTGATCTTCTGTGGAAGTTTTTGCCAGCAGCCGCTTTCCGATTTTGCGTAACCGGCTGTCGGGCAGGGAGGCGATCAGGGCTTCTTCGTCTGGCGTCAGCTTTCTTCGAGGGACTTTTTGTTGTCGAATCTTGTGCGGGTTTTTCATTTTGATCTTGTTCAGTTGGTTATGGTTGGGGTTCAGTATCGGCATCGAGGCCGGCACTTCTCCTACCCGAAAAACGATGTCCGTCACCAGGGGCTGGGGTTTTCCCGAATTGATTTTATGGAGTATGGCTCCCTTGAGAAGCTCCAGATGATGTTTCCATACGGAGTCGTGAACAACCACCATGAGGATTTTGTTCTTGAGTGATCTGGGTTGTGAATATTGGGCGGTTTGCTCTCCTGCCAGGTCTTTCCAGTCTCCGATGGGATTGGATGCAAAAGCGGGGTGGCTTTTGAGCAGGCGGCGTAGAAGATGTCCCAGTGTGTTTTCTTCTGTTTTCATGATGTTTTGTGGGTGGAATGGATTTCAGGTTTTTTTTCGCGTGATGACACAATGGCCTTTTCCAGGCGCCCCAGCATGGATTGTATATCACGGAAGTGTTTGTGAAATGCTTCCAATAAAATGACCGTGTCATTGCTCCGGACGGGGAGTCTGGATAGGAAATTGTCGTAAAACAGGGCATTTACACTTGAGAGATAAAGGCCTTCCAGGCGTTTTAAAAGTCCGGCCGCCATTGCCATGACAATCACCATTCCCAGTGCCTGTGCCAGTGGGAGGAACAGCACGGATGCCTGGGCGACGGCTTCCTGGATTTCCCCCTGTCCTTTTAAGGTTGGTGTGATTTGTTCATGAACCAACCAGAGAACCTGGGCAAAAGCCAGCATGGGCAGGAGCCGGAGTATCCAACTGAAAGGACTCCAGGAGCCGGCCATGACTTCCCAGTCCACTTCGGATGCCCGGCGTTCTTTTTCCAGCAATTCTTCCCAGGCGGGAAGTTCTTCGGATTTGTTGAGCATCAGGCGAAGGCGCCGAAAGGGGTGAAAGATGAACAGAGCTCCCCCCCGGTTGATCTGGTAGCGTATCAGATCGAAGGGAAAAATCCTGTTCCAACCGGTGGGAGGTGTGTCGGAAGTCAGTCGGCCCATGGAGTCTTCCTCCATGTTGTCTTCAAGGATGGATCGTATCCTGTGCTTGCCCACAAGGTGAACTGCAAGGATCAACGACTTCAACAAGAGAAAAAGGGTACCTATCCAAAACAAGTAAATCATGAGGCCGCCCAGGGGGCGCACACGAAGCCAGGGAAGCTGCAAGGAAAAAGCGTTGGAGATGAAAGCCGTTGTGGGAAAGGATGAAATCGCAAGTTCCCAGCCGACCGGAATGCTGTAGAGTTTGCCCAGGGGATAGGCAATAAAGGCACATAAAAGAAAAAATAAGAACCAGCGGAGCCTTTCGGCTGCTTCGTAATGTCTGACACCGTGTTCCATGGTCTTCCTTTTCGGTTGTTGGTTTTTTGGCTCACAATAAAGTGTCTGACTCTTACAATATTTACGCTGAAATCCAAAGTAAATTGAGGTGTGGGCGAAATGGCTCGATATGTCCAAGTGATCATGAAGACGCTCAGAAAGAGACCAGGGGGGCCGATGAGGTTTCCCGGCCGTCGTGGCGGCAGACGGCCGACCGGATGCATTCAAGGCCCACGGACATTTTGGTTCTGACCGCGTCATCGAGCATTTTGGGCAGGCCTTCTTTTTCCAGGGGGGAAAACCCCATGGCTTCCCTCCATATGTCCTCGCTCTCCATACAGAGGTAAACACAGGTCTGGGGAGCATGTTTGCGGATGGCTTCCCACATGAATGCATAGAGTTCCACCCGTATGTCTCGGAAGTAGCGCATTTTTTGGTCCAGTCCCCTGATGAATTCTCCATACAGGATGCGTGTGCGGGGGTGCCTTTTCTGAACGATGGGTTTCAATGGGGGCATGAACCGGAAAGCTCCCAGGCTTATCCACACGATCCGGCCCGGATCGACCGCCTGGAAAAGTTTTTCGATGGTTTCCGCATAACCTCTGCGCCAGTTTTTGTGTTCGATCATGGGGTCGAAATGAAAGGCAAGGAAATATCCCCAACGGGCAACGCGCCTGGCCGCTTCAAGTCGTTCTTCAATGGAGGCCGCTTTGGGCTCCTCGCTTCTTTGAACGGACCTGGTGTTGAGGGACCACCCCACGATGGTGTGGCCGCCGTGTTCGATGTCCTGGAGGTTGTCCACGAAAGTCGTTTTGGTTTTGAGTTCCAGAACGGCATTGGGGCGCCGGGAGAACAGGGGGATGACTTCCCTGGAAAACCGGGTCCAGGGGTCCAGGAGCAGGGAATCGGTAAACTCACCCGTTCCGATGCGGTAGAGGGTGTCTGGATGGGCTTGTAGCTCTCCATCCAGGGCGGTGAAGACTTCGTCTTCGTTGCCGAATAACTTCAGGTTGGGCTCATTGAGGTAAGCCTGGAGGATACAGTAGGTGCAGTCAAGGGTGCATTGTGTACCGAAGTGAAGTATTTGGTAGCCGCAGCATAAATAATGTCGGGTACCGGGGCAGGATTTGAGGAGGCGCCCCCTGAACGCCACCACTTCAAGAACGCCCGGTTCTTCCTTTTGAGCGTCCTTTACTTTTTCCACCACCTCCAGGGGTACGTGGGGTAATGCTTGCCGGAGGCGTTTCACCAGGGGGCTTTGTGCCACTGATCGTTCTACAATGATTTTCTCGGGGGGAGATGAATGCATGAAAGCTCACCGCTTTTCGGGCATGGAGAGGGTTGCCGATGCTTCATTCTGAATAAAAGGCGAAAAGAAAAATTCTCGTTTTCGTTGTTTCCGGCCCGTTTCAATTTCATTCAATCAGGTCCCAATAGCAGACCACTCGGTTGCGTCCCTGCTTTTTCGCAGCATAAAGGGCTGTATCTGCACGTTCAACCAAAATATCCGGGCTCGCCCTTTCAGCTGATTGCCATGGAGCGGCTACGGTTGCAACGCCAATACTGATGGTCACGACTGAAGCTGCCGCAGAACAATTGTGCTCAATTTCCAAATCCAAAATCCGCCTTCTCAGTGTTTCAGCCAGGGATGCCGCTCCGGAAGCAGGGGTTCTGGGCAGGATAATGGCAAATTCTTCACCCCCGTAGCGAGCGGCCACATCGGCAGGGCGTGTTGCAATGCAACTGATGGCATCAGCCACGCAACGCAGACAATCGTCCCCTGCCTGATGGCCGTAAGTATCGTTGTATGCCTTGAAATAATCCACATCGCAAAGGATGAGAGACAAGCTCTCTCTTTCCCAACGCAACCGTTTCCATTCCCTTTTCAGCATCAAGTCGAAGTAGCGGCGGTTTGCAATTTGAGTTAAGCCGTCGATACTGACTTGAATTGCCAGTTCTTTGTTGATGGCTTGGAGGGATGTTTCGATTCGTTTGAGTTGTGCCTCGGCTTGCATCTCTTTGGTGACATCGGTGAGACATCCCACCGATAAATATATGCCGTCTTGGGAGTGGAACTCTATTCTCGCATGGTCTTTGAGCCAAAGCTCCTCACCTCTTGCGAGCCTGATTTTGTATACAGCTTCAGTGGTCCCGGCCTGTTCGCCTCCACTTCGAAGTCGTTCTCTGGCAACTCCCAGATCCTCTTTGACCAAAATCTGTTGCTCTATTGAAACATCTGTTTGATTGAAGCGATAAGCCCGATGCTCCAGGACGCTTTCACGAAACAAGGGGGCCATGAGTTCGGTCCCTTCACAATCCAGCAATTCTTGAAAATTTTGACTTGTATATTCGTACCAGATGATTTGGTCCCTATCGTGCCAGGCAGCAATATACAGTATGGCCGGATTGTCGATCGCATCGACGGCTTGTGAGCATTTTCGTAGGAAATCGATCCTTTGCTGCAACTGCGCACTGTAGGTTCGTGCTGATTGGTGTGTGGTAACCATAGGAAGCCTGGATGATCTCGATATGACATCTATCTTCTTAAGATTTTTATTTAGATCCACCTTTTTTAGGTTTGCATATCATCTTTTCGTGATCCATGCAACTCATGTCTGATGGTTTATCTGGGGCATAATGTTTTGATCGGCACTGGGCAAGCATCTCGGCCGTGAGAGAAGACCGGCTCAGGCGCATGCATGCGTCGATGAGTTCCCGGAACCTTTCTTGACTGTCGAAATGCAGGTGTACCTGCCAGTTGCACCCTTCAAAAAAAGGGGGATGAAGCACGCGCAGTCCGGCGGGCAGAGCGGCTTTTTTCAGGAGCCCATGCAATCGCTCTTCTTTAGCCTTGAGCCGAGGGAGCCGCCTACGCGTCAGGATATCTCTCAAGATGGCTGTTTTCCTGCGGTGATCGGTATCGTCGGCTTGAGCGATCAGGTTTTTCTTTATGCTTGCCAGTACCTGCGTATGCGAGGTTTCTTCCCGCACGGCGATTTCCGATATGCGCTCCACAATTTCCCACTGGATGCTCGCGCTGCATTTTATTTCCAGGAGGGTGTCCGCAATCTCATGGAATGCCTCCGGCTCCCAACGTACAAGCTCCAAAGCAACCCTTTCGCTGATTTCCTCACGTGCCACGGCGCGTAAAAACCGGGTGTCCTGTGCGGACAACAATCGCCAGGGTTCAATCCCATGGGAACGCTGCGGGATTTGAAGCAACGGAAAGAATTCCAGCCGGATTTCCTCGGGAGAAAACCGGCTGTTGAGCCCCGTGACGGCATCGGCCTTTTGCGCTCCATTGAGAGGGGGGCCGAAAAGCAATGTTTGAATGCGGATTCGCCAGAGTTCTCGCTCACTCACGTCCGGAGGGAGCACCATGAAAAGAGCCTCTCTCAAGCCTCGTGTCTTTGCCCATCGGAAACGTTCGAAGCCGTCGAGAACGGCGAACCCTCCTTCGGGTGCGGACCGGAGGAGGGGCGGCTGCAAAATGCCGAACCTGTCCAGCGAGGCGAAAAGTGCTTCTTGATCCCTAAAACTCCTGATACGGAAGCAACTTTGACAATCATTCACAAGCTCCAGGGGAATCTTGCGAAGTGAGGACGACAGAGGGGCTGGGCTTTTCATGATCTGTGCTTCACCGGTCAAGGGGCTGTCCTGTAAGGCGTTCGAGGGCTTCAATGTAGCGGGCTCGCGTATTGATCACCACTTCCCGAGGCAGTTGAGGCGGAGGATCGGTTGCCTTCCAGCCCGAACGTAGCAGGTGATCTCTCAAATATTGCTTGTCGAAGCTTTCCGGACTGCGGCCGACCTGGTAGCGGTCGGCCGGCCAGAACCTGCTGGAGTCAGGGGTCAGAACCTCATCGATGAGGGTCAACTTACCTTCGATCATGCCGAATTCGAGCTTGGTGTCGGCCAGGATGATGCCTCTGGTGCGCGCATAGGCTTCGGCTTGTGCATAAACGGTCAGGGAAACGTCGCGCACCTGCCTTGCGGTGACTTCGCCAACGATTCCGCTCATGGTTTCAAAGGAAATGTTTTCATCATGTGCTCCCTTTTCGGCCTTGGTGGAGGGAGTGAAGATGGGATCGGGAAGTTTCTCCGCCTCCTTCAGGCCGGGAGGGAGGGTAAGGCCGCAAACTTTTCCCGTAGCCTGATAATCCTTCCAGCCGGATCCCACCAGGTATCCCCTCACAATACATTCGATGGGGAGGACCCGTGCCTTTTTTACCCACATGGCACGCCCCTCGAGCTGAGTGGCGTAAGCCCTGCACTGAGGAGGGAAGGCGGATACATCGGTGCTGATCAAATGTTGCGCAACAGTATCGCTGAAAAAGTGCAGCCAGAACTCGGAAAGCTGGGTGAGTATTTTCCCTTTATCGGGAATAGGGGTCGGCATGACCACGTCGAAAGCCGAAATTCGGTCTGTTGCGACGATAAGCAGGGAATCTCCCAGGTCGTAGTTGTCTCTCACCTTTCCTCGAGAAAGAAGTTTCATTTCGGGGAAATTTGTTTCAAATACTGGCCCCTCCGGCATTTTTTCCCTCCAGTTTGCATGGTATAATTCAAAATTCACGCCCTTTGCGTATACGTGTTGACCCAAAAGAAGTCATTTGTTATCCTGCTCCGGTTCGGATATCAAGTGTTTCTTGGTGGTTTTTTTTTGTGGCCGTTTAAACACAGGGAAGGAATCATGAGCGATTCGGTTGAGCATTCCAAAACACGCCTTCGTAGCATTGCCGGGCTGTTCGACAACAATGAACGCAAGGAATTTTTCAAAAAATATCTGTTTTTTCTGGGGTGGGTTGAAGTTCTTATCCTGGCTGTCTGCTGGCTCTATCAGTTGGGGGACGGCAGCTATGATCGGTTCGGGCCCGTGGAAGTGTCGTTCCCATGGAAAACTTATTTTCTTTTGTCGTTTCTCGCGCCTATTTGCATCACCTTTCTCATTGGAGTTGTAATCGTTGGATTTAATAAGTATTTTATAGAATCTCAGGGGGAAGAGTCACCGGGCCAGTCAACGGAAAGTGCCCGCGCTCTGGATGAAAAATCCGGACGTATGTACAAAATTTACCGCATGGTGCATCTGATTCAAAAGCTCCCTTTTTTGGCGTTATTGATTCTTTTGGCCATTGGAGCCGTGTTCTTCTACAAAATCGACGGCTTCCTCACATTTGTAGGTAATGTGGGCGAAAAGTCCATGCATTACTTCCTTATTGGCGGGCTTATATTGTTGGCCGTCGCGTCTGTGTTCGGTCTTATCCTGATCTTGCTAAACTACCAGCTCCGGAAGCGAGCCATGGATTATGAATACCGACGGGATATGGCAGACCGGTTTGGGCTGATCATACTGGAAGATAAGACGGTTTTGAACAGCGAGGGGCACCTTCTCATCGATGGAAAAAAAATGAAAAACAATGTACCTTTGCTGCCCGTCGTAAAAACTTCGGACAAACCCTCTGAAACGCAGCCCAAGTCACCCATGCCCCGTCCAGTGGATGTTGAAGCCTCCTGATGTAGAGGTGAATGGATTCCGGCTCCCCTGGGTTCATTGGGGGCCGGTGCTTCATTTCCCCGTGGCATGGGTAGCTGGAAGGACCTCGTGCATTTTTCGCATCGGTTTTCGCAACGTGCGTTTCAATATATAAAAGACCATGATCTCATTCATGAAGGAGACCATATTCTGGTAGGAGTTTCGGGGGGGCCGGATTCGACGGCCCTTCTGGAATGCTTGCTGGAACTCCGCCCTTTTCTTCTAATAAAATCTCTTACGGTGCTTCATTTCGACCATGAGCTGAGAGGCCGGGAGTCCACGAGAGACAGGGTTTTTGTTCTTGGCATTGCATCTGAAAAATCCCTGAGCTGTTGGACTGCGTCGGAAGATGTAAAGGCTTTTGCCGTTCGAAAAGGCCTTTCCCTGGAAATGGCGGCTCGATCCTGCCGTCATCGTTTTTTTTCTCAGGCCATGAAGGCACTCAGAGGGGATGGGCTTGCCTTGGGTCACCATGCCGACGATCAGGCGGAAGAGCTTCTTCTTCGCATCTGCCGGGGAACGGGACCATCAGGGATGGCGGGTATGCTCCCTCGAAGCAAGCAGGGAATTATTCGCCCGCTTCTTTTTGCGCGAAGGGAGGAAATCCTCGAATTTTTGACCGACCTTCATCTCTCCTACGTCGTTGATTCCTCCAACGAAAAGTTGTTTTGTCAGAGAAACATAGTACGGCATAAGGTGGTTCCTTTGTTGGAACAACATATTCACCCCGGAGTGACCGACACCATTGGGCGTCATGCCCGGCTGGCACGTGACGAAGAGGAATACTGGCAGGAGTGTCTTGAAGCGTGGTGCGAACAGTTCACCACCAACCCCGGGCCATCCGCCGTCGTGGTGACCCTGAAAGACCTGTCGGCAAGACATGTTGCTTTCCGAAGGCGATTCTATCGCCATGTTGTGAGAGCGCTCATCGGTTCTTGTTCGGGGATTTTCATGAATCATGTGGAGGCTTTGGATCGCATGGTCAAGAGGGGGCGGTTCGGGCGGTACATGAAGTTGCCGGGCGGCATCATGGCTTCGATAGGGAGGGAATGCCTGGTTCTGACGCTGGAGCATGCGCCCCCTCCCGTATCTTTCAATGACTGCGAAGAAATTTCTCTGTTCATTTATGGCCCGGGAGTCTATGAAGCCCAAGATTTTGGGCTTGTCTTTCACGTGCGAAAAGAGTCCATGAAGGCTGGGGATGAAGCCGTGGTTGATGCATCGGCTAACGTGGCTCGAATGGCCATGGATGACGTTTTATGGCCTCTCCTGGTTCGAAGGTGGCGAAAAGGGGATCGTTTCAAGCCGTTGGGGATGGCGGGTACTAAAAAGCTCCAGGATTTTTTTGTCGATGCCAAAATCCCTCGAGACCGGCGACATCAGGTTGCCATTGTGTGCGACCGTGAAAAAATTTGCTGGATTGTGGGGCAGCGTCTGGACTCTCGCGTTAGGGTCAAACCTTCCTCTGGAGAAATCATCGTCATCGAGGCATTTCATGGGTAATTTAACGGGAATGATTGCCGACCAGGGGCCATGATGCTTCCAAAGAGACGAGCTTCAAACGGGTTTGATTAATTGGCCCGGATCAAATCCTTGATGATCTCAAACTTCTTTTCCCCAATACCCTTGACCTTCATCAGGTCTTCAATCGTTTCGAAAGGACCGTTGGTGTTGCGGTAATTGATTATCTCTTCTGCCAGTTTGGGGCCGATTCCCTTCAAGTTTTGCAGCTGATTGATATTGGCCTCATTGATGTTGAGCTTGGATAAATCGACCTCCTCTTGAACCTCCTCTTGAGCTGTTTCCAGAGCTGCTTCCGGCTCTGTCTGCATCTGGATAGCCGGAGCCTCCTTTTTTTCTTCAGCAGCAACGGCAGGCATTGCAAACACACACCCGATCACAAAAGCTAGAGCCAGAAATACAGCAAAAAACTTTTTTTTCATAACGTTTACTCCTAACTTTGCCGTCTCTTTGGAAGTCTAAAGATGAAAACATAGTAATCCAATAGCCTAAAAAACTAGAGGGAAAAATGATTGACACGATAAGTTTCTATGGACGGTAGCTTTTGGGGACCATTGATGGTGTTGGAAGGGTTTTTTTACCCATGATATGTCCACGGACTGCGGTTTTTGAATGGTTCGCAGTCCGTGGAGAGCTAATCGACCGTTGCCCGATCATTCGGAAAGATAGGGGAGATCGGCAAGGGACGGCTGAAGGTCTCTGAAAATCCTTTTCAGGAGGGGCTCAATTTCTTGAAGTGGGCAAAAATGTACTTCTCCCGTTTGCCTGACTTTGACTTCCAACTCGTTTTTCTTGAAGAGTTTCTCGCTCATAACGATCCTGACCGGGATACCGATGAGGTCCGCATCTTTGAGTTTCACCCCGGGGGAATCCCTGCGGTCGTCCAGAAGCACTTCGTACTTCGCGCCCAGTTGCTTGTAAAGTTTTTCCGCCCATTCAAAAGGTTCCGTTTTTTTCCCGATGGGACTCAAGATGATGTGGAATGGGGCGATGGCCGGCGGAAAGATCATGCCGTTTTCATCGTGCCATTGCTCCACGGTGGAAGCCATGAGCCTTTCCACTCCGATTCCGTAGCATCCCATGACCACTCTCCGCTTTTCCCCTTCCGCATCCAGGACCGTCACATCCATGCTGTCGGATGCCGTGTACTTTGTTCCCAGCTTGAAGGTATGGCCCAGCTCGATGCCCCTTGATATCCTGAGCGTCCCCGAAGGGCATTGGCAGCAACCGTCTCCAGTTCTCACTTCGGCAATGTCGGTGGTTTCCACGCCGGAAAAATCCCGCCCCGGAACAACGTTTTTGTAGTGAAAGTCGGGTTCGTTGGCTCCCGCGACGAAGAGAACGTTTTCAGTGATGGAATCGTCCATTACAATGCGAACGTTTTTCATTTCCACTGGAGAAAGAAACCCCGGTGTCATTCCTTTAGCCATGAGAGCCCCTTCCGGGGCCATGTTGAGTCGTGCGGCCTTGAGGTGATTTGTCAGCTTGGCTTCACAAATGTCGAAGTCTCCGCGAATGACTGCCAGGACGAGCTGTCCATCGGCTTCATAGGCGACGGTTTTGAGAAAACGTTCTTCTCCTACGCCAAAGAATGCAGCCAGGTCGGCAATGGTTTTGACCTGGGGAGTGGCCACTTTTTCCATGGGGGGCAGGGGAGTTGCTTCCATTGCCGGGAAGGGCTTGAGCCCTACGGCTTTTTCCGTGTTGGCTCTGTAGTCGCAGTGGCTGCACAGGACGAAGCGGTCTTCTCCATGGGGTGAATCGAGCATGAATTCGTGTGAGCCGCTTCCTCCCATGATGCCGGAATCGGCTTCGATAGGCACGGCATTCAAGCCGCAGCGAGCGAAAATCCTCAGGTAGGCATTGTATATTTTGGGATAATAGGCATCCAGGTCTTCGAAGTTTCGATGAAAACTGTAGCCGTCTTTCATGAAAAACTCTCGGACCCTTAGGAGCCCGGCTCTCGGGCGTGCCTCATCTCGGATTTTGGTTTGAATCTGGTAAAGCATGACAGGAAGATCACGGTAGGATTTGAGGAACTGCCCGGCAATGTCCGTAACCACTTCCTCGTGGGTCATGGCCAGTACAAATTCCCGGTCTTTTCGGTCTTTGAGTCGGAAAAGCTCCTGACCGATGTCGTAGTATCTTCCCGTTTTTTTCCAAAGCTCCGAAGGGTTCAGGACGGGCATGGTGATTTCCAGGCCGCCGATGGCATTGAGTTCCTCTCTGAGAACGGCCTTGATTTTTTCCGCCGTTCGATGTCCCAGGGGAAGCAGGGAGTAGATGCCTGCCGCTACCGGGTGGATGTAGGAGCCCCGAAGCAGAAGAATGTGCGAGGGGGTTTCCGCCTCTTTGGGGACTTCAAAAAGGGTATGGATAAAAAATTGAGAATAACGCATGTTGCTCCTCTCGAAAAAATTGTCTGTCACGTTCTCCATCACAGTCCCCGCAGGAACTTGCGTCGTGGATACCCAATGGGCCATCATTGCCTCGTGGATGAACCCCCACCTATTGTTCCTTTTACTTTATCTTTGACACAAGCACTTTTTTTAACTAAGAGGTAAAAATGTGCCGTTTTTCACAGAAATTATTGTTCTGAATCAAGTCCCCCTCATAAGAAGAGCTGCTGGGAAAGGCTCAATGTAGGAGATCGAAAAAGCCATGGCTAATGTTATTGTTATCGGAACTCAATGGGGTGATGAAGGTAAGGGAAAAATCGTCGACCGGCTCACGGAGAAAGTCGATTTTGTGGTGCGGTTTCAGGGGGGCAACAATGCGGGGCATACTCTGGTGGTGAACGGAAAACAGTTCATCCTGCACCTGATTCCTTCAGGAATACTCCATTCCGGAAAAATCTGTATGATAGGAAACGGTGTTGTTATCGATCCTTCCGTGTTGCTGCAAGAAATTCAGAAGCTTACGGGGAGTGGGCTGGAGGTTTCGGATAAAAACCTGGTCATTAGCCCATATGCGCATGTCATCATGCCTTACCACAAGGCCTTGGATCATGCGCGGGAGCAACAAAAGGGAACGTTGAAGATAGGGACCACTGGACGGGGAATCGGCCCCTGCTATGAAGACAAGGTTGCCCGTACAGGGATTCGTTTACATGATTTGTTCCATAAAGAGATTCTCAGACAAAAAATTGAGCATGGTCTTCGGGAAAAAAACTTTTTACTGGAAAAGCTCTACGGCCAAAAAACCCATGAAGTGGGTGCAATAGAGACCGAGTATCTTGCTTATGGTGAAGCTTTGAAGCCTTTTGTGGCCAATGTCTCCCCCATATTGCAGGCTGCGGTGAGCCGGGGCAAAAACGTTTTGTTTGAAGGGGCTCAGGGAACTCATTTGGATGTGGACCATGGAACCTACCCCTATGTGACCTCTTCGAGTACTATTGCCGCCAATGCCTGTTGTGGCGCGGGGATCGGTCCCACAAGAATCGATAAAGTAGTGGGTATCGTCAAGGCATACACCACACGGGTGGGCAGCGGGCCTTTCCCGACGGAACTCACGGGCGAAATGGGGGAGGAAATAAGAAGCAAGGGAGGGGAGTTTGGAGCCACGACGGGAAGACCTCGGAGATGTGGCTGGCTGGACATGGTTGTGGTGCGAAGCTCCATTCGCCTCAGTGGAGTTGCCGCTCTCGCGATCACCAAGCTGGATGTGTTGTCGGGGGTTCCCAAGTTGAAAATCGCCGTTGGTTACAGGCATCGTTCCGACCGATTGGATGTCGTGCCTCCCGAGTTGCATGTCCTGGAAGCTTGTGAGCCTGTTTATGAAGAATTTGACGGTTGGGAGGAAGATCTGCGTAACGTGCGCACCTTGGAGGAGTTTCCGGAAAACACCAGGAAATATTTGCGTGCTATTGAAGAACTGGCGGGTGTGCCGCTATGCCTGGTGTCCGTGGGACCCGGCCGTGACGAGACAATTATCCTGAATCATCCTTATGGGGCCTGATTTTTTGTGCCGTTTCGATATGGAGGAAGTTGTTTAAGATATTAAAATGAAATATAGATTTCATAATCCTTGTGTTTTCAAAAATATTGTGTGAATGCATACGGGTGGTGTCTTTGGACGGGGAGGAAGCCATGTTTTGGCGTGTTCCTCCCTTTTCATTTATCTTCTTCTATTTGTAGTCGGTTGCTTGTTGGGATATGAATTTTCTTGCGCTTACCGCCCGTTCAGCGTAGTCTGCCTTTTAGTAGGGTATTCGTTGGATTTATCGTTTACCATTATCCATCCGAGCGCTGAGGGTTTCGAAGGAAAATGAGCTATTTCGTAGGCTGGAAGAATTACTACAACAGTAGAGTTTCACGGGCCGTTGACGTCTTGAGCTCAAAAATACAAGATGGGCAGCGTATTTTTGTCTGTGGGGGGTGTGCGGAGCCGCAACACCTTCTCCTCAAGCTGGTGGAATTGCTTCCGAACTATAAAGACCTTGAAATTGTTCAGAGTTTATCTCTGGGGATGCTTCCCGAGGACTGGGAGGGGCTGGAAAAATTCTGTCGCCTGAAGACCTTCTTCGTGGGGCCGCATATGCGTAAGGCGGTCAATCTGGGGTATGCGGATTACATTCCCATTTATTTTTCATCGATTCCCCCCCTGTTCCGTTATGAAGGGTCGTGGGGCATCGATGTAGCCCTTGTCCAGGTGACTCCACCCGATAAGCATGGGTACTGTTCCCTCGGCATTGGCGTCGATGTGAGCAAGGCGGCCCTGGAAATGGCCCGTGTGACCATAGCGCAGGTCAACCCTCATATGCCGAGAACCTTTGGCGATTCTTTTGTTCATGTGAAAGAAATCGATCATTTTGTGGAGTTTGCCGAACCCCTCCTTGAAACGGCCTTCAGGGAGCGCAGTGCCGTGGCGGAAAGAATCGCCAGGTATGTGTCGCACCTCATTGATGATGGGTCCACCATCCAGGTGGGAATCGGCAGAATCACCAATTCCGTTCTCCGTTATCTGGATCACAAAAAAGACCTGGGCATTCATTCGGAAATCATCACGGATGCTCACCTGGCGCTCGTGAAAAAAGGGGTCATCACGGGAAAGCGAAAGACGGTCCATACGGGAAAGATCGTTGCCAGTTCCTGCGTTGGAAGCGAAGAGCTTTACATGTTTGTGCATAACAATCCCGAAGTGGAAATTTATCCCATTGATTATGTCAATTCCAGGCGATTGATCAGCCTTCACGAACAGATGGTTGCCATCAATTCGGCCCTGGAAATCGATTTGACCGGGCAGGTATGCGCCGACAGTATCGGGCACCGGGTGTACAGCGGCATTGGTGGGTATGTGGATTTCATGCATGGAGCCGCCCGGGCACCCCGTGGAAAGACCATAATTGTGTTGCCTTCCACAAGTTCCGATGGCCGCAGATCGCGCATTGTATCCCATCTGACACACGGTGCCGGAGTGGTGAGTTCCCGCAGTACGGTGCGTTATGTAGTGACCGAATTCGGTATTGCCTACCTTCATGGGAAAACCATCCGTGAAAGAGCTTTGGCTCTCATCAACATTGCCCACCCCAAGTTTCGGGAGCGCTTGCTCGATGAAGCCAAGAACCTGCGTTATGTGTATCAGGATCAGATAATTCCTCCCATTTATGAGCCTCTTTACCCAGGTCAGTGGGAAACGCATCAGATTTTTCCTGGAAATGTGAGGCTTTTTTTCCGACCTATCAAACCCACGGACGAGAGGGCCTTGCAGGAGTTTTTCTACTCGCTTCCCGATCAAGACATCTACTATCGGTTTCTTTCCGCCATGAAAGTGTTTCCTCATCGGAATACCCAGGCCATGTGCAATGTGGACTATGAGCACGAAATGGCCATAGTAGGGGTTACAGGGGAAATCGGCAACGAGACCATCATCGCCCTTGGGCGTTACATTTTGGACCAGAAGACGAACATGGCGGAAGTGGATTTTGCCGTGAGAACTCAATGGCAGCGAGCCGGCATCGGCAGCTTCCTGCTTCACTATCTCTGCGAAATTGCAAAGAGCAAACAGATTTCGGGTTTCACGGCTTATGTGCTTGCATCCAACAGAAAGATGCTCTCCGTTTTCCTTAAAGTGGGTTATGTGGTTCACAGCCATTGCGAAGATGGTATCAATGAAATTTCTTTTCGTTTTGACGATCCGGCTCAGGCTTGTATTACTGATTTTCTCTAGAATTTTAATCTTTTGCTAAATATATGAAGTGAAATTATGGAGCCTTTTATTCATTCCCATGAGCTGGCCTTTGACATTGACGGCGTAGTGGCCGACACCATGGAGACATTCGTGCGTCTCGCCCGCGAGCGTTACGGGTTGAGCCGTTTGAGTAAGGAGGATCTCACCTGCTTTGATCTGACCCGCTGTTTGGGGCTGAATGGAGAAATCATCAATGATCTGATCTGCACGACTCTCGATGATGAGCATACTCTGGAGCTGCCTCCCGTTGCCGGGGCTCCTCACGTGCTTTCCAGCATTGCCCGCCATGGTCCTCTCAGGTTCGTGACCGCGAGGATCTGGCCGGAATCCATTGTGCAATGGCTTCACAGGATTTTACCCCAGGTACCACAGGACATGATCGAGGTCACGGCGACGGGGCATCCCGACGCCAAGCTGGAAGTTCTCAGGCAGTACAAAGTGCGCTATTTTGTGGAAGACCGCCTGGAAACTTGTGAAATGTTGGCTCGGGAGGGGTTTCAGCCCATTGTATTTGATCAACCGTGGAATCGAACGGACGAATCCGGGGCTTTTTTGCGAGTGAAGAGCTGGCGGGAAATACATCGGTGGATATTGCCCTTTGTCGGCAATACCGTGTAACCTCAGAAAGGGAAACGACTTTTCCGGAATCGGAAAGGACAAAGTGAATTGATAGGATTAGAGAGCAAGGAGCCTTGCTGACTTGTGAGTGTACCGGGCAGGACTATGGAAAGTCATGAATTTATTCCCATTCAGATAAAAGCAAATCGTGACGGGTTTGTCCTGTTGCCTGAAAATTCCGCTTCTTTTGCTGAAATGTTCGCCTATCTTAAAAAGCGGTTACAGAAATCCCGTGATTTTTTTCACTCGGCAAAGATGGTTTTGGATCTGCGTTTCAGATCGATCTCTATCGAGGAGATACTGTCCATTCAAAGTCTGCTCAGCAATAGCTGTGGTGCTTCGCTGGTAGAGGTCAGGTTGAGGGATGACCTGTCGTTTTTCGCGGAAAAGCCCGAACGACCTGTTGCGCCTCCTTCATCCACTCAGTGTCCTGATGAAGGTCCCCTCATTGTTCGGCATACGTGCAGGTCGGGTTCCAGGATCTTTTCGCAATCGGATTGCCTGATTCTGGGTGATGTGAATCCCGGTGCGGAAGTTATCGCTATCGGGGATATCATCGTGTTTGGGGCTTTGCGGGGGATGGCTCACGCAGGTGCCGGGGGGGATATGGGAGCAAAAATTTGGGCTTTGAGCATAGAACCCAGTCAGTTGCGCATAGGAGACAGGGTGACGGCCCTTCCAAAGGGGCGGAAATCCAATTCTTTCGTAAAGTACTATGAGGTGGCCGAAGTCCGGGGAGACTCCATCGAAGTGCTAAAGGCTTAAAGGTCGACACTCCCAGGGCTAAAGCACCTGGGTTTTATGCCCTGAACTGTAAGGGGCGGATCTTTGTTTTATTGCAAGAACAATCATGTTCCAAAATGGGTGGCCTCGTATTGCAATGGCTATGGGAAGTGAACGGAACTGAATTTTGCATATGAATGGATTGAAAACATCATGGCTGGTAGAATAATTGTGGTTACCTCCGGAAAGGGTGGAGTCGGCAAGACGACGACCGTTGCCAATATCGGCACGGCTCTTGCCATCAAGCAGAAAAATGTGGTGCTCATCGACGGGGACATCGGTTTGCGAAACCTTGATGTGGTGATGGGGCTTGAGAATCGCATAGTTTACAACCTGGTGGATATTATCGAAGGGAAGTGCCGTAAAGAACAGGCCATGATTCGGGACCGCAAGTTGTCCAATCTTTGTATTATCCCGTCGGCACAGACGCGGGATAAGGATTCCGTGGACCCCGACCAGATGCGGGAACTCTGTCTGGAACTCGCGGAGGAATTCGATTATGTGTTCATCGATTGCCCTGCCGGCATCGAACAGGGTTTCAAAAATGCCATTGCGGGGGCTCAGGTGGCCATAGTGGTCACCACGCCGGAGGTTTCAGCCATCCGCGATGCGGACCGGGTGATTGGGCTTTTGGAAGCGAGCATGCTTCGGGATGTGCATCTCATTGTCAATCGCCTCAACGAGAAAATGGTAAAGAAAGGAGATATGATGTCTACGGATGATATTGTTTCCCTGCTTGCCATTCCTCTGTTGGGAATCGTGCCTGAGAGCCAGGATGTGGTGATTTCGACAAATCGGGGGGTGCCTCTTGTGCATGACAGGACCAGCAAGGCCGGAGAAGCTTTTCAGGGAATTGCGGCTCGCTTGAACGGTGAGGATGTCCCCATCAAAAACGGTTCTCAAGAGGGTTTTCGCGATTTTTTTAGAAAGCTCTTCATGGGCGGATGAGGAGGCATAATCTCATGCTGGGAGCGTTCAAACGCTTTTTTGGAGAGAAGGGTAGCGGGGAACATGCCAGGCAGCGCATGCAGTTCGTCTTGATGCACGATCGACTGGATCTCACGCCTGAAATGATGGAATCCCTCAAAAACGATATCTTGCTTGTGCTCAGTCGCTATATGGAAATCGATACGGACACCATCCGGGTGGATTTGGAGCAGGGGACGGAATATACGGCACTGGTATCCAATGTTCATGTCAAGCGGGTTCTTCGCCGTCCGGAGGTCTGACGGGAACCCTAAAGATGGTTTTCCGTGTGATGAAAAGAGGGGTGATAAATCGATTGCATTTACCTCCTGCGGGGAACCCCACCGGTCTATTGTGGTAATCTTTTCTTGCTCGTGGAAAAATGCCCCGCCTGATTGCCATTCTTTTCATCATGATGCCTTCCAAATTCACGAAGTATTGTTTTTCTTTATGGTTCATTCGTTCCTTCATCGATTTCCGACGAAAAGGAGGTGGTTGATTTCATGGAAGAAAAGATTCGGACTCTGAGCATGCTTTTTGCCGAACACTTTTCAGCTCAACTGGATAGGGTCAAGCTTCGCACGGGCAAGGTAACGGAGCGCTTGAAAATAGATCACCCCCAGGCTGCTGCCGTCATCCCCTTTTTAGACTCTCGAAGATTCCTCATGGTGCGGCAGTGGCGCTATGCCATTGGTCAGGAGACCCTCGAAATTCCTGCCGGCAAGGTGGACCTAGGTGAGAGCCTGGAAGTGTGTGCTCGAAGGGAATTGCTGGAGGAAACGGGACACGAGGCATCGAAGCTCATACCTGTATTCAGCTATTTACCCGCCATCGGTTACTCCAATGAAACGATTGGAATCTATGCCGCTTCAGGGCTCAGGCGTTTGTCCGCCGCGCAGGATATCGATGAGATTGCTTCCGTTGAGACGGTTACCCTCGAGGAGGCTCAAAATTTAATGCTGGACGGCAAGATTCGAGATGGAAAGACCGTTATCGGACTTTCCATGTTCCATATCATGAAGGAGCGGGGAAGGATTCCTCCGGATTTCTTTTTCTGATCCTTGCGTTTCGGTGTTTTTATGGAAAAGGTTCCCATTACCCGCACCGGTTATCGGAGACTTTTGAGAGAGCTGGCCCATTTGAAGGGGGTGGTGCGGCCCGAAGTTATCGAAGAACTGAGGGAGGCACGCGGTTATGGCGTGAAAGTGGACAACCAGCAATACCTGGTGGCCAGGGAGCGACACCAGGTGCTCATGAGTCGCATTGAGCAACTGGAGCGCAAGCTTCACCAGTGTGAGGTTTTTGTGGGAAAAAAGTTTTCCGTGAGGCAGGTAGGGTTCGGGGCTGTTACGGAAATAGAAAATCTGAGCACGGGGGAAATCTTTTTGTACGAGTTGGTGGGGCCCTATGAGTCCAATGTTTCCGTGGGAAAACTTTCCGTGCAATCTCCTGTGGGGCGATCTCTTATGGGCCGGTTCGAAGGGGATGAGGTCACGGTTTATACTCCTGCCGGTATCCGCGTTTACCGGGTGGTTTCCATTACGATATAAACCATGGTCGTGCGGGAAGAGGGTTTCATATTATTATTTTGGGGAGTGTTCCTATGATGGTGAATCCAAAAATCAACATTCTCGTTGTTGATGATTCCGGAGCCATGCGTGCCATGTTCAAGCAAATGCTGAATAAGGCTGGGTTTGAAAACATCATCCTCGCTGAAGACGGTCTTGACGGTATCGAAAAAATTCAGGAAAGCAGGCCGGATCTGATCATCAGTGATTGGAATATGCCGGGGATGGATGGCCTGGAGTTTTTGCAATGGGTGAGGAAAACCGCTCCCTACCATGATATTCCTTTCATCATGGCAACCGCCCAGGCAGACAAGGGGCAGCAGATCGCCGTACAAGAAGCCGGAGGCAATGGGCATCTGCCCAAACCTTTCGATGCCGATCAGATTCGAGATGCCGTCCACCGGGTGTTCGCTCCCGAAGGTGCTCAAGAAAAGGTACTCAAAACCCGTAAAATGATTGATGGCCGGGTGGAAATCAATGTCGCTCATATCCAGATCACCGACCATCTGGCTTTGGGTACATTGAAGCATCGTATCGAAAACGGTGAGGTAACGCCCCGCCATTTTTATCTCAAAATCCAAAAAAAACCGGGATGGAATCCTATTCAGGAAGGGCTTGAAAGCGGCGAACTGGATTGTGCCTTTGTTCTTGCTCCCATTGCCATGGATCTCTTTGCCTATGACTCGCCTATTCAACTGGTGCTTCTTGCTCACAAGAATGGGAGCACTTTTGTCCGCAACAGGCGTTATGACCTCCAGGATTCTCTCTACGACTCGTTGCAGAGCTTCTACAAGTATAAGGTGGTGAATATTCCCCATAAGATGTCCATTCACCACATGCTGGCTCACCAATTCTTGACGGAACTCGGGTTGAAGCCGGGGGTACCCGGCAAAAAGGCCATCAATGTTCGGTTCGAGGTGGTTCCTCCCATCAATATGCCCGGTATCATGAAAGACCATGAGGACGTGGCGGGTTTCATGGTGGCGGAGCCCATTGCCGCCAAGGCTATTTCCCTCGATATCGCCGGCTTGGAGTTTTTCTCTTCCACCCGGTGGAGCGGCCACCCTTGCTGTATTGTGGCCATGCAGCAGGATTTCATACAGAGCTATCCCGATGCGGTGCAGGAGTTTGTTACGTTGCTCATTGAAGCGGGGCGGTATGTGGAGCAGGACAAGGTGAGGGCGGCAGACATCGCCGTCAGCTTTCTCGATCCCGATGGTTCCCTTGGGTTGAGCACCACAGTGCTTGAACAGGTCTTTTCACAGCCTTTGGCCATTCGTATGGACGACCTGTTTCCCGTGATTGAAGATTTTGAAAAAATCCAGAGATACATGCATGATGTCATGGACATCGGCAGGCTCATCGATCTCGAAAAATTTATCGATACCACCTTTGCACAAAGGGCCTTGGCCGGTTTCTGAGCCGACCTAATTCTGTTGGGAAAAGAGAAAAAACCTAGACTCCCACTCCTGGTATTTTACACACAAGAGTAATATGGTTGTGACGATTGTGTCTGTTGAGTTTTAGAACAGGGCCATTCTTTGCATCCCATTGCGGCCATGCCTTGAATACCGTCTTGCGATCATCGGCATGAAATTGG
>CAZRWT010000002.1:0-91787 GCA_964603955.1 uncultured Syntrophobacteraceae bacterium
CCTGGTACAACAATCCTTCATAGACCATGATCCGCACGGCCATCCACACATCCACATCGCTTTGGAACTCGAAGAGCAGGTACAGGTAGCACCACCGACCACGCCATTTGACCCGCCAGATGATGTCGTCGTGGCGGTCCCGGAGATCATCGGTCACGTAGCTTTGGGGCATCTTGGTCAGCGTCGAAAAGTCAACATCCCGCACCCAATCTTCGGGCACGAATCCCCGAATCAGGCTTTCCACCATTTCCGGATGACTGAACAGATGCTTGTAGGACCCGTCGTGGGGAGTTGTCGTGTCGGGCATGAATGCTTCTCCTACGGCCCAATGATTGTCTGAATCACGGATTGACACGGATTAAGGGATTTCACGGATTTTTAACCCGCTAAGCCGCTCCCGTTGCCGCACATCATTTCCCCCCTCCGGCCCATCCGTGTCATACTTCCTTTGCCGGGAAAGCCGGTGATGGCGAGGCAGCACGAGCACCCCACGGGCCATGGACGAAGACACTTTCAGGCGGACTTCCAGCGGACCGCCTTCCAGGTGCAGCACGACAAATTCCCGGCCCGACAGACCCAATCGTTCCGCATCTTCCCCGTGCATCCACACGTGAGGCTCCGGTTCCACCTTCACGATGGCCGGGGAGTGGGAAGACAGTTCCTCCGTGCCGAAGGTGAGTTCCACCACCAGCAGTTCCAGGGAGTCGGCATCTTCATGGATGGATCGGAACAGCAGTTCGGGGGAGAATTTCACGGCATCCCTTCCCGGCGACAGCACACGCTCCCCGTCGGAAAGGGGCCTACCGTTCACCAGGATATCCGCTCTCGCCGGAACACCGTTTTGCACGGAAAGGGAAAAGGGCGGCTTGCGGAACGCAGGTCCATCGACTTCCGATTGAGCTTTCTCATGCGTCTCATCTTCCTGGTTTCCATCGTCCACCTTCCCCTGTTCGGCATGCCCGTGGAAAATGCTACCCTGGAAAAGCGTTCCGGACATTCCCATGGCTTCGGCCATTGCCCGAAGGGCCTGCCATGCGGGCCGGGGTTCTCCGCCCGGAATGTGGTCGCGGTGCAGGCGAGGCGGGTGACCTCCCTCCGACCACAGGGCAAGGGGAATGCCTCCCCGATGCACGGGTTCCGCACGCCGGAACCTACCCTCCTGGTTGATGTAGCTCGCCGGAGCTTCAAAAACAGTGGTCGTGGGCAGAAAAACGTGAGCCATGGAAGCCGTTCGGGAAGGTACATGATCCAGCACCACCAGCAGTTTCAGCTTTTCCAATGCCTTTTGCAGCCGTTCCTCGTGGGGAAATTGCGTGAAAGGATCGTTTTCCACCAGGAGCAACGCCTTCACCGAACCCTCTTCCATGCCGCGTACAAGGTCCATGAAAGAAGGAGTTTCGGGTTCCCACAGGAGACCGGCTCCAAAAGCGCCCGCTCCCGGCATGACGTAAAAGAGTCCGCACCGCCCCTTGATTTCCTTCAGGAGCAGGGCCAGTTCCCCGCACAGAGACGGCGTTGATTCTCGAACCACCTCGGTGCCGCACACAATGAGCGGCCGGGTGCTCTTTTGAAGGGCTGCGAATACCTCCGCAAGGCGATTTTCCGGGCAGTGTTTCTCCAAAAAACCATCGGGCACGGCCTGTAAAAGCTCACGGTGCGCAGACCCGAGTTTCCCGCTCCCGCCGTCTTCCGCGCTCACGGCCCCACGGATCAGAGCGCACACCGCTCCATTCATGTCTCCCGGGGAAACGGCAAGATGCACATGGGGCATGGGAAGAAAAACGGGGCGAGGGTCCAGGACCACGATATCCCCGCCTCTCCTCTGAGCCTGCCGCAGGGCGAGAGCCAGCATGGGAGCTTCGTTGATCGCGTCCACCCCCACAACCAGGATGCAGTCGGCTTCGGCCACTTGAGCCGGGGAAACGGCAACATCCGGTTCCAGGTGGGAGACGGCCGCCCTCACCTTTGCCGCAGTGGAAGGATTGACGAAGTAATGGGGAGCGGGCAGGCGCCCGGCACGACACAACCCATCGAGCATGACCTGGGCTTCCAGGCCGGAGCGAACACCCCCCAAGGCCGCGACGGCGCGAGGGCCGGAGCTTTCCCGGACGCGCGCCAGCCTTTGAGCCGCCGCCTCCACGGCATTTTCCCACGAAGCCTCTCGATGGTCGATTGTCGCCTGCCGGGGACGTTGGGAAAGGTTGGTGTACTCGAAACCGAAACGACCGCGATCACAAATGAAGGCGCTGCCGTGGGTTTCGCTCGAACGCCCCTCCACGCGCCACACGGTGCGATAGCGTGCGTTGGCCGTCGTGGGGCACCCAAGAGAACAATGGATGCAAAGGGAAGGAGCCCGCTCCAGGTCCCAGGCCCGCACTTTGAATCGGGCGGGAAGGTCCGTGTAAACCCCCGTGGGACAGATGTCCACCAGGTTGCCCGAAAAGGGATTTTCCAACTGCCCGTCCCGAAATCGCCCGAAATAAACCCGATGGGCGCTCTGCATGACCCCCAGGTCCCTGTATCCACAGTATTCCTGGTAGAAACGCGAACAGCGGTAGCAATGGATGCAGCGGTTCATTTCGTGGGCGATGAAAGCCCCCAGGTACTGGTTCCGGTAGGTGCGCTTCTTTCCCTTGTGGCGCCGTATTCCGTGACCGCCGGAAATGGTGGTGTCCTGCAAGAGGCACTGCCCTCCTTCATCGCACACGGGGCAGTCGTGCGGATGATTCAGCATGAGCCACTCGATCACCTGCTTGCGGAAGGCCGTCGCTTCCTCGTGGGTGGTGGAAATCACCATTCCATCCCGAGCAGCGATCATGCAACTCATCTGCAAACCCTTGACGGGTCCGTCCAGGCACATGACGGCGCACACGCGACAGGCTCCCACGGCCCCCAAATCCTTGAGGTAGCAAAACCTGGGAATCATGATGTCCAGCCGTTCCGCCGCGTCGATGACCTTCGTTCCCTCGGGAACGTCTATTTGCAGACCGTCAATGATCAATCGAGGCATGTTTCCTCATTTCCTCAGCAGATTTAACGAGTTCTTCCTGCCGTCGAGGAGTCAGGACCGATACAAACCGTCCCGCCTCAAAATCTTTCAAGATTTGTTTCTCTTCGGCATCGAGGTTGAATTCCCTCATGTCTTCTCGCATCGAGACATCGCTTCGGCACATTTGACCAGGCCCCTTTGAAAGGACATTTCCTCTTGCGGATGTGCTCCCGCACTTCGTCCTCGAAGTACGTCAGCAGGCTTTCCACGGGAGCAGCGGCTCCCGGAGCCAGTGCGCAGTAGGAATGGCAAAGCTGCTCGCACCATTTGCGCATCATGGGGATGAATTCTTCTTCGCCTTCGCCGTTTTCAATGCGCCACAGGGTATCCCGGAGGAGGGGCAGCCCTTCGCGGCAGGGAGTACACCAGCCGCAGGATTCCCTCGCGAAAAACTGCACCAGGTTGAGAGTGGCTCCCACCAGGCAGGTCTTGCGGTCGAAAACGATGACGGCCGCCGTGCCCATGCGGTGGCCGATTGCCGCGACGGACTCGAAATCCATGGGCACGTCCAGGTGTTCGGCCGTCAGGTACCTCGTGGAAGCTCCCCCGGGGAGGCACGCCTTGAACTCGAGACCGGCGGGAAGGCCCCCCGCGTGTACCTCGATGACTTCTCTCAGGGGAATGCCCATGGGAAGCTCGAAGCACCCGGGATGGTTCACTCGACCGCTCACGCAAAAGAGCTTGGTTCCCGAAGACGCACCGTTTTTCGACAGGCCCAGGTACCACTCGGCCCCGTTTCTCAGGATGTGGGGCACATTGGCCATAGTTTCGATGTTGTTGACCACGGTGGGTCGCCCCCAGAGTCCTTTTTCCGTGGGATATGGGGGCGGCTTGACGGGATTGGGGCGCCTGCCCTGGATGGCGTTGAGCAGGGCCGAAGCCTCCCCGCAGATATACCGGCCGCCGCTGCGATGCACTTCGATGTCGAAGGAAAAATCCGTTCCCAGGATGTTTTGACCGAGCAAGCCCGCCGCACGGGCATTTTGTATTTCCCGTTCGAGTATCCTCGATCCGCTTTCGTAGGAGGGCCGTACAAAGATGAATCCCTTGGAAGCCCCCACGGCATAGCCCGTGAGGGCAATGCCTTCCAGGATCATGTGAGGGTCCGCATGCACCAGGATGCGGTCCTTGAAGG
Source organism: uncultured Syntrophobacteraceae bacterium (assembly GCA_964603955.1). Lineage (GTDB taxonomy): Bacteria > Desulfobacterota > Syntrophobacteria > Syntrophobacterales > Syntrophobacteraceae > SLCH01. Next base: position 4,185 of record CAZRWT010000002.1, read on the forward strand.
TACCCGGTTCCATTTCATCGCAATTGGCGGCGATGTACCGGGGATAGGTCCCTTCCTCGGGAACGGCGAGCCACTTGATCGCCGTGGGAAAACCGGCTCCCCCTCGGCCTCGGAGGTCGGCCTTTTTCACTTCGGCACAGACTTCCCCCCTGGTCCAGCGCCCCGCCACGCGAGCCAGAGCTTCGTAGCCTCCGCTCCGGCGGTACTCCTCGAGGGTGGCGATGCGTCGCGGCTTTCGGTTGGCGAACAGAATTTGCGGGTACATAAGGCGCCTCACTTCATGCCCACGGGCTGATGGGCGTTTTCCGCCAGTTCGGCGAGGATGTCGTCGATCTTTTCCGGCGTCAGTTGACCATGGATGGTGCGGTTGACGAGCATGGCCGGGGCATGATCGCAATACCCGAGACAACACACCGGAAGAACGGTGAAAAGACCGTCGGAGGTCGTTCCTCCCAACTCGATTTTCAGGCGCGAAAGAAGGTGTTCCAGGAGGGATTCGTGCCCGTGCATCCAGCAGACAGCGCTGTCGCACACATGGATCACATATTTTCCCACGGGACTGCGGTAGATAAAATTGTAGAAGGTGGCCAGTTCATCGAGTTCGAGGGGCGTCATGTCTAGAAGCTCCGAAGCCGCCAGCATGGCCTCGTCGCTCATGTAACCGAAATGATTTTGAAGGGCGGTCATGACATCGATGGCCTGCTCCCGTGCGGTTTCGCCGTGGGCGATCTTGTGAACCAACGTCTTTCTCAGTTCTTGGGGCAACAGGTCCGCATGAGCCATGTTCGCGCAAGCCTTTCATGATTCAGTGAAAAAATCAGGTGTGGAATGCCGATGATTCCCCGCATGGTGAACTTACCATACTGTGCTCATACACGGCGCAACGAGTGCATGACAAAGCCAAAATACAACATTGGAATCCGGAGATCAACCCAATGAACGGCATGGGAAAAGGCCCTTGACCCACCCTCCCATACCTGCTAATCGTCCCATGTTGAACATCGATTCACGATCCATTCCTACAACGTCATTTCGCAAGGATTCCCGGAAGCTTCCATGCCGACAGCCTTTATGTAATCCATCAGTGGAGACCACAATGATACCGCAGCAAAAAACTAAAATGACCCCGGAAGAATATCTCGAATTTGAAGAAAAGTCGGAGTTGAGGCACGAGTATTTCGGTGGTGAGATATTTGTCATGCCGGGAGCGACAATATATCATAACAGGATCAAGACCAATATCAACAGGGTCCTGGGCAATCAGCTACTGGATCGTCCCTGTGATGTTTTTTCAAGCGACATGCGGGTGAAGATCGGAAAAATAGGGAAATACACCTACCCGGATATCGTGGTCGCCTGCGACAGGATTGATTTTCTTGAAGATGAGCTGGGTTTCACTGACAAACCCGGTGGTCATCATCGAAATTTTGTCGGATTCGACCGAGGCGTATGACCGGGGATTGAAGTTCGAACATTACCGCCTTATCGACTCCCCTAGGGAATACATTCTTGTCTCTCAAAACCGATGCATGGTGGAACGGTTCACAAAAAACGACGATGGGAGCTGGAGTTACACTCCGTTTACGGGCATGGAGCAGACCGTTAAAATGGAATCCATCGAGTGTGAGCTGTCTCTGCCGGAAGTTTATCACCGGGTTGATATCGAAAATACCTGACCTGATGTAGCAGGAGATACGAAAAATGCACACCCATATCATTATCGATGAGAACCTTGTTGAAGACGGCCTGGTGTACACAGGTCTGAAGACCAAAGGGAATTTGGTCGATCATGCCCTAAGAGAACTGGTGAAACGAGAGAAAAAAAAGCTATTTTAGCGTTGGAAGGAAAGCTTCATTGGGAAGTAAACCTTGACGAAATGAGAGAAAGCCGTTTTGAAAATATTGGTTGATACATCGGGTTGGATCGATTTTTTCAATGGCATTCCAAGCGGTCCTTGTACACGGCACATCGAGAGAAAGAAAAATGAATCTAGCAGCAACCGATCCCTCTCCCGTTACTGCACCTTGCCGACGTTGCCTACCTTCGGTCTTGTGCCGCTTTTTGGTGCTTGCACTTTTGGCTCTCGCTCCGGCTTTCGCTCTGCCCGATTCGTCCGCATGGGCCGGGCAGACCATTCGGTTCGCCCCTCTGCCCATGGAAAACCGGGAGATGATCGTCAAGGCATTCAACCCTCTGGTGACCTATCTGCAAGAGCAGCTTCAGACTCCGGTCGAGATGGTCTATTTCGACACTCACCAGGAGATTCTGGCTGCTTTCGAAAGGGGGGAGGTGGACATCATTTTTTTGGGACCTCTGCCTTATGTGACCCTGCATCGGCGCATGCCCGAGGCGGCACCCCTGGTCTTTTTCAAGGAGTCCAACGGCGAGGCCCGGTATCGCTGTGCCCTGATCACTTTTGTGGGCGACGATACCACCCTTGCCGACCTCCAAGGCCGGCCCTTCGGCCTGACCCAAAGCCTCTCGACCTGCGGCTACCTGGGTGCGGCGGCCATGCTCCGCGAACACGCAGGCATGGCCCTGGAGGACACCGCATACCGGTACCTGGGTACCCATGAAGCCGTGATTTTTGCCGTGGTTCGCGGCCGGGTCGAAGCCGGTAGCGTCAAGGACGAATTCGCCCGCAAATACGCTCCCCTGGGCATTGAAGTCCGTGGGTATTCCCAATGGGTGCCCGCCACCGGGCTCTTTGCCAATGCCCGGACCCTGGACGGCGAACTCATCGAGCGTACCCGCTCCATCCTTCTGGCCGCTTCGGAAGAGCGGTACGTCCAGTGGGGAGAAATCATCCGCCACGGCATGGTTCCGGCCGACGACGAAGCCTTTGCGGATTTCCGCAGTTTTGGAGACCCCGCGAACATTCCCGAGTTTGAACCCGAGCGAAAGCCTTGAGCATGCCCGAAAAAACGCTCCTATCCCGCCTGGTCCGACTGGTGATTCCGATTCTCACCGTCATCGTGATGCTCCTGGTTGGAACTTTCATTCACAGCCAGTACCGCCAGGAGGTGGAACTGATCGCCGAACAGCACATCATGGCCCTGGACGTTTCCTACCGTGCGGCCATGGAAGCCTATCGTCGGGAGGCGGAAATTCGCTTCCGCCTGCAAGTGCGTCGGCCTGAAGTCCTGGATTTAGTGGAGCAGGCTCTGGACACTCCTGAAGAGCAGATGCCGTCCATCCGGGGCCGTCTCTTTCGCCTGCTCGGCCCATTGTACGACGAACTTTTGGAATCGGGCCTGCGCCGGTTTCATTTTCACCTGGCGGACGATCGCTCACTCCTGCGCTTCCACATGCCGCACAAGGCGGGAGATCCCCTCTTTGACCTGCGACCGTCCATTCGCACGGCCAACATCGAGCAGCGCCCCGTGATAGGTCTGGAAGTGGGTCGCACCTACCCGGGGTTCCGGTTCGTGTTTCCCATCGAGCATCATGGCCGTCACCTGGGCAGTGTGGAACTGGCTCTGTCTTTCGACCGCATCCATGCTCACCTCCTGGATATGATCGGCGACGGAAACTACGCCCTGCTCCTGCATCATGACGCAGTGTACGGTAAAGTGGATGCCGACCAATGGGGAAAATATATCGAGGCCGAGCTACATCCGGCCTATCTCATTGAAAATCCAACCATCTCAAGAATCACCCGCAATTTTGTCGAATCCGAAAAGGTTCGAGGTATGAATCTCCTGTTGCGCCGGGACAGCCGGGTGCAGGAGTGGATGCGCGCCGGAAAATCCTTCATGGTCCCCGTGCAGCATGATGAGCACTGTTGCGCCGTGACTTTCCTGGCCCTTTCGGACCTGACCGGCCGGACCATGGCCTACCTGGTCCGATTCGTGCCGTCACCGGTCTTGAAAAACATCCAGGTGACAGGCAAGATCAGGGCCGCCTTAGCTCTGGTTCTGACTCTGCTGCTGGGACTGGCCATCTACGTTTTGGACACCCAAAGGTGGAAGCTGCGCCGTGATATGGCCCTGCGGATACAGACAGAAAAAGAGCTGGCTGCTGCGGAGTTCAAATACCGCACCCTTTTTGCCCAGTCCCCCACCGGCTTGGGCATCATCGACCCTGAAACCCGGGGCTTCGTGGATTTGAACGACACTCTGGCCGAGCAGCTCGGCTACACTCGAGAAGAAATGGCCCTGCTGACCATCGACGATTTTGAGGATCAAGAATCCCCCGAAGAAACCCGGCGCCGTATTGCCAAATTGCAGGAACAGGGCTGGGACGCCTTTGAATCCAGGCATCGGACCAAACTCTGCGAGATTCGAGACGTTTACGTCACGGTGCGGTTCATTGTCCTGGACGAGCGACCACTGCTGTTCGCCACTATTCGGGACATCACCGAGCAAAAACGAGCCGAGCAGAAACTGCACGAATACGCCATGCAAATGGAGCTGAGCAACATCGCCCTGGATCGGGCTCTGGCCGAGGCCGAGCAGGCCGGCCAAGCCAAGAGTTCGTTTCTGGCCAACATGAGTCACGAAATCCGCACGCCCATGAACGCGGTCATCGGCCTGTGCGACCTTTTGCTCCACACCGAACTGAGCGAGAAGCAGCGAGACTATATGAACAAGATCAGCACCTCCTCGCGCATGCTTTTGGGCATCATCAACGACATCCTGGATTTTTCCAAGATTGAAGCCGGAAGGCTCGAACTGGATCCTCATCCCTTCAATGTGGACGATTTGCTGGACCGGATGAAAACCCTCTTTGTCGCCACGGCCGATGCCGGAGATATCGAGCTGATCTTTCGCATCGCTCCCGACGTACCCCGCACTTTGGTCGGCGATTCCCTGCGCCTGGGGCAGGTCTTGACCAACCTCCTGGGCAATGCCCTGAAGTTCACGGAGCGGGGACGGGTCGAATTGATCGTTCAGAAAGTGAATAGCAGGGAAAAAATTCGACAAACAGCCGGAGACGCCATACCTCCAACATCGTTCCACGGACCACAAACCATGGAACCCAGGGCGCAAACCGTTACCCTGCGCTTCGAAGTACGCGACACGGGCATCGGCATGGATGAGCAGCAACTGGCCGGGCTGTTCCAGGCTTTCAGCCAAGCCGACACCTCCACCACCCGCAGGTATGGAGGCACGGGGCTCGGACTGGTCATCAGCCGCAAGCTTTTGGAGCGCATGGGAGGGGAGCTGAACGTCGAATCCTCGCCAGGTCGGGGAAGCACGTTTTTCTTCGATCTGACTCTACCCATCCAGGAAGACGCCGCCAGGCCCGAGTGCCTGGAGCTGGGCCGGCCGGGAGCCGGGATTCTCGTGGTGGACGATGAGCCCGTGGCCCGCGAGGTGCTGCGCGAACTGCTGGAAAGCTGCCGATTTGAAGTGTTCGAGGCGGACAGTGGTCGGGCCGCGGTGGAAGCGGTGACGGCCGCGGAACAGGCCGGTACGCCCTTCGACTTCATCCTCATGGACTGGAAGATGCCCGGCGAGCTGGACGGCTTGCAGGCCATCGCCCGGCTGCAACAGCTCAGGGAAGAAGGGGTCCTCACCGGTCCGGACACCCCGGTATGCATCATCAGCGCCTACAGTCGTGCTGATCTGCCGCATCAACTTCCACCATTCAACGCCTTTCTGGGCAAGCCCGTGACCGCATCGACCCTGGTGGACGCCATGATCGAGGCCACCGGCGGAACGCTCCCGGCTTCCCGGCCCGCTGAAGACAGGGCTCGTCCCCCAGTTATCCCATCCTTCCCGCACGCATCCATCCTCCTGGTGGAAGACAACCAGATCAACCAGGAAGTGGCCCAGGAAATGCTGCGTAAAACCGGAGCACACATCACCATCGCCAACAACGGGGCCGAAGCCGTGGAACTGGCCAGCACCCGCTCATTCGACCTGATCTTCATGGACCTGCAAATGCCGGTGATGGACGGATTTACCGCAACAAGAGAAATCAGAAGGCTGGAGGCCCCTGCGGCCCCTGCTGGAATCCCGATCATCGCCCTCACCGCCGCAGTCATGGAGGATGACCGGCGGATGGCTCGAGAGGCGGGCATGGACGGACATCTGGCCAAGCCCATTAGTAGTGGGGAGTTGTACCGTACCCTGGAAAAATGGCTGGTAGTCCGGGAGGAGACGCCTCCCCCCCCGGCCACACACATTGGAGCCTTCGTGGCGGAGCCCGAAAACCCGCTGCCCGAAGCGCTTGATGGTTTTGACCTGGATCGAGGGCTGCAAGCATTCGACAATGATGCGCCTTTTTATCTCAAGACATTGCATGTCTTTAAAAAACAGCTGGACAACGAATTCGCGAATATGCCAAAATTGCTGGCACGGTTTGACCCGTCCGTCGATTCCGGCCCCCAGGATATGCGGCGCATGGCTCACAGTCTCAAGGGAGTGGCCGGGCTGGTCCGAGCTGAACGCCTGGCTGCTGTTGCCACGGCATTGGATCAGGCCTTCAAGGCTGGGGCGTCCCCACCCGGTGAGCTAGGCATCGAGTTGGCTCAAGCTTTGGATCAGGCCCGTATTCAACTGGCCGGGCTGCCCCTTTTGCCGGAACCCAAGATCCAGACGCCCCCCGAGGATATTGCCCCCGCCATGAACCGACTGTTGGGAGCCCTCCGAGCGGGTGAACTGGTCGAGGACGAACTACTGGACACGGTAACCGGTTTTGTGGAGCACCGCCTGGGCAGGGAGGCGGCAATCGAGATGAGAAACTTTGTGGAAAGCTTTGCACAGAACCGGGCCGCGACCCTGCTTGTGGAACTGGCTGAGAGAACAGGAGTGAAATTGACATGAACCAACGAGAATCATCGGAAAAACCCACCGTGCTCATAGTGGATGATCAGCCGCCCAATATCCAGGCTCTGGCCCGGCTGCTCAAGGAGAATTACCATATCCTGGTTGCCGCCGACGGCCCACGCGCCCTGGAGCTGGCATCGGGCGACAAGGCTCCCGACGTGATCCTGCTGGACATCATGATGCCCGAGATGGACGGCTACGAAGTCTGCCGACGATTGAAAAACGACCCGAAGACCAAGGATATTCCCGTGATCTTCGTGACCGCCAGGGGAGACAGCGAGGACGAGGCCATGGGCCTGGACCTGGGAGCCGTGGACTATATCGCCAAACCTTTCAACAATGCCGTGGTCAAGGCCCGGGTGCGCACTCACGTGCAGCTCAAAATCCGCACGGACCTGCTGGAAAAACTTGCCATGGTAGACGGATTGACGGGAATCGCCAACCGCCGCAGCTTCGACCAAAGCCTAAAACTGGAATGGAGCCGGGCGGCTCGGTTCGGCAATCCAGTGAGCGTGGTCATGATGGATATCGATCATTTCAAAGCCTACAACGACAACTACGGTCACGGCGCGGGTGATGAATGTCTGCAACGGGTGGCCGAAGCCCTGCGATCCGTGATCCGCAGACCCACGGACCACATCGCCCGTTACGGCGGCGAGGAATTCGTGGCCCTGCTGCCGGAAACCGATGATCAAGGGGCGGCTCGAATGGCCGAAGCCTTTCGCCGAACCGTTTTCGACCTGGGATTGCCTCATGCATTTTCCCCCATTGCCCCGCACGTGACCATCTCCGTGGGCCACGCCACCAGGCCGGGTGCCCCCGACCATGCTCCCCAAATGCTGCTGGAGGCCGCAGATCAGGCCCTGTTCAAAGCCAAGGAAGCAGGGCGCAACCGGGTGGCGGGCGGATGAGGGATTTCCGGTCCATCAGGCCATGAATGCCGTACGGCCTTCGGCAAAACCGTAAAGCAAATAGTGATCCAGGGGATTCATGCCTGCCAGGGCTACATCCTGATTCACGTCCAGGTAGGTATGGGTCGAGAAATACGACGATGGATCACGCCCTTCGGTCCAACCCCACTGGGCGTAATGGCTGTGCGCGGTCATCCAACCTTGCTCGACGGCATGGGCTACGTCGGGGTATCGTTCAAGGTAGTAGGCGGGATCCAGCAGAGGATTGGGGGCTCGATTTTCGAACTGACCATAGTTTATGTAATGTTCCAAGGGGTCCATGCCTGCCAGGGCCACATCCTGATTCACATCCAGGTAGAAATCAGGATCTAGAAAACCGGCAACGATGCCCGATGTGGGGGCGAGCATTATCACGGCATTCTCGCCGCTCAAAAGCAAAGTGGTGTCATAGAGCGTATCGACAAAATCCTGTGAACGAACCTGAGCCTGTGCGCTGTTGCCGGTAACGACCAACTGTTCGAAAGAATACTCTGAGTATTCCACAATATCCAGTCCCGAGCCGGCCATGATGGTGTTGCTGCCCAAGCCGCTGGAAATCAAATCGTTGCCACGTCCGGCATGGATGATGTTGTCCAGGCTGTTGACCACAATGATGTCGTTGCCGTCTCCGGTTGAGACCGTTTGGATCACGCCTGGATCGGTGATACTGCCGTTTTGAAAGCCGAAGGTAAAGGAAGCGAGTGATCCTAGGTTTATGAGAGAATCTCCACTGAAAGCAGCTGCGTTGATCCCAGTGTAACCGTCGGTATTCATGACCAGGGGGCCGTCCATTCCCAGAACGGCATCGGTGATGATATGAACACGAGAATCATTGCCTCCCAAAGCCGTAAAGCCGATTTCCCGAATCACCCCTTCGGACCCGGTATTCGTTATTTCCAAATGCCACGTACCGGTCGAGTTTTCCCCGAAAAACTGAACGCTGGAAAAAATGAATTCCAGACCATCGGTCTCCAAGAGGGCATCCTTGACCAACGTGGAGCGGGTCCCTGCGGGAGAAACCAGATCGATACGCAAATGCTCCAGGGAGACACCTTGGATATCCACGGCAAGCTGGACATGCTCCAGGATGAAAGGGTTCGAAACCTTAAACGTGTATTCCAAAGTGGAGCCCAGGGGGCGATCGGTGAGGTCGATCGCGACGTCTCTCCATTCGATGAGGTTTTGCTGGGTGCTCTGCTTGTGCCATGTCTCGGCCAGCCTGACTGCGGCCAGAGCATCCACCACCCCGAAACCAAAAGAATCGGAAAAGGTCAATCCCCCCATATTCCAGTTGCCGGCACAATTGGTATCGGCTTGCATGAAAGGCGTTTCCCGGGCGCTGTAAGCTAGAATTTCCTGCACATCGCGGTATCCCAGGTTCGGATTGGCCTCGAGCATCAAGGCCACCACGCCGGAAACTACCGGAGCCGCAGCCGAAGTGCCGCCGAAGAAAGTATAGGCATCCTCCGGCTCGTATCCATGAGGGGGCAAGCGATCCGTGGTCAGAGTGCCGTCTCCCGGAGCGGCAATCAGGACATTGGCACCGGGGAGAGATGTTTCGTCAATGGCTCCATCTTGCGCAAGATTGCCCACGGCAATGACGAAAGGGTTGTTCTGGAGGTTTTTGAAATTGGAACTGTAATAGCTTCCATCCTCATTGCCCGCGGAAAAAACGATCACCGTGCCAAGGCCTTTGCGACCATCGCGGACAGCCGTTTCCAGGTTGGTATAGTGTTCCGCAAAAGCTGGAAAAAGCATGGAGTCGCCAAACGGGCCGTATCCCCAGCTATTGCTCATCACATCATGTTCCAGAGCCAGGGCGAAGGCTGTGGCTTCCCCAGGCGGAGGCTCGTCATCCGGTTCATCTCCATCAAAAAGAAGGCGGGCCAGAGCCAGTGACGCCTCCGGGGCCACCCCTACACCCCCCAGTCCGTTGATCGGCGCGGCAATCAGACCGGCCACGCTGGTGCCGTGATTTTCCGTATCGCTGACAGGGCGAGCATCAGGAGTCATGGATTCCAGATCGATCTGGCTGATGATGTTGGCTTCCAGGTCTGGATGGTCTGTTTGGAAACCGTCATCCACAACCAGGACGGAAACTCCCTTGCCGGTATAGTCGGGCCAAACTCGATAAGCTTTGACATTCCATGGAGACGATGGGTGTAATTGCCACTGGTGGGGAAACAAGGGATCGGTAATCATGCGTTCCTCCTATACTTGGGTGGATTGATACTGTTATCAAGATTTTCCCTGTTGGTGTCGGTTCATCGTTTCTTCTCGCATCTTTGGCTCCCTGGTGGTTTTTGAGGTGATCTTAAACACTTGTCGGACATTGCCGTCAGCCTCGACATGTATTGTAGCATCATTGGAGAGGCAGGAGCGAACGTTTTTCCGACCTGTGTGCAAAACCAATTTCATGAGACTGCCTGATTTAAATATTGTGGGACACAGCATTGACTGCGGCCGGCAAAATATGCTCCCATGGCTTCGGCAATGGATACACGACAACCGCATTTTCCGGACAACCCCTGGGAAGCCATCTCGCTGTCAAACCTGGGAACAAGATATTCCGTGGTTGTCATGTTAATGGACCATCGACCCATACAGAGGCGAGGTTTCCGGGTACCCTCTTTGACTTTGATGTAAAAACGGTATCGGCATGATAAGAAAATATTGGATCATCGGGCTGGTCACGGCGTTGTTGCTGGGAACCTTTGCATCGACACTGTCGACCAGCTATTTCGTGGCTTACCGGTCTCTGGCAGAAGAGATCCGCAAAAACACCCTACCTCTGACCAGTGACAATGTTTATTCCGAGATTCAGAAAGATCTCATGCTTCCCATCCATATCTCGTCCCTGATGGCCAGTGACACGTTCGTAAGGGATTGGGTGCTTTCGGGAGAAGAAGATCCCGAGAGGATCATTTTGTATCTTACCGAAATCAGAAACCGATATAAAATGGTGACGTCATTTTTCGTATCGGAAATCACCCATAGATATTATCACCCCGACGGCATTCTGAAGAAAGTTTCCCCTGATGATCCTCAAGACCGATGGTATTTCAGGACAGAAGAAAATTATGAAACCTATGAATTGAATATAGATATTGACACTGCCGATCATAATCGGATGACCATTTTTATCAATCATCGTGTTTATGGATATGACAATAATTTTATAGGAATAACAGGAGTAGGGCTTGAGTTGAACAAGGTAAAGCAACTTTTGAACAGTTATCGCGAGAAATATAAGAGTTCTGTTTTCTTTGTAAATCATTCAGGAATAGTAGTTTTACATGATGATAGCTTCAGTTTTTCCAAAAACCTGTATGATTGGGAAAATTTTTCAGAAAATTTAAAGTTTATCCTCGCTAACCCTGAAAAATATCTTAATTATGAATACGATGACCATATATACTTTATCAATTCGCGTTATATCCCTGAATTTGATCTTTTTCTAATCATTTTGAAAGACAATGATGAACTGCACGGAATATTAAAAAACAGGCTTGTTTTGAACTTTGCCGCAGGCCTGTTCATCACAATGATTGTTGTTGGAATTATCTTTCTGATTTTAAAGGAAAATTATCTGAATCTCGAAAAGCTTGCAAGTGTTGACACCTTGACGGGTGCTTTCAACCGGAATGCTTTTTCCCTGGTTTTTTCCCAGGCGGTAAAGGACGCATTGAGAAACGAAAGCTCCATGTCACTGGCCTTGATGGATATCGACGACTTCAAACCCATCAATGATCGGTATGGTCACCATTACGGAGATCAGGTATTGAAGGCGTTTTCCGCTCATGTGATCAACTCCACGAGAAAAAGCGATGTCTTATGTCGGTGGGGTGGAGAAGAGTTCGTATTGCTTCTGAGAAATTGCTCCCCTGCGGATGCCGTGCAAATCGTGGAAACCATCCGAAAAAATTTCTCGGAACGAGACATGAATTTTGGAGGGAATCTCGTCCGAATCACCTTCAGTGCGGGAGTGGTTGCCTGGAGGGAAGGGGAGGACCTCGATCGGTTGGTGGATCGAGCGGACAAACTGATGTACCAGGCTAAATCGCAAGGGAAAAATCAGCTGGCTTATCCATTGTGAATGTCGGACATGAGCCGGCCACGCGATAAAATGCTTCCCCTGAAAGACGTGTCCCAGCGCATCCAAACGCTAAAAACAGCCCTGGACGCCGATGACACCTCCATCGCCCGCCTACCGGCCCATACCACCAAGGGCATTTCCGGCAACAAGTTAACAACATCGTCCAGTACGACCCGCACTATAAAACCTACGATTTTCTTGGGATACCAATAAAAGACAACCAGTGCTCCAAAGCCTTCCTGAAATCCTCCGGAGACAGGGTCAGGGTCCTCTCGTCCTCGTCGAATTCCCCCTCGATGCTCACGCCGTCTCGATTCACAGTGACGGTATGGGCATTACCCGTCCGCTCCCAGGAACCTTCCTCCCCCAAAGCAACCTTTTCCAGAACCGCCAGAAGTTCATGGCAGTAGGATGCACTTTCCTGAACGTCTTCTTCGAGGAAGTTTCCCAACAATGTCATGCCCGGTTCGGTTTGTGCCTTCAGTGTGCCGTCATCGGCACGGATTACCTTCAACATGGCTGATTCTCCCTTTCATCTGGTCAAGGTTCTCGTGGTTTCGCGGCGTGGTTTGTAGCCCTTTCACCTTTTTCCATATAGAGGAAATGCCGTGTTGACCGCGCCGTCGGACAAGAGGTAACCTCGAATCACAAAGCCTTTTCCCGACGGGCCGGTGAATCGGTTGGATTCCATGGTCGTACGATTGTGATAGGCATTCAGAATGGCCGCCACCACCTCATCCCTGCCCATACGGTCGGGAAAGAACGTGGATCGTTTTTCGAGCCACTTGCCGTCTTTTGTGCGTACTTCGATAACGGCCTCATAAACGCCCAGTCGGTTGGGGCCGGCCGTGATGCGGGTCACCCGTGCATTTTCCGGGTCCACACCGCCAGGCCTCGAGTGGTAGCCTACCGGCCTCCCTCGACGGTTGATCTCTCCATGAAAAATATGCTCCAGATTAATGGGAGGTGTGGTTTCGCTCCGGACAGCAAGGGGCCTGACCGCTCCTTGCCGAAAGCTTTGAGCGTAAGGCGCAAGGCCAAAAAAAATCACTGCCCCAAGCAGCAACAACGAAATTGTCCGAAAGAAAAATCTTTTCAATGGCATGATCCGATCGCACTCCTTGTCGTTATAGGTTGAGGTTTTTCATGGGCACGATCACAATCGCGCCCACATGGGGAATGAGCCGCCGCAGGTGCTCCGCATCACACGATCGAGGCACGAAGACAAAATAGTCCTTTGCATTGAGCTCCGTCAAATGAAGATCCCCCGAAAGGCGGTATTCACGCTCATGACGCCAGCACACGTTCGGGGGTTCATGACGCTGAAACCGGTACCTTTCCGATTCCTTCATCCGCTGAAAAATCGATGCAGGACCGTAAACCGTGGGTTTGGCCCCCAGCTTTTTCAGACGCTCCCCGAGCACCCCGATGCCGTAGGGCTCGATGGTCCACCTCACAAGAGCTCTGTTCCAGCGGCGCATTTCGTGGATTTTTCCGGGAGCCAGGCGCGTCCAGGACACCACGGGGAGACTTCCCCGTATGATTTTGGACCCGGCCCGGATACGTCCTTCTCTCAGGATACACGCCAGGGTGTCGAGCACCGTGTGTCCCGCATCCTCCCTGCCCTTGTAGAGAGCATCCAGGTAGTCTTCATAAGTTTGTCCCGGCCAAGGGCCCCAGCAGCTCCTGGTGTAGTGATAGAGGTAGCGGCCCCAATCCTCGGGGGGAGAGTGCCTTGCGGGCTTATGCTCTCTCGTTTTACATTGGCGAGGACGGATGCCGTCCTCGATGCCGGGCGGCGCTTGTACATTTTTTTTCCCGGCTTCCAGAAAAAAGGGCCGTGCTTTCGCATTGATGGAGCGGGCCGTTTTTTCCCGAATTGACGTGTACCTCTCTTCTTTTCCGGAAGCAGCGAACCAGAAGAGATGCCTTGGGCTTCGAGCATGCAGATCCCGTAAGATACGAAACAAATTGCCGCCCGCACGGAGTTCCAGGACCAGGTGCGCCTGGGCCAGGTGCGCCAGAATCCGGTCCCGACACACCATGAGCTTTTCCTTGGAGCAGAGCATTCCCGGAGCCTGACAGGTCACTACGGTTCGAGCTTTCAGCATCGAGGAAAAACCGTATCTCTCGTGTACTGCGGCAAACCGGTGAAAGGAGTCATGTACCACGAGGGTCATGGGAATGGATCGAGTGTTTCCCGCATGAGTTACCAGGTCGTGAGTCAGGGTTCCCAGGCTTGAAGCCAGGCTCCAGGAAGCCTCCATGGTTTTTTCCATGAAAGCTCGCATGCCTTGAAGCCACGGAGCCTGGGGAGAAAGGCTCCTGGGTTTGCGCGAGTTGAAGAAGGCGACATGAAAGGCTTCTTGCGGGAAATGCCCCCGTCCGAAAAGTATCCGGGGACATCCGAGCCCCTGGCCGTGTTCCGCCAAATCCTGGGGAGATGAAAAACGCGCCGCCCAAAAGCCTCCGAGCTTCCAACGATCCGGTTGCCCGGCTGCCCGGAGGATCTGTGATCGAGAAAAACTCTTTTGCAGGGCGGTTTCCAGCCATTCTCGGATCATGGGAAAACCTTCCAAGGGTTCTTGCGATCCACTCACCAGGAGAGAATGGTATTCCGGACCATTACGCCCGGGCAGCACGGAAAGGAGTGTCGCCAGGGCAAAGACCCTCGCCATGGTTTCGGGAGGCAGGAGATGCAGAACTGTGGAGTTTTCGGTTTGGATACCCATATAAGGTTGACCTCGACATGGCCTTTGAGTATTTTCCTGCGGGTCTTGAGGGTGTGCTTGACCGTATGAAGCTTATGGAGAAGAGCCGCCTGAGTCAAGTTGATGTTGATCATGCTTTGAAAAAGGGAACAAACTTATGAAATTGGGAATCATCGGCCTGGAGAGAAGCGGCAAAACGACCATTTTCAATGCGCTCACGGGGCGCACGGGGGAGTCTGTCCCGCCGGGCGGACAGGTTGCTCCCGCCCTGGGTGTCGTCCCCGTGCCGGACGATCGTGTGGATTGGCTGAGCGAACTCTACAAGCCCCAAAAAACCACCTACGCCCAGGTGACCTACCTGGACCTCCAAGGTCTTCCCGGCGGTGTCGAGAACAAACAGGAACACATCGCCCATCTTCTCAACCACATGAGGCCCATGGATGCCTTCCTCATGGTGGTGCGCAACTTTCACGATTCCATTTTGGGGCCACCCAGGGCAGCTGGGGATTTGAGCGACCTGGAAGACGAACTCATCCTGGCCGATCTCGCTACGGTGGAAAAACGCCTGGAAAAGCTTGCCATGGAGGAAAAACGCGGCAAAAAAATCACGGGAAACGAAAAGGAACTCCTCGAAAGTTGCCGGGAAGTACTCGATGCGGGACAACCCCTCAAATCCAGGCCGGAACTGGCCTCGGCTCCGGAACTACGTGGCTTCACCTTCCTTTCGGGCAAGCCCGCCCTGGTGATTTTCAACAACGAGGATGAAGATGATCGCATGCCCGAAGGCCCTTGTCCTCCCCAAAACACTATGGTGGTGCGCGGGAAGCTGGAAATGGAAATGGCCCAGCTGTCGGAAGAAGAAGTACTGGAGTTTCGAAAAGACTTCGGCATCGGGGAATCGGCCTTGAACCGTGTCATCGAGCGGTCCTTCCAGTTACTCCGCCTGGCTTCTTTTTTTACTGTGGGGGAAGATGAAGTGAAGGCCTGGACCATCCCCAGGGATACCCCGGCCCTCCAGGCGGCGGGTTGCATCCATTCGGATATCCAGAGGGGCTTCATCCGAGCCGAAATAGTGGCCTACGGCGACCTGTATGCCGCCGGCGACTACGCTGCGGCCAGAAAGCAGGGAACCGTACGCCTGGAAGGAAAACACTACCCGGTGCAGGACGGCGACGTGATCCATTTCCGTTTCAATGTGTGATCCCACTTTAAAAGCAGGGGCGGGAATTCCCATCCCCTTCAGAGGATTGGGAGTATCACTGCCCGGAAGCTTTTGCATCCTGCCCCCGCTCCAGGAGTTCCACCGCATGAGCCCGGGTTTTTTCCGATATGGAGATCCCTCCCAACATGCGGGCCAGCTCCTCGATCCTCTCCCCTCTCGACAGGCTTCGAATGAGAGTCACCGTTTCTTCTCCCTTGAGTTCCTTGGTCACCTTGTAGTGGTGGTCTCCATGGGAGGCGATGGTGGGCATGTGCGTGATGCATACCACCTGGTGCTTTTGTGAAAGCTCTTTGAGCTGAAGGCCCACCAACTCGGCGGTTCTCCCCCCGATTCCCGTGTCCACTTCGTCGAAGATGAGGGTTTCCGCCTCACCCGAGCGGCTCAGGAGGCTCTTGACGGCCAGCAGGATACGGGAAAGCTCGCCCCCCGAGGCGACCTTCGCCAGGGGCTTCAGATCCTCTCCCGGATTGGCCGAGAGCAAGAACTGAAGCCGGTCGATACCCGTAGGACTGAAACGGGATTCGGTAATTTCAGCTCCGGGATCGGAGGGCTCTTCGAAACTCACGGAAAAGCGCGCCTTGCCCATATCCAGACACGTCAAGGTCTTTTGAACGGCCTGCGAGAGAAGCCCGGCGGTTTTTCGGCGCTGTCGGGAAAGCACGCCCGCCTTGCCGTTGTAGTCCGCACCGAGGGCGGCCAGCCTCTTTTCCAGCTCCGACTCCCGCTCCTGGGAGCCCTCTTCCTGAAGCAGGGAACCTTCGAGTTTTTTTTGATGCTCGATCATGGCTTCCACAGTGCCCCCGTATTTCTTTCCCATACGGTGGAGCAGGGCCAGCCGATCCTCGATTTGGGCCAGCCGTGCCGGATCGAAAGAGACCCCCTGCCCGTATTGGTGAACGGCGTGGGCAAGCTCTTCCAGGTGGATGCGGGCCTGTTCCAGGTGCGTGTCGAGGGGAGCAAGGGATGCGTCTATACTTTGTAGGGTTTTCAGTTCCTTTTCCACGTTGGAGAGCTGTTCGAGGATGGCTCCCTTGCCCGCGTAGAGCAGCTGATGGGCTCCGCGTGAAGCTTCCGAAAGGGTGGCTGCGTGGCGCAGGAGATTTTTTTCCTTTTGCAGTTCGATGTCTTCATCGGGGATGAGCCTTGCCGTCTCGAGTTCATTGAGTTGAAAGCGCAGCCAGTCCATGCGATCGGCCTGTTCCGCACGGTCCTTGCGCAGCTTGCGGAGCGATTCCCGGCAGCGGGACCAGGCTTCGAAGGCTTCCCGCACTCCTTCCACCAGGGAATCGAGTTCCCCGAAGGTGTCCAGGAGGCCCACATGCACTTCCGGGTCCAGGAGGAGTTGGTGTTCGTGCTGGCCGGAAATGGAAATGAGTCCCCGGGACATCTGCTGGAGTTGCTGGAGGGTGATGGACTGGTCGCACAAGAAAATACGGTTGCGACCGTTGCGATGGATGACGCGGCGAATGACGATCTCACTTCCATGGTATTCCAGCTCCCACCGGCGAAGCTTTTCCAGCAGGGAATGCTTTTCTCCAAGCTGGAACACCGCTTCCACCACGGCTTCCTTCGATCCGGTGCGGATCATCTCCTGGGAAGCCCGGCTTCCCAGGATGAGGTTGACCGCCCCCACGATGATGGACTTTCCCGCACCCGTCTCGCCGGATAAAATATTGAGACCGTCCTGCAAGACAACATTCAGGTCTCGGATAATGGCAAAATTGTGGACCGTAAGCTCACTGAGCACCAGAGGGCTCCTCCTGTTCATTGCTCTTCAATCTATAGAAATCCTCAATGAATGCACCATGGTAGCATGAAACGGCAAAAATAAAAGAAAACATTTGAGCAGGGATAAAGCAAGCTGTCCATTATTTGTTGACTTTCAAGGTGCCGAACAGCCAAAAAAGTTTGGCTTTTCATCGAGGTCTTTGCTAACTTTACACTCTTGGCTTTGTGAAAACGCACGCTCGTGAAAGCAGCTTCACAGGCAGGGTAAGAGGCCGGACAAGCGGTTTCTTTAAGCTACAATTATCGGGCACTGTTCCACACTTATGGATTCCGAGCTTTCAACATGCCAGGAAGGACATCAAACAGGAAGTGCATCAATAGAGGTTTGGAAGTATGAAGCAGTGGTGGCGGAAAATCAGGAACAAAATCAAGTTTACCGGAAATCGGGATCCTTATGGTTATTCCCTGGATGTTAAACCGAAGGTGACTTTTCAGCGGTGGTTCGAGAAGCTCGTGGCCAAGATTTCCGTGCCCGAGGACCAACAGCGGCATCTGGAAGAACTTTCCCGCAAGGGATCCATCATCTATGCGATCAAGTACCGATCTCAACTGGACTACGTGTGCGCGTCCCTGAAGCTCCATCAGTTGGGAATTCCCAATGCGTCCTTCACCTTCGAGGTGAAGCCCTATTTCTGGCTTCCCAGGTGGCAGGCCTTCAAGCTGATCCTCTACCACTCCTGGCATCTCATTCGCCGCGGTTGCTTCCCCAATCCCTACGATGACGGCTACTATCACAGGAAAATCGAGGAGGGTGAATCGGGGCTGTTTTTCCTGCTCGGCAAGAAAGGATACTATAAGCGAGCGGTGCTGGTGGGTAACGATCCCATCGAACACCTGGTCGAATATCAAAAAGAGAGTTCCCGGCCCATCTTCCTGGTTCCTCTGGTGATTCTCTATCGGCGGCATCCCGGAAAGGAACGGGGCAACGGCTTTCGCCCCCTGGCAGGCCCTGCCGACCGGTTGAGCGGTATACGCAAGTTCTTTTATTTTGTGGGAGGGTACTCGCATGCGGTGCTCGAGGTGGGCGAGGAGGTGAACCTACAGGAAGTTCTTCCGGAGCTTTCCGAAAAAACCGACGAAAAGCGCAAGCAGATTTTTACGCTGCGGAGGGATCTGATCGAGTCGGGAGAAAAAATTCGAAGAGCCATTGTGGGTCCCACCATCAAAGGGTCTCTCGAACTCAAGGAAATCATCCTCCACCACCCGCGACTGGAAGCATTCATGCGGCGCCGGGCACGTTCGAGCAACGTGGAAATATGGAAAGTGCGCAAGGAAGCCGACGGCTATCTCGATGAAATCGCCGCCGGCTACAACCACACCGTTGTGGAAGTAGGGGCACGTTTTCTCACCTGGATATGGAACAATCTTTTCGACGGTATCGATGTGGATCAGGAATCCTTGCAGAGAGTCAAGAAAGTGGCTCGCGACAAGACGCTCGTGTACATCCCCTGTCACAAGAGTCACATCGATTATCTGATTTTGTCCTACATTTTGTTCCAGAACAACCTGTTCACCCCCTTTGTCGCGGCGGGAAGGAATCTGGCTTTCTGGCCGTTGGGGCCCATCTTCAGGCGCTGCGGAGCCTTCTTCATCCGCAGAAGCTTTAAGGGAGCTAAGTTCTACGCGGAAATCTTCTCCCTTTATGTGAAGACCATGGTGCAGCTGGGTCACAACATCGAATTTTTCATCGAGGGAGGACGAAGCCGCACGGGGAAAATGGTGCTCCCCAAGATGGGACTCCTGGCCATTCTCATACAGGCTGTGGAGGACGGTTTCTGTGACGAACTGGTATTTGTGCCCACGTCCATCTGCTATGATCGTATTCCCGAAGAGGAATCCTACATGAAGGAGATCACCGGGGGGAGCAAGGTGGACGAAAACATCGGCCAGTTGGTTAAGGCCAGGAAATTTCTCAAGAAGCGCTATGGACGGGTTTACGTGCAGTTCGCCCAGCCCCTTTCCTTGCAACGTCACCTGGAGCGGTATCGCACCGTCGATGGCAAAATGCGCCCTCGCGACCGCCACGCCATGTACCGGGACTTTGCCTATCGCATCATCAACAGTATCAACCAGTCCTCCCTGGTGACGCCCCATGCCCTGGCGGCTTCGGCACTCCTGTGGTCTCCCCAGAAGGGGGTGTCCATGGCCGAATTCAACGAGGTCAGCCAGACGTTCCGTGAGTACCTGACCCTCCGTGGAGTGAGGTTTTCCAATACCTTGCGCCACTACGAAAAGTGCATGGAGGAAACCCTGACGGACCTGGAAAAGGGCAAGCTAGTCGGCAAGCTCAAGGACGACGACGACGACCTCGAAGAGGAGGTCTTCACCATGGACGACAACAAGCGGCTCATGCTCGAATACTACAAAAACAACATCCTCCATTTCCTTCTGCCTGCGGCTTTCGTTTCCACTTCCATCCTGGCCCAGGAAGCTTTCCAGTTCAGCCTGGCCAGGGTTACGGAAGATGTGGACTTCATGACGAATTTTTTCAAATATGAGTTCGTTTACGACAACCAGGTTCCCCCGGAAAAGCTCATCGACGATGTGCTCCAAAGCTTTGAATCCCTGGGATGGGTCCGGCGCGTGGGGGCCGATGACCAGCCTTACCAGTTGAATTCAAGGGGATTGCGAGCGGCTCATTTTTTCCATGGGCTCATTCGCAATTACCTGGAAGGTTACTGGCTGGTTTTGAGGGCTCTGAAGTACTTGCAGAAAAAACCCTACAACGAGCGAGATTTCCTGAAAAAAGTGCTCGGTCTGGGAAACAAGGCTCTCAAACTGCAACTCATCGAACGTCCCGAAGCCGTTTCCAAGATCATCTTCACCAATGCCGTCAAATATTATGTGGAAAAGGGAGCCATGGGCAAAAAGCAGGACGACTCCCAGGGAAAGGACAAGGAGGTGGATGTTTACGTGGATGCTGGAAATCGAGTCCTGGTACAACATTTCAGCAAGGAAATCAGTCGTTTCATGAGGCTGCCGCATTTCACTCTGCAATGATTGGGTGACGACTCGAGTGGGAATGTAACCGTCGTCCGTGGGTGGATCATGGCGGGCGCTCGAGCCCGGCATTGTAAAGGGCGTTTGATGTCAGTAAAGACAGACCAGGGAGAAAGTGTATGAAAATCAGTATTGAGCCGGTGGACCCCGCCAGGCGGCGTCCAAAACCGGAAGACGAAACGAAACTCGTCTTTGGCAGAACATTCAGCGATCACATGTTCATGATGGATTACTTCGAAGGGCGGGGCTGGGTGGAACCGAGAGTCGTTCCCCACCAGAGTCTCATCATGGACCCGGCGGCCATGGTCCTGCACTACGGGCAGGGCATCTTCGAGGGACTCAAAGCCTACCGCACCCAAAGCGGCAAGGTCAATCTCTTCCGACCGCGCTCCAACTGGGAACGGCTAAATCGCTCGACCGCCCGCATGTGCATGCCTCAAGTGGATGTGGATTTTCAATTCGAGATCATCGAAGCCCTTTTGAAAATAGATCAGGATTGGATTCCTCACACCATGGGGTCCTCCTTGTACATTCGGCCCACCGTGATCGCCAATGAACCCCACCTGGGCGTACGGCCCGCACGCCAATACCTTTATTTCATCATAATGGGGCCCGTAGCCGCCTACTATGCGGAGGGTTTCAATCCCGTGAGCATCTATGTCGCGGGCGAACATGTGCGAGCCGTGAGGGGCGGCGTGGGAGAAGCCAAAACCATGGGCAATTACGCCGCCAGCCTTTACGCGGCGGAAATAGCCAAGAAAAAAGGCTTCACTCAGGTGCTCTGGCTCGATGCAGTGGAAAGAAAATACGTGGAAGAAGTGGGCACCATGAACATTTTCTTCCGCATCAAAGGCGAGCTGGTGACCCCCCCTCTCAATGGATCGATCCTTCCTGGAATCACCAGGGATTCGGTCATACAGTTGGCCCGCCACTGGGAAATCCCAGTGGTCGAGCGGCCCGTGAGCATCGATGAAGTGGTGGACACCATCGAATCGGGAGATATGAAGGAAGTTTTCGGCACGGGCACCGCCGCAGTCGTTTCTCCCGTGAAGTCTATTTCCTACAAGGACAAAAACTATAAAGTTCAAAATGGCGAAGTGGGAGAATGGGCGCAGAAGCTACATGATGAAATCGTCGGCATTCAATATGGTACGAAGGAAGACCCCTTCGGCTGGATATATGAGGTCAAGTTGTAGGAACCTGCCGGATAGGCGGGGACATGGCATTGTCGCTGGAGAGTCTTCAAGGCGGGGGGCTTGAATTTCGTCCATTCGAAGGTTAAATATGATTTGAAGTCGACGATGAGTCGCCTTCTACCAACCCCTCCCGGCCTCGTTCAGAATTCCCCCCCTCCTGCTGAACGAGGCCATTCTTTTTTATTTCTTTTTTCGTTGGGCCGTGTATTCGTTGAGGGCTTTCTCCCACTGCTGCATGAAATGGTCGAAATAGTCCTGGGTGTAACCGTCCACAAAATCTTGTCCGGGCTCGCTCAAGGCCGTGTAACGGTAGGTTGCTTCAAGATCCGTTCCCTGGTCTTCGTTGGTTTTGAGGCACAAGCTGATTTTGCCGATGGTCATGCCCGGCGTCACCTTGACCAGTTCGATGCACATGTTACGTCGGTCATGCCGGGTGGTGATCCAGTAGGATTCGGGCTCTTGTTCGCCCGTCAGAAAAATGCAGTCGGGCTCTATGAGGCCGCTATGGGTATAAACCACGAGGGGGTTCCAGCCGGGTACCCACTCGAGTTCCCTCACGGGGCACAGAAGAGGAAAAACCTCTTCCGGGGCGGCGTTGATCTTTTGTGTATATGACCTGACCACGGTTACCGGTTCAGCTACTTCCATGATGCTTGTTTCCTTTCCATGCAATGTTTGGGTTCAAAGTTTCGTTCCACTGCAAACTTTCTCTCATTTTTATTCATTATTTTTATATTCAAGAATCTCCCCCGGTTGACATTCAAGGTGTTTACAAATCGCGTCCAAGGTGGAAATGCGAATGGCCTTTGCCTTTCCTGTTTTCAGAATGGACAAGTTTTGCTCCGTGATTCCGATCAGCTTGGCAAGCTCGATGGATTTCATTTTGCGCTTTGCCAAAACCACATCCAAATTTATAATAATCGGCATGCTGACTCCATGCTCAAATGGTGAGTTCATTTTCTTCGGACAATACCCTGGCCTCATCCATTATCCATGCGATAATAAAAACAATACCACCGACCAAGAGTGAAGTGATCTCCGCAGTGCCGAAACCAACCTCCAAAACTCTGCTTCCGGGAGGATTTCCCAAGGAAAACAAAACACTTTTTGCCGATTCATAGATGATTGACAGGAAAACCCATAATACGAGAGCTTTCGCGGTATTTTTAAATATGATGACATGCTCGATAGAAAATATGATGCCTTCCTTGTAAAAGGAAAAAAGCTTTCTGATGTTTAGAAGTCCAAGGGTCAATACGGCAAGGGGAAGCAAACTTATTGTAAAACCAACAAGTTGCAGCTCAGCTGACAATTTGTGAGGAATCAATGCATTTGAGGAAATGTTTACGGCTATTATTTGGGCAGGTAAGTGATTGATAAAAGCCCAATAAACAGCATAGTATACCGGGAGCGCTACAATCAAAAAGGAAATCAAAAAATAAAAATTTTTACTGAATTTTTTAATTTTGAACAGGTTGTCCATGCCGGTCTCCTCCTTTGTACATTTTTAAATCGCTCATAAAGGTCTTATTCCGCCGCTTGCCGTGTATCATTCAGCATCTTCCGTGTGCTCAACACTCGGCATGCAGCGCGCCGCAAGTGAGTTCGTTGAAGGAATAGATATTTTAAAAATAAATGTTTGTCAATTATTTTTTGTTGTTTTGCAATAATTTTTTATTGCAAATACGGGGTCCACAAAAAACAGCGACAAAACCTTGTCTCCATCGCGGCTCCCTTTTGAACCACCTTCTTCATTGACAAAAAAAGTCTTCTCATTCATTATTTTTTCGAACTAAAAAGAAAAATGACAGCATGTTTTTCCCGTTGCACGAAGGCCGTTTCTCTATTTACATTTTGGCTGAGGTGCCGAGGCGATGAAAACCCAAAAATGGTCAATCCTTGCAGGAATCTTTGTACTGGCAGTGATCGGAGGCATTTTCATAAGCTTCGGTCCGCCTCAGCTCATGGCCAGGACGGAAACCCCCGAATTCTGTGCTTCGTGCCACGTCATGCAATCTCAGTATGATGCATGGTTTCAGGTGGGTGCTCACCGCACCATCAGATGCGTCGATTGCCACCTTCCCCATGAAAATTCGGCCGCTTATTACATCTGGAAGTCCATCGACGGAATCAAGGATATGGTGGTGTTCCATTCGGGTAGAACTCCTGAATTCATTCGCATTTCCAGCCGGCAGGAGGGGGTTGTGCAGTCCAACTGCATTCGGTGTCATGACGCTCGAGTGAGTCAAATCGACAATGATCGCCATTGCTGGAGCTGCCACAGAGGCCTGCAGCATGGCCAGGCAGGTGTTCGGCTCACAAGCTGGTGACCCGGTAAGGTGAGCGAATGATCAAAAAACACGGAAAAACAGGAGCTGGAAATGTCGACCACTGTCAAGAGTCTGCTGGGATTCTGTTTCTGCCTGGCGTTGGCCCTGGGGCTTTGGGGTTGTGAGCAGCCCAAACCCGAGCTGATGCGAACGGTGGATATCCCCGACGGCACCATTGATCCTGTCGTCTGGGGAAAAGCTTTTCCCGAACAATACGAAGCCTGGAAGTTGACCGAAAAACCCTTCGACACTCGAAGGAGCAAGTACAAAACGGGAATGGACAGCGGAGGATTGCCCGTGGACAAGCTTTCCCAGTTTCCCTACATGGCTCTCCTGTTCAGTGGATGGGGTTTTGGAGTGGAATACAACGTCCCCCGGGGTCATGCCTATATGGTACGTGATCAGCTGGAAATCGATTCTTCACGCCTCAAGGCCGGGGGGGTCTGTTTGAGCTGTAAATCCCCTTATGCACCGGGTTTGCAAAAGGAAATGGGGGGCGATTACTACAAGCAGCCCTTCAAGGAAGTCATTGGAAAAATTCCTGAAGAAAATCGAGAACTGGGGGTGGCCTGCATCGATTGTCACGACAACCGGGACATGGGTCTTCGGATATCCCGCGACTTCACCCTCACCAAAGCTCTACAGTCCATGGGCACGGACCCGGAAAAACTCACCCGCCAACAGATGCGCTCCGCCGTGTGTGCTCAGTGTCATGTTACCTACAATATTCCCAAGGATGTCGAAGGGAAGTCTGTGGGGCTCTATTTCCCATGGCAGAACAGTGAGTGGGGAGCCATCACCGTCGAAGACATCATCAAGCAGATTCGCAGTGATGAAACGGTCAAGGAATGGACTCAATCCGTCACTGGATTCCAAATGGCTTTTATGCGGCATCCCGAATTTGAATTCTGGTCCAACGACAGTGTTCATTTTCGAGCTGGGGCTTCGTGCGCCGACTGCCACATGCCTTATACCGTGGCGGGTGTTCACAAGATTTCCGACCACCGTATCATGAGTCCCGTTCAGGGTGAGATGCGTGCGTGCAGGCAATGCCATGCCAATTCAGCCGAGTGGCTGCGGGATCGCGTCTTTTCCATCCAGGATCGTACTGTGTCCCTGCTCCTTCGCGCGGGGTATGCCACCGCGACGGTGGCCAAGCTGTTCGAAACAACCCATCGGGCCCAAGAGTCGGGCAAGGTTATCGACCAGGAGCTTTACGACAAGGCCAAAGACTTTTACATGGAGGCTTTTTATCGGCAGCTTTTCATCGGCGCTGAAAATTCCGTAGGTTTTCATAACCCAACGGAAGCTTTGCGCGTCCTGGGGGATTCCGTTGCGTTCGCCACCAAGGCGGAAGGGTTTCTCCGGCAGGCATTGGCCAAAGCCGGCGTGGATGTTCCCCTCAAGGTGGATCTCGAGATCATGAAGTATGTGGATGAACGGGGTGAGCGTCAAATCCGGTTCGATCCGGCTCTTGAGTTTAAAGATCCCATGGGACTTCAGGAAAGATTTTAAGCTTTTTCCGGAAGGATGCTCAAAAAAAGTTCCCGGTTGTCTGGCGCAACCGGGAACTTTTTTTGAGAGAAGAATCCAGGATGGACCAAGAGGTACGTTGGGCTTTAAACGCTCCATCCTGACAGCTTTTCCAACATTGTCGAGATCGACTTTACATCCGAAAGGGTAATGATGGACCTGTCTTTAGCCTACAATGCAGGATTGTTCGAAAAAAATCATGAGCTGTGGAAAAAGGACCCCCGTTCCGTGAGCCGGGAATGGCAGCTTTTTTTTCAGGGCTTTGAACTGGGCATGGGGCCTCCACGGGATATTTCGGGTGCCTGTGAAAGGGAACAAGTGCTCGGGCAGGCCCGAGTGGAAGAACTCGTTCACCGATACCGGGACCTGGGGCATCTCCTGGCCTGCCTGGACCCCCTCGAGAGCTGCCCCATGAGTCACCCCCTCCTGACCCTCCAGGCTGTGGGGCTTTCGGAAGACGACCTGGGCCGCCCTTTTATCTTCCGCCACGGCCCTCACGAAGAGGAAAGGCCCCTCGAGGAAATCGTCGCGCACCTCCGGGAAACCTACTGCCGCTCCGTGGGCATCGAGTACATGCACCTCCAGGACCCCGACGAGCGGCTCTGGCTGCAAGAGCGCATGGAGGGCCGCAGCAGCCGGCCGGAAGTCCCGACGGAGTTCAAAGTGCGGCTCCTCCACAAGCTCACCCAGGCCACGATTTTCGAACACTATCTCAATAAAAAATACCCGGCACAAAAACGGTTTTCCCTGGAAGGAGCCGAAGTGGTCCTGGCCATGCTCGATGTCCTGGTGCAGGGGGCGTCTCAAGCCGGCATCCGGGAAATCATCCTGGGCATGGCCCACCGGGGGCGGCTCAATGTCCTGGTGAACATCCTGGGCAAGCCCTACGAACACATTTTCTGCGAATTCGAGGACAATTTCGACCCCGAAGCCCTGGTGGGCAGCGGCGACGTCAAATACCACAAAGGATACCTGGCTCATGTGAAAACCCTCGGGGACCGTGCCGTGAAGATGGTGCTGGCCGCCAACCCAAGCCACCTCGAGGCGGTGAGCCCCGTGGTGGAAGGCATGGCCCGTTCTCGCCGGGAAGCTCTGCCGGACCCCGACGACAAGCTCGTGCTGCCCCTGCTCCTCCATGGGGACGCGGCCTTCGCGGGGCAGGGCATCGTGGCCGAAACTCTCAACCTCTCCCAGCTCGAAGGCTACAAGACCGGGGGAACCATCCATCTGGTCATCAACAACCAGATCGGCTTCACCACCCTCCCACAGGACGCCCGCTCCACCCCCTATTCCACCGATATCGCCAAGATGCTCATGTCCCCCATCTTTCACGTTCATGGAGAAAACCCCGAAGCTGCCCTGCACGTCATGCAACTGGCCCTCGAGTACCGACAACGGTTCGCCAAGGACGTGGTGGTGGATGTGGTCTGCTACCGGCGCCACGGCCACAACGAGGGAGACGAGCCCTACTTCACCCAGCCCGCCATGTACGACCGCATCCGGGAACGCCCCCTCCTGTACGGCATGTACGGCGAAAAGCTCATGGAAGAAGGCGTGATCACCCGCGAAGACACGGAGGGCATCGTCAAGGGAATCGAACAGTGCCTGGACGAGGCGTTCAAGGCCGCCCACGATGGAACCTGCTCCCTCCCTTCTGCCCATGTGCATGAACTGTGGGATGCTCATGCCGGCGGCGGGTCTTTTGATGCCGGTGGGGCCGGGTCTGTCGGTTCCTTGCAGACCCCGGAAACCGCCGTGCCCGAGGAAACGCTGCGCTCCCTGGCCCAAAGCCTCGAGCGAATCCCCGACGGCTTTACGGTGCATCCCCGGCTGGCAAAGATTCTCCAGCGGCGGCGGGAATGCGTCGAGCAAGGGGAAGGCATCGACTGGGCCAACGGGGAAAGCCTGGCCTTCGCTTCCCTCCTTGTGGAAAGGACGCCCGTTCGCCTCAGCGGCGAAGATTCCCGGCGAGGAACCTTCAGCCAGCGCCACTGCGTGCTCACTGACCCTGGAAGCGGCGCCACCCACACTCCCCTCGAACACCTGGCCCCCGATCAGGCCCCTTTTATGGTGTACGACAGCTTGCTGTCGGAATATGCCGTCCTCGGGTTCGAATACGGATATTCCCTCGCGGCTCCCCGAACCCTGGTGCTGTGGGAAGCCCAGTTCGGGGACTTTGCCAACAACGCCCAGGTGATCATCGATCAGTTCCTGGTGAGCGGCGAACTCAAATGGCAGATTCCTTCGGGGCTGGTGCTGCTGCTCCCCCACGGCTTCGAAGGGCAGGGTTCGGAACATTCGAGCGCCCGGTTGGAAAGATTCCTCCAATTGTGCGCCCAAGACAACCTGCAAGTCTGCTACCCCACCACGCCCGCCCAGTATTTCCACCTGTTGCGCCGCCAGATGAAGCTCCCTCACAGAAAGCCCCTGGTGGTGATGGCTCCCAAGAGCCTCCTGCGCAACCCCCTGGCCGTTTCGACACTCGATGACTTTTCCGGGGGCAGCTTCCAGGAAGTGCTCGATGACCCGCGCATGCCTTCCGCACTCGATTCCAAACTCGATGCCGACCCCGGCGCCGGTGCCGGCTCCACCCCCACCCCCGAGCGCGTCATCTGGTGCAGCGGCAAGATTTACTATGACCTGGAAGAAAAGCGGCGGGAGCGGGACCATCGAGAATCCCAAGATACGGTGATCCTCCGGGTGGAGCAGTTTTATCCTTTCCCTCGGGAGCGAATGCAAAGTCTCATGGAAAAGTACGCTTCCGTTTCCCGTTGGGCCTGGGTGCAGGAGGAGCCGGAAAACATGGGCGGGTGGCCGTTCATGAGGCTCCGTTTTGCCGACGAGTGGGGCAAGGATATGAAGTACGTGGGACGGCCCGCATCGGCGAGTCCCGCCACGGGGCATTTTCGAAGGCACAAGCTGGAGCAGGCAACGATTGTTCGGGAAGCGTTGAGCTTCTGATGGGCAAGCCAAGTCGCACACAAACCACGCCAACAATAATACGCGATGTGCATCTTTCTTGTTCCCAAGCTCCAGCTTGGGAACACACTTGCCTGGAAGCTCCAGCTTCCCGTTTCGAAGCGGGTGGAAGCCGGAGCTTCCACAATAATAAAGGCGTTCCCAAGCTGGAGCTTGGGAACGAGAGATTTGGAGCTTGGGAACGAGAGGTTTGGCAAGGGGGGCATCAAAAAGTTGCACATGGGGTAATAAGATGGAACGAGGGACTGCCATGAAAATCGACGTGAAAATTCCCGAAGTGGGTGAATCGGTACAGGAAGCTCTCCTGGTGGAATGGTACCACAAGGATGGGGACAAGGTGAAAAAGGACCAGATTCTTTTCCTCATGGAAACGGACAAGGTGACCCTCGAAGTGGTTGCCGAAGCCGATGGAATCCTGCGCATCCTGGTAAACGAAGGCGAGACGGTGGCTGTGGGCGCCGTCGTGGCCGTCATAGAAACGGAAGCCGGCCGGAGCGAACCCGTGCCCCGAGAAACTCCCGATGCCGGCACGGGTAAAGGCACGGGTAAAGGTGATGCGGACGGTGCCGCCCAGGCTCCCCAAGAAGAAACGGCGCTGGTGGCCCCTTCGGCCCGGGTGCTCATGGAGGAAAAGGGCATCGAGGCTTCTCGAATCAAGGGAACGGGACCTGGAGGACGCATCACGCAGGGAGACGTTTTGCTCTACCTGGAAGGGCAGGAAGAAAAACCGCTCCAGGAAAAGGCTTCTCGACCGGCTCCGCCGGAGCCGACCCGGGGCGCTTCCCCATCGGAAGAGGTTTCCCGCAAACCCATGAGTCCCATTCGCAGGCGCATCGCCGAGCACCTGCTCCACGCCAGGCAGAGCACGGCCATGCTCACCACCTTCAACGAAGCGGACATGAGCCGGGTGATCGAACTCCGCCGCCGCTTCCGAGATGCCTTCAAGGAAAAACATGGAGTACCCCTGGGGCTCATGTCCTTTTTCGTCAAGGCGTCCGTGGCTGCCCTCGAAGAAATCCCCCAGGTCAACGCCTTCATCGACGGCAACGACATCGTCCATCACCACTATCAGCACATCGGCGTGGCGGTGGGGGGTGACCGGGGGCTTGTGGTGCCCGTCATCCGGCATGCGGACCGGTTGAGCTTCGCGCAGATCGAAGGGACCATCGCCGACTTCATCAAGAAAATCCAGGAAAACAAGCTGGAAATTTCCCACATGGAAGGGGGAACCTTCACCATCAGTAACGGGGGGGTATATGGCTCCCTGTTGAGCACCCCCATTCTCAACACGCCCCAGAGCGCCATTTTGGGCATGCACAAAATCGAAGAGCGGCCCGTGGTGGTCGATGGGCAAATCGTCATTCGCCCCATGATGTACCTGGCCCTCAGCTACGATCACCGCATCATCGACGGACGCCAGGCGGTGACGTTCCTCAAACGCATCAAGGAATGTGTCGAGCATCCCGAACGCCTTCTCCTGGAAGTGTGAAATCATCTGGTAGCATCTGCCGCGCAGGAATTAGGCCATATGCAACTTTCTTGTTCCCAAGCTCCAGCTTGGGAACACACTTGTCCGGAAGTTCCAGCTTCCCTTTTGAAAGGGGGAAAATGATGGAAACCCCAGCGCGGGAACCCCGGTACTCTCCAGAACAGTACCTGGCCATGGAGCGAAGGGCGGACCACAAGAGCGAGTACATGGACGGTCGCGTGTTTGCCATGGCGGGAGCGAGCAGGCAGCACAACCAGATAACGTTCAATCTCTCCGTGGCAATGGGGATTCAGCTCAAAAAACGGCCGTGTGTTGCCTATTCGAGCGATATGCGCGTTAAAGTGACCCAAACGGGTTTGTATGCCTACCCTGATGTCGTGGCCACATGCAATGAACCTCAATTCGAGGATTCCTTTTTGGACACTCTGTTGAACCCTCAAGTCATCATCGAGGTGTTATCGGAATCCACGGAATCTTATGATCGAGGCAGCAAATTCGCCCACTATCGCAGGCTCGATTCGTTGCAGGAATATGTGCTCGTTGCTCAAAACGCAATGTGCGTCGAGCATTATGCACGCCGCAGGGAGAAATGGCTTCTTACGGAAATCAGCCTGTCGAGGGGAGAGCTTCATCTCCGATCCATTGGCTGCACCATACCCTTGACGGACATTTACGACAAAGTGCCTTTGCCTTGAACAACGTTATCGGCGGCGGGAAGTTTGCCGTGCCCCGGGTGAGGCGCCCCTTCCATGCTCCGAAAGTTGGAGAAACATCATGAGCGACACGAACAAATACGACTTGGTGGTGATCGGATCGGGACCCGGCGGTTA
Source organism: uncultured Syntrophobacteraceae bacterium (assembly GCA_964603955.1). Taxonomy (GTDB): domain Bacteria; phylum Desulfobacterota; class Syntrophobacteria; order Syntrophobacterales; family Syntrophobacteraceae; genus SLCH01. The sequence continues at coordinate 35,086 of CAZRWT010000002.1, forward strand.
TGTGGCCTGTGTGCGCGCGGCTCGACTGGGAATGAAAACGGCCTGTATAGAAAAATCCGAGCGTCCGGGCGGCGTGTGCCTCAACATGGGGTGCGTTCCCAGCAAGGCCCTGCTCGATTCCAGCGAACACTATCACCTGGTGAAGGAAAGCCTGGGAAGCCACGGCATTATGGTACAAAAGGCGGAACTGGACCTCCGGACCATGATGGCACGCAAGGAAAAGGTCGTGGATTCACTGGCACGAGATGTCCGAAAGCTCCTCGAAGCCAATGGCGTCGTCATGTATCACGGCACTGCACGGGTCACTGCACCCCATCGAGTGAGCGTGCAGCCCACGGCAGCGGGGGAAGCGCCTTACGAGCTGGAAGCCCGGTCCATCCTCCTGGCCACGGGCAGCGAGCCCATTCGCCTGGAATCGCTTCCCGTGGACGGCCGGCACATCGTGACATCGACGGAAGCTCTCGCCTTCGATACGGTACCCGATCACCTGGGGATCGTGGGCGGCGGGTATATCGGGCTCGAGCTGGGGTCCGTGTGGCTGAGGCTGGGAGCGCGGGTCACGGTTTTGGAAATGAGTCCCCACATTGCGGGAGGGTTGGACGGCCAGGTGAGACGCGCTCTGGAACGAGCGCTCACCCGGCAGGGGTTTCAGTGGAAGCTCGAAACCCGGGTCAAATCGGCATGGGTGGAGTCGGGGCGGGTACGGGTCGAGGTGGAATCACGGGGAGGTGAAAACGAAACCCTGACCTTCGACCGCCTGCTGGTGGCGGTGGGGAGAAGGCCCCTCACTCGGGACCTGGGCATCGAAGCCCTGGGCATGAGGCGAAACCAAAGGACGGGAAGCATCTGGGTGGACGAGAGCTACCAAACGAGCGTGCCGGGAATTTTTGCCGTCGGGGACCTGATCGACGGTCCCATGCTGGCGCACAAGGCATCGGCGGAAGGCGTGGCCGCCGTGGATTGCATGGCGGGGCTTCCGGGCGAGGTGAACTACGACGCCATTCCCGCCGTGGTGTACACCATGCCCGAAGTGGCGGCCGTGGGCCTGACCGAAGAGCAGGCCAGGGAGCGCCATGTGCCCGTCTGCGTGGGGCATTACGCCTTTTCGGGAACGGGGCGGGCTCACTGCCTGGGGGATACGGAAGGTTTCGTGAAGATCATAGGACACGCCAAGACGGGCCGTGTTTTGGGGGTCCATATCATCGGTCCCAAGGCATCGGAACTCATCGCCCAGTGCGCTCTCGCCATGGAGTTGGGAGCCGGCGTCGAAGATCTGGCCCGCACCATTCACCCTCACCCGACCCTCGGGGAGGCGGTGAAGGAAGCCGCCATTTCCGCTACGGTGATGCGGGACTCCTTTTCGAAAAACCATTCCAGGTAGTACGCACCTGCCGGAGGGGGTATTGCTAAAAATCATCACCGTGCAGGTCCCAAAAAGCTTGACATGGTCTGCGGCAGGTGTTAGCCAAGTCATTTTAAAAAGGGGTCTCTTATGGCCAATAAGTATATGATAAGGCTAGGTAATTTTTGTACTTGCCTGAAGGCGGAGGGGAAAATCTCTTTGCGGAAAAAATTGATGGCTTTCATGACAAAAGGACTCAATGATGAAAAAGAACTTGCTCGACCTGCTCATTTGCCCCCGTTGCCTGCCCCAGGAGTTCCCCTTGCATGAAGTCACTCGAGAAGTTTCAAGAAACGACATTGTGGAAGGGGTGCTCCGCTGTGGACATTGCAGCGCCCAATACTCCATCCGAGAAGGAATTGCTTTTCTCGAGCCTTACCCCTCTTCCCATGAATACCGATCAAACAACCGCTATGAAACGCCCCAGGTGGTTTCCTCGTATCTCTGGAGCCACTTTGCCGATCTGCTCGAAGACCCGGATGCAGCCCAAGCCTACCTGGCCTGGGCCGACCGCATGACCCCTCACACGGGACTGTCCCTCGATGCGGGTGCGGCGGTGGGAAGATTCACCTTCGAAATGGCGCGCAAATGCGATTTCGCCATCGGCTTCGACAACGCCGTCGCATTCATTCGCACGGCCCGGGAACTCATGACCCGGCGCACCGCCACTTTGGAACTGATCGAGGAAGGGCGGCTCAAGTCCCGGGTGCCTCTGTCCTTTCCCGAACACTGGAAAACGGACAACTGTGAATTCATTGTGGCCGACGCCCTGGCCCTTCCTTTCCGCACGGGACTTTTCGACTCGGTGTCCTCCCTCAACATCGTGGACAAGGTTCCCGATCCCCTGACCCATCTCCAGGAGATCAACCGGGTTGCTCGCCCTCAATCGGCCCAGTGCCTTTTTTCGGACCCTTTTTCCTGGTCGGCGGACGTGGCCCCCCCTTCGCAATGGCTGGGGGGAACGGAGGAAGGGGAATTCGCCGGGCGAGGACACGACAACGTGATGGCACTGCTGGAAGGGCGGCTGGGAAAGCTCTCTCCCACCTGGCAAGTCCAGGATCACGGCAAGATCAGGTGGAAAATTCGAACTCACAGCAACCATTACGAAAGCATCCGGAGCTGTTACGTCAAGGCGATCCGCTGAGGTGATTTCTCAAAATGAACTCAGCGTGTAAGAAGAAGTGATGTAACCCTGCGAACAAGACAAATCCAGGAGGAATCATGGAAGCTCATACCGTGTGCCGTCTTTGTTCGGCCTGCTGTCCCGTGACGGTCACCGTGGAAGAAGGAGAGCTGGTCCGGGCAAAGCGAAAATCCTTTTTGCCCCCTCATGAGAGGCTCCATTGTCCCAAGCTGGCCGCAGCCTCCGAAATCGTTTATTCCCCCGACCGTATTTTGAAGCCTCTTGTACGCAACCGCAAGGGCGCCTTCCAGGAAGCGTCCTGGGACGAAGCCCTGGGCCTCACGGCCGAAAAATTTGCCCATTTCAAAGCCGCCCATGGAGCCCGGTCCGTCGCCTGGCTGCGGGGCATGGCCGCCGACTGGGGGGCTCCCTGGGACTACGCAAACCGGCTCATGAACGCCTTCGGTTCCCCCAACACCATCGGCAACGGCTCCGTATGCCATGTGGCTCGAGACATGGCCCATGTTTACACCTATGGCGCCATGACCCTGCCCCAGCCCAAGTCTTCCCGATGCATCGTCGTTTGGGGTAAAAACGACCGCAACACCGCACCGGGAGCCTGCGAAGCCATCTTCCACGCCCGGAAGCAGGGTGCCCGGCTCATCGTCGTGGACCCCATCCGCACCCCCTTTGCCCAAGCCGCCGACATCTGGCTCCAGGTCAAGCCGGGCCACGACGGCCCCCTGGCCATGGCCATGCTCAACGAAATCATCGCCCGGGGGCTCCACGACACCCGCTTCGTCAGCCGGTACGGCCTGGGATTCGAAGCTCTCCAGGCGGCAGCGGCCCAGTTTCCCGCAGAAAAAGTCGCCCGCGAAGCCTGGCTCGATGCGGAAGCCATCCGGGAGGCAGCCCGCCTCTATGCCGTAACCAAACCCGCCTGCATCATCGACGGCAACGGCCTCGACATGCAGATTCATGCCTTCCAGGCCACCCGGGCCGTTTGCATGCTGCGAGCCGTGACGGGGAATCTCGACCTGGACGGCGGCGACTTCATACCCCAGCCCGTCCCCGCCCGCCCCATGCAACTCCGGGAGCGACTCTCCGCCGACGTCCTCCCCATCACGGCCGACCACCCCCTCTTCGACACCTTTCACCCCACCTGGGGCCGCCACTCTCAGTCCTGCCTGATCGATGCGATTATTGAAGAAAAGCCTTACCCCATCAAGATGCTCGTCGTCCAATCGGGCAACCCGGTGGTGACCATGACCGATGCGGCCAGAGTGCATAAAGCCATGGAAAAACTAGAATTCATCGTGTCGATCGATCTTTTTGTGAACCGGACCGCTCAAATGGCCGACGTGGTTCTGCCGGCATCGAGTTGTTTTGAAAAGACCCAGCTCAATCGAGCCTCCCTGCGCAACAGCCCGGTCATACTTCAAACCCGTGTCATCGAGTGCCTCGGGGAGAGCCGACCCGACTGGGAAATCACCTTCGATCTGGGGCGGCGCCTGGGACTGGTAGAAGAATTTCCCTGGCAAACGGTCGAGGAAGCCATTGACCACCAGCTGGCCCCCTCGGGCCTCACCGTGGCCGCACTGCATGAGAACCCGGACGGCCTGCGCGCCGGCCCCCTCGAGTTCGAAAAGCACAAGACTGACGGCTTCGCCACGCCCTCGGGCAAAATCGAGTTTTATTCGGAACGGCTGGCCCAGGCCGGACATCCGCCCGTTCCTTTTATGGACGGCACCTTCGAAGACCCCTTGAGCTTCCGGGAAGAATGCGGGGAAAACGCAATGATCGGCATGAGCGGTGAGCGTACAAGACACTTCACCCACACCCAGTTCTTCCGGATTCCGTCTCTCCGCAAGCAGGAGCAGGAGGGCTTCATCGACTTTCACCCTCGGGACGCTGCCGTAAGGGGCATTGCCGAGGGGCAGTGGGTGACGGCTTCCAATCCCCGGGGACGTGTCAGAATGAAAGCCCGCATGAGCGAGGAGGTCCACCCGGGTTCCATCAGGATCGGGTGGGGCTGGGGAGAACTCGATCCCGAAGCCAACGTCAACAACCTGACCGACGACGACCGCAGGGACCCCGTCACCGGCACTCCGGCCAACCGGGGATTTTTCTGTCGAATCGAACCGGACTCGCAAGGATCGAACACCTGATCCCAACACAAAGGCAAGGGCGATTTCCCAAAAGAAACATCCCGGAGAGTCAACCGGTGTCTTCATTTTGTGGAATTGCCTGAGAAACTGGCTGAAAATTGTTTTTCTGTCCGGAGAATTGTGGACATAATGGACAAAGTGGGAAGCGCATTTTTACCGAATCCAAGGGTAGACTGACGTAGGGTGGGCACAATAAAGCGTTGTGCCCACCCTACGTTAGGTCCGAACCGGCGGATAAGCGGCCATTTCGTTGGGTATTCCTATCGTCCCCGCAACACCCAACGATTCCTGAGTTTCCGGGCCAGAACCCTTTCGAGTTCGGGCAGCGGTTTTCCGTCCACTTCCCTGGCGGGCATGATTCCCACCAGGGCGTTGAGGACCCACAGGGTTCGAACTTCCTCCAGGTCCCGAGGGAAGACGGGGCGCTCCCGCACGCTCTGCCCGGTTTCCTCGATCAGTTCCCGGACGGCATCGAGAGTGGTGCCCGGCAGACGGTGGGGGCTTCGGGGAACGACCCACCCGCTTTCCATCCTGAACAGCAGGCTTCCCATGGAAGCTTCGGTGATTCTTCCCTGGTGGTCCATGAGGATGGATTCGTCTCGGCCCGCGTCCAGGGCGGCCTGGCGAGCCGCCTGGAAAAAAAGGTAGCTCAGGGATTTGTGTCGAGCCGTAAACGGTGCATGGCCTTCCCGGAAAAGGTGGAGGCGGATGCCGCATTCGTAAGCTTCTTCTCCGGGCGCGGCGAAGGGTCTCAGGAAACAACAGAGGGTGGGGGATGCGGATCGAGGAAGCCCCATGCGTGCCTCCACTCCCCGCGTCACGATGATCTTGGCGGCGGCGACCTGCCCGGCCGCCCCGTTGCGTTCCGCCAGTTCCACGAGGACGGCATGCCAGTGGGGGGGCGATTGCACGGAAATGCGCAGGTCGGCCAGGGAACGCTCCAGGCGCTCCAGGTGCCGTTTCAGGTAGAGGGGGCGGCCCGTTTCCATGCGGATGGTTTCAAAAAGACCGTCTCCGAACTGGAATCCCCGGTCCAGGGGGGAGACGGCGGCCTCCCTTTCTCGGACGAATCGGCCATCGAGCCACAGCCAGGAGTCGAGGTGCGTGTCAGGGTTCATGGGGCCTCTTCGTTCAAGGCTTGCAGGGTCTGGAAAAAAGTGAGCCCCTTGTGCAGGGTTTCTTCGTATTCCTCCCGAGGATCCGAATCGTAAACGATGCCGCCCCCCACGGAAAAATACAGCCTGCCCCGGTGAACCAACGCGGTGCGTATGGCAATGCTCAGGTCCATGTTGCCGTGAATGCCCAGGTAACCCAAAGAGCCCGTGTAGATGTGGCGTGCGTGGGGTTCGATTTCATCAATGATTTCAATGGCTCTGATCTTGGGGCATCCCGTGATGGACCCGCCGGGAAAGGCGGCCTTCAAAATATCCCCCAAAGTCGTCCCTGGGACGGGTTCCCCCGTGACGATGGAAACCAGGTGATGGACGTTGCGGTAGGATTCGAGACGCTTGTGCTCGATGACGCGCACCGTTCGAGGGGCGCACACCCGCCCCAGGTCGTTGCGCTCCAGGTCCACGATCATGGAAAGCTCCGCGTCGTCCTTGGGGTGGTCGAGCAGCTCGTGAGCCAGCGCCCGGTCTTCTTCCTCCGTCTTTCCGCGAGGGCGCGTGCCCTTGATGGGGCGGGTTTCCAGCAGGCCCCCCTCGAGGCGCAGGAAGCGCTCCATGGATGTGGAGACGACCTGGTGGTCCCCCGCGTTGACAAAGGCATAAAACGGCGCCGGATTCCTTCGGAAGAGGGCGACCCACAGGTCGAAGGGGTTCCCCTGGAACGCACAGTCGAACCTCTGCGACAGGTTGACTTGGTACGCATCTCCCGCACGGATGTAGTCCCTGACCTTTTCCACCGCCGTGAGGTATTCTTTTCGCGTGAAATTGCTTTGCAGAGGCCCCACCCGGAAGGCTGCATCCCATTCACACAAGGGCCATGGGGATTCCAAAGGGTTGCTCGCCCGCTCCTTTTGGCCGGTCGTACCATGCAGACCATGCAGACCACACGGATCACCCGCACCGCCGTCGTCCCCGGCACATCGTTCGTGTTCGTCGTGCGGCGTGTCGTCGTATGGCTCGTACCGGAGGTCCATCTCGTGAATCCGTCGTGTAGCCCGGTCGTGGATGAGCAGGCGGCGAGGCCACATGAGATAAATGTCGGGCAGGCCCAGCGGGTCACTGGCGGATGTGGGGAGCTTTTCCAGGGAATTTTTCAGGTCGTAGGAGAAGTATCCCAGGGCGCCGCCGGAAAAAGGGGGGCATTGGAACGGGATTCCTCGCGAGCCGTCGAGAAACATTTTGTCCAGGATGCTCAGGGGGGGTGCGATGGTGGAAAATGTTTCGCGGCCCGTGGAGAGGGTGCAGCCGTCCCCTCGGGTGCGCAGAACCAGGTGTGGGTTCCAGGCGGCCAGGGAATAGCGGTTGATGGAGTCGGTTCGCAAGGGGCCGCCGCTGAGGAGGAAAACACAGTGGGCGAAAGGGGCGATGGGGCGGGCCAGTTGAAGGAACCGGTCGTCGTCCGCGTTTTCCTCCATGAGGCGCACGTTCACGCTCCGGATGTCGGCGATGGGAAAGCCCCTGGCGGTCATGGCGTTGCCTGCCGGCGGGAAGGAAAGGGCGGGGAATGGGATGGGGACTCCGGGCGGGGAAGTATCGCCCTGGGAAACCTGTCTTCCGCCGGTTTCAGCAATGGTGACGAGGGGAGGGGCTTCCACTCTGGATGGAGGGCGAGGAAACCGGCAATGAGTTCCGGTCCGTATTCCGTCATGAAGGATTCGGGGTGGAATTGAACCCCCACGATGGGGTGGCGTTCGTGGGCCAGGCCCATGATCACACCGTCTTCCCGGCAGTGGGCCAGGACTTTCAGTGAAGAACCCCGGCCAGCCACGCAAAGGGAGTGATAACGTGCGGCCTGGAAAGGGGAGGGGATGCCCGCGAAAATGCTTTCCCCGTCGTGCCGGATCGAGGACCGCTTTCCGTGAACGGGCACAGGGGCTCTGCCCGTTGTGCCCCCGAAAACTTCGTTGACGGCCTGCATGCCCAGGCAGACGCCCAGGGTGGGAATGTCCCGGCCCAGGCGGGCGATGACTTCCTTGCTGATGCCCGCCCGGCAAGGGTCCTTGGGACCCGGCGAGACGCAAATCCAGTGGGGAGCCAGCGCTTCGATCTGCCGGATTGTGACGGCATCGTGCCTGCGCACGATCACTTCCACATGGAACTCATAGAAGAGCTGCACCAGGTTGTGGGTGAAGGAATCGTAGTTGTCGATCATGAGCAGGCGCATGGTGATGATTTTTCTTTTCAGTTTGCATCCATGATCCGGTGTTGGGCCGGATCGGGTTGCCGTCCACGGCGCCGTGGTCCCCAATGCCGCTCCACGGAAATAGAATGATCGGCGTGCATTGTGACACTCCGCTCTCACTGAAGTGAGGCGGCTTCTTGCAATGTTCTGCAAGCTGCAGGGGAATGTTCCCCCGGCCGGTGTCTCGGCGTCTAAGCGTACTCCGCTTACTCTAAAAAGAGCAGCCGGTCCACTATGCTTGGTTCAAAGCGGCGTTCAAGATTTTACATGCCGGACTTCCCGGCACAACCCGCTATCTTGAGTTTCAAAGAACCCGTGTTCGTCTGGTTCTGATCCGTCTAGTCTGCCCGTGGGCCTTCGGGTTGTGAACTGCGAACACGCAGAAAAACTGTACAGAACATAGCTTCATAATGCAACAAAAACACATTTTGGCTGAAGCCGGAAAGCGCCTAACCTCTGCCACCGAAGTGGCGAGGCTTGCGGCGGGCTAAAGCCCTAAGTCGGTCAAGAGAGGCAAAGGGCACAATTCCTCAACAGGAAGGATGATTGTGGTGATTGACGGCATCGGCCGGTGTTGGTATTATTGACAACATGGATGTTGAATTGATGCTCAAAGAACGACACGCCGTTTCCGAAAGTGCTTTCGTTGAAATGGTGGTGTGGCGATTGACCTTTCCTGTTGCAGGGAGCCTGCATGCGTTCGAGTACCGCCTGGCCTTTGTGGTACATGGTCATTGCGTGCTGCGATATGACAACGAGCGGGGCAAGGGCGATCACAAGCATATTAGGAGACCAAGAAATTCCATACGCTTTCACCACGCCTCAAGCCCTGCTCGATGATTTCTGGAACGATGTGGACAACTGGAGGTACTAAAATGCGCACCGTCACGCTGGGGATATCTTCTCGCGAAGAGGCTAACCGGCGGTTCCTTCGATCATGCGAAGGAGAACCGCAAGGTGTTTTTATCAGCTTCGAATCTGCTGCTCTTCTGTTTAAAGTGCTCACCGGCAAGCGCTGGGAACTGCTCGACATGATGACCGGCGCCGGGCCGATGACCCTGCGTGAGGCCGCGCGACGGTTGGGGCGGGACGTGAAAGCGGTTCATGGCGACGTGCATGCGCTTCTCGATGTGGGTATTTTGCAAAAGACGGACAATGGCCGCATTGAATTTCCCTTTGATGCCGTTTGTGTGAATTTCACACTGAAAGCCGCTTGAAAAACGATTCGTGTTTTCTGCTCGGGAAGCTTTGCAATCCAGCCGAGAGCACGCCTTGGATCGCCTGAATGCAAGGGCCGGTGTCCTGCTCGAAAAGGATATACCGCACCACCTTTTTGTCCCGGCTGTTGGTTGTTCGAACTTCCTTTCGAGAAAACGCGCCTTGAACTGGTCGTCATGGGGATACACATCCATCAGAGCAGCGATCACTTCTTGCGACCTGGAATACGTTCCGTCGGAAACTTTCCGGGCAATGTCGTTATACACGCGCTCCTGTTCGTGGATCTGGAGGTTGCAAATGACATTGTAACGAAAGGACACCACGGCCAGGGCTCTGAGAATTCGAGCAAAGGCTCCTCGATGGACGTCGGAATTTTGCGTGTTGGAGTGCATGGTTGCCGTCCTCGCTTACCTTATTGCCCGGTAATGGACCAGCCTACATTTTGAAACGCCCGCACCACTTGCATGGGTATGTATGGGATGGCCCCATCTGCCTCCGGTCATGGGAATGTTCCCCGGAACGATAAATGGAATCCGCAGCCTTCAATATCCCCGGGCCAGGGCGTCGGCTGCTTCCTTGAGGTCCAGGTACCACTGGTGTTTGGGGCGGCCGCTTTCCGTGTCCATCTCCGCGAAGGCTTCCTCGATAGGTACTTTTTCGATGCCCCTTCCGCGCAGGCCCATGGCGTACACCTCCGAGTTCCCGTTTTTCAGGACATCGAGCATGTGGAAGGCGGCGTTGGCTCCCAGGCGGCTGGCGAGGATGCGGTCGAAGGCCGTGGGGAGCCCGCCCCTCTGGACGTGCCCCAGGATGGCGGTGCGCACTTCGAACTGTCCCTTGCTCTCCTCTTCCATGAGCCGCTGAATGAAATCCGTGGTGTAGCGCCGGGAGGAATGTTCGTTGCGCATGAAGATGACCATGCGCTTTCCGCCATCGAAGCTCTTTTTGAGTGTCTTGACGTCTTCGTTGAGTTCGGCCAGGCTGATGCCGTATTCGGGCAGGTAGGCTTTTTCGGCTCCCGTGGCCAGGGCGCTCATGAGCGCCAGGAAGCCGCACCTGCGGCCCATGACTTCCACGATGAAGGTGCGGCGGGTGGCCCCCGCCGTGTGGCGGATTTTGTCCGCCGCTTCGACGATGTTGTTCAAGGCCGTGTCCACTCCGATGGAAAATTCGGTGCCGGGGAGGTTGTTGTCGATGGTCGCGGGCAGGAGGACCATGGGAATGTTGAGTTCGTCGAATTCCCGGCGCCGTTCCACCAGTTGAGCCACCTTTCGGTAGGTGCCCCAGCCTCCGATGGCGATGAGTCCCCGGATGTTGTGGCGGCGGATGTTGGCGGCGATTTCCGCGTAGTCGGTTTCCTTGAAATCCACGCGGGCCGTTCCGATTTCCGATCCCGGCCGGTTGACCCAGAGCACCAGTTCGTTCCAGTCCAGGGGGGTGAGCCGCCCCTTGATGAGCCCCACGAAGCCGTCCCGAACACCAAGAACGGAGGCTCCCTGGTTGATGAGGCAGCGGGCCGCCACGCTCACGGCCGTGTTCATTCCCGGAGAATCGGCGCCTCCCGTGAGGATGGCCACCGTTCCTTCGTGGGTGCATTCCTGGGCGGGGGTGATGCGCGTGAGCGTCTTGACCAGTTCGAGGGTCTGGATGAAGGAGCCGCCGCGCAATTCCTGAGCCCTTGCGTAGTTTCCGTTTTCCACTTCCGCCCGGACGGCCTGGCTCTTTTCCACCACCTCGACCAGGGGGGTGGCCACCACGCGATTTTTGATCAGTCCCAGCATGTGGCAATGGTCGGCATCGGGGGCGTTCACCAGGGTGTCCACGGCTGCCACTCCCAGCCGGGTGGCCATGATGCGGTCGAAGGCGGTGGGGGCTCCCCCCCGCTGCACATGCCCGAGGACGGTGACGCGAACATCGAGCTTGAGCCTTTCCGCCAGGATTTGCTTGACTTCGTTGGAGCTGATGATGAGCCCGTCGGGATGCCTGGCGCCTTCCGCCACGATGACCATGTGGTGGGGGCGGCCGATCTCGCGGGCTCTCTCGATGGACTTCACCATTTTCTGGTGCCACCGCAGTTCGAGTTCCTCTTCGGGTACCAGGACCCAGGAGGCTCCTCCCGCCAGGGTGGCGCTCAGGGCCAGGTAGCCGCAATGCCTGCCCATGGTTTCCAGGATGAAAGTGCGCTGGTGGGACGCCGCCGTGGACGCCAGGTTGTCGATGGCCCGCACGATGTGGTTGAGGGCCGTATCGGCTCCGATGGACATGTCCGTGCCGTGGAGGTCGTTGTCGATGGAGCCCGGCAGGCCGATGACTTTCAGGGAAGGAGGGGGGGCGGCAGGGGCGGTTTCTTCCTCGCCTTCGTCCCGGCCCTCGTTTTCGCTTTCTTCGTCATCATCCTTGACCAGGCCTTTGGTCAGTGCTTCCACATGCTCCCGCCACTCGTCGGCCAGGACGTGGGCCCCCATGAGCGACCCGTCGCCTCCCACGACGATCAATGCATCCAGTCCCAACTCGAGCATGTTCCGGACTGCCAGCCTGCGGCCTTCGGGAGACCGGAACTTTTCCGACCGGGCGGTGCCCAGGAAGGTGCCTCCCTTTTGGAGTGCCCCTCCCACATCGTTCCACGAGAGGGGTTTGACGGCGTCCCCCCCCTTGACCAGACCTTCGTACCCGTCGTAAATGCCGTAAATGGTCAGGCCTCTCTGAATGGCTCTTCGAACCACCGCCCTCACGGCCGCGCTCATTCCTGGAGAATCGCCTCCGCTGGTCATGACCCCCAAGGTTTTGATCATGATAAAGACCCCCTCATGGTGAAAGTGTAATCTGGTTTTTGCTTCTCGTTCCCAAGCGGAGCTTGGGAACGAGGGAACGAGCTGCTTTTGGTTCCCAGGCCGGAGCTTGAGAATCGGAGGAAAAATTTACACATGGAGTACTATGACAGTATTGAAGGCTCAGCTCAACTCATTTCAGATGGGGGACGAGTTTCCATGACAGCTGCCGATCTCATGGGGGTGCAGGAAAATCCATGTGCTTTTCTTATCAAGCAGCTTGACTTGAATGATGCAACTGGTTTAAGAAACGGTTTGAATTCTCAGATGGTGTGAGCTTGCTCCATGCTCTTATATATTTTGTCGGTGAGTCGAAATTTCCAGGTGTTTCTCATGGCTGCCGGGTGTGAGAGCGAAGAGCAGGAGTGGAAATTTTCCCATTTCCCTTACGAGGTGTCCGGTTTGTCCATTGTCTGCTTCCCCATTATCAGATCATGCGAAGGGTTGACGTGATTTTTTTGGTCGGGCGGCAGTGGCTGGGGCTCTCGTGTTTCGAGGGGAATGGGTTTTTTTATGGTTTTGTTTTGTGATTGTAATCACATTAGCAATATGCGCAAACTTCAAACGTTTTTTGTAAGGAGCAGGATATTTTCAACTCGAGGCAACAGCGGGCCTTCTCAAAAGTTCCCTTACGGAGTGGATGTTCATGAATGAAAAAAAAGCATCTCAGCCAGTAACTGGCGCGGTAATGGTGGTTGGAGGCGGTATCGCCGGGGTGCAGTCGGCTCTCGATCTGGCGGAGTCGGGCTACTACGTTTACCTGGTGGAAAACAGCCCTTCCATTGGTGGTGTGATGGCGCAGTTGGACAAGACTTTTCCGACCAACGACTGTTCCATGTGTATCCTTTCCCCCAAGCTGGTGGAAGGGGGCCGTCACCTCAACATTAAACTCATGACCCTGTGCGATGTGGAAGCCCTCGATGGAGAGGCCGGCAATTTCACCGTGACGGTGAAGGAACGCCCGAGATACATCGATACGACAAAGTGCATCGCCTGCGGGGTCTGTGCCGAAAAGTGCCCCAAGAAGGTCGAGGACACCTTCAATGAAGGCCTGGGACCTCGCAAGGCGGCTTACGTCAAGTATCCCCAGGCGGTTCCTCTCAAGTATGCCATCGACGAGGACAACTGTATTTATTTCAAAAACGGCAAGTGCCGCGCCTGTGAAAAGTTCTGTCCCGCCGGTGCTGTTGATTTCAATCAGAAGCCTCAGACGCACACCGTCCAGGTGGGTTCCGTCATTCTCGCCCCCGGCTTCAAGGCCTTCAGCCCCGAAGTCTATGATACCTACGGTTTCGGGAAATATCCCAACGTGATCACCAGCATGCAGTTTGAGCGCATCCTGAGTGCTTCGGGTCCCTTCGAAGGCCACCTGGTGCGTCCTTCCGACAAGAAGGAGCCCAAAAAGATTGCCTGGCTCCAGTGCGTGGGGTCCCGCGACATCCACCATGGGGCTCACGGCTACTGTTCCGGCGTGTGCTGTATGTACGCCATCAAGGAAGCGGTCATCGCCAAGGAGCATTCCAAGGAAGGGCTCGATACGGCCATCTTCTTCATGGACATGCGCACTTACGGCAAGGATTTCGAGCGCTATTACAACCGGGCCAAAGGAGAGACGGGGGTACGCTTCATCCGGTCCCGTATCCACAGTGTGGCCACCCTTCCCGGTACCGATGACCTGGTGCTCGAATATGCCGACGAAAACGGTCAGCTTCAAAGTGAAGTCTTCGACATGGTGGTTTTGTCCATCGGCCTGGAAATCGGCGACGAACTGAAGAAAATGGCGGAAAGAATCGGAGTGGGGCTCGATGCCGATGGGTTTGCGCAAACGAGCTGCTTCACGCCCGTGGCCACTTCGAAAGAAGGTGTTTTCGCCTGTGGCGCCTTTTCCGGTCCCAAGGACATTCCCTACTCGGTCATGGAAGCATCCGCGGCATCTGCGGCATCCGCCGCCCTGCTTTCTTCCGTGCGGGGCACCCTCACCCAGGAAAAGACCTACCCGGCCGAGGAGGATGTGGAAAAAGAAGAGCCGCGTGTCGGTGTTTTTGTCTGCCATTGCGGCATCAACATCGGCAGCGTGGTGAATGTTCCAGGGGTGAAGGAATATGCCCGGTCCCTCCCCGGAGTGGCTTACGTGGCGGAAAACCTTTTCACCTGTTCGCAGGACACGCAGCAGATCATTCGCGATGCCATCAAGGAACACAAGCTCAACCGCGTAGTGGTGGCGGCCTGTACGCCCCGCACCCATGAGCCCCTCTTCCAGGAAACCATCCGCGAGGCGGGCCTCAACCGTTATCTTTTTGAACTGGCCAACATTCGCGACCAGGATTCCTGGGTGCATCAGGCCGAACCCGAAAAGGCCACGGAAAAGGCCAAGGACCTGGTGCGCATGGCGGTGGCCAAGGTGGCGTTGCTCGAACCTATCGAGCGCATGAGGGTCGATTTGAACCAGGATGCCCTGGTGATCGGCGGTGGTGTTTCGGGCATGAGCGCCGCCGTGAACCTGGCGGACCAGGGCTTCAAGACCTACCTTGTCGAGGAAAAGCCCGAACTTGGCGGCCATGCCCTCAAGGTGCATAAGACCTGGAAAGGCGAAGATGTTGCTTCCTACGTCAAGGCACTGGTGGACAAGGTCGAAAAGCATGCCAATATCGAGGTGCTCAAGGGCGCCAAGGTGACCGATGTTTCCGGCTTCGTGGGGCAGTTCAAGACCACGGTGCAGACCGACGGCGCGGCTCGCGAATTGGAGCACGGGGTGGCCATTATCGCCACGGGCGCTCATTCCCTGGCTCCCGATCTGTACCTCTACGGTCAAAATGATCGCGTGAGCCGCTGGCACGACTTGCAAAAAATGCTTGAGGAAGACCCCAAAAAGCTGGACGAGGCGGAAGCTGTGGCCTTCATCCAGTGTGTAGGGTCCCGCGAACCCGAACGTCCCTACTGCTCGAAAATCTGCTGTACCGCTTCGGTGCAACAGGCACTGGACCTCAAGGCGAAAAAGCCGGACCTGGATGTTTACATCCTGTATCGCGACATGCGTACTTACGGCGGACGGGAAGACCTGTACAAAAAGGCCCGCGAGCAGGGCGTTCTTTTCATTCGTTTCAACCAGGATGAAAAGCCGACCGTGGAAGCCGTGAAGGACGGCGGCAAGGAAAAATTGCGGCTCACCGTCAAGGACCATATCCTGGGGCGTCCCATCAAGATCGATGTGGATTACCTCAACCTGGCCACGGCCATCATTCCCAAGGGCCAGGAAGAGCTGGCCAAGTTCTTCAAGGTGCCCCTCAATGAAGACGGCTTCTTCCTGGAAGCCCACATGAAACTGCGCCCGGTGGATTTTGCCACGGACGGCGTGTTCATTGCCGGTCTGGCGCATTATCCCAAGCCCATCGAGGAGTCCATCGCCCAGGCCCAGGCGGCGGCGGCTCGGGCATCGAGCGTGCTGGCCAAGCCCTATGTCGAGGTCGAGCCGGTTGTTTCCGTGGTGAACCAGGATATGTGTATCGGCTGCGGACTCTGTGAAGCTTCCTGTCCCTTCGGGGCCATTCGGCTGCACAAAATCGTCGGCAAGGGGTATCGAGCTGAAACCATTTCCGCATCCTGCAAGGGCTGCGGTGTTTGCGCCGCGTCGTGTCCCATGAAAGCCATCGACATGATGCATTTCCGTGACCGTCAAATCTGTGCTGCGATTCGTGCGGGTGGTGCACGTCAATAGATATCGATAGATAGCTGTTTTTTGAACCTCTTGAATCCTCCGGGGCCTTGCGGGGCTCCGGAGCCCCATGAAACAGGAGATGTGAAATGAGTCAAACTTTCGAGCCGAAGATTCTGGCCTTCCTATGCAACTGGTGTGCATATGCCGGGGCCGACCTGGCGGGCGTGTCCCGCTTTCAATACCCGCCGACCATCCGGGTCATCCGCACCATGTGCTCGGGCCGCGTCGATCCCACTCACGTGGTGGAGGGGTTGAAGAGCGGCTTTGACGGTGTCTTCGTCTTTGGTTGACACCTCGGCGACTGTCATTACCTGGAAGGTAATGTTTATACCCAGAAGCGTATGCGCGTTGTGTCCCGGTTGCTGGAACTGGCCGGTATCGGCAGTGACAGGATGCACCTGAGATGGGTGAGTGCCGCGGAGGGACAGATTTTCGCGGATTTTGTAAAGGAATTGAGCGCTGTCATCGGTGAAAAGGGCCCCTTCGATCCCAAGGAGCATCAGTTGAAGCTGGCCGCTGTGGAGGGAGCATTGAATTCTCCTCGCCTCAGGTGGCTTTTGGGCATGGATCGGCAGCTCACCGAGCGGGAGAATGTGTATCACCATAAGTTGGACGATGCGGCTTATGAGAAGCTGGTGGATCAGGCGACGGAAGAAGAGTATCAGAAAGCCATGATCCTGGAGGTTCTCAAGGATGGGCCGCAATCAGTGCGCGAAATCGCAGGCAAGAGCGGGCTGCCGATTTACACGGTGTCTCAGCTGCTCGGTGACATCGAAAAGGCCGGTAAAATCGAGTTTCACGGCTACGAAGGGACCACACCGAAGTTCATCAGGCTGGCGGCATAGGTCCGCGTGGTTTGTGTGATGGGGCGGACGCCGCGAGGGGAGGGGGCTTCGATACAGGTTCCCGGTCTTCGGGGTGCTGCCCGTAAACGCTAAAGTAGCAGAGGAAACGACAGCAGGATAAAAATGATGAACGCTAGCAATAACAATAAAGTCGGCGCTGTAATGGTCGTCGGAGCCGGCATCGCCGGCATGCAGGCGGCCCTGGACCTGGCAGATTCAGGTTATTACGTCCATCTCGTGGACCGCTCACCCACCGTGGGCGGGATCATGGCTCAGCTGGACAAGACGTTCCCGACCAACGACTGTGCCATGTGAGTCATCTCACCCAAACTGGTCGAGGTCGGCCGGCATCATAATGTAAATATCATCACCAACTCTTCCGTTGATTCTCTGGAGGGGGAAGCTGGAAACTTTACGGCAAAGCTCAAAACTCAACCGAGGTACATCGATCCGCTGCGCTGCACCGGTTGCGGCGACTGCGCCAAGGTGTGCCCCGTGACAAGCGTCAACGAGCACAACTGTGGACTGGACAAGCGTGCGGCTACCTATATCCGCTATGCTCAGGCCGTGCCCCTGGTTTTTGCCATCGATACGGACATCTGTATCGGGTGCGGCCTTTGTGAAAAAGTGTGTCTGGCCCAGGCCATCAAGTACGACGATCAGGCCCGCTACACCGAAGTGAAGATCGGGTCCGTCATTTTGGCCACCGGTAACGACGTGTTCGATCCTTCTCATTTCGATACCTACAGCTACGCTCAACTTCCCAACGTGATCACCAGTATGGAGTTCGAGCGTATTCTCAGTGCTTCCGGTCCTTATATGGGCCATCTCATGCGGCCCTACGACCGGGAAGAGCCCAGAAAGGTCGCCTGGTTGCAATGCGTGGGTTCCCGAGACACGCACCACTGTGACAATCCCTACTGTTCGGGCGTGTGTTGTATGTATGCCATCAAGGAAGCCGTCATCGCCAAGGAGCATTCGCACAGCGGCATGGAGGCGTCCATCTTCTATATGGACATGCGCACTTACGGAAAAGACTTCGAGCAGTATTACGACAAGGCCAAGGAAGAAGGCGTGCGATTTATCCGGTCGCGCGTCCATTCGGTGGAACCGGTGGGGGATGGAGACCTCGAAATCACCTATGCGGATGAAACCGGCCAGGTCAAGCAGGAAGTGTTCAACCTGGTGATCCTTTCCGTAGGGTTCCAGGTAGGGAAGGAAGGCATCGAGCTTGCTGAAAAGCTTGGTATCGACCTCAATGAAAACCGTTTCGTCAAAACCGACAGTTTCACCCCCGTGGCCACTTCGCGGGAAGGTGTGTATGTCTGCGGAACCTTCCAGGGTCCCAAGGACATTCCCCAGTCCGTGATGGAAGCATCGGCGGCGGCGTCGGCATCCAGCCTCCTTTTGAGCGACGCGCGCTGGACCGAAGCCACGGTCAAGGAAAAGCCCACGGAAAGAAATATCATCGGTGAACGCCCCCGCATCGGCGTGTTTGTGTGCCAGTGCGGTATCAACATCGGCGGCATCGTGAACATTCCCAAGGTGCGGGAATATGCCCGTACCCTGCCTTATGTGACTTATGTGGAAGACAATCTCTATACCTGTTCCCAGGACACCCAGGTGAAAATGGCCCAGGTGATCAAGGAACAGGGGATCAACCGCGTGGTGGTGGCTGCCTGTACGCCTCGTACTCACGAGCCTCTCTTCCAGGAGACTCTGGCCAACGCGGAACTGAACAAGTACCTCTTTGAAATGGCCAACATTCGAAACCAGGATTCCTGGGTGCATTCGGGCGATCCCGTGAAAGCCACGGAGAAAGCCATGGACCTGGTGCGCATGGCCGTTTCCAAGGTAGCCCTCCTCGAACCCCTCAAGGAATCGGAACTGGGAGTGACGAGGAAGGCCATGGTGGTCGGCGGCGGTGTTGCCGGCATGGTGGCGGCCAAGGAACTGGCGGACCAGGGGTATCCCGTGTACCTCGTGGAGAGGTCTGCACAGTTGGGCGGCCAGGCGAGGAAGCTGTTCCAGACCTGGAGGGGCGAGAGCATCCCGGCCTATGTGGATGAGCTGGCCAAAGAAGTGGAAAACCACCCCAACATCACGCTTTACCTGAACAGTGAACTGAAAAACGTGGACGGGTTTGTAGGGAATTTCAAGTCTACCATTCAAAACGGCGGTGAACCGGAACTCGTCGAGCACGGGGTCACCATCATCGCCACGGGTGGTCGAGAACTGCAACCCGAGGAATATTGCTATAAAAAACATCCCCGTATCGTGACGCATCAGGAACTGGATCAGCGGTTCGCTGAGAAAGATCCCAGTCTCAAGAGCATCAACAGTGCCGTTTTCATTCAGTGCGTGGGCTCGCGAGAACCTGACCGTCCCTATTGCAGCCGAGTTTGCTGCACCCATTCCGTGGAGAGCGCTCTCGAGCTGAAAAAGCTCAATCCCGAAAGTGATGTGTATGTGCTCTACCGGGATATGCGGACTTACGGGGAACGTGAATTGATTTACCAGGAAGCCCGCAAGAAAGGTGTGATCTTCATCCGCTACTCCCTGGACAACAAGCCCCAGGTGGAAGTGGTGAACGACAAGGTCCAGGTGACCGTGTTCGATCCCATCCTTCAGCGGCCCATCCGTGTGGTGAGTGACCTGGTGACGCTGGCGACGGCCATCCTTCCCAATGAAACCGATGCCCTGTCTCAGTTTTTCAAGGTACCGGTCAACGCGGAAGGGTTTTTCATCGAGGCCCATGCCAAGCTGCGTCCCGTGGATTTCTCCACGGACGGTGTGTTTTTATGCGGTCTGGCCCACTATCCCAAGGCCATTGACGAGAGCATCGCTCAGGCCAAGGCTGCGTCGGCCCGCGCCGCGACCCTCCTGGCTCGCGACTCGATTTTCTTCAGTGGGATGGTGGCCTACACGAGGCCCATCGATTGCAGCAGCTGCGGGGTTTGTGTGAGCATCTGCCCGTTCAGTGCGCCGCGTTTCATCGAGACGGGGCGGGATGCGGGCAAGGCGGAAATCAACCCGGCTCTTTGCAAGGGCTGCGGGCTTTGCGTGGCTTCGTGCCGTTCGGGTGCCATCGGGCTGCGAGGCTTCGATGACTCCCAGATTTTTGCCATGATCGATAATGTTTGATCCATTCTTCGAGCCTTTTTTTTCATGGGCGGATGAAGTCGGACTTCCTCTGCCCATGGCTCGGTTTGAGAGAGAGTTTGAAACGAGCTGAAGCCCTTTTGGAAAGTTGGAGCACAATCGAGCGCGAGTGTCGCTTCAGTTTCAGTTTGAAATAGGAGAACTTACATGTCCGATTGGGAACCGAAAATCGTAGCCTTCCTGTGCAACTGGTGTTCGTATGGGGCGGCGGACCTCGCAGGCGTCAGCCGCATGCAGTATCCGCCGAACTTTCGTGTCATCAGAGTACCTTGTACAGGTCGAATCAATCCTAAATTCATTCTTTCCGCCCTGCGTCACGGCGCGGATGGGGTATGGGTGTCCGGATGCCACCCCGGAGATTGCCATTACATCGAGGGGAACCTCTACGCGCGCCGGAAATTTGCCCTTTTGAAAAACATGTTGGAGCATATGGGCATCGAGCCCAAACGTCTCCATTTTTCATGGATTTCTTCCGCGGAATCCACCAAGTTTGCCGATGTGGCTCGCGAAGTGATCCGTACGGTCAAGGAAGCAGGTCCGGCTCGACATTTCATCAAAAAGCAAGCTGAGGTGGCGTAGATGCAAGCATATACCGAACGGATTCGAGAGGCGGCGAAACGCTTGTTGAGTGAGGGCAAGGCGGATGTGGTGATCGGATTTCGCAAGGGCACCATTCCCTTCATGAACGAGCCCTACCTTGCCAAAACGGCCGAACAGGTCGATCAGCTCATGTGGGACGGCAACTGTGGTGTGAACCTCGCCAATTATCTCACCAAGAGGACGGATCGCGTTGCCGTTGTGGCCAAGGGGTGCGATTCGAGAAACATCGTGGAGCACATTGTCGAGAACCAGGTCAAACGCGACAACCTCCACATCATCGGAGTCCCCTGCAAGGGGATGATCGACAAGCGTCGCATCAACGGCGAACTCAAGGGCAAGGAGCCTTTGACCGTCGAGGAAACGGAAAAGGAAATTCAGATTAAGGGCCGTGACTGGAACTTGACGCTGGATCGTAAGGAATTCCTCCAGGAAAATTGTGCCATCTGTATCCACCGCAATCCCGTCATTTACGATGAGCTGGTGGGTGACCTGGTGGAGGAGCAGAAAGACGTTGATCGTTACGCCGACGTGAGGAAGATCGAGGCCATGGGTGCCGAGGAGAAATGGAAATATTTCGACGATCTCATCTCCGGGTGCATCCGCTGTTATGCCTGCCGCAACGCCTGTCCGGCATGCTATTGCCCGACCTGCTTCGTGGATGAGTCGCGGCCTCAGTGGGTGGGAAAATCCACTGATCCCACCGACACGCGCACCTTTCACTTTTTGAGGGCTTACCACCTGGCGGGGCGTTGTACCGATTGCGGCTCCTGTGAGAGGGCCTGTCCCGTGGGCATCAAGGTACGCCAATTCAATAAGAAGCTCGAGAAGGACGTCAAGGAACTGTTCGATTACGAAGCCGGGATCAACCCGGATGTGCGCCCGGCTCTCGACTTCTATCGACCCGATGATCCCCAGGGATTCATCAAGTGATCCCGTCTCCCGGCCGGCGGCGTTTTGCGTCGCGGTACCCATGGAGACGCATGAATGTATGGACCTTGTTGGACCTGGGAGCGGCTTTTTCATCCAACAGTCGATCACGGGTAGAAGAACTCTGCTGAAAAAGGATTGAATTCATGTCGGAAATTTATATCTCCAAAGAAAAATTTCCAGAAGTCGTAGGACAGCTCATGAGCCGCGGTCGTGTCTATGGACCCGTGTTTCAAGGGATGTATCATGAGTTTGCCCGGCTGGAGAAACCGGAAGACATAGACCTCGGCTTTCAGAACACGCGCCTTTCGCCAAAGGAGCTTTTTCATCCTCAATGTGAAAGGATGTTCACCTATTCCCTGGCCAAGGACGATCCCGAGTGTTGCATCGTCAAGGAAGCTCCCAAGGATTACTCGCCTCGAGTGGTTTTGGGCATCCGTCCCTGTGACGCCAAGGCGTTTCAACTGGACGACTGCAACTTCGACACGGAAACCATCAAGGACCCCTGGTGGGTGGAAAGAAGAAAAACCACCACCCTGGTGGGGCTTGCCTGCAACACCCCTTGCAACACCTGTTTTTGTACCACGGTGGGTACCGGCCCCTTCGATACATCGGGACTGGACGCGCTCATGGTGGATGTGGGAGACGGCTATGTGATCCGTGCCGTCACGGACAAGGGCAAAGAATGCATCGGGGCCGTGAAGGGCGCTCAAGCGGTGCCGACCCCCGCCGCAGAAAAGGAAGCCCAGCTCAAAAAAGCGGCCGAGGACGGCATGGGCCAGGTATTCGATATGAAGCCCATCTACGAGAAAAAGACCCTGGACCTTTTCAACGATCCCCTTTGGGATGAGGTCCAGTTCGCGTGCATCAACTGCGGAACCTGCACTTTTGTATGCCCCACCTGCTGGTGCTTCGACATTCAGGACGAAGTTCAGGGAGATGCGGGAGACCGCTTGAAAATGTGGGATTCCTGCATGTTTCCCCTGTTCACCTTCCATGGGTCGGGTCACAATCCGCGCTCTCAAAAGCTTCAGAGGGTTCGGCAGCGGTTCATGCACAAGCTCAAGTACTATCCCGAAAAGTACGGAAACGGACCGACTTGCGTGGGTTGTGGTCGCTGTGTGAAGTCCTGCCCGGTCAACATCGACATTCGACATGTGGCTCGCCTCATGTCCGCAGCCTGCAGTTGTTAGACCTGCGCGCTCATAAATGGAGGAACGAAGGTGAGGAATCCTTATCTGCCTTATCCTGTCCGTATCGAGTCCATCGTGACGGAAACGGAAGATCGCAATCTCAAGACGTTCAAGTTCGTCTTTCTCAACAAGGAAGACGAAGAGAGCTTCAAATACATTCCCGGCCAGTTTGCCGAGCTTTCCGTGCCGGGCCAGGGCGAAATCCCCATCGGTATCGCCTCGTCCCCCACGGAAAAAGGCTTCATCATGTTCACGGTCAACAAGGTGGGGAAGGTATCGAGCTACATGCACAACATGCAGGTCGGCGACATCATGGGTGTGCGCGGCCCCCTGGGCAACTGGTACCCCTGGGAAACGCTCGAGGGCAAGAATATCGTCATCATCGGCGGTGGTTTTGCCTTCACGACCCTGCGCTCGTCCATCGAGTACATGTTGCAGCCCGAAAACCGCTCCCGTTTCGGGAAGATCGACGTGGTTTACGGCGCCCGGACCCCCGGCCTTTTGCTCTACAAGGACCAGTTGGCGGCCTGGGAACAGCGGGACGACATCGACATGCACATCACCGTGGATTCCAGCAACGACCCCAACTGGAAGTACAACGTGGGTTTCGTGCCGGCGGTGACCAAGGAGAAGGCCCCGAGCGCGGAAAATTCCTACGCCATCATCTGCGGGCCCCCCATCATGATCAAGTTCACCCTGCCGGTGCTGACCGAACTGGGATTCCCGCCCGAGCGGATCATTTCCAGTCTCGAAATGAGGATGAAATGTGGCATCGGCATTTGCGGTCGCTGTAACCTGGGGACCGAGTATGTTTGTAAGGACGGTCCCGTTTTCACGTTGGAAAAGCTTTCCCAGTTGCCCAACGAGTATTGATTTCGAGCATTGTTTTTTGCTGTGAAGCCTCGTGCATTGTCCTCGAGCCGGGGGCGATGCGCGGGGAAGACGTCTCACGGAAAAAGTGCTTCAAATGAAGAGTACCGTGTGTTATAGGCTTTAAGCGAGCCATCTACTTGAAAAACATTTCAGGGGAGAGAATTATGGAGCCATTGCTGTTGACAAAGCGCGATAAGCGCAAACTGGCGAGCCAATACGCCGACCTGTGCCTCACCTGTGGCACTTGTTCCGGTGGCTGTCCGGTCACAGGTGTTGACGGCCTGGATGTGCGGAAAGTCGTGCGCCTGGCCTTGCTCGGGTTGGATCAGGAAGTGATCGACTCGAAATTTCCTTGGGTTTGTACCCTCTGTGGACGGTGTGAGCACGCATGTCCCATGAACATCGACCTCCTTGCCCTGCTGCGGTCCGCCCGTAGCAAAAGAGCCAGGGACAAGGTGCCCGGTGTGCTGCACAAGGGTGTCGAGATGTGCTTGAAGACCGGCAACAACGTGGGCATTCCCAAGGATGACTTTGTCTTCCTGCTGGAAGATCTGGGAGTGGAGTTGGCCGAGGAACTGCCGGGTTTCGAGGTTCCCGTGGACAAAAAGGGAGCCAAGTACCTTTTCACCATCAATTCCAAGGAACCCTTCGCCGAACCCGAAGACATGATGTACTGGTGGCGTATCCTGTATGCCGCCAATGAATCGTGGACGGTGCCGTCGGAAAACTGGGAAGGTGTCAACTGGGGTCTGTTCACTGGTGACGACGAGGCCATGAAGGAAATCGTCGGACGCCTGGTGAAGAACTACAAGGAACTCGAGTGCGAGTACCTTGTCTTACCCGAATGAGGCCACGCTTACTATGCGACCAGGCTTGGTCTGCAAAAATGGTATGCCGACGAAGGCGTCAAGTTCCTCAGTATTCATGATCTCCTCACTTCGTATGTGAAAGAGGGTCGGATTAAACTGGACAAGACGATTCATCATCATCTGACCACGTATCACGATCCTTGCAACTATGCGCGTAAGAGCGAGCGCACTTTCGGCCACGGCTACTACGAGGAGCCCCGTTGGGTGACTCAGCAGTGCTGTGAGAATTTCGTGGAAATGTATCCCAACCGCGCCAACAATTTCTGTTGCGGTGCCGGCGGCGGTGCCTGGGCTTCCCCCTACGTGGAAGAGAGAATCTTCTACGGCAGGACCAAGGCCAAACAAATCAAGGACACCGGGGCCAAGCTGCTCATCGCTCCGTGTCACAACTGTCGTGACCAGATCATGAAGAGCCTCCGCAAGGAGTACGATTTTGAAGATGTAGAAGTCAAATACCTCTGGGAGCTGGTGGCCGACTCTTTGATCATCGAGCCCCGCGAGGAAGCCGAAGAATAAAGATTGTTCGGTTGACTCCATGAAACGAAAGCCCCAGAATCGCGCCGTCGGCGTGTGCATGGGGCTTTTTTTTGCCCTCTCAACCACAAATCAAGTGTGGGTATGAAAAAGAAACGAGACACCAAAAAAGCAAAAAAGAGCAGCGTGACTCTCTCCCGGGAAGACCAGCTCGAGTTGCAGATGATCCTGGATCGCCTTTCCGTCCAGAATCCTGATGGAGAGAGCTTCCATAATTACCTGGAATCGCTTGCGGGAATCCTTGGGAACCGGGAGGAATTCACTCTCGCTTTCCTGGAAGATTTGAGTAGGAAGCCCACGGTGGCGGGATTCAAAGTGTTCCAAAAGCTGAAGGATATTGTGAGGGGATCGGATAACAAGAGAGCCGTGAGGCAGGCGGCCTACAGGTTCGAGCAAAAAGGTTTTACCGTGGACGAGGGGAGTGAGGCTCGAGAAAAAGTTGTACTGGTTTCCAAAGAAGAGCGCAAAGCGGCGGCTCACCTCATTTCCATGGGAGGGACTTTCGGTTTTGTGGCAGCCATCGTTCCGATCGAGGGTTATCCTGTTCCCATGGCTTTGACCGTTTACGCGCATGTTGCATCGGAAGCCATCAAGGCAAGCGTGACTCAGAGCTCCCACAGTGTTTATCGGGATTACCTGCGGATGGTTGCCGGAGAAGTTCCTGGATCAAATATCTGTGAGGTGCCCATCAGCCATGCGGCTCGTTTGGTGTTCGAATTGCCGGATTTGCTCGGGAGGCATGGGTATGTGGTCGAACTGGAAAGGGCTAAGGAACTCCTGAAACCCTACCATGATCCTCAAAAACCTCCACATATTCATGTTTTGATGGAAAAAATCGAGCATCCGGGCGAGGCGATACGGGCGGTTCGTATCCGGGAACTGATGGAGCACCTGGACCTTTCATGGCTCTTGTTTTCCCAGGAAGAACTGGCACCGTATCGCGATGATCTGGAAAGTTCGCGCAGCACCGTGCTCGTGCTGTCGACGGATATCATGCAGGATCGCACACAAGCCTTGTTGAAGCGGGCAGCCGACTCCTTGTGCGTCGGCAATAAAAAGCATTTCTACATCCGCTTTTTCGAAGAACAGGCACTGGTGTTTTATCTTTCCGGCATGATGAATGCCGCTAAAGACGCCTGGATCACGGCACAACACCTTGCATCGGATCTGCCGCCCGGTGAAAATCCTGTTGTCGTCCAAGTGATTCTCTCGTCCATACATGAACACTGGCCGGAAGCAAGCGAAGTGGCGCAGGAAGAACCGGAGCCTTACGAAACGACCGATTCAGGGTTGCTGATTCTGCGGTGAGCGGGGCGACTGTTCATGGATGGTGCCCAAAGTATGCGTTCCCACGCAGGAATGTGGGAATGAGGGGCAAGTGGTTGTGGTGAAACCTCAAACTTCGAAGGGGAGCTGAGCAATGTTGGAAACCATTCAGGTCAATACTCCGGATCACGGTGTCATGGTGGATATCACCGATCTCGTGTCCCATAGGGTCAAGGAAAGCGGCGTGCAAAGCGGAATCTGCATGGTTTATGTGCCGCATACCACTGCGGCAGTAACCATAAATGAGGGTATCGATCCAGATGTCATGGACGACATCCTCAAAACCCTGGATAAGGTGATTCCCTGGCGCGCCGGTTACAAGCACACCGAGGGCAATTCGGCGGCACACATTAAGGCCATGCTGACGGGTGGGAGCTGTCACCTCATCATCGACGGAGGACGCCTGATGCTGGGTACCTGGGAGCGTATTTTCCTGTGTGAGTACGATGGGCCGAGAACCAGGAAAATACGGATCAAGATCATGAGAGATTGAGGGGATTCACTCGAAAATTTCGATCACGTTGGACAGCGTCTCATCGGGCATTTCCTCGAAGGGTTTTTGGCAGAACACCACTCGCATCCTGTACTTGCCCGGCTGAAGGTGTTCCGGTATTTCCAGGGAAATGTGGCGGGATGCTTTCCGGTCGGCTATGGGGATGCAGTTCTCGGCGCCCTGTTGAATCACCGGAGCCCATGCCGCCGTGTGATCCTGCTGAGCATTGCTCACGAATAGCACCGTGGCCGATATGCCGAATCCGAAATCGCTCACCGAAGCGAACCGCAGGCGTACCGGGTCTCCGGGGCGGTACCGGTCCAGGTCCGAAGAGAGATGGATGCGCCGGTTTTGTTCGCTTTGGTCCGTTCTCGTACCCGATGTGCCCGCTTCCCAGAACCTGGGTCGCCCTGAATCCAGGTGAATGGCCGGCCCACCGTAGTGCCCCACTCCACAGCAGTCTTCACTCCTGATGAGTTCCCACAGTTCCTTCCCGTTCACTCCCTCGATTTTAAAATCCAGGGCCATACCGTCCATGTGCAGGCTTGTCATGGCCACATTGCCGCCCCGTTCTCTCAGGGCTGCGTTGTAGTCGGGATCGCGGTAGGCCGATACCACATCGATCCTTTTTCCCGGTGCCGCCAGGTCCGTGAAATGGTCCAGTATGAAAAGCATCCTCGGGCAGATGTGTTCCCCCTTCTCCTCTGTGGGAAATCCGAAGAGTTCATCAATGCGGGCCAGTTCATCATGGTCGAGGGAGCCGTCGGGGTTGAGCAGGGACACACGGATTTCCCGGCCCGAGTGCATGTTTTTGAGGTGCAGCTTTCCGTCTCCCATGAGGAAAAAACGATTCGGTTGCATGTCCGCATGGGAGATGCCCGCAGCGAAAAAAAGGCACATGCAGGTGAAAAGCAAGGTGGGCCATGAGAACGTCTTTATACGCGATGTGCAACTTTCTTGTTCCCAAGCTCCGGCTTGGGAACACACTTGCCTGGAAGCTCCAGCTTCCACCTTGTCATCCTGTTCAAAAGCTCCCCGTGAACTGGTCAACGAATCCAGGGGCTGCTTCCCCACGCCACGAAGATTGGAAGCGGGAGCTTCCAAGGCAAAGGCATCCCCAAGCTGGAGCTTGGGAACGAGAAGTAGAGAGGCCGAAGGGGGTGATAAACGCACTTTCGAAAAGTTGCACATAACGTTCCTAACGGTTGTCGGCTCCATGGTGATTTTTGTTTTTCATGTGGAATAACACTTTGTCGGTGGTCCGTCTTCGAGGTCGTAGGTCCTGATGCGAAGGCCGCTGTGTTCGATAAGAAACAGGCTGGTCCGGTCGTAGGGGTGATATTCGACGGTCACCACTTCCTCGATGCCCGCGTTGATGATTTCGCACAGGCAGTTCTTGCAGGGCAGGATGGTACACGAGAGATACATGGTGCTTCCCAGGGTTCGAATGCCCTGGCGTGCCGCATTGTTGATGCAGTTTACTTCCGCATGGCTCGCGATGCAAAAGTCCAATCCCTCTCCGCTGCCGTATCCCATGATCTTCCTGGGACAAACGCTCGTGTCGTGCGTCCGGCCCTCCCCGAGGGCAGGCAGGTGTCGAATCAGGTGCTCGTCGCAAAAGTACCTTTGAGAACAGTGGGGCACTCCTCGCGGGGGCCCGTTGTATCCCGTGGAAATGATGGACTTGTCCCGCACCAGGATGGCGCCGATCTGCCTGGACAGGCACTTGCTGTTTTCCGCCACGGCCCGGGCGATCTTGAGAAAGTATTCATCCCATCGTTGGTTGCTCAATGTATCAACTCCTCATGGCCCCCTCGAGGATGAGCCCCGAGGGCAGGGAATCCCCGAAAATCCACTCCTGTTCCTTGTCTTTCAGTGCCGTCGCCGGATCTTGAAGGATTTTCACGTATCTTTTCGCGGACGGTGCTCGCATTAGCCATTGCAGGACTTTTTCCATGGTTTCGTCGTCCAGGTCCCGGTGACGGTCTCCCGTGCGTCGTGCCAGCTGGATGAGGGTATGGGCCAGGGAATCGGTGGGCTCGAGGTCGAGCTTCAACAGGGCGTTCACCCAGGATACCGCTTCAGCGGCGGTGATCACCTGGTCCAGGGGGCCATAGAAAGGAACCCGGGCACCGAAACGGCTCAAGGCCCAAAGCTGTTGGTTTTTCAGGCTTCCCTTGCGGATTTGCTGAAGCATCAGGCGGCCCAGATCGACCTTGACGGCGGAAGGCAGCCTTTCCAGGTTGGCCAGGGCCATCCATATTTCCATGTTCTCCTGAGAACTGAGTGTCTTGACACTTTTGGCTCCCTTGCGGGATGATTTTTTCTTTTCCGGTGACTGGAGACCCGGAAGGACCTGCTGGCAGATGTACCATTGCTGGCCGGCCTTGAGCCCCCCGGCGATACGTCTCCAGAAAATCCACCATTCGTTGCGGCACTGTGCCTGCCGGGAAAACTGCGGCCCCTGGGGGAAGAGCTTCCAGGCTTCCTTAATTCTCCAGTCGTCCAGCGGATCGCCGAAGCCGGGCCGCATGCAGTAACCGAGCAGGTTGAGCCACCGGGCTTCGTGCTGTGGGGAGATTGCTCTGCCTTGCTGGAGATCGAGAAGGGTGTCCGCGAACTTGCGGAGCAACTGGGTGGACCATTTTTCCTTGCCCAGATCGAGGGCGACGGTCAGTTCCTTCACGAGCTTTTCGGGAGGTACTGTGGGTACGTCGCGGGATTTGGAGAAAACTCCCTTGATGGCGCCCAGTGCCTGTTCGATGAGGTCCGTATCGAGGGTTTCTCCCTGGATGAGGGTGTCGTGCCGTATTTCCTGTTCCTGGCGCAGGTCGAACTGGAGCTGCCAGCGGTGAGGGGTTTGCAGCGAACGGCACCAGAGTTCCAAGGTTCCCACTTCGGTCAAATGGGCACTCAGCTCGATGGGCAGCTCGCGGGCGGTGCTTTTTTTCCCGTAGCGCAGAACCGTTTTGATCGGCGGCAAGACGCTGATTTCATCGGCGGAAGCCTTGATCAGTTCTCCAGGCTGGTCTCCCAGGCGGGTGCTCGAGCTGAAAAGCTGAAAGGTCACGGGCTGATTGGCCAGGACCTTGAAAGACAGTTCGTGCAGGTTCAACCAGGCGCCTTCTTCTACTCCTCGAGGAATGACACAGACCGCGTTTCGTGTGTCCGGACTCCCTGCTTTGTTTTCCACCGTGGAATTTTCCACTTCCACGTAATACGCCCTGGGGCTTCCCGCTCCGATCCTGACCCCCTCCCCCATGCGCACCAGACCGTAGTAAGCGGCTCCCATGGCCACGGCCAGTTCGGGACTCGCGTTTTCCAACTCACGAGGCCGCCGGCCCTTACGGAATTCCTCGGGAAACCAGCCGGCCACCACCTTGGTGATGCGCTCCCGGATGCTCGATGGGGTCAGAGCACCCCCGTTGAAAAGGAGAAAATCGGGATAAAGGCTCTCTCGACCTGTTTCCTGCCTCATGAGCGTGCCGTGGCGATTCCAGAACGCGGCCAGATGGCGGGTCACGCAGGGGTCTTGAACGAAAGGCAGCCCCCATTCGGTGATCCCCCGTTTCTTTGGGGTGATGGGAGAATCACCGGCATCAACCACGGGAAAAAAGCCGTCCAGGATGATTTTTTCCACCAGTTCCTTGTGGAGAGTGCCCTTGAGTGCCCCCGAGATGAGCTTACTGCCCCCCCCCACCAGGGTGATGCCCACGGATTGATGCGAGTTCGGAGGGGGAGGTGTGGAGGATGCGGGTTTTCCCGGGCCGTTGGGCATTCCGAGGAGTTTTTCCTTGGCCTGGCGGCACTGGTGCCACAATTGAAGCCACCTTTTGGAGTCGAGCCGACCGGGTTTGCCGAGAAGCTTTGTTTCCATGTCTCGTGCCAGGGCCAGATCCATGTTGTCGCCCCCGAGCATGAGGTGGTCTCCCACGGCCAGGCGGTCGAAGTACAGTCCCTGTTCTCCCTCTCGGATGGCCACGAGGGAAAAGTCCGTGGTGCCCCCGCCCACATCGCAGATCAAGATGATCTGGCCCGGCTCCATGAGGTTCTGCCAATCCTCTTCGTGGCGGGAGAGCCAGGCGTAAAAAGCCGCCAGGGGTTCCTCGAGGAGGATCAGCCTGGGGAGGCCTGCCTGGTGGGCGGCCTGGACCGTGAGTTCCCGTGCCACTTCGTCGAAGGATGCGGGAACGGCGATGACGATGAGCTGTTCTTCCAGCAAATGCCCTTCGCGACCCCGAGCCATGGTGTGGTTCCAGGCTTCCCTCAGGTGCAACAGAAAACGGCTTGCCGTGGCAACGGGAGAAACCTTGTCAACGGATTCATCCTCTCCCCAGGGCAGGATGTCGCCCGTCCGGCTGACTCCTCCGTGGCAGAGCCAGGATTTTGCGGAAGACACCATGCGGCCTGGAACGAGAGCCCCTTGTTCCCTGGCGAATTCCCCCACGGCATAGGTGCGTTCTTTGTCCCAGGGAAGGGCGGTACTTCCGGATGGAAGCTCATAGGCGCCCGGAAGGTACATGAAAGACGGCAACACGGGACGCTTTCCCAGTTCTCCCAGGCCGGTCAACTGGGGGATTTCGAAGAACTGTATCTTTCTTTCCCACGACTCGTCCCGAGACATGTCCACATAGGCGAGGGCGGAATTTGTGGTGCCCAGGTCGATGCCCACAATGTAACGGTGAGTGGTGTCTTCAAAATCCGGAGAGTGGTTCATCTATTTTTCTATCCATCCCTGTCCTGATTGAGCCTTGCCAAACCTACGCGATGTGCAACCTACACGATGTACAACTTTCTTGTTCCCAAGCTCAGGCTTGGGAACACACTTGCCCGGAAGCTCCAGCTTCCCGTTTCAAAGCGGGTGGAAGCCGGAGCTTCCACAATAATAAAGGCGTTCCCAAGCTGGAGCTTGGGAACGAGAGGCTTGTCGAAACGAGCGATTGTCAAAGGGAGCACCAAAGAGCTGCACATGGGGTGAAAACCTCTACTCTTCTTCCCTCTCGCGAAGGTTGAACTCGAGTTTCCAGCGGCGATCCCGGTCACGGGCCACGCACCACAGTTCGAGGGTTCCCAGCTCGGTCATCCTGCTTTCGAGTCGGATGGGAATGATCTGTCCCCCCTGGTCCTCGAGGCCGGAGAGCTCGGACTCCATGGTGGTCACCTCCTCGATTTCTCCCGCCCAGTCCTCGACGATTTCCCCGGTGACATCCTTTTTTCTCACATTGGAAGCCAGGAGATGAAATACAGCGGGTTCCCCCACCACCAGGCCGAAATCCCGGTTGCTGATTTGAGCGGATGTACCTTCTTCCATGCCGAAGGGAACGACACAGAGAGCTTTCATGGGGGTGGGGATTCCCGGGACGGCGGGCATGGAGCTTTCGATGCCGATGTAGTAGGTCCTGGATGCCCCCGCGCGAATACGTATGCCTTTGCCCTTGCGGGCGAGTCCGTAATAGGCGGCCCCTTTGGCCACGGCAAAATCGAGATCCGCGGTGCTCAGTTCACGCAAGGGCGCCCCGTTACCCCATTGGGACAGGACTTCCAGTATTCTGCCGCGCAGGGGAGGGGCCTTCATGACGCCCCCGTTGAAGAGCACTGCCGTAGGATAGGCCGCTGCCTTTTCCGTGTCGTCGGAGTCCGCGCTGCCCGTCTGCCTGCCGAGAAAGCCCGCGAGGTGGCGTGTCACGGCCGGATCGTGCTCGAAGGGGAGTCCCATCTCACGCATTCCCACCCGGCGCTTGCTTTGGGGGTAATCGGTTTTTTCCGCCATGGGAAAAAAGCCTTCCACAAGGGTCCGGCTCACTTCTTCTCGGGTCAATTCGGTGCGAATGGCCGAGCCGATGAGGGACGAGCCTCGCCCCAGGATGACCACGGGTTCCGATTCCAGTTCGGGATCGGTCAGGAGCCGCTCCTTGGCCAGACGGCAGCTGTACCTGAGGCCGTGGAACTGCCAGGCATCGAGCTTTTTTCCTTTTTGAGCCAGCTTGGCCTGTACTACGTAAGCGAGGGACAGGTCCATGTTGTCTCCCCCCAGCAGGATGTGGTCTCCCACTGCCGCGCGCTTCAGGGCCAGGTCTCCGTTTTCCTCGCTCACCTGGATGAGGCTGAAATCCGTGGTACCCCCTCCTACGTCGCATACCAGGATGGAGTCGTTCACGCGAACGGCCTTGCGCCACTGGTCTCCCATGGCTTCCAGCCAGGCATAGAAAGCTGCCTGGGGCTCTTCGATGAGAGTGATGTTTTCGAGTCCCGCCGCATTGGCCGCTTTCACCGTGAGTTCGCGGGCCACGGCGTCGAAGGAGGCGGGGACGGTAAGATAAATCTCCTGTTTTTCGAAAAGGGCTTCGGGATCGGATGCGGCCATCTTGTGGTTCCAGGCGTCTCGCAGGTGTTCGAGAAGCGACGTGGAGGCTTGCACGGGAGACATGCGCGCCGCATCTTCGGGGCTGTCCCACGGCAGAATGGCCTGAGTGCGATCTACCCCCGAATGGCTCAGCCAGGATTTGGCGGATGCAACGAGCCTGTTGGGGATTTCCGCACCGCGTTTGCGGGCGAATTCCCCCACGGCCATGTTCGATGGGCCGCCCCAGGGCAGCTCGAGGCTCCCTTTAGCGACATCGTGGGGGCCGGGGAGAAAAATGAAAGAAGGCAACAGGGATTGAGCCTGCACTTCATTGGGAGCCGTGAGTTGTGGAACGGAAAAAATTTCCATGGCAGGGGGCACGTCTTCGGGAACCCTTGTTTCCGTATAGGAAGCCACGCAATGGGTCGTGCCCAAGTCTATTCCGATGATGTATGGAAAGTCACTCAAAACAAACTTCCTTGCTTTGATGGATTGAGGAGAAGGGGAGGGCTCAATCGCCGATTTCCACTTCAGCGGGAGCGATGATCCAGTGAGCCTTGTCTTTGTGGGCCGTGATGGGCAGGCTTACTTTTTCCGCGCGCCAGCCCCGGTGCCGAAGCGCCCCGTTGAAGGGGGGCTCACCCGTCACGTTGCCCGTGAGGCGGATGGCGTTGGGGTCGAAGTTTTGGGGAACGGTCACCCGGCTTCCCTCTTCCTCATCGATGATGGGCTTCAACTCCATGTGGGCCTCTAGGTCCTTTTTGCAGTTCTGGTGGATACTTCTCACGGCTGCTCCGATCTGGGCGTCGTCGTAATCGCTCAGGTCTTCCTGGAGAAAGTCGATCAGTCGGCCTTCCCTTTGGAGAATGGCGAGCATCTGGATTGCTGCCCGGGGCGAGGGGGAAGCTTCCGGAATCGGAGCTGCCGTGGATGTTTCTTTTTTTTGTTTCAGTTCCCCAGGGCCACCGGCTTTGGGGACTGTCCTTTCAGCCTGGGGATGCGATTGAATGGCGGCTCGTCGGGCCAATCCTCTACCCTGAAGCAGGAGGAAGAGCCAGAGCACGGTGGTGAACAGGGCTCCGGAGCCCAGGATGACGAAGGGCATGAGATAGCTGGTCTGTTGGAGAAGCTTTTCCATTTCCAGGAGGCCCGCTTTGAGGCTTTCGGGGAGCTTGCCGTCGGTCGATGCCATAAGCTCCATGAACCATTGATGATAGCCATGGAGCATCTGAATGGAAATGACGAAAAGAAACCCGATCAGCACCCCATTCCAGATGTAACACGATAAAAACGATTGCAAGGCCCACCATTTTCCTGCTTTCATCCACCCCTCCTCCGAATTTACGACTTCTGACTGTTTGACTTTCCAGCCTGTCCAAATGATCAAACTAAACCAAAAATCGCTTTTGGACAAGACTCGGGTGTCTTATAACATCGCGGTACGGGAAGCACATCCGGACATTCTTTTAGAAGATGAATGCGCCATGTACCATCGAAAAGTTGCGCATGGCGTATAATGTGAAAGTGATCAAAAGCCCCTCAATTCCTCCTGCAGAGTTTTCCGTAACTGATCGAAGCGTCTTTCCAACTCGGCCGTCAGGTCCCTGATCGCGTTCAGGTCTTCACTGCCGGCTGCGTCTTCTATTTCTTGGGCCAGAGCCTGAAGTGCCTCTCCGCTCAGGTTGGCCGCCATCCCCTTGATGGTATGGGCCAGCAATCGGGCAGTGGGGGCATCGCCGGCGTTCACGGCCGCCCGAAGGTCCTCGATTCTACCGGGGGTGTTCTCCAGAAATATTTCCACGATTTCCTGGATGAGTTCTTCGTCGTCCATGACCCGGTTCAAAAGAGCCTTGCGGTTAAAGACGATGGGAGCGGAAGGGACTTGAGAGATTCCCGTGTATTGGAATTCCTGGAGGGGCAGTTCATGGGCTGGGAGGTGCTCCGGTTCCTTGCTTTTTGTATCCAGTCTTCCGCCTCCAAGTCCTCCATTCCTGTCTTTTGATTCCGGACTAGCGTTTTTTTGCAGCCACTTGTCCAGTACCAGGGCCAGTTCATCGGGCTTCACCGGTTTGGCCGTATAGTCGTCCATTCCGGCCTCGATGCACCGTTCCCGATCCTGCTGCAAGGCTCCGGCGGTCATGGCAATGATCGGCAGGGGTGAGAGGCGAGAAGCGAGGGGCGAGGGATCAGGGCTTATCGCCTTTTCCCCTTCGCCCTTCATCCTTTCAGCTTCACGCTTCCGGATGAGCCGTGTTGCTTCGAGTCCGTCCATCTCCGGCATCATCACGTCCATGAGTACCAGATCGTAGTGAGTGGCTTCAAGGGCGTTGAGGGCTTCGCGGCCGTTGGCCACTATGTCCGCGCTCAGTCCGAGCTTGTTGAGCATGTTCAGGGCCACCTGCCGGTTTACGGGATTGTCTTCGGCCACCAGGATGTGGCCGGATAGGCGCGGCAACGGTTTTGGGCGATGCAGGGTTTCCCTGACCAGGTGACGGGTGATGATGGGTTTGGTGGGGGAGCGCTGTCCCATATGGGCCATGACCAGGACAAGGGTATCGAACAACTCCGAGCGGCGTATGGGCTTGTTCAGATAGGCGGCAAAGCCCAGCTCTGCGTAGCGACGGGCATCGCCGGGCCGGCCCAGGGAGGTGACCATGACCAGGGGGATGGCCTGAAACCTTGGGTCGGACTTGATTTGCCGGCTCAGTTCTCCGTCGTTCATGCAGGGTATCTGTGTGTCCACAATAGCCAGTTCGAATGGATCGCCCTTGTCTTGGGCCGCGGCCAGTACCTGCAAGACTGCTTCTCCGCTGTCGGCCACTTCCGGCCGCATGCCCCAGGACGTAAGCTCCTTTGCCAGGAACGTGCGGATGCCGACATGGTTGTCAACCACCAGTACATGGAGGCCGCGCAGGTCTTTGTGTGTCTCGACCACGGAAGGCCGTTCGATTTTTTGCCTGGTAAATCGAGCAGTGAACCAGAATTCCGAACCCTGCCCCGGCGTACTGGTCACCCCCACCTTGCCGCCCATCATTTCCGCCAGTTGCTTTGAAATGGCCAATCCCAGTCCGCTGCCGCCGAATTTACGAGTGATGGAGGCATCCACCTGGCTGAATTTGTCGAAGAGCAGGTTTGTTTTGTCCTCGGGAATGCCGATGCCGGTGTCCCGGATGGAGAAGCGGAGTAGAACCTGCTGATCTTCCGTTTGTTCCACGGACGTGCCGACCACAATCTCTCCATGCTCCGTGAATTTCACCGCGTTTCCCACCAGGTTGGTCAGTATCTGGCGCAGTCGGCCGGGGTCGCCCCGCAGGAGAGGCGGGACGTCGTGGTTCATGATAGAGAGGAATTCCAGGCCCTTCTCGTAGGCGCTCAGAGCCATGGTAGCGGTGAAGTCGTCCATCAGGCTTTGGAGGTCGAAATCCAGCATCTCCAGTTCCATGCGCCCGGCTTCGATTTTAGAAAAATCCAGGATGTCGTTGACCAGGTTGAGCAGAGCCTTGCCGCTGGATTGGGCCATCTCGGCGTAGCGGCGCTGCTCTTTGGTCAGTCTTGTGTCCAGGAGCAGCTCGATCATTCCGATCACGCCGTTCATGGGCGTGCGGATTTCATGACTCATGTTGGCCAGGAACTGGGATTTGGCCTGGGTGGCCGCTTCCGCCTCTCTCCTGGCTTCGAGCAGGGCTGCTTCGGCCTTCTTGCGTTCGGTGATATCCTCCTTGACGGCGATATAATGGGTGGGGTGGTCCTGATCATTGACGATGGGCGATATGGAGGCGGATTCCCAGAACACTTCACCGTTCTTCTTGATGTTCTTGAATTCTCCTCTCCATTCCCGCCCCGAGGATATGGTTTCCCATAGTTCCCTGTACTCCTCTTTGTTCTTATCCGACGATTTTAAAATTCTCGGATTCTCTCCGATGGCTTCCTCGAACGAATAGCCCGTCACTCTTGTAAATGCAGGGTTGACGTATTCAATGGTGCCGTCGAGGTCGGTAAGGACTATGCTGACGGGACTTTGTTCCACGGCCCTGGATAGCTTGCGGAGCTGTTCCTCGATCTGCTTGCGGGCGGTGATGTCCTCACCGGAGCTGAGAATGCCCAATATTTTGCCGTCATGATTTTTCAGGCAGGTGTTGTGCCAACCCATCAGACGTACTGTGCCGTCCCGGCACACAACGCTGTTTTCGAAATAATCCGCGGATGAGGGCTCCCCGGCCATCATGCGCTGAAAAACAGGATAAACATCCGTCATGCCGTGGGGTTGGGGCAGAAAAGTCGAGAACCAGTGCCGGCCGAGGATTTCTTCCTCTGCATGGCCGAGCAGCTCACAGCCTGCACGATTGATCATGGTGACCCGGCCTGTGGGGTCCAACGCCATCACGCAATTTCGTATGGAGTCGAGGTAGTACTCATTGAGGTCGCGCTCACGGCGTAGCAGCCGGTTCCCGACCCACAGGCCGACCAGTCCCAAGGTCCCGATCAACACATAGACAAGGGCCATGGCGCTTAGCTGCTTTTCGGATTGCGACAAATAAGCCGCCAGGGGTACGGAGAGGCTGATACCTCCATGAATTTCGCCCACACTGTATCCCTGATCGGCGTGACACTTGAGACAGTTTTTCTCGGTGGTGATGGGCCGCATGAATCGCAAGTAAGGTTTGCCGTTCATGATTTCCAGGTCGGTTGCCTGTTGTGCTCCCTCCTTGAACGACCGCAGAGCCTCGGCTTCCCAGGCGTCGGGAGCGTTTTTCCGGCGAATGGGGTTCAGGCTCGTGATGCGTCCCTGTAAGCCGTATTGCTCCCGTCCCAACTCGTATACCTGGCGGGTCATGTAGGCCGGGTTGATGAGGGTGAGTTGATTGCCGCTCGTGGTGGTCACATCCCGGTCCGGCAAATGTGCCAGGTAGGGGTTGGGCGGCGAGGCTTCGGTGGGCGGGACGTATACACCGCCATGAGCGGCGGCCCAGCGGCGATAAACCAGGTCTTTCTCGAATGAAGCCCGCGCTTCGTTTTGGGCCAACACCATCATGGAATGGTTTATCTGGTGCCGGTTCCAGGCAAAGGAAGCTGCAAGCACGACGACCCACAACACCGCGGCTGCTAGAGCCAGGCGATCGGTGGTCTGGAATCTATGCGGCGATTTTTGTTTCATGGGAGCGGTGTGTTCGTCATCAGTTCACTGCAGGGTACCACCGCGATGCCTTCTCTGCCAAACCTCTCCACGTTTCGGCGCAGAACTTTGAGTGTGCATTCATGGGGATGGCCTATGGCGATGGCTGTTCCCCTGGTCCTGGCTCTGGCGATGAGCTGGTCGATTTGACCACTCACAAACTTTTCGGTTTGGATGTGATCCAGGAAAATATCCCTTTTTCCCGTGGGAACGTACAATTTTCGCGCGGTGGGCACCACCACGCTGGTGGCCGTGGTGTGGCTGTCCAGGAAAAACATTCCATTACGGCCGACTTCTTTCAATACCACTTCCATATGGGGCCCACTTTCGGTGAATTTTGATCCCATATGATTGTTGACTCCACTGAAAAAGGGGCTCGTGTCCAGTGCTGTCCGCAAGGAAGTTCGGATCGCGTCATCATTCATGGACAGGAGGAGCGCACCGGTTCCGGGGTTTACCTTGGGGTATCCTTTGGGCTCCATGGGCACATGCAGGAGCACTTCCCGGCCCATGGCATGGGCGAGCCTTGCGATTTCCCGGGTATGAGTCTGGTGGGGAAGAACCGAAAAGGTGATGGCCAGGGGAATTTGGAGGAACCTTTTGGCCATGTTCAAATCCTGCCCGAAATCATCGATGACGATGGCGACTCTACCCATGGGAGGCATCAAGTCCGGATCGGTTCTTGGCGCCGGTGGTGGAGATGCCTCGCGCGGAGTTGCGGCGCTGGGAGGGAGAGCGGCAAGATGTGTGGGCTTTTCCGGAGTTTGTCCACCTGGGGTGGAAGGCAAAGGATCATCCGGCGGGGGCTGTGCGGCAGGTGCCGCCGGTTCGATGTTTCCCGTGGGCAAGGGGGGATGGGGTTTGGGAATGGCCGCTTGTTGCGGAGAAGGCGGTGCGATTTTCAAGGAATCTTCCGCTGTTCCGAGCTTTTTGCTTTCGGTATCCGCAATAGGATGCGGGATGCCGTTGTTGTCGCGACTGACCGTGGTGGGATGTTCGGGCGAAATGACCTGTCGGTGCGAGGGAGTGGCCGGTTCTTGAGCTTCAGGGACAACGACGGGGTCTTCGACCCTGGTGTGAGTGGGCGGTGAAGGCGGCTTTGCCTCTTTCTGCTTTTGGTTCATGGCAAGAGGGGGGCGGATTTGCGATGAGTTGTCCCGATTGCCGTTTTCAATGCCCCAATATATGAGGCCGGAAAGGACGACCATTACGAGGAGCCAGGCAGCGGTAAGGGGCAGGATAGGGAACGAAAATCCCCATCCTGCCTTTCCCGGTTTTTTCTTCCCGGCAGTGGTCTTGGATGAGCCGGCAGACCTTTTGGGGCTTTGGGAGATATTGGGCTTTCGGTTTTTACCGGCGGTGGTCTTCCCGGGCTTTTGGGTGTTTTTATCTGGAGGCATTGGTTTGGCGGATGTGCTTTTGAGCCGAAAAAACTTTTTGAAAATGCTCAGGGCACCCGTTTCTGATTTTTTATCGATGTCGTCCGGGGTGCCCTGAGAGCTTCTCATGCCTTTTGTATCAGTTTAGCCGCATGTCTCCCATGATTCTGTAGCCTTTGAGCAAGTCGAGCGCTCTGCGCAATTGATTGTCCTGCGCAAGAATCTTTTGAGCTTCCTCCAGGGCCGCATCCATTTTGGGATCATTGGATGGTTTTGAATTTTGCATGTGCCTGGGGAGATCGATTTCCCTTAACCTTCTTGGGGTGTCGGGAGCCTCGTCTTGATCCGTGGGCGGCATTTCACGCACAACCAGGATATCCGGTTCGATGCCCTTGGCCTGAATGGATCGCCCCGATGGTGTGTAATAGAGCGACGTGGTGAGGCGAATGGCAGACCCGTCCGTCAGGGGAATCACCGTTTGTACGGAGCCCTTGCCGAAAGTGGGTTCTCCCAGGATGATCGCTCTCTTGTGGTCTTGCAACGCTCCGGCCACAATCTCCGATGCGCTGGCGCTGCCCGAATTCACCAAAACCACAATGGGGTAGTTTCGGGGGGTGGAATTTCTTTTGGCTTCAAAGCGCATTTTCTGGCTTTCCAGGCGACCTCCCGTATAAACGATGAGGCCCTGTTCCAGGAATTCATCGGCTACTTCCACGGCCTGATCCAAAAGCCCACCCGGGTCGCTCCGTAGGTCGAGAATGAGGCCGTGCAAGGGATTGTTCACGGCTTCCAGCTCATTGAGAGCCTTTCTTAAGTCCCCGGCCGTGCCGCTCTGAAACGTGGAAATGCGTACATACCCGTATCCCAGTTCCAGTGTGCGTGACCTCACGCTCTGTATGGAAATGGTGTCACGCACGATGTTGAATTCAAGAGCCTCCTGCGCGCCCTTTCTGATTATAGTGAGCTTGACGCGTGTGCCCTTGGGACCTCTCATCTTTTGCACGGCTTCCGTGAGCGTCATGTCTTGGGTCGGCTGGTCGTCGATCCTGACGATCTGGTCTCCGGCTTCTATGCCCGCGCGATCCGCCGGAGTGTCTTCAAGGGGGGCCACAACGGTAAGGATACTGTCGCGCATGGATATTTCGATACCGAGCCCTCCGAATTTACCCCGCGTTTCCACCTGAAGCTCTTTGTACTCCTCGGGCTTCATAAAGGAAGAGTGGGGATCGAGTTCCCGCAGCATACCGTTGATGGCTCCGTAAATCAGGTTTTGTGCATCCACGGTTTCCACATAGTTTTCCTGCACGATGTTCAGAACATCGCTGAACAGGCGCAGGTACTGGTACATGTTGGAATCGTCCGTGTTGGTTTTGGCCGTCAATGTCGACCATGCAGCGAGCATGAGGGCGAAACCGGTGACAAGTACAAAAATTTTGTAATTCTTCTTGAACATGGAATTTCCTCTTTTCCGAATATGGAGATACCTTTGAGGTTCGCTCAGTGTGTAAGACTTCGCGAATCAATACATTCTCATAGTTGCGCCCGAATTCTCGCGATGACAGCGGTTTGATGGGAACGTGGGCACATGTGCGACGATTGCATCCCGGCTTTTTGAAAAAAGCAAAAAAATTTCATATCCTATAAAAAGGCTCTTGTAAAGAGTTACCCACGATGCCCGCACGCTCACCTGCTGCGCCGTAAAGCCCCGTCTTTTCAGGGCGGAGATATAAGACGCTTTCCCTGCCTCTTACAACAAGCAGGAGGCAGGGAAACAATTTATGTTGAGTTGGCAAAGGCTCCGATTTCATTTATCTTTTTCCTGTGCGGCGGGGCATGCCGTGTCAGCCTGTGGAGGGGCAGTGAGACCTGGGGGATTATGTGGTTGGTTCAAAGCCGTAAAACTCCCCACTGTGGGAGCTAAAGCAAAAACCAAGCAGGTTCTTCCCTGGG
Source organism: uncultured Syntrophobacteraceae bacterium (assembly GCA_964603955.1). Lineage (GTDB taxonomy): Bacteria > Desulfobacterota > Syntrophobacteria > Syntrophobacterales > Syntrophobacteraceae > SLCH01. The sequence continues at coordinate 76,558 of CAZRWT010000002.1, forward strand.
CAGCCTCGTTGAAGCAGGAACCCCTTGGGACGGCCGCATAAGCCGCTTCAGGAATCCTCGGCCTTCAGGCCGGGAAGGATGTCAATTGCGTGCGGCTGTACTATTCCGTCAGGCACGCTTCCGTCGGATTGTCGAGCAACAACCGGATCTCGTATGCCCCTTCCCTGAAGGACCCCTCCACCACGTAACCGAGTTTTGCAAAGACTCCAAAAACCTGCTCATTGCCCGAAGTGATATAGGCCACCAGCTTACGGATACCGTTGCTTCTGGCGATTTCCGCTACATGCTGAATGAGGAAGCTCGCGATGCCCTTTCGTCCGTGGTCGGGATGCACCAAAAAGTCGATCTCCGCCGTGCCCGTTTCTTCATCTTCCCAGCTATAGCGGCCGATACAGATGATCCGTTCCGCTTCCACATCTCCCATAAGTCCCACAATGGACATCTCTTTATGATAATCGATGTTGACCATGCGTGCCACGTCATAGTGGGGAAAAACCTTCATGATGGACAAAAATCGGATGTAAGATTCATCGCGTGGAAGCGAATAAAAAAATTCTTTCAAAGGCCGTTCGTCGGTGGGTTTGGCCGGTCGAAAAAAAACTTTTGTTTCATCGTGAAAAATCTGTGTCAATTCATAATGAGATGGATAGAGGGCCTTGGGAGTGCTGAGGTGGACGATACTCTTTCGAAGATAGTTCAACTCCTGTGCCGCGTGGAGGAGCTCCTCTCGAAAGTCGGGATGGGCAATTCCGATGAGGGCCAGAGCTCGTTCCCGTATGCTCTTGCCGCTAAGATTGGCGATGCCGAATTCCGTGACCACGTACTGCACACCCCCTCGAGTGGTTACAACTCCACCTCCTTCGGAAAGAGCCGGCACAATACGCGATTTACCCCCATCGAGAGTCGTTGAGGGGAGGACCATGATGGCTTTGCCCTTTTTGGAGGATCGAGCTCCTCGCAGGAAATCGATGGCACCCCCCACGCCACTGTAAATCTCGTAGCCCTGTGAGTCCGCGCATACCTGTCCCGTGAGGTCCACCTCGAGGGCCGAGTTGATGGAAATCATTTTTTCGTTTTCAGAGATCACCAGGTTGTTGTTGACGTATTGAGAGGGGTGAAAGTACACCATGGGATTATTGTTCACAAAGTCATAAAGCTTTCGTGTTCCCAGGCAAAAGCTGGTGATGATCTTTCCCGGATGAAGGCTCTTGCGCGCATTGGTGATGATGCCGAGGTCGATGAGGTGGAGGTAGGCATCGGTGAGCATGTCCGCGTGAACCCCCAGGTCTTTCTTTTCCTCCAGGGCATAGAGGACGGCAGTGGAAACACTACCGACTCCCACGCGAATGGTGGAGCCGTCTTCAATGAGTTTGGCCACGTTGGTGCCGATTGCCTGCGCGATGGGATTGAGCAGGGGAGGCGCGACTTCCAAAAGAGGCTCTTCGTATTCCACGACGGCGTCCATGTCGCGCACATGAATGAAAGCGTCTCCCAGTGTCATGGGCATTTGCGGATTCACCTGGGCAATGACGTAAGCGGCGCTTTCCGTGGCCGCCTTTACGATGTCCACGGATATTCCGTAGCTGCAAAAACCGTGTTCGTCCGGTGGTGAAACCTGGATGAGAGCCACATCGATAGGAATGGCTCCGCTGCGAAAAAGCTCGGGAGTGTCTCCCAGGTTGATGGGAGTATAGTCCGCTCGCCCCTCCGCCACGGCCTCACGGCTTGCCGAAGCCACGAAAAAGGACTTTAATCTGCACTTGTCGAACAGGTTTTCGCTGGTGTACCTGGGCTTGCCGACGCTCAAGATATGAAGGATTTCCAGATCGGAAAGGAGCGGGATGACTTCTTCGAGGGTTTGAGCCAGGTGCTGGGGTTCTCCGCACCCCGACCCCACAAAGACACGATGCCCGCGCTTGATGGCCGACAGGGCCTTTTCCGCCGTGGTTTTCTTCTGTTCGTAAATCTCCCGCCAGGGGCGAGGAGACATATCGGTAACGTTTAGCGAGGGTTCTTCTATGAATAGAGGCATGGATCACCTTTTTTTGTCATTTTTTAAGCCCTTCTTCAGGAACGGCTTGCATGTTGAATGCTTCGATATGAAAAATGCCAGCAACAGGCCGGTCAGGACCATTGCGATACACAGAATTTGCCCCATGGTGAGAGTACTCATGAGGAATCCCAGGTGTGCATCGGGTTCCCGGAAAAATTCGATGAAAAACCTGATGGTACCGTAAAAAGAAAGGAAAAGAGCCACCATCATGCCGTCCCGGTATTCTTTTTTTCGAAGAATCCAGAGCACCAGGAACAACACCAATCCTTCTCCAAAAGCCTCGTAGAGCTGTGAGGGATGGCGGGGTAAGGGACCTGCTCCCGGAAACACCATGGCCCAGGGCACCTCCGAGGGCCTCCCCCACAGCTCCCCATTTATGAAATTACCGATCCTACCCAACCCCAGGCCTACCGGAGCCGTGACGATCACGCTGTCCGCCGTGGCGAAAAAGGGTAACTTTCTACGGCGGCAGAACAGGTAACCTCCCAGTGCCGCCCCCAGGAGCCCCCCGTGGAAGGACATGCCCCCTTGCCAGGTGGCGATGATTTCGAGAGGGTTCTTGAGATACGTCAGGTAATCGGTATACTGGTAGAACACGACGTACCCGAGCCTGGCTCCCACGATGAGTCCAATGGCGAGAAAAAAGATGAGATCTTGTGCTGTTTGCCCTGTCAGTCCGATCTCTCGAGACCTTTTCTGCCGTTGTATGAGGAAATAAGATGCCAAAAACCCAAAGACATACATCAGCCCATACCAGCGGATTCTGACGGGGCCTATGCGAATCAAGTCGGGGTCGATGTCGGGAAACGGAATCATTTTGTCGGATCGCCTTTCTGTTAGAATCCACAGGCTAGCATTCCGAATCTAAAGGGTCAATCAGTAACACGAGTTTCAAGGAGGAGAAAGTAATGGGTCATCATACACATCACCATGGTCAGGAGCATCATCATAGTCATCAGCATGGTCATCAGCATGCGGGGGAGGATCAAGCCGGCACGGCTGAATCGTCCCTCGGTGATCGCGACAAGCTCATTCGCATGCTGGAACACTGGCTACGGCACAACGACGAACATGCTCAATCCTATGGCAGGTGGGCGGACACAGCCCGGTCCCTTGGGGAGGAAGAAATCCAAAACCTTTTGCAGGAAATGGCCGGGGATGCTCGCAGGCAAAATCAAAGACTACAATCCCTCATTCGCAAGGCCGCCGGATAGCTTTGCGGGCTTCATTGACAGTGAGTGTACCGTGTGCCAATATACATCGTTTCGTAAGGTAATTCATAAAGTACACGGAGAACGCTAGAGTGGAAAATCGCCGGACGGATTGTTTTGCGTGTTGGGTGGATGGAAAACGGGAAAGGGGAGCCCAAAGCTCTCCTCTTGTGGACCCCTCTACCGGAAAAGAGTTTGCCTGGGTCACCATCGCCGGGTCGGAGCTGGTGCATGCGGCCCTGGAAAGTGCGGCGGGTGCTTTCCGGGGTTGGAGCACTACTCCGGCGGCAAAGCGAGCTGAATTGCTGCATGTGTTTGCGGAAAACGTGCGCAAGGAGCTTCATTCACTGGCCGGAATGTTGAGCCTGGAGGTGGGAAAAACCATTAGAGGGTCCCGAGATGAAGTGAGCAGTGCCGCGGCCCTTCTCGATTACTTTGCCGAGGAGGCCTTACGCCTGTCGGGAGACATCCCTCTTCTGGGGCATGACCGTGAGCACGTGCTGGTTGTTCGGGAACCGGTGGGAGTGGTGGCGGCCATAATGCCCTTCAACTATCCCTTGAGCACTCTCGTGTGCAAAATGGGGGCAGCCCTGGCTTCCGGCTGTACCGTGGTGGCAAAACCCGATGAGCATACTCCCCTCACCACGCTGCGAATGGCTGAACTGGCCATGGAATCCGGAATTCCGGCAGGGGTTTTCAATGTGGTGACGGGACCGGGCGGACATACGGGGCGTTTTTTGGTGGACCATCCCATTCCACGCCTGGTTTCGTTCACGGGCAGCACGACCGTGGGTAAAGAAATTGCCCGGGTGAGCGCCTCGTGGGTGCGGAAGGTGATCCTGGAGTTGGGCGGCCACTGCCCGGCTATCGTGTGTGAAGATGCTCCCCTCGATGTCATACTGCCCCAGTTGCTTTCCCAGGCGCTGAAGAACAGCGGTCAGTATTGCTATCGCGTCAGTCATATTCATGTGTCGGAGCCCATCTACGATCGGTTTATGGAGGAATTCATCAACCTGGTTGCCGCTCTCGAAGTCGGCCCACCTTCCGATGTCAATGTAGATATCGGGCCTCTCAACAACTCTCAAATCATCGAGACCGTTTCTCGCCAGGTGGAGCTTGCCGTTCAAGAGGGGGCCAAGATCGAATGGGGAGGGTGTTCCCTCGGTGAAAAGCTGAGTGGGTTTTACTATTCTCCCACGATCCTCTCCGAGGTACGTTCGGACATGTCCATTACACAAGAAGAAGTTTTTGGTCCCGTGGTGATGGTCTCGCCTTTCCAGCACCTGGATGACGCCATCGAGCGAGCCAATAGCAGTCCTTTCGGCCTTGCCGCCTATGTTTTTTCGAAGGATGTGGGGGCGGCTCTGGAATGCGCGGGCAAGCTCGATGCCGGGAGCGTCTGGATCAACAGGATTCATCAGGCCTATCCCCAGGCTCCCTTTGGGGGGGTCAAGGAGAGCGGACTGGGGCGGGAGAAGTCCCCTTACGGAGTCCGGGAATACACGGAGTTGAAAACCATTTATCTGTCCTATTGATTTTAAGGATCGGGGTTCATAAAGCCTGAGGGTTGCTTCTCATGAAAAAGAGTCCGTTGGTTTACCCCGCCAGCAGGAGCGAACTGTGATCCCCATTGTTTGCTTTGTTGGTGCGTCCGGTTCCGGCAAGACGACTTTCCTGGAAAAACTGATCCCGATTTTTACGGACGGAGGCTATCGGGTGGGGACGGTCAAGCACGATGTCCATGGCTTTGAAATGGATCGAGAAGGCAAGGATACCTGGCGGCATGGCAAGGCCGGGGCTCAAACCATCGGCATTGTTTCCCCCTACAAGACGGCGAGTATTCGGAATACCCGCGAGGAGATGGACCTCGCCAGGTTTGTTGGAAGAACTTTTTGGAACGAAGACATTGTTTTTGCGGAAGGTTTTAAGCGTTCTCCATTTCCCAAGATTGAAATTTTTCGTTCGCGATCGGGATGTCGTCCCCTTTGCGGTCGCAAGGATCATTTGGTGGCTTTGGTGACCGATGATCCCGGCAAGGTGAGCGAGAACGCCGATGATGTTCCCGTTTTCGCACTCCATGACTTCGGTGGAGTGGCGAATTTTATTGTCGAGAGGTATCTCCTGGAGCGAAAAGCGGCGGCTCTTCAAGTTTTTCTTGACGGCAGGCGTCTTCCCATGAACCATTTTGTGGAAGAAATCATCACGGGGGCCATCAAGGGTATGCTCACCACTCTGCGGGGTTGGGATTTCCCCGAGGTCGTGGATATACAGATGAAGTCGCGGGGGGAGTGAGTGATCACGGGGGTGGTCCTTGCGGGGGGCAAAAGTTCTCGGTATGGGGGCAACAAGGTTCTCGATACATTCCAGGGGGAGCGCCTGGTAGACCGCTGTGTGGCTCAAATGAGTCGCCACACCCGGCGAGTGATGCTTGTCGCCAACGATTTGTCACCCTACTACAATGTCCGGGCGACCCTCGTTCAGGATATCCTGCCCCAACGGGGGCCTCTCGGCGGGGTCCTCACGGCCCTGGTCTTCAGCCCTCATGATTGGATTTTCGTAAAAGCCGCGGACATGCCTTTTTTATCCCCGGGCCTTTTTCCCTTGATGATGGATCGTATGGGGGCGCATGATGTGGTGGTGCCTGTGAATAACGGACATTACGAGCCCCTTGCGGCCCTTTACCATCGTCGCTGCCTTGCCGCCGTTTTGCGCACCTTGCGGCGAGGCGAACATCGCGTCGCCGCTTCGTATAAAAAGCTCAAGGTCGGGGTTTTGACCGAAAGGCATTGGCGTAGGATAGATCCCGACGGCATGAGCTTTATCAATATCAATACCCGTCATGATAAGAGTCGGAGTCTGGCTTTGTCCGGGGAGGGAAGTTTTTGAAGCTTCCGCGTGTGAAAGCGTGAAGCTGTTTTGTTTGTACAATTTGTTTGTTCCCTATGGTACAAGTGAAATTGGAAGTTTTGATTCTGTTGCCCCTGTACGGAAAGATTCCATTTTGTGTGCAAGGGCATGTTGTGGGCAGGTGAGAGAGCCGCGCCTTTCCTCGTCACATTATAAAAAAGAAGTTCTAAGCGGTTGGCGCATTAGCCGACTGGAAGGTTCTCCCGTATGCTTAAAGGTTCACCCATGGAAACAGCCTACTACCGTTTCCTCGAACGCTATCTGGTGCCCGTTTTGCGTTTTTTCAGGCTCAATCCCAATCATGTTTCTTTAATGGGGCTGATTACCAGTATTTTCACGGGGATTCTGTTTGTTTTCTCCACGTTTTGGGGAGGGCTTTTCACCCTATTGACAGGGTTGCTGGATACCCTGGACGGTTCTCTAGCGCGGAATACCGGGCAAACCAAAAAATCCGGTGCTTTTCTGGATTCCGTCCTGGACCGTTATACCGAACTCATCATATACCTGGGCATCTGGTTCTATTTTTACAGGAACGGCGGGACAACCCCCTTTTTCTCCATTACCATTCTGCTGATTCTTTTTGGTTCTCTCATGGTCAGCTATACCAGGGCCCGTGCTGAAGGGCTTGGCGTCAAATGCCTTGTGGGCCTGTTTCAAAGGGGAGAGCGTATTATCCTCATTGGAGTAGCCGGGATACTCAATTCGTCGGCCAATGGGTTCCTGGAAGTTCCCCCGACGCATTGGGCTCGGGATATTATCCTGGTGCTGGCTCTCCTGGTGCTGGCCCTGGGAACAAACCTGACGGCTTTATGGAGGTTTTTTCACGTCCTCAAATCTTTGCGTCAGTGAATCCAATGCTGTCCGGAACTACCTGATCATTATTCTAGCCGCGTGCCTCTGTCTCGATTCCTGTTGTTTTTCGAGAGGGTTTCCGGGTCAAACGCCGGGTGGAATCACAGGGGCGTGGGTATTTTGTTCAAGACAATCTGCTCGTCTTCCCTGTATATTTCAAAAGAATCCCCTACTTCGAACCCCAACTGCTCAATGAGAAGCGCTTTGTTGAGAGTGATGCTGCCGCTCTGGCCGATGGTCCGAAAATTCTCCGTTTTGATCACTTTGGCAGGTGCCTTGGGAAGGGGCTGTTTTTCACGACGACGAATGATCGATCTTTCAGGAATCGGGGCTGGGGCACCTCCGTTCCTGGTTTTTATGGGTAACGGTTTTTTGAAGTCCACCTGTGGGATTTCACCCAGTTCCATCAGTCCCTGGAGGTAGAGGTCCTGAACTTCGCTCTTGAACTTGATGTTGAAAAGTTTTTGTACCGACTCAAGGGATCGACCGTTGCGTATTTCGTTGACCACCAGCTTGGCATCGATGTTTTTATATTCCACCTGCATGGGCCTTCCGTCTTTTGCTTCGCGATCTCTTATGCGACTCGTATTCATGATAGATGTCCTGTTTGTGATTTTGTGTGTTCCCGCTGATGCGGCCGGCCCATCAAGCCTTCGGACAGAGCCCATGGCCGACCTTGCTCCCCTATGGAACTTTGGTGTTTGAAGTTCTGTCAATGCATGATTGGAAAAATGTGAATCAGGAGCAAACCGATGCCCTGTGTTTATGAGTTTGAATGTTGAGGATACAGCTTCAATTCTCCATTGAAAGCCACCTGCTGGAAACCTATCGCGCCGGGTTTTCGTGATAATTCCGTGGATGCGTTGCCTCTCCCCGCCGGGAGATGAAGGAACTTAACCACCTGCTTTTATGCTCGGTTTAAAAAAACGAAACAACCGGGAGCTATGGGCAGAAAGGATATACATAATCATTATAACAAGAAAACCATGGGACAATCCCCTTCTAATGAATTCACACACCGATGTCAAGCGGGTTCTAATGGTTTTAACGCTGCCGATTTTCGCTTTTTTTTAATGGTACACAAAGCTTGCGAGTTTTGTGTACCATTATGTTTATGAAGTTTTCATCGAGTTTATGACCAAATGGCATCCTGCATTATTTCAGCGAGGGCTCGTGTCTGTGCCACGACCCTTTCCGCCGCCTCGACGGGCAAGCCGGCACAACCGCAGCTGGGAGTGAAGAGGGATTGCTTCAGTATCTCTTGTACGGTCAGACTTTCCGTGGTGAGAGCTTCCACCCGTTGCAACCAGAGATCGGCCAATCCTCGGGGGGTTTGTTTCTCCAGGGTTTCCGCGTCCTGGGTGGGAACCATGCCCCAGGCTACCGTTTTCCCTCTTGCCAGGTATTCTTGGAATGGTTCCCGATACATGGCAAATTTATCAAAAAAGTTGAAAGCGTCAAAGTTGATGATATCCATGGATGACTGTAGTGCGATCAGCCAATCCGTGTTGGCGCACACATGGATTCCCACCATGGCCCCGGCATCTTGGAGGCTTTCAACGATTTCTGCCAGAATTTGGTCTATCCGGTCTCTGGATATGCTGATGAAGGCCGAAGAGCCGAACCCGGCCAATGCCGGCTCATCGAGGAAAATGATGACCGGAGTCCGAAAAGCTTTGAGATGCTCGATTTGCCAGCAGGCTTTCATGGTCAGGTGCTTTACGACCACATCACACAAGCGATCATCATAGAGGATGCTTCGGTTGTTTTGATCTTTTAGATCGGACAACAGGGTGAAGGGGCCGACCACCTGCCCTTTTATTGCTCTGGGCTTAAGTCCCGATTGCTCCATGGCGCTCAGAAAGGCAAAAAACGTCATGCCCGTTTCACGACCAAAGGCAAACCGCGAATTTTTCAGCGGGACCGCTCCGGACTCGACTGCCAGGTATTCCTCATAGAATGCGTAGAGTTCGTCATCGAAAGTTTGGGAATCGCTTTGGATGAAAAAACCGTTGCCTTTTGGACGGAGTCCGGGAAGCCCCTCCAGGTACTGGATCATCATTTGTTCCGGAGTATAAGCGGGGAGCTGAGGCCAGAGAGGAATTTCCAGCATTTCGGACAAGACAAGTTCAATGGCCTTGCGGCGGTCCGTGTGAGGCATGGAACCTACCAGTGTAGCAGCAGCCTGGGCTTTCCATGTGGACATGTGTCTACAAACTCCTCGATATCGACGGCATGGCAAAGTGCGCCGTGCCTGGCTGTTTTGTATGAATATTCACGCAAAAATACCACGAACGAAAAACCAATCCTAATATTCAGGGGCCTGGAAACCCACAGTTGGAAGCTCGGGAGACGGCTTGAAAGAGCTACCGACAATCCGCCGCAGCCCTCACGAGCAAAAGCCTCTAGCACACCTGGAATACAAAGGTCAACTCTCTTTGTGATGTGGACAGGTTTGGTGATCCGGTCGATCAGGCCTTCTCCGTTTGCTTTATAAACGAGCTTTTGATAACCTCATCATGGTAAGAAAGGCAATCGGTTGCAGGTGCGAAGGGCAATGAGTATGAGGAAACAATGAAGCAAGCCGTGATCCGTTCCGTCATCTTGTTCGTGTCGATGCTGCTCCCGGCAATTATTGTCCTGGAGGCAAGACCTGTTGGAGCCCACCCTCACGTGTGGGTGGATTATTTCATCGAGGCGCGTTTCGGCCCAAATGGACTGACCGGCTTTTATCAGACCTGGGTTTTCGATGAAATGTTCAGCAGTTCCATCGTTTCTTTATTCGACCTGGACGAAAATGGTATTTTTTCGGAAGATGAAATCGAGGAAGTACGCCACGGAGTGTTCGAATACCTTGTGGAATACGACTATTTCACTCACATTAAGATCGACGGCAGGGATTTCACCATCCCGCATGCCAGGGATTTTAACGCTTTTATCGATGGTCATCATGTGGTTTATGAGTTTTTTCTGCCCTGTGAGCTGCCGGTTGCGGCAACTCCCAGGACCTTGCACGTGCTGGTGGGAGATATGGAATACTATGCGGACATGACTTTGGCTTCCGAGGGTCTCCGCATTCAGGGCAACGAATCCGTTTCGGTTTCGTATTCCTTCGGCACCGGTAGCGCGTTTTCCTTTTACGGTGGTGCGTGGGAACCCGAGCACCTCACCTTGCGATTCGAGAAGGCGTCATGAAATTTCTTGCCGCGTTTCTGTTTTGCGTTCTTTTTTGTCCATCCATGCCCCATGGGGCATGGGCTCAAAACCCTTTTTTGCCCCCTTCCGCCGGCGATCGTAAACCGCAGTTGCAAGATGATGGGGATGCATCACGGGCTCCTCGCCCGGGCAGGGCACAGCGGCAGGTATCGGCGCCCCCCAAAGTGACACATCCGCTGACAGCGGCCGTTGCATCCATACAGCGTGAATTACGCCAAAGAATGACGGCTTACGCCAGGCAAATCCAGGAAACTCCCTTGGGGCTCGCTACGTGGCAGCTCATGGCCCTCTCCTTGATTTACGGTATCGTTCATGCCATAGGTCCGGGACATGGCAAGTCCATCGTGTGTTCCTATTTTATTTCCAGGCGGGGGACCGTCAGGCAGGCGTTTCTGTTCGGCAACATGATCACCGCCATGCATATTTTTTCTGCCGTGGTCATCGTGGTGGGGTTGTCGTGGGTGGCCGGCAGGGCGAACATCATGGCTTTCCACGGCATCGGGGGCCGTCTGGAAAAGATCAGCTATGTCATGATCATGCTCATCGGAACCTTTCTCCTGGCCCGGACCGTATACGAGTGGTGGACGGGGGAGCAAGAAAACTCAAGTGAGTGCGCTCCCGCCACGACCAAAGGCATGCTTTCCTTGTCCCTGGCCACGGGGCTGATGCCATGTCCGGGAGCGGCCTTGATCCTCCTGTTCACCCTCAGCCTGAATGTTTTCTGGGCGGGTCTCCTGGCCATGATTCCCCTGGCCCTGGGCATGGGCCTGACCGCTTCAGCCCTGGGTATGATCACCGTGAGTTCCACGGGCTTTGCCCTCAAGCTGACCGGTCGCTCCAGGCGTACTTTCATCCTGGCCCATCGAACCCTCGCCTGCCTGGGGGCACTCATTATCATTGTTCTGGGAGCCGCCCTGTATGTGGGTACCCTTTCTCCCTAAGGGGCGGACTCCCAGAGGTTGGAACCCGTAAACCGACGGAATCGAGGTTTCTGAACAGGAGCAGGCTTTCGGATTAAGAATCCGTGAAATCTTCGAATCCGTGCGAATCCGTGATTCAGGCGGCTTGCCCTTGGGATGTCTCGGGCATGGTGTTTGTCTGAAACCTTGATAAATCGTCTTGTATTCACGGCAAATTGAGATATTGTATTTTATTGATGAATCCATGGGGTTGACATTGGATGCCGGTTTGATCGTTTTCCGATAAAAATATGGAGGCAAATTCATGGAACGGGACCATTCTAAAACAAGCTGCCAGGGGGAGGTGGAGTGTATGGCATCAAATACGACGCTTCACAGGAAGCTCGAGTGTCGGGCCAGGCATCGACAAAAAAAACTCAAAACCCTGCTTTTTTATTTGCCGTCCAGGGTGATGGAGAAATGTCGGAAAATGATCAAATGTCCTCCTGTGCTGAGGAAGCTTTTTCTCCCGATAGCTCGCCGGGGATTGGCCTTTGGTCTTGTCTTGTGCATGGCCGGACCTGTGCATGCCCTGCCTCAAGGAGGTGACGTCTGGCATGGGGAGGGCCGCATCGTTCAGGAAGATGCCAGGACCCTTGCCGTCGAGCAGCGTTCGGAAAAACTGGGCATCGACTGGCAGGGCTTCAGCATCGGTGCCGATGAGCGAACGATTTTCCGTCAGCCTTCCGCCGACGCGGTGGCCCTCAACCGGGTGATCGGGGACGACCCTTCGCTCATTTTCGGACGACTCGAGGCCAACGGTCGCATTTACCTGGTGAATCCCAACGGGATCGTCTTCGGTCCCCACTCCCGTGTCGATGCGGCCTCTTTTATCGCCTCCATCCATGACATCGAAAAGCGGGACTTCCTGAAAGGACATCTGTCCTTCACCATTCCCGGGCGTCCCGGAGCGGGCATTGTCAATGAAGGCATGATCACTGCGGCCGAAGGCGGGCTGGTGGCCCTGGTGGCTCCCACCGTTCGTAACGACGGGCTCATTGCCGCGCGCCTGGGCAAGGTCATTCTTGCCGCAGGAGGCGGCGTCACCATCGACCTTTACGGCGACGACCTCATCGTCTTCGAAGCGGATGATGCCGCTGCCCGGCAACTCACCGACGTCACGGGGCGCCCCCTGTCCGCAGTGCTGGAAATGGGCGGTGAAATCGAAGCCGGAACCGTGGTGCTTTGCGCTCGAACCGCCCGGGGCGTTGTGGACAACGCCATTTCCCTGGACGGCATCGTGCAGGCTCGTTCCGTTCGGGAAGAAGGGGGGCGCATCATCCTGGACGCCGGGTCGGGCCGGGTCGAACTGGCCGGCACTCTCGATGCCGACGGTGAGGCGGCGGGAGGGCATGTGACGGTTGCGGCCGGGGAACTTCTGGCCAAAGGCGATGTGCTCGCTTCCGGCGACCGGGGTGGACACATCGAAGTGCGGGCACAAAGCGCCGTTTTGGATGAAGCCGAGGTGCGGGCCGACGGCAGGAGTGCCTCGGGTGGAACCATCGAAGCCACTGCCGACACCTTCCACCTGAAGCGCGCGAAGCTCACCGCCGACGGCGCCCAGGGTGGAGTGATCCACGTGGGAGGCGGCTGGCAGGGGGAAGGAGACCTTCCCTGGGCCCACACGGTCCGTGTGGAGCGTGATGCCCTTCTTTCCGCCACGGGCAACGCGGGTCCGGGTGGAGAAGTGGTGCTCTGGTCTTCGGAGCGTACCGACTTCAGGGGTGAGGCCCGGGCTTTCGGGCAAGGAGACCAGGGCGGGCGCATCGAAATTTCCTCCAAGGAGGCCCTGCGCTATGACGGTACGGTGAAAGCCGGTCAGGGGGGCCTTGTGCTCTTTGATCCAAAAGACATCACCATTAGCGATGATGGAGGAGAACCTACCGAAGGCGATTGGCGTTATGAAGACCTGCCGGGGACGGATATAACGATCACTCCGGATTCAATAGCCGGTATTCTTTCCGGGGGTGCCGACCTAATACTTCAGGCGAATAACGATCTCACTGTGATGTCTCCTTTGAATGTAGAATCGAGTGGCTATGTCGGCCGCCTCGACCTGCAGACGGGGCGATCCATTTTGATCAATGCTAATATTACAACCAATGGATATCTTGCATTGAATGCCAATAGCGGCACTGATGATGGTGTGCAAAGCACATACAGAGAGGAAGGTTTTGCCGTCATCGCCATGGCTGATGGTGTCACCATTAATACAGGTGATAGCGATGTTTATATACGTCTTTGCGACGGCTATGGGCAAACTCACCATGAGGCTGGAGACATCACCCTTTATAATATTACGACTTCAGGTACGGTAATTGTTGAAAATCAAGTGGGAGCCATTGCGACCCATGCGGAAGGGATGTTGACGGCCGGACAGCTCGAATTGAATGCTCAAAAGGGCATAGGCACTTTTGGTCCTCACACTCCTCTCATGACATCCACTACAAGCCTGGTGGCTGTCAATCACGGAGAAGGCGACATTGTGATCAACAATACGGGTGATCTGACCTTGGGTCTCAATGATAGAGGACATCGGCGCCATAGTTCTTATTGGGGCGGTGATGTGTACTGGGCTGTGGCAAATTCCGGTGGAGCGGTGTCGATCACCACCAGCGGTGACTTGGCGGTACCCGGTACGTCAATAGTTGACGGCGAAGGTGAAGCTACGGTCCACGGTGTATCCGCGAACCAGAGCGTTTTGTTGACTTCCACAGGAGGGAAAATCATTGCAGGTGAGTCCGGGTGCGAATTGACCATGGTGGAAGCGGACCATGGGGCAGTCGACCTCAATGCTAAGGGACCCATTACCCTGGGCTTGGATACCTGGACGGATGTCTTTGCATATGGTGGTGCCGATTCAAGCATTGGTATCCGCTCGGAAGAAGGTGATGTGACACTTTCTCCTAGTTCTTATGTGCATGTGAGAGATGGGGGTTACAATCAAGATCCGGTTGGTGCCATAGAAGTTTTCGCGGGTGGAGATGTGAGGTCTCCTGGATTTAGCAGTTTTATGGCTGACCATCTGAAGCTGGTTGTGACCGGCGCAATCGATGCGGCATCGACGGTCAAAAAGCTGACTGCCAGGGCGGGGAATGATTTGAGCGTTCAGAACGACGGTGATCTTACTTTGATTGGTGCAAGCCCGGCTATCGACTCCGGAGGCCGTGCCGTGGTTAAAACAACAGGGCGTTTGTATACGACCGAAAATGTGGAACTGAAGGCGAACAATCGGATAGAGCTCTGGGCTCAAACAATTGCTGTTGATCATGATGTGCTTCTGAGTCTGGAGAACCCACAGTTCTCTTCCGATAACCCTCACGAGGGTGACTGGACAACATTGTATGCTTCCGGAGATGGCGCAACTAGTTCGCCGGCGCTGGTTGTCGGCTCTGGGGGAAGTGTGCGCTACATAGCCACTGGAGGGGCCTTTCAGTTTCCTTTTCAAGGATTGGGGCTCGATACCAAGACAATGAGTATTGATGGTACCGTGGCTTCCAATGCCGGTTTGACCATCGGGAGTGCGGGCAACGTGCAGGTTGGTGGTGATCCTCCTACTGATGCCCGTGATGTGTATGTCCCTGAAGCTGCGATCAGTAACTTACAAGCGCGCGGTCTTGCTTTTGGCGCTTTTGGTGTTCCGGATGGCACTGTAAGTACCACTGTTACTGTAGCCTCACCCTTAACCATTACCCTCAATGAACCACAAGAGCCGGCTCCCGCAAACTATGGATTTGCCGGCAGTGTGACTTTGTGGGGAAATACCGATGTGCATGTGGGTGCCGATTTGACGACCAATAAAGATTTGGTTTTGAAAGCAGTCAACGGAAATATAACCAGGAATTCCACCCTCGAGGCTCCCAACATTGATTTGGATGCGGGTGGTAATATCAATGCATCTGTTAATACTCCCGGTATATTGAATGTGAATGCAGGGGAACCGGGTAGTGAAATAGAGGGTGATGCCGGTCGGGTAGTTAACAAAGGACCGACTCCGATCAAATTCAATGAGCAAGAGATTGAGCCGACTCC
>CAZRWT010000003.1:0-91286 GCA_964603955.1 uncultured Syntrophobacteraceae bacterium
CTTGCTCCCAACGTCATGCGCACATTCAGCAACTCCATGAGTCCCCATGGATTGACAGGGCAATCGCATGACTTTAGGGCAGTTGAAGTGAATTCAATAGGTTACGGGTTTTGATCGTTTCTTACTGCCCGCCGTAAGTGTTCTACATTACAGCATAAATAAAAGTCATGCGATTGCCCTGCCCCGGCATGGAAT
The DNA here is from genome assembly GCA_964603955.1 of uncultured Syntrophobacteraceae bacterium. GTDB lineage: Bacteria > Desulfobacterota > Syntrophobacteria > Syntrophobacterales > Syntrophobacteraceae > SLCH01. The sequence goes on from CAZRWT010000003.1 coordinate 196, forward strand.
TTCGACTGCCGGCTTGACCAAATTGCTATTCTTTTCCTCCGCCTAATACGGCGTAAAGCCCTACCTGATTGGCAAGGTTTGCTCGACGCGTATTTATGAAATCCATCTGGGCCACATAGAGGGAACGTTGAGCGTCCAGGACGCCTAAGTAGCTGTCGGTACCCTTTGAATACCTGAAATTGGCAAGGCGGTGTGTTTCGATCATGGCGTTGACCAGTGATTGTTGCGCCTCCATTTGATCTTGTAGGGTACCCCGTTGAGCCAGGGCATCGGCCACTTCTCGGAAAGCCGTCTGAATCGCTTTCTCGTATCGGGCCACGGCGATGTCTCTTTCTACCTTCGTGGCTTCCAATACCGCCCAGGCATGGGTATCAAAAATCGGCAGGACGAGCTGAGATGAGAAGTTCCAGGTATATTTTCCGGCCTTGAACAGCCCTGATAATTCATCACTTGCGGTTCCGAGTGCGGTTGTAAGCGTAATACGAGGGAATAAGTTTGCCCGGGCAGCACCGATGTTCGCATGGGCGGCCTTCAGAAGATTCTCCGCACTGACAATATCAGGGCGGGACAACAGGGCGTCTGAGGATATCTTGACGGAAATTTCCTTTGATGGGGTAAGATTGCTGAGTGTCTCCGGCAACAGGTCTTGCGGTACAGGAAATCCTGCCAGCAGGTACAGGGCATTTTCATCCAGGGCTATCAGCCGAGTGTAACGGGCGATATCCACCCGGGCCGCATCCACTTGTGTTTCGGCTTGGCGGAGATCCAAGACGGTCGCGAGTCCCTTATCATGACGCAGTCGGATTAACTCATGGGCTGCCATCTGGGTTTCAAGAGTGGCTTGTGTCAGTTTTAGGGCTTCCCGATCTGCGGCGAGAGCGAGATAGGCGTTGGCAACTTCAAACATCAGCAAAATACGGGCACTGCGGCGGGCTTCCTCCGTGGCGAAATATTCCTCAAGCGCCCGCTTTTCAAGGCTGCGGACACGTCCGAAAAAGTCAATCTCCCAGGCGCTGATGCCCAGGCTTACGCTGTATTGCTCCGCTTTATAAGGGCTGCCGGTGATCGAGAGGTCGGCGGGGACACGTTCCTTCCCCCCGGTGGCCACGGCGTTAAGCGCCGGAAATTGGTCCGCACGCTGGATTCGGTACAAAGCCCGTGCCCTTTCGACCGACAAGGAGGCTATCCGGAGATTGCGGTTGTTATTCAGGGCCATTTCGATGATCTTTCGCAGCCGCTCGTCGGTGAAGAATTCACGCCACTTCAGGTCGGTAACGGGTTGTGTGTCAGGTTCGGCTTGAGTGTCCATGAATGCTTGACTGTTCGGCCGGGAAGGCGGAATCGGAGCGTCAGGCCTTGTGTATTTGGGGTCCAGTGTGCATCCGGCCAGCAGGGTGACCATTCCAACCAGTAGAAATAGTTTGTGTTTCATATCAGTGATCCTTCGGAGAGCCCGCCTCAACTGAATAGGCCGTTTCGATTTGCCCAGGATTTTTTCTTTCCATGAGTTGGGAAATCATAAGGTAGAAGAGGGGGATGAAGAAAAGTACCAGAAACGTTCCGGTCACCATTCCGCCCAAGACACATGTGCCGATGGCTGTTTGGGCTCCCGCGCCCGCCCCGGTGGCCATTGCCAGGGGAAGAACGCCGAAGCCGAAGGCCAGCGAAGTCATGACGATGGGGCGAAACCTCAATTTCGCTCCCTCAAGGATAGCTTCGCTCAACCCCATCCCGCTTTCCATACCATCCTTGGCGAACTGGACGATGAGGATGGCGTTCTTGGCGGTCAGTCCCATTGTGGTCAGAAGGCCGATTTTAAAGTAGATATCGTTGGGTAGTCCACGAAGCCATGAGGCCGCCACGCCGCCGATGATCCCTAGAGGCAAAACCAGCAAGATCGCGATGGGAATGACCCAGCTTTCATATAAGGCCGCCAGGCAAAGAAAGATTGCCATAATGGAAAACGCATAGAGAAGAGGGGCTTGGGCCTTCGCCATCCGTTCCTGGTAGGAAAGTCCGGTCCAGTCAAAACCGATGCCGTTGGGCAGCTTCGAGACGATTTCTTCCATGGCCTGCATCGCCTCCCCGGAACTTCTTCCAGGCGCCGGTTCACCCCATATGTTTACGGATGGAAAGCTGTTGAAGCGCTCCAGTAGCAACGGCCCCTGGAACCAGTGGCCGCCCGCGAAGGAAGCAAACGGAGTCATCGTCCCCTCGGAATTGCGAACATATAGCCGCTTTAGATCTTCCGGCAGCATCCGGTATGGCGTATCGGCCTGGACGTACACCCGTTTGACCCGTCCTCCCTGAATGAAATTATTTACATAGGCGCTGCCGAAGGCCGCTGAGACGGTGTTGTGTATGGAACTTATAGGGACTCCGAGGGCGCCTGCCTTTTCCCAATCCACGTCAATTTTGTATTGCGGCACATCTTCAAGACCGCTGGGACGAACGCGGATCAGCCTCGGGTCACGGGCCGCCATGTCGAGCATCTGGTTGCGGGCTGCCACCAAGGCTTTATGGCCCAGCCCAACTCGGTCTTGCAATTGAAGGTCGAATCCACCCACCCGCCCGAGTTCAAAAACTGCCGGTGGAGGGAAGGCGAACACTCTGGCATTGTGAATGCGTGCAAATCTTGCTGTGGCGCGTCTCACCAAAGCGTTTACCTTCATATCCGCGTTCGATCTCATCTTCCAGTCTTTGAGCCTGACCATGCCGATCCCCACATTCTGCCCATCCCCGGAAAAGCCATAACCGGCGAACGTGAAGCAGGATTCCACCACTTCCTTTTCATCCACCAACAAATAGTTCCGGGCCTCATCCAAGACCTCCTTGGTCTGTTCTATAGTCGAACCCGGCGGCAGCACTGCCTGGATGTACATGAGTCCCTGATCCTCGTTGGGAAGATAGGCGACGGGCATTCGCAGCAATAGGCTCCCCAGGGCCGCCGCTATCAGCAGGTAAAGAACCAGGCTGCGGAGTTTTTTCGTGAGAATCTTGCCCACCAGAGCCTGATACCTATCCCTGGTCCACGAAAACGCACGGTCGAACCACCGGAAAAAGGGGCGAAACAGAAAAAAGCCGGTCTTTGTAGCCTCATGCCCCTTTACCAACGGCTTGAGGAGCGAGGCGCAGAGAACCGGGGTTAGAATCAGAGCCGCCAGGACCGACAACAGCATGGCGGCAGCGATGGTCACTGAAAACTGGCGATAGATAACCCCTGTGGAACCGCCGAAGAACGCCATGGGGCCGAATACCGCCGAGAGGATCAGCCCGATACCTATCAAAGCGCTGCTGATTTGTCCCATGGACTTGCGAGTCGCCTCTTTTGGAGGGAGACCCTCCTCTTTCATGATCCGTTCCACGTTCTCAACCACCACAATGGCATCGTCCACCAGCAAGCCTATTGCCAGCACCATTGCGAACATGGTTAGCATGTTGATGGAAAACCCGAACAGTTCCAAAACGGCAAAGGTTCCCAGGATCACAACAGGCACCGCGATGGTTGGGATCAGGGTGGCCCGCATGTTTCCCAGAAACAAATACATCACCAGAAAGACAAGAAGAATTGCTTCGAGAAGGGTTCGGACAACCTCATTAATGGCCGACTTAACAAAGGGAGTGGTATCTAATGGATAGATGACTTTCATGCCGGCCGGGAAGTACCTTGCCAGTTCCTTCATCTTCGCCTTGACGGCATCGGCAGTTTCTATCGCATTGGCGCCGGGGGCCAGCCGGATCATTAAGACGGCTGCGGGCTTGCCGTTGAAAAGCTGGTGGCGGCCGTAGCGTTCGGTGCCCAGTTCCGTTCGCCCCACGTCGCGCACGCGCACGATGGAGCCGTCAGGGTTGATTCGCAAAGGGATAGCGGCGAACTCCTCCGGAGTTTTGAGCAGGTTCTGAACGACAATAGAGGCATTCAGCCGCTGCCCGGCCAATGCCGGCTCTCCGCCGAACTGGCCTGCGGAAACTTCGACGTTGTAAGCTTGAATACTCTGAACGACATCTTCCACGGTCAGTCGGTAATCGACCATTTTATCCGGATCGAGCCAGACCCGCATGGCGTACTGGTAGGTGTTGACCTCCACTTCGCCCACCCCCGGCACCCGTGCCAGCAACTTTTGGACATTGGCTTGCGCGTAGTCCGCCAGGTCGATGTTATCCATGCTGCCGTCTTCTGAGATCAAACCGGTCACAAGGAGCCAATTTATGTTCGACTTGCCGACCTTGACACCCTGGCGCTTTACCACGTCGGGTAGGCTGTCCATGGCAAGCTGGAGCTTGTTTTGTACTTGGGCCCAGGCAAGATCCGGATCGGTCCCGGGGGCAAAGGTGAGTACGATTCTCCCGGCGCCTGCCGCGTCGCTGGTAGCCGACATGTACAGCAGCTTGTCGAACCCGGTCATCTTCTCCTCGATGATCTGGATGACACTGTTCTCAATGGTTTCGGCAGAGGCTCCGGGGTAGTAGGCGTCAATGGCGATAGAAGGAGGGGCGATGGGGGGATATTGGGATATGGGCAGATTGTAGATCGCCAAGCAGCCGGCGAGCATCACGAAGATGGCGATAACCCATGCGAAGACCGGGCGGTCCAGAAAAAAGTTCGATAACATTGCGCTCCTCCTTCAGTGCAATTCCGCCGCCGGGCATTTCAAAGGAATAGTCTTTACAGCGCCTCCAGGCCGTACATTCATCATGCCTTCGACAATCAAGCGTTCCCCGACATTCAGCCCGGATGCAACGAGCCATCGATCACCGATGGCTCGATCGACCACCAGCATCCGTTGCTGAACCTTGCCGGCCTCGTCCACGATCAATGCAACCGGATTTCCCTTGGGATCACGGGTCACTCCCTGTTGGGGAGCCAGGATCGCCTGCTCGACAATTCCTTCCTGCAGCCTCACCCGGACATACATGCCTGGAAAGAGGATGAAATTAGGATTGGGGAAGACCATCCGCAGGTTGACCGATTCCGTTGTCGGGTCCACCGTGACGTCGCGAAATCTCAACGTGCCCTCCAAGGGATACTCTGCCCCATCCTTCAAAAGCAGCTTCACCTTTCTAATGTCTTCCCCGTCGGTCTTCAGCCGACCCTTTTCCGACCTTTCATTCAAATACAACATCTCCGTAGTGGATTGAGGCACATCCACGTATATGGGGTTGAGCTGCTGTATCGTTGCCAGGGCCAGGGGCTGTTGCGCCGTCACCAGGGCACCCTCCGTCACGTTGGATTTACCAATGCGGCCCGAGATGGGTGCCTTCACCGAGGTATATTCCAACCTAATCCGGGCCGTTTCGACCATGGCCTTCCAATATTGAATATCCGCCTGAGACTGTTTCAGTGCTGCTGTCGCGTCGTCATAGTCCTGCCGGCTCACCGCTTTGCCGGCCAGCAGTTCCCGATAACGTTCCGCTTTGGACCGTATTGCAGGCATATTGGCTTCCGATCTGGCGAGGGCAGCTCTGGAATTGCTAAGTTCCGCATGGAACATCGCAGGGTCGATCTGGTAGAGTACGTCGCCGGCCTTGACATCGGCACCTTCCGTGAAAAGGCGCTTCTGGATGATGCCGTTCACTTGAGGACGAACATCGGCGACCCGGCAGGGCGCAGTACGGCCCGGTAATTCATTGGTAAGCACCACCCGTTCCGCTTGGATTGTTACCGTGGCCACTTCCGGGATAGGCGCCGACATTGCTTGCCGTTCACGTTCTCTTTCGCAGCCCGCCAGTAAGAAAAAGCTCGCAAAGGCCGCCAAAGCCATGGTCAATTTATAGAGTTCATGAGAGTTTTTGTTCAGTAGCATGTTGATACCCCTTAATAAGGTTAAGTTACTTAACTATTAGATCAAAAAAATACTCCCGTTCTTCTCGATGCGTGAATGCTTTTTTATTCATCCACGGGAGCTGCTGGACAGTGGATTTGATGAGTTCTTCTTTGGTTTTCATGGTGAATTGATGGTAAATCAGCTTAACTAAAGTGTCAAGAAAAATTTTTACCGGGATTTTTGAGCATTTTCATTTTTCCTCAAGGGGTACCTCCGCCTGCCTCTGCGCTCATAATATCCAGTATTCGGCCTATGGTGGTTTGGTTGGTCCGGGCCAGGTCGGCCAGGGACTGTCCCGGGGATTGAACAAGAATATTATTGCGGGCGAGCTTGGCGATCGATTGTTTCGGGTCCCACCCCATGTACCGGGCGATGTGCGTCACGGGATAATCGGCGGCGGCGCCATAGGGCGGCGAGCCGTATTCTTGAACGGATGACATGCGGCAGGCCCTGGCGACCCCCAAAAGCTGTCCCATCGGCGTGAGTTCATAATACCCTCCCACGCAGACATAAAGGCTAAGGGTCATGGATACGGCCAAGGGAACCATGCCGTATTGGGATTTGTGCCTTTTCATATAGGCCACCAGCAGGCGCCAATTCAGGCAGGTATGCACCACCATGGCCAGGCAAAAGAGAATGCCGGAGTTCAAGTGCAGAACTCCCCAGTGATGACGGGAAAGGCCCAGAAAAGCCCACGGACAAAAATGGCTGACATGGCCGGCAGGCCCCAGAAAAAGGACGATACTGGTCACCAGCATGACCAGCCCGGAAAAAGCCAGGGTTAGTGACGTACTTTTTTTGAGCATGGCGTTCCTCATTCAATAGATTTATGGAAAAGAAATAAAAACGTATCTCCTTTAGACGCAATCATTCCATCTTTGATTCTCGAATTTCATCCCTGGTGCCATCGATTGCACCTTGCATTTCAATGTCACGGTCTTCTGTAATGAGAAAGGGTTTTTGCATGTCTGTAGCGTTTAATCGAAAAATCAATCATGGCATTTTGGGATTTCGGTATATTTCTACCGCTCAATATGGTTAAGCCGCTTAATCAATAGGTCAAAAAAATTATTATTTTACTCGATGTGCAACTTTCTCGTTCCCAAGCTGGAGCTTGGGAACGAGGGGCTTGTCGGAACGAGAGGCTTGTCAAAGGGAGTATCAAAAAGTTGCACACGGGGTATTATCTTTCCTTCTCCGACAGCCTTTCGTCCATGATGTCTCCGATTGCTTCCAGTAGAACAGATATCGTCGCTATCTGTGACAGAGAGAAAGCGCTCAGGCGATTCAATAGCTCGGATAGGTCCTTTCCGTGAAAGCGCTCATGAGCGTGGAAGGCCTGCCACCCTAATTCTGTCAACGACAACGGAAACTCCTTACTGTTGTGAGGTGATTGCCTCTTGTCTAAAAAGCCTTTTTTTATTAATTTCGCAACCATCTGGGACGCCGCGCTTTTACTGATGCCGAATTGTGTCGCGATATCCAAAACCCTCACCTGCTCGCCCTCACCAACGGCCTGGATGGTATGGGCCTCTGCGGTGGTAATCTCTATGTCCCCATCGACGGGAACGGGCAATCCCTCGATGCGCGAATACTTCTTTGCAATCCGCAGAAGTTGCCGAATAGTGGATTTGATAAGTTCTTCTTTAGTTTCCATGGTGATTAATGGTAAATAAGCTTAACCAGTGTGTCAAGAAAAATTTTAACCGGCATTTTTGAACATTACTGAAGTTACGCAGGGTGCATTTGATGATGTTTGCATTCGGAGTACTTCCCTTCTCCTTTCCCAAGCTCCGGCTTGGGAAAGGAGAAGGGCGGATAAGCAGCGCATGGCGTGTGTTGACGGTCGGCGAGATCAAACGTGGGAAAAATTTATCCCGCCGTACGGGACGATAAAATTCCAAATTTGAACCTTGACACACCCGATGGGCCGTGTTATCGATCCTGCGACATTTAAATATCGTCATCAGGTGCCTTGTCGCTTAAAAGGGAATCCCGTGTGAATCGGGAACGGTCCCGCCGCTGTGATCGGGGACGAATTCCGCGAATGCCACTGTTTCACTCGCATGAAATGGGAAGGTGCGGAAGGTAGGAAGATCCGAGAGTCAGAAGACCTGCCTGGTGCGTGAAGAGCCGTCGACACGTGGACATGTCCGATGACTCGCAAAAGGACCAAGTGAATCAGGGTGCAATCCTCAGGACGTTTTTCGTTCTGGGGATTTTTTTTTGGGCTGAGGCCGCGCACCGTTTGTAACCCTCACAAAAGGCGTTAGCCCCTCCTCAAACGCTTTCTTTTAACCCTTCACCATTGGAGAGCCTGCCGGGGCTCTCCAATGCCCCAAAACGTCGAGTTCGAATCGACTCTTCTCGCTCACTTGCTCCATCCGTCGTCAGCCTTTGCAGGAAGAGGCGATACACAAATCCACTATCCATTGTCCTCGTCGGTCACGGAAAGGAAAGGTTGTGAAAATGAAAAGGCTTCAGGAAAGGTCAACGCTTTCATGTTTTTTACGTTGGGCGAAACACGGAAAAGCGGGAAAGGCTTTTGTGGCCTGCGAATCCATGAAAGTCGAGTGTTCATGCAGGCAGTGTGGAAAAACATTTGTGCGCTATGCATACGAAAAGGTCATTCGATGCGAGGAGTGCCGGAAAGTCAACAGGGAGAATATTGTCGCAAAGGCGCGAGTTTTTTGAGCGTTGCCATGATTTTTTATAAATACTTATAAATACAATTACCGGAAAGGATAACTCTTTGATGTCATTTCCAAAAAGTGCGGATTTTGTGGTTGTCGGCGCGGGCATTCATGGTCTGAGCGTTGCTTACCATTTGTCTCTCGAACTCAAAAAAATCCCCATCTTGTCGGGGAAAAAAATCCTGGTCATCGAAAAATCCGGTATAGGAGCGGGAGCATCCGGTATTGCCTGCGGTGTGATTCGAAACAACTACTATCAGCCGGCCATGCAGGAACTGATCGCTCACAGTGTCGGCATATGGGAAGAAGATGCCGACGGGTATGGCTTTCATTCCGTGGGATACATGCAAATATCGCCTCAGTCGATGTTTTCCGATGTGGCTGAGATTTATCGTCGCCAGGAAAGCATGGGATATCCGTCGGAATTTATCGAAGGGGAAAAGGCATGTCTGAAATACATGCAAGAAAACGTTTTTCATGACTGGCAGGCGAAAAACATCACCTCCATTCTTCATGAAAAGAAAGGGGGCTACGCTCACAATACCAAAGCTCTTTATCGTCTGGCAGGGAAAGCCGAGGCCGAAGGGGTGAGAATCCTGACCGGCACGGAGGTACTGGGATTCCAGTTTGACGGCCATTGCGTGACTGCGGTTGAAACCGACAAAGGCGCCATTGCATGCGGCTATGTGGTGATCGGTGGCGGTCCCTGGGCAAAAACCTTCTGGGACATGCTGGGTCTGCCGGAAAGGATCGACGTGAAGGATGAAGAAGGAAAAATTCATAAAAATGTCAAAATGTGGACTTTCTGGTGTCTCGAGGAAGGTACTCTCGGTGTGGAACCGGCCCTGGGGCTGGACAACCGGGGCAAACTCCCCCCCGTGATTCACGTGGATTCGGATGCGCCTCTGTTTTCCAGTGAAGACGGTTCCCTGATCACGGACCGAATGTGGGGCATTTACTACAAGCCCGATTTTCACTTCATGGGGATTCAGGGAGGCTCCATGCCTTATGTCGTGGACAAAGACGCGGTGCATGTGGACCCCTACGGCATCGATTCCCCCGATTTCGTGGTGGGACCGGAATTTGCCCATATGTGGACCTCCGCTCTGGCGCACTGCCAAAAGCGGTATGAAGGTAAGTATCTGCATTTCAAAAAAGAACCTTCCGGAGGACTCGGAGCTTTTACTCCCGATAATTTCCCCATTTTCGACACTTTGAAGGAAAATTGCTATTTCATTGCCGATTCCAACCATGGCTACAAAATGATCGGTGTGGGAAAGCTCGTGGCCCGGGAAATATTGGGACAACCCTCTACGTTGTTGAAACCCTTCAGATTCGATCGCTATGAAAAGGGTCGACTTCACCCGGTATCAAACAGCCCCTTTCCATGGAGTTGATTTTCAGCATTTCACGGATGGGCGTTCAACTTCAAAAAAGAAGGTAAAGCTATGCAGAATCAGGGATTTATAGAAGAAGTATTTCAGGTGGCCGATAAAAATATTCATTTTTTTGCCGCTTTGGTCCGTGAAACGGAAACAAGATATCAAGTTCGCGGCTGGACGGGTTTGAATGACAAAAATCGGACTTACTTTCATTCTCCCCATGGGAACCGAATGAGCTTGAAAAAAAGTATCAGCGGCCTTTGCCGAACCATCGCGGCCATGCACGGAGCCCATCTGACCTACCACAAACTTGAAAAACCCGTTGTTTTTGATCTCTCTTGTCTTCCCGATCTGTCCGACATACCGGGACAATGAAACTCCGCGTTTGAATCTTGACAGGGACCGATGGGCTGTGTTATCGGTCCTGCGACATTTGAATATCGTCATCAGGTGCCTTGTCGCTTAAAAGGGAATCCCGTGTGAATCGGGAACGGTCCCGCCGCTGTGATCGGGGACGAATTCCGCGAATGCCACTGTTTCACTCGCATGAAATGGGAAGGTGCGGAAGGTAGGAAGATCCGAGAGTCAGAAGACCTGCCTGGTGCGTGAAGAGCCGTCGACACGTGGACATGTCCGATGCCTCGCGAAAGGACCAAGTGAAACAGGGTGCAATCCTCGGAACGTTTTTCGTTCCGGGGATTTTTTTTTGCCTGGAGCCGGCCCTTTCCTTGCCTCGCGGAAGGGATTCATCCTCGTTTTCTCATTTTGGCCGTGTCCCGTCAGGGACGGGCGGAAAAGGAGTTCACATGCAAAATCCACTCACCGACATCGGAAGTTACATGTCCTATTACCACACCTCCCTGTCCCTCCATGGCGACAGCGTACACCAGGGGCGAGCGAGCCACGTGCAGGTTTTTCCATTGCCCGGAGAGCAGGTACGCCCGGGCTTCACCCACTGCATCCGGTTCTATGACGGCCGCTATCACCGGGAATTGCTGGGGGCCGCCACCATGGAGCAGGGGGGGGAAACGGTGGTTTTCGACATGGGCAACGGAAAAGTCTATCGTTTCGTCAAGCAAGCCGCCAGGCATCTTGCCGACTGACAGGCATTCCCCTTCACACCCTCAAACGGAAGGACGAACAGAATCATGGCAGAAGACTTCAACGCGAGCACCAACCAGTCCTGCGGTTGCGACATCCCGAGGCTTTTTCCCGAATTCGAGCCGGCCACTTATGAGGCCTGGTACAAGGAGGCGGTGGCCAGCCTGAAAGGCGCCCCCTTCGAAAAGAAGGTCATCACCAAAACTTATGAAGGAATCGACTTACAGCCCATTTACTGGGCAAAGGATGTGGAGAACCTTCCCCAGAGAGGCTCCCTCCCCGGCTATCCCGGTTATGTTCGGAGCACGGGGTATGGGGGCTATGTTTTGAAGCCCTGGGACATTTGCCAGGAAATCGCCTGCAGCACTCCCGAGGAATTCAATGAAGTGGCCACGCACGATCTGGCTCGAGGCCAGAATGCTCTCAAACTCGTGCTCGATACTCCTTCTCGAAAGGGCTTGGACCCCGACTCCCAGGACGGCGACAACGGAGTGGGGAAAAACGGCCTTTCCCTCTCCACTCTGGAGGACCTGGGAACGGCCCTGCGAGGGATCGACCTGCGCACGACCCCCCTCATGATCCACGCCGGAGCCATCGCCTTGCCCATGGTGGTCCTCCTGGCGGCAAACCTCCAGCACCAAAACGAATCCTTCTCTCATATACGGTGCTGCGTGGGGGGCGATCCCCTGGAAGAACTGGCCCGAGAGGGAAAGCTTTCCATCGATCTTTCAACAGCCTACGACACCATGGCCACGCTCGTGGCCTGGTCTGAAAATCATGCTCCCCATCTTCAGAGCATCCTGGTTCATGGGAGTCCCTACCATGATGCGGGGGGGAGCGCCGTCCAGGAGCTGGCCTACGTCATCGCCACGGGAGTGGAATATATCCGCGAGATGAACAAAAGAGGACTTTCCATCGATGCCGTCGCTCCGCGCATGCGCTTCGTCTTCTCCCTGGGACCCAACTTCTTCATGGAAATCGCCAGGCTGAGGGCGGCTCGCCTCTTGTGGGCGCAGGTCGTCCAGGTTTTCGGAGGAGGGGACGAGGCACAAAAGATGTGCATTCACGGGCGCACCTCGGCTTACACCAAGACCGTTTACGATCCTTATGTGAACATCCTGCGCAACACCACCGAAGCTTTTGCCGGCGCCATGGGCGGTGTGGACAGCATGCACGTTTGCTCGTTCGATGAGCCCATACGCCCGGCCGACGAGTTTTCCCGTCGTGTTTCCCGCAACATGCAGATCATCTTGCAGCAAGAGGCGCACTTCGTTCATCCCATCGATCCCGCCGGAGGCTCCTGGTACATTGAAACGCTGACGGATTCCGTGGCCCGCAAAGCCTGGGAAATTTTTCAGGACATCGAGGCCATGGGCGGCATGACCCAGGCTCTTCTCGATGGCAAGCCCCAAAAGGCGGTGGCCGAGGTTGCGGCGAAAAAAGCCAAGAGCCTGGACACTCGCAGGGACGTCATGGTGGGCATCAACATGTATCCCAACCTGAAGGAAGTTCCCCTGGCCGTGCCGGCCGTCGATTACAAGGCCCTCCAGGAACAACGGGCCCAGAATGTTCAGAGCCGGCGTTTGAGATCGGACCTTTTCAAGCTTTATGACCAGCTTGGGGAATTCCACATCGGGGTCACCGAAAATGCTTCGGATGCCATCCCCAAGGGAGTGCGGGCCGTCCTCGAGGGGGCGACCCTGGGAGACCTCTGGTCGGTTCTGACCAACGGCGGCAACCCCTCGCTTCCCGTCCAACCCCTTCGTATTCACCGTGTTTCGGAACGTTTCGAAGCCTTGCGGCGCAATGCGGAAACCATCGCGACCGAAAAGGGTTCCAGGCCCAGGATTTTCATGGCCACCGTGGGCACTTTGGCTTCTTTCAAGCCGAGAGCCGATTTTTCCACGGCCCTCTTCGAAGTGGGCGGTTTTGAAGTCCTGGGCAACGAGCCCCTTGAAAACGCGGAAAGCGCGGCCGCGGCGGCCGTTGCTTCCCCCGCCAACATCATCGTCATTTGTTCCACCGACCAGAACTATCCCGAAGTCATTCCTCCGTTGGCTCGCGCCATAAAAGACGCCAGACCCGAAACCATGGTGCTCGTGGCGGGCAAACCCCCGGCGGAAATGGAGCAGACTTACCGGGATGCGGGCGTCGATGAATTCTTTTTCATGGGCATCGATTGCCGTCAATTGCTTTCGACCCTCCAGCAAAGGAGCTGAGTCATGTACAAAAGTGCTAGCCCCGATTTCACGACCATTGCCTACAATCCTCCCCGCTCTCAGGCGACCCTTGCCGACTGGCAACGGCGCTTCAAGGACCTTGCGGGCGAGAACACCGAAACCACATGGATGACCAGTGAGCAAATTCCCGTGAAGCCCCTCTACACCGAGGAAGACATGGCGAGGCTCGAACACCTGGGGTTCACTTCCGGCATTCCCCCTTATTTGCGGGGACCCTATCCCACCATGTTCGTGGTGCGTCCCTGGACGGTGCGACAGTACGCGGGATTTTCCACGGCGGAGGAAAGCAACGCTTTCTACCGACGCAACCTGGCTGCGGGGCAAAAAGGACTTTCCATCGCCTTCGACCTGGCCACGCACCGGGGTTACGATTCTGACAACGAGCGCGTGACCGGCGACGTGGGCATGGCCGGCGTGGCGGTGGATTCCATTTTGGACATGAAAATTCTTTTCGATTCCATTCCCCTGGACCAGATGTCCGTGTCCATGACCATGAACGGCGCCGTGCTCCCCGTCATGGCCTTTTACATCGTGGCCGCCGAGGAACAGGGCGTGAAGTTGGCTCAACTCAACGGCACCATCCAGAACGACATCCTCAAGGAATACATGGTGCGCAACACCTACATTTATCCTCCCGAACCGTCCATGCGCATCATCGCGGATATTTTCAAGTTCACCAGTCAGAATATGCCCCGTTACAACACCATTTCCATTTCCGGCTACCACATGGAAGAAGCCGGCGCCACATCGGACATCGAGCTGGCCTACACCCTGGCCGACGGTTTCGAGTACGTGCGCACGGGAGTGAACGCGGGTATGGACGTGGACAGCTTCGCTCCTCGCCTTTCATTCTTCTGGGCCCAGGGGATGAACTATTTCATGGAGGTCGCGAAGTTGAGGGCGGGTCGGCTTTTGTGGGCCAAGATCGTCAAATCCTTCAATCCCAAAAACATCAAATCCCTGCCCTTGCGCACCCACTCCCAGACTTCCGGATGGAGCCTCACGGAGCAGGACCCCTACAACAATGTGGCCCGCACCTGCATTGAAGCTCACGCGGCGGCGCTGGGGCACACCCAGTCCCTTCACACCAACTCGCTGGACGAGGCCATCGCTCTCCCCACGGACTTTTCCGCCCGTATTGCCCGCAACACGCAACTCTTCCTGCAAGACGAAACATGGATTTGCAAAGTGGTGGACCCCTGGGGCGGGTCTTACTACCTCGAATCCCTCACCCACGACATCGCGCACAAAGCCTGGGCTCTCATCCAGGAAGTGGAATCCCTGGGCGGCATGGCCAAGGCCATCGAGACGGGACTTCCCAAAATGCGCATCGAGGAAGCCGCCGCTCGCCGCCAGGCCCGCATCGACGCTCAAAAGGAAATCATCGTCGGCGTGAACAAATACCGTCCCGACCGGGAAGACCCCATGGACCTCCTGGAAGTGGACAACAGCGCGGTCCGTGAATCCCAGATCCGGCGCTTGCAAAAGCTCAGGGCGGAAAGGGACGAGAGCAAGGCGCAAGCCTGTCTCAATGCCATCACTCGATCTGCGGAAACGGGAGAAGGAAACCTCCTGGGCCTTTCCGTCGAGGCGGCAAGGGCGCGATGCACCCTGGGCGAAATCTCCACCGCCATGGAAAAAGTGTTCGGACGCCACAAAGCCGTCATTCGATCCATCTCCGGGGTTTACAGCACCGAATTCGGAGAAGAGCACGAAGTGAAAGTGGTCAAGAAAATGGCCGATGAATTCGAAGTTCGCGAAGGTCGCCGTCCCCGCATCATGGTGGCCAAGATGGGACAGGACGGCCATGATCGCGGAGCCAAGGTCGTGGCCACGGCTTTCGCCGACCTGGGATTCGACGTGGACGTGGGGCAGTTGTTCCAGACTCCCGAGGAAGCTGCGGCCCAGGCGGTGGAAAACGACGTACACGCCATCGGCATGAGTTCCCTGGCCGCCGGTCACAAAACCCTGCTTCCCGCCATGGTGAACGAACTCAAGCGGCTGGGCCGTGAAGACATCGTGGTCATTGCAGGCGGCGTCATCCCGCCCCAGGACTATGACTTTCTGAGAGAACACGGGGCGTCCCTCATTTTCGGTCCCGGTACGGTCATTCCCGTGGCGGCTCAAAAGGTGCTGGAGGAAATTAATCGGCGCCTGAGTTGATGATTGCAACCGCCACTTGCCGTGCGGGAGCGGCGGTTGCCGTATGGGCAGGCGTCTTATTACCACAGAGGACACAGAGAAACACAGAGGGAAAAACATTTTGTATCCTGATTACGGCCAACGATTTTCGAGCTTTTCTCTGTGCCTCTCCGTGTTCTCTGTGGTGAAAGGGTTTTTTGGGGATGTTATTCGATGTATTGAAGGGAGGCACCGTGAAAACAGAAAAACAGCGTCCGGAGTGGGTCCCTGAAGATGGGGGGGAAGGATTCGCCACGCACGTCATGGAAGGTGTCGAAGGGGGACATGACGGCATGATCCCAATGTCCTCGAAAGCTTCCGCCCCCGCGCGTCTCGTTCCGAGTCTCAGGCGCCGTCGGCTTTCAGTGGAAGACTACGTGGAGGGGGTGCTCAAGGGCGACCGCACGATTCTCAGCCGGGCCATCACCCTGGTGGAAAGCAACGCCCCTTCACACATGGAAGACGCGCAGAAAATGCTGCAACAGCTCCTGCCCCATGCGGGAAAGTCCATCCGCGTCGGCATCACGGGGGTTCCGGGCGCGGGCAAGAGCACCTTCATCGAGGCCTTGGGCACGTTACTGTGCGAACACGGCCATAAAGTGGCCGTCCTGGCCGTGGACCCCAGCAGCACCGTTACCCGGGGAAGCATCCTGGGAGACAAAACCCGCATGGAAAAGCTCACGCGCCAATCCAACGCCTTCGTTCGCCCGTCCCCCTCGGGAGGGGTGCTCGGCGGCGTGGCCCGTAAAAGCCGCGAGAGCATGATGGTTTGCGAAGCCGCGGGCTATGACGTCATCCTGGTGGAAACGGTGGGAGTGGGACAAAGCGAGGTGACGGTTCGCTCCATGGTGGATTTTTTCCTCCTGGTGCTCATCGCCGGTGCGGGAGATGAACTTCAAGGAATCAAGAAGGGGGTCATGGAGCTTTGTGACACCATCCTGGTGAACAAAGCCGACGGGGACAACAAGGTGAGAGCCCAGACCGCCTGTGCCGAATATGTGCGCATTCTCCATTACCTGCAACCGGCCACGCCGGGATGGACCACCCAGGCCCTGGCCTGCTCTTCCATTTCGAGGAACGGCATTGCTCAGGTATGGGAAGTCATTCAGGATTTTGTCACTCAAACCAGGTCCTCGGGTTTTTTCGACCGTCGAAGAACATCCCAGTCCATGGAGTGGGTACACAACATGGTGCAGGAATACCTGCGCAACAGTTTTCTGAATCACCCGGGCGTGCGGAAAGTTTTTCCCGAAATCGAGCGGGGAGTGATGAGCGGAAGATTTTCTCCCACCAGGGCGGCGGATCTGCTGGTGAAGGAATTCGAGGGCAACGGACAGGGAGGGTACAAGGCATGAAGATTTATACGGGAACGGGAGATCGCGGGACCACCGGTCTTTTCAGCGGGGAGCGCGTCTCCAAAAATCACGACCGTCTCAAGGCTTACGGGGACCTGGACGAACTGAGTTCCTTCCTCGGTCTTCTCGTCGCCAAACTGCCCGGGGAAGACAAGGAGGCCCATGCACAACTCCAGACGATCCAGGGAGACCTGCTGACCATGGGGGCATGGCTGGCCACGACCCCCGACTCCCAGTCGGCCTGCGTGCTGGCGGATGTGACGGACGGGCCCAGACGCTGCCTGGAGCAATGCGTGGATACCATGCAGGAGCGTCTTACCCCTCTCACGCAATTCATTCTTCCCGGCGGGCACGAAACGGCGGGGCTTGCCCACGTGGCCCGCACGGTCTGCCGGAGAGCCGAACGAAACGTGGTGGCCTTGTACCATGCCATGGGCGAAGAAGAGCGGACGCCCCAGTTGGAAGAATTCATGGTCTATCTCAACCGCCTTTCGGATTACCTGTTCGTGCTCGCCCGCTCTTGCAACAGCATCTACGGAGAAGGAGACGTGGCGTGGAATCCGTAATAAAGGGAGTGTTTTCTCCATGACGGCATGGGCTCAGTTTTCTCTTTTATGGGCGCTGATCTTTTACACGTTGAGCTTCTTCGCTTTTCTGCTCGGCGTTCGGAAAAGCGGCGCCCTGCTTTTGTCGGCGGGACTTGCGGCCAATTTCCTTTCCCTGGTTTTCCGCTACCTGAATGCCTGGCCCATGTTGCCCCTTTACCAGGCACCGGTTTTTTTGTCCTTTGCCGTGGGCATTCTCCTCCTGGCGCGCCTCCCGCAGCCGAAAACCCACGTTTCCCTCGATGCCGCCGGGATGGCTCCCGTCCTGCTCATGGGAGCCATGGCCGTCTTTTTCCCGAAGGATTACTACCTGCCGTTCATCTATTCGGGAACCTGGCTCGCCCACGCCTTCTTCTTTTTCAGTGTTCTGGGAAAGGCGTGCTTTTTCATGGCTTCCATCGAGGCCTTGTCGGGTTCTGTTCGCAAGACCGGCGAGGAAATTCATTTCACGACCGCCTTGAATTCTGTTGTCCGCTGGATCATATGGGGCTTCGCCTTTCTCTGCATCTCCATTTTCTCCGGTGAAGTCTGGTCGTATCTCGGCTGGGGGAGCCCCGTCATGTGGGACGATCCCGCCATAGCCTCGACCATGGCCGTCTGGTGTTACTACGCTTGCTTCCTGCACCTGCACCTGTCCAAAACCTGGACCCGGCAAAGGCGGTTGACGTTGGCGGCCCTGGGTGGGGCGCTCATTTTCCTCTTCACCGCGGCAGGCGAAACGGGAGTGTTCCAATGGCCTCGATGGCAATGGCCCCATATCTGAGAAAATTCTGGACGGCCCTGGGGAGCGTGCGGCTGGGCATTGTCCTCATGTTTGCGCTGGTCTTGGTTCTGGGGGCGGGCTTTTTCACTCTCGAGTTCGGCTCGTCCAATCCCTTTCGGTTTCTCAACGACCTGGGAATCGTGGAATGGGTTCAAACTCACGGCAAGGTTCACATCCGCACCACCTGGTGGTTTTTCGTCCTTCTCGTGCTCCTGTTCCTGCTGGCCCTCAACACCTTCGTGTGTACCACCATTCGCGTTCAGACCCTGGTAAAAAGCAGTTTCCACAGGCTCGTCACGGGGCGCTTCATTGTGAAGTTGGCTCCGCACATCATGCATTACGCCGTCATCATGATCCTTGTGGGACATCTGGCGAGCTACCTGTTTTCTCATGTTGTTCCCAATAATCCCCTCATTCCGGGCATGAGCGCACCGTTGCCGCCGACGCCGTATTCCATTCGGTTGGAGGCGCTGGAGGTGGACTACTATTCGGGGAACCGCCTGAAGGTCTGGCGGGGAAGAGCCCTCGATGCCCGCGCGGAACTCCATTTTGTCGATCCCAACGGCCTGGTGATGCAACGGAGTGAGGTGACCCTCAACCGCCCCGCACGCTTCAAGGGCTACAGCGTTCATCTCAAGGATTTCAATCCCAGGACCGAAGGGGCCGGCATGAACCGCCGGCCTTATGTGAATTTGATTGTCAAGAAAGACCCGGGGCTTGTCACGTGTTTTGCCGGCACGGCGCTTTTCGTTGTCGGGCTGGGTCTTTACCTGGTCGAATGGTTTCCGAACAGGAAGAAAAAGGAGGAGGATTCATGAAAAAGTTTTTTAAGCCTTTCGTTGCAAAGCTCCCTTTGCTTTTTGCCGTCTGTTGTTTGCTTGTGGGATGCGGTTCTTCACAAGATGGGAACCGGTCTTTCGTCAGCATTGGGGAATTTTCCGTAAGAAACCTCTCCGACGGTATCCGGGAAGTCACCGACGGCATGGGCAGGAAGTTGTTGCTCGTGCCCCGAGGGCAGGAAGCCCCCGAAGGTTCCAATCCTCTGCGTGTCATCCATGTTCCCGTCGAGCGCGTCGTGGCCTATTCGGGCTATGACGTGGCCATGCTCAAAGCGTTGGGCGTGGTTCGGGATGTTTTGGTGGGCGTGACCAGACCCCTCGATGACTGGACCATCCCGGAAGTCAGGGAAGGCATGCAAGCGGGCCGGATCGCCTACCTGGGTGAGGCGGACAGCATCGATTACGAGCGGCTCAAGGTTTCCCGTCCCGAACTGGTCATGACCTGGAATCAGGCCATCATTCCCGTACTCGATACACTCCGAATCCCCTGCGTCATCACCACCACGCCGGTGGCCCCCAGCCTCGACGCCCGCACTCGCTTCGTTCAATTCCTGGCACCCTTTTTTCACCGGGAAGCGGAAGCGGAAGCGTATGTCCAACGGGTGACGCACGCCGTCGAGACCATTCGTGAAAAAGCCGCGGCCGTCCGGGAGCGTCCCAAGGTCATGTGGGGAGACGTCTATGAAAAAAGGGTCATGGTGGAACCCGGCAACTGCTGGGTGGGAGAGTTCGTGCGGCTGGCCGGAGCCGACTACCTTTTCGACGATGTGTACGGTTCCGCATGCATCGAAATATCCATGGAACGATTCCTTGCCGCCGGAAGGGAGGCGGATACCCTTTTCACCTATCGAGCAGCCAACGTGGGAGTCACCTCCAAGGAAGCCATGGTACGCACCAATCCCGCCGTGGGGCAAATCGGTCCCATCCAGGAGGGGCTGGTGCTCTCGCCCTTGCCCCACTACGCCCAATCGGCCGATCGGCTGGACGAGATTCTGGAGGAAGTGGCCCACATTCTCCATCCGGACATTTTTCCCCCCCGAGAAAAACAGTTTTTCGCGGACCTGCCCGCGAACGAACCCGGTGAAGCCGAAATTCCCTGATCCGTCACCTTACATCCGTCAACCTTTCATCCATGAGGATCGTTTAAAAAAGCCATGGAAAATGTTCAAACAGCCTCCGATACGCACCTTCAATACCGTCTCTTGCTTTTTCCTTTGTTATTCATCGTTTTGTTCATCATTTTTTGTTTCAACATTACTTTGGGGTCCGTGGACATTTCCCTTTCGACCCTCCTCACGATCCTGACCAGCGGCGCCATGGACACTCCCGACGGGTTCATCATCTGGAAGCTGCGTATCCCCCGCGCCGTGGGAGCCGTTCTCGGCGGGGGATTCCTGGCCGTTTCGGGCCTGCTGCTCCAGGTTTATTTCCGCAATCCCATCGTGGGACCCTACATTCTGGGAATCTCGTCGGGAGCCACCCTCATGGTGGCGCTGGTGATGCTGACCACTCTCCATCTGGGCTTCATGCACGTGAGCCCCTATCTCACCACCCTGGCGGCTCTCGTGGGCGCCTACAGCATCATGTTCGTGGTGCTGGGCATCGCGTCACGCATCCGGAGCGCCATCACCCTTCTCGTCACCGGACTCATGGTGGGTTACGTCTGCACGGCCGTTACCAACGTTCTCCTGGCCTTTGCCGAAAAAGAAAGGATCAAGGGCTTCGTGCTCTGGGGCATGGGAAGCTTCGCGGGATTTCGCTGGAGCGAGGTGGGCATCCTGGTGGTGCTGGGCGGTTCCCTCGTGCTCCTGGTCTTTCTGCTGACCAAGCCGCTCAACGCCTTCCTCCTGGGGGAGGAATACGCTTCCACCATGGGAGTCAACATCCGTGTTTTCCGTCTGCTCATTCTTTTATGTTCCTGTTCCCTCGCGGGAATCGTCACCGCTTTCGCGGGGCCCGTGGCGTTCATCGGCCTGGCCGTGCCGCACATGGCCCGCCTTTGCTTCGGAACGTCGGACAATAGATTGCTGGTTCCGGGGGCCATGATCCTGGGAGGGGCCATCACCAGTCTTTGCGACCTCCTGGCCCGGTTGGTGTTCTCCCCCGTGGAGCTTCCCCTGAGCGCCCTGACGGCCTTTTTCGGAGCCCCCATCGTGGTGGGCCTGCTTTTCAAAAAAGGAGCCTCTCTATGAAGGAAAAATCCCATGGGAAAAGCGTCCTGAGCCTGCGTGGCCTGGCTGTGGGATACCCGGAAAAGGTCATTCTCGATGGAGTCGAACTGGAATTTTCCGGGGGAGAGTTCGTCGCCCTGCTGGGACCCAACGGAGCCGGAAAAACGACTCTGTTGCGGACTCTGGCCAAACTCCTGGAGCCGCGCGGTGGGACGGTGCTGGTGGATTCGCATTCATTGGAGAAAATGGGCCAGTACCGGCTGGCGCGACTCCTTTCGGTGGTCCTGACCGGCCAGACGGCTCCCGGGCTCATGAATGCCTTTCAATTCGTTTCCCTGGGACGCTACCCGCACACGGGCCTTCTGGGCACCCTCAAACCCCGAGACGTCCGGGTGACCGAAGAATCCCTCACTCTGGTGCATGCGAGCGGTCTGGCGAAGCGGCGCATGCAAGCCCTGAGCGATGGAGAAAGACAGAAAATCTTCATCGCGCGAGCTCTTGCCCAGGAACCCCGCATCATCCTCCTGGACGAGCCCACCCTCCACCTGGACCTCAAGCACCGCATGGAAGTCATGACCATCATGCAACGTCTCTGTCGGGACAAAGGGATCACCGTGGTGGCCTCCATGCACGATGTGGACATTGCCGCCAAGATCGCGGACCACGTGGCCCTGATTCGTGAAGGGGGCATCATGGCATGGGGTACTCCCGAAGAGGTGCTCGAAGAAAAAACGGTGGCGAAACTCTACGATTTCCGGGGCGCGACCTTCAACCCTCGCCTGGGAAGCATCGAACTCAATGCCTGCAATGGAGCCGGGCCGCCGGTTTTCGTAGCGGGAGGTGTCGGCACGGGAGCCATGCTCTACCGGATGCTCGCCAGGAGGGGGTTCACCGTTTCCACGGGAGTCCTCCACGCCAATGACCTGGACGCTCACGTGGCCGAATCCCTGGGGCTCACCCGTGTGCTGGAAGCTCCCATGAAAGCTGTCTCCCGTGAATCCATCCAACGCGCCGAGGAATTGATGGAAAAAGCCGCCTGTGTCATTGACTGCGGCTTTCCGGTGGAAGACCTCAACCGGAGGAACCTGGACCTGGTCCGCACGGGAATCAAAATGGGGAAGACCGTTTTGAGCCTGAGACCTCCCGGCGATGCTGCTCCGGTGACGGAAAGCTCTTCGGGTACGGCCGGCCCTTCCTTCGTTTGGTGCGGCACGGAAGGAGAGGTTTTGGATCGGGTGGAAACCCTGACGGAAAGGAGGTGTGCCGTCCCGTGAAGTAAGCCCCATTCAATAAGGAGAGATAAGGAAAGGGACGGGTCGGCGCTCCCGCCAAGAACCGCGACCCGCCCCTGAAAACCGAGCGGCGCTCAACAAAAAACGATACGCCCCGGCCTCGGAAGGTATTGTAAACCCCGAGGGTCGGGCTGAAAAGGAGCGACTTTGTGAAAAGGCCCATTTTTATTTCGATTCTATCGACTTTTTTTGTTTTATTTTCATGGTGTTGTGTGTTGGCTGAGCAAACGGAACCCCCTTCCGAAGCCTCGAAACGTGGCATGGTGTCTCACACCATGCAGGACGTGGTGGTGACGGCGACCCGCACGGAAATGCTCCGGGAGGAAGTCCCGTCCGTAATCAACGTGATCGATTCCTTCGCCCTGGAAACCACGGCGGCCGATGACCTTCCCGGCATTCTCAAAAGAAACAGCAGCGTTGATGTCATCGAATATCCCGGTGTCCTTTCGGGAATCAGCATCCGTGGCTTCCGACCCGAGTTCAGCGGCATCGGCAAGCGGTACCTGGTGCTCATCGACGGACGTCCCTCGGGGGCCACGAACCTGTCCACCATTCTCAAAGGCAATGTGGAACGCATCGAGGTTCTCAAAGGCCCGGCGTCGGCTCTCTACGGAGCGGAAGCCATGGGGGGCGTGGTCAACGTGATCACCAAAAAATCCACGGGCAAAGTGCAAACGGAACTCGAGGTGGGGGGCGGCAGCTTCCTGACCCACACGGAAAGCATCCGTTCCGGAGGGCAAATCACCGATCGGTTCGACTTCGACCTTTCCTTTTCCAACAAAAGTCAGATCGACGACTTGCGCATGGGCAACGGTGAAACCCGCGCCAACACCAGTTACAGCCAGCGCCACGGTTCCCTCCGCCTGGGGTCTTCATTCATGGACAACTGGAGGCTGGACGCCAAGGGCGACTGGTACGCCGGGCGAGACATCCATACTCCCAATGCCCTCTTTTACGGGGACACTCAACCGTCGAGCAAGGATATCGATCGCTACGGCGGTGATGTGAGCCTCTCGGGCGAATGGGGAAACAACCTGACCCAGGTGGGGATATTCGCGTCTCGCGAGGAATCGGAATTCACCTCCCGCAACCTGGGAGAACCTGCTTATAAACGGTCTTCTCAGCAGTATGACTGGCTGGGAGGCAACATTCAAAACACCTATTCCCTTTGGGATCGCCACGACCTGACAGCAGGATTCGACTACCAAAAAATCCAGGTAAAAACTCTCCGGTGGCTCCAGAACGGCAATCCCGCGGCTCCCACTCGTCCCAACAACGACCGGGAAAACTATGCCTTTTTTGCGGACGGTTTTTTCCGCTTCTGGAACGAACGCCTCATTTTGAATGCCGGTGTTCGCTACGATCATTTCAAGCTCACCACCAAGGAAACCCCTTTGTTGACCAGTTTCACCCCCGGCTCTTCGGACTTCGACCGTGTCAACCCCCGCGCGGGCATCCGGTATTTTCTCACGGAAGATCGCCTCTTTCAGCTTCATGGAACGGTGGGGACCGCTTTCGTCCCTCCCGAGTCCTACGAGATGGCGGGGTATTCCGAGTCCGTGGTCCAGGGAGTCACCATGATCACGCGGGGCAATCCCGATCTGGGGCCGGAAAGCAGCTTCACCTGGGATGTGGGCCTCACGTTCGACAAGAAAGATTACGGCTTGAGGGCCGATCTGACCTACTTCAACACCAGGGTTGACGACAAAATAGCTCGGCAGAATCTGACTCCGACGCTCATTACTTATGTCAATGCCGATTCGGCCAGGATGAACGGCCTGGAAATGGAACTCTCCTGGGATCTGGGCGCGGTCATGAACTGGGACCGCAAGGTCGAATTTTTTGCCAACGCCACCAAATTTTTTCAGGCCGAGGAAAAAACCGACGGCGTCACCAGGGACATCTACAACGTATCCCACTGGAAGCACTCCCTGGGTGTCAACTACGACGACGGGATGATCTTCGGGCGTTTTCTGGCGCGTTACATGGGCGAGCGCAAGGACAACGACTGGTACACCCCCGGATACCCGGAAATCACGTATCCGTCATTCACCGTTTGCGACCTGTCGATGGGCGTACGATTCCTGGATCACCACACGGTGACGCTCAATGTGGACAACATTTTCGACAAGTACTATTACGAAAAACCTGAATATCCCCTCCCCGGAAGGGCATTTTTCGTCAAATACACCCTGAACTTCTGAAATGGATTCAACGTGGGGTGTTCATTGATTGCTCATTGGAAAAGGACGCCCCACGTCCACTCTTCGCCGATCCTTGCGGGCAAGCCGGTATCAGGCTGCCGGGAGTTTTTTTTATGATCAGGAAAATGTATCGATCCAGGTTCATTCATCCATTTTGTACTTTCAGAATGTTCCGGCAGGGCGTTTTTTCCACCTTGCTCGTGGTGTGTTTTTGCCTGGGGACTCCCATGTCGGGGTGGACTGCGAGTACGGAGCCGGAGGAAGAGAGCCGCTCCGCCGGTTCGGCAGGCGCAGGAACCGGTGACGGGGATACGGTGATCATCACGCGGGAAGAGATCCAACAAATGGGATTCGTTTCGATCACCGATCTCCTCAACCGGGTTCCGGGAGTGAAGGCCGGGGATACGTCCGTTTCCCTCCGTGGATCATATAAGGTTCGGGTGATCCTGGACGGTCGGCCCATCAACGATCCCGCATCCGGCCATGGAGGTGTCAAGTGGCAGATGGTTTCCCTACCCGGTGTGGAACGCATCGAGATCCATAAAGGACGGGGTGGAGCTCTTTACGGGGATGACTCCAGTGGGGGAGTCATTCTCATCACTTCAAGCGAAATGGACGCTTTCCACGGAAACATTGAAGCGTACGGGGGAAACCTCGCCACGCGAAGCACTCAGTTCAACGTGCAGGGAAATCAAGGAGCCTGGGGGCTGGGGATTTCCGGGGGATACGAGGCTTCGGACGGCTACAGAACCAACAACGACAAGGAAAAAAGCAGAGCCGGAGGACGCCTGGCCTACACGGTGGGGCCGGACACCCGCTTGAGCATCGCCACGGACTTCCTGCGGGAAACCAGGGGAAATCCCGGATTGCCGGCTTTCCCGACTCCCAATGCCCGACAAAAGGATCGCATGGTATCTTCGGTGCTTGTGGCGGAGCACGGGGCCATCATGAGCAGGACCTATTTCAACGAAGCTCACAGGAGGAACCAGGATAAAGACAGATACCTGGATTCATCCCTGCAATTCCTTAAATTCGGGGAGGATCTCTCCTGGAAAAACATATCCCTGGGCCGGTGGGGGGATGTCGGTGTCGGGGCGGGCTACGAGTATGCCCAGGCGGAAGGCACGGTCATCGATTGCCGGGAGGAGCATTCCGCCTGGGTGTATGTCTCCCATGAGATTACCCTGAGTTCCCTGCCCCTGAGCTTTTCGACGGGCTTGCGTGGGAATTTTTATTCGGAATTCCATGAGGCATTCAATCCCGAACTGAAAGCCACGTACAGACACGACTACGGAACCCTGGTGGGGTCCGTGGGGTGGACCAACAACGTCCCTTCCTTCCTCCAGAGGTACAATGAAACCAGTTCCACCAGGCCCAATCCTGATCTTTCCATGGAGCGGGCTACCAACTACAGCATATCCATCATTCCCAAAATGCCATCGAACCTTTCGGCCACCCTCTCGCTTTTTTACAACCGCATCACGGACCGGATCACCTATGTGCGCGGAGACGACGGGATCGGTCGTTACGAGAACTTCGGGAAGGTCTCGACCAAAGGAATCGAAGGGGCTTTGGGGTGGTCCCCCACGGAAAACCTCCAGTTGAACGTCACGTACATGTACATGGAAGCCGTGGACGACACCACGGGCCTGTGGCTCTCATCCAGACCGCGTCACCAGGTGAGAACCGACATCCGGTTCCTGCCCGTCGAGAACCTGTCCCTGTCCTTTTCCACCAATTTTGCTTCCATGCAGTATACCCGGGCAGACAACAAGGAATCCATTCCGTCATCCTTCACGGGAGACTTGCGGGCCGAATACCGGTGGGATCACGGAATCACTTTGTTCACGGAAATCAAGAACATTTGGGATGTGGATTATTTGTATGGAGACGGCTACCCGGCGCCGCCGCTGACGGGCATTGCGGGAATCAAGTATTCGTTTTGAAAGGATTGCATGAAGCTGATCCGGCAGCCGTCCGTGGGCACGCTCAAACTCTGCCGGGAAGCATCCGTGAATTTCGACAACACACACCATGTGTTTATCGAAGGCGACAACCTGGAAGTGCTCGAGCTCCTGCAAAAATCCTATTACCGGCCTGGCTCGCCCGGATGCCGGAACCATTCACGTCGTCGGCATCGATTCATCGGCGATCTGCACGAGAACGGGAAGACCATCTTCCTGACAACGCATTTATTGTGCAAGTCGATTGAGATATGGATGGGAGGATACTATGATGAGTATGTCCGAACAACGGAAACGGGAAAGCGGGAAAAAGTCCGGTATGCATTCCCACGTTGGAGCGTGAGCACGGGGAAAGGTGCAGCCGTTATCATCCAAACGCAGCCGGTCGGTTGAGACATGATTGAACAGACAGGGATGGGCCGTGAATCCGAGGAGTGCCGCGCGTGATGACGACTCTGTTGGAACAAATGCTTTTCCAGGCGTTTGGGGGACTGGGGATTTTTCTCCTCGGGTTGCACTTTTTGTCCCACGGCACGCGCGGCCTGGCGGCGGCGCGTCTGCGCGACATCATGGAAACTCTTGCCCGCAACCGCATCACTGCCTTGCTGACGGGCGTTGTCGTCACCGGAGTGGTGCAGTCCAGCTCGGTCGTAAGCGTCATGATCGTCGGTTTCGTCAACAGCGGGGTCCTCACCTTACAGCAGGCCATTGCCATGGTGATGGGGGCCAACATCGGCACGACGGTAACGGCCGTCTTCATCGCTTTGCCCATCACCCGGTATGGGCTTCCGGTGGTCGGGGGGGCCGCCCTGATTTTCGTTCTTTCTCGGCGTGAGAGAACACGTCACGGGGCGATGGCGTTCATGGGCCTGGGCATGATCCTGCTGGGACTCGAGTTCATGACCTCGGGGTTTCGCCCCATTCGGAGCATGCCCGAGCTTTTGGCTCTTCTGGAAGCTCTCGAGGCTCGGACTCTCGGGGGAATGGCCTTCTGCATCCTGCTGGGTGCTGTGGTGACGGCCCTGATTCAGTCTTCGTCCGCCCTGATCGCCATCGTCATGGGCATGGCCGCTTCCGGCGTCCTGGGCTGGCAGACCTCCCTGGCCGTCGCCATGGGAGGGCAGATCGGCAGCACGATCACTGCCCTGATCGCGGCAGCGACCCTTTCGGTTAATGCCCGTCGCACGAGCTACGCTCACTTGTGTTTCAATGTGGTGGGAACGGCCTGCGCTCTCATGGCCTTTCCCCTGTATCTGGCCTGGACGGTGTTCCTGGTCGGCGGCGATCCTGGTCATGCGGTGATGGGCGATGACGGTCTGACTCGCTATCCCCTCGCGCCCCTTGCCGTTGCGGCTTTTGTCACCAGCTTCAATGTCTTCACTTCTGCTCTGCTGCTGCCCTGGGTGCCCCAGGCCGCACGCCTGCTTCAGCGTATTGGCGGCAGCCGTATGGCGGAACTCGAGGATTTGTCCGTGCCACGCTTTCTGTTTTCCAGGTCATTGAGGGACCCCCAACTGGCGGTATCGCTCCTGGAAAAGGAGCAGGACCGCTTTCGCCGTGCCCTCACGCGATGCCTGGACGGTGTTTGCCATCCGGAGCAGACGGAGCCGCGGGAACTGGCCGCCCTGCGCCTTTCCCTGGCTGCCTTGCACCGTGAAATCAACGATTTCGGGTACCGACTGTGTCGGCGGGATTTACCCTCAAGAACTGCGGTGCGGGTTGTTTGCCTGCTGCAAGTGCAGGACCTGTCGGTATCTTTGATGCAAAGGCTGCTGGCCCTGGCGGATACCATGGATAGCCCGGAACTCGCCGACGACCCGCGCCGGACCGCCGTGTGCTGGATTGAGGCTCTCAATGTACTGGTGTGCGAGACCATGGAAGCTCTTACCGGGTCCGACAGGGGACAACTGGAAACCATCGAGGCCATGACTGCCGATCAGGGACCCAATATTGAGGCCATTCGCCGTCGTTATCTGGAGCATGGCGAGTATTCGACCAGCGAACGCCGACTGTTGCTGGTCGTGTTGGGGCAGATCGAAGGATGCCTGTGGCTTCTCAACCGGTTGTGCCGGAGAGATATCGGATGAGTCGGTGGAGGGCAATCCGGTTGCCTGGAGTGGGATAGGTCAACCAAAATGGTGGCAGGCGAGTCTTTTGCCTGTGTTTATGATGATGTTCACAAACCATGGAAGGAGGAAAGCATGTTTTTTAAGGTGTTTGCAGCATTTGTCATTTTGCCTGTCGTGGAAATATACATTCTCATAAAAATGGGAGGGTACATGGGAGCTGCATGGACCATCTTCCTGGTCATTGCCACGGCTTTTCTGGGCGCCTGGCTGGCAAGGTTGGAAGGCACCCGGACCATGTATCGCCTTCGTCTCAATCTGCAACAGGGCATTCCCCCTACCGACGATATTCTCAATGCTTTCCTTATTTTTGCCGCCGGTCTGGTTTTTCTCACTCCCGGTTTCATCACGGACTTCATGGGACTCCTGGTACTCATTCCGGCTTCCAGAAAAGTGATCAAGGCCTGGTTGGAGCGCAAGATCGACCAGTGGATGCGTCAGGGGAATGTTTACATCATTCGCTAGTTATAGAGGTGACGGCAAGATATTATCTTGTTTTCATTGTGAAAAAGTTGATTTTTGAATGGTGTCCGGCAATCAAATGATCATGTTTTTTGATCAGGATAGGGGCCTTAACACTTGTTGCACAAACCAATAAAGATTATGCTATGTGTATTTCATGGAAGCCATGAGAGCGGTTGCGAAGCCGAACTTCAATACCGGGGAGTGGAATCATGGGAATTGCAAGTATCCAGGCGTATAGCCTTCAGCAAAACTATGCGAGTCGGAGCGTTCAAGCCCACGGGTGCCCCGGTGGGTGTGCATGCCATGCCACGAGTAGTTGGGCAAGGGTAAACGGTTCTCCGCGTTCCAACGATGTTTCGGAATCAGGGAAAGGCGGAGGGTGGCGCGCTGGGAGCGTCCAGGGAGATAAGGTCACTCTTTCCGGCGGTGAGGGAGTGGAGCGTGGTGATTTGGTTTATGCCCCTGCCCTTGAAGACCGGTACCGGATGTTGCTGGAGCGTTCAGGCGGCGAAGGATATTTTGAGCCGGTGTTCCATGAAGCAAATCCGCGGGATGTGAAGGATGTCGGGGAGCGGCAATATCCGGTGGATTCCGAAAAGGAAGAGGGACCCGAATCTTTCTCGGGCAGTAGCGCCCCTGTTTTCAGTGAAGAAGAGCTGTCCTCGGAAGATCGTCGGCTGATCGAGGAACTCAAGCAGCGTGATTTGGAAGTCCGAGCCCATGAACAGGCCCATATTGCCGCAGGAGGGCAATATGTGACCGGCGCGGTCAGCTATACCTACCAATACGGCCCCGATGGCAAGCCTTATGCCGTTGGCGGAGAAGTTTCCATCGATGTATCACCGGTTCCGGGTGATCCCGAAAAAACAGAAGAGAAGGCCAGGGTCGTGCGCCGTGCGGCCATGGCTCCGGTGAATCCATCCGGGCAGGATATGCAGGTTGCGGCCCGTGCAACTCAAATGGAAGCGAATGCGCGGGCCGAAAAGCTGGAAGAGCAAAGACAATCACAAGATGCCGACTACCAAATTGCTATTAGAGCCTATCGGCGCTGGATGGCCCAGGAAAATGTTTTCGGAACATTGTATTCCGACAATCATTGACTAAAAAGTTTTCAGGTCTAACTCTCCTGAATTTCTTCTAAAATCTTATCGATAGTATGTTCTGTATCCTGCGGGGTGTCTCGGGGCGTGGCTTTTTCGATTTCATTCAGGCGCATGAGAATGCCCGTCCAATCAAACCCTTCCCGCTCACACTCTCGGACCACTTCGGTGGGAATGTGGCGAAGAGAGACACTGTCCCACATCACATGAATGCGGATCTCTCCTTCTTCCTCCGTGACCAGGTGGCCTGTTCTGCCCTGCCAGCCGGAAAAATCCATTTCGAAATCCTGTGAGCGCGCCCCCTTTTTTGCCTTGACGGGCTCGTTGCATTGGAAAGGCGAAGCGGTGACGAGGTTGTCGTCCACGTCGAAAAGTCCTTGTTGTCCTTTAACGGGAAAAGGGACAACAGGGCGGGCTGCCTCCAGGACCCATGAATAGGCTTCCGGGTCGATTTCATCCATGAGGGCAGGTTCCTCATCTCCTCGTCTCATGGGGCGTACGTCCACGAGGCGGACCAGGCAAATCGCCTTCCCATAGATCAACGTGCAGTCGTAGTCATCTTCGATTTCTTCCATTTCTTCCCGGGAAAATGCAGGTTTTTTGGAGGAACAGATGAGCAGGTCTCCCCGGTGAAGGGTGTCCCAGCTTAGAACTTCGATGGTCTTGAGACCACTCATGATTTCAAAGGCGAAGGGTTGTTGTACGGTCAATGCTTTCATGATAATCCCGCGAGAAGTGAAAAAGGGTTGGAAGTGCGATAAAGGGGTGAAGAATTTCCCGCCCCCACATACCCAGATGTTTGGAATACGCCATGTGCGACTTTTGCATGCTAAGTTTACGCCCCGTTTAATCAATCCGTTTCTCGTTCCCAAGCTGGAGCTTGGGAACGAGAAAGTTGCACATGGCGTTTGAAATGGTTTGACGCTGTTTATTGCCTACTGGTTGGCGCCTTCATAGCCGAAATCGATCAGCAGTTGCTGGTATTCATACTTGAGACGCTGGTAGATTTTAGCGTTGTCGATGGCCAGGGCGCATTGCTGTGCAATGAGTTGAGCAAAACGGACTTCCTGTTTTGTGAAGGGCGGTCTTTCTCCTGAGTAAATACGAAGTACCCCGATCACCTTGTTCCTTGCCATCAGGGGGATCGAGAGTATTTTGCGGATTCCTTCCTGGACCACGGCCGGGCGATACTGGAGCCGCGGGTCCGTGTAAACATCCTCGATGACAATGGTTTTACCCGCCATGTTTTCGGCGATGCTTCGTTCGGCATCCACCGCCCCTTTGTTGATGAAATCCTGGCTCAGGCCGAAAGATTGCGCCAGGTAAAGCTCTCTACGGTTGGCATCCAGTAGCCTGATGCTGCTCCCCTTGGCTCCGAGCCTCTCGGTGATCTTGGACACGATCAGTTCGAACACCTTATTGACCGTGCGGGTGGAGTGGATGCAAATGCTGATTTCATGAAAATCCCTGAAATATCGTCTTTCTCGCTCTATGGCTTCTTCCATGTCCTGTTTCCAAAGAAGAGACAGGACACCTTCCAGCACCAGGGCGCTGCAAAAATTCAGCTCTTCGGGGAGAAACCGGCGAGGAGCTTCTGCAAACAGAGCCAGCAGTCCCACGGATATCTGGCGGGCTTCGATAGGAATCACGGCTGCGGCCCGGATTCCTTCGATCATCATGGCTTCCTGCTCCGCTACTTGTTCAAACTCCTGGGCATTCTCGAAGCACAGCGTCTCCTGGGGTACCTGGAAGCACAGGCTCTGGGTCATGGTTTCCTGGTTTGGCGGATGCGCAAAGAGGAACAACTCGCTGAGACCATAGCTGCCGGCGAGTTCCAGGGGGCTGTCGGGTGAGTTCTTCACCTTGATGAGGCAGCCTTTGAGCTTGAGGGTTTCCGCGATCCTTCGGGCGATGAGGCTCATGACACTACCCTGATCCACCCCATAGCTCAGTGCGCGGCTCACTTCCATGAACGACTTCAAATAGTCTGCTGATGACATGATGGGCTCCTTAATTTTTTATGATCAAAAACTTACAATGCACTCGATAAACTCTTTATTTCCCATGCGGCGGATACCGCCAATCAACCTTGTGTCTCGTACAGTAGTATACTAAGGCACCCACGTAGAAATTTTTAACATTTTCCAGCATGGGTACATAAACCGTCTCGCGTCATTCCCGCATGCTTTGGCGGGAATCCAGACCAGTGCCTCTGTGGATTCCCGCCAAAGCATGTGGGAATGACGGAGTGGTAGCTCCAAATGTAAAAAAACTTCTGTGCAGGTGCTTACTTCTCTCAACCCAACCTGGCCTACGCCTGTTTGTCGATGCTTCCCACAGGGTTCCCGGAAAGAGGCTTTATTTTTCGAGCCAGGGCGGCTACGCGCCTGCGGGCTTCCTCTTCATCGAAGGTGGTGACCCTGCTGTCGGAAAGCACCTGGCGGCCGTCCACCCACACCTGCTTTACATCGCTCCCCCGGACGCTGTAAACCAGGTGGGAAATGGGATCATAAAGGGGGACGAGGTGCGGCGCGTTCAGGTCGACGGCCATGATGTCCGCTTTCTTCCCCACTTCAAGGCTTCCCGCCTGGCCGGCCGGCCCCAGTACGCGGGCGCCTCCACGAGTGGCCATGCGCAGCACTTCCACTGCGGAACAGGCTTCCGGGTTTTGGCTGTGGACCTTGTGGACCTTCGCCGCCAGGTCCATCTCACCGAACAGGTCCAGGTGATTGTTGCTCGCGCAACTGTCCGTTCCCAGACCCACGTGTACCCCCTGGGACAAAAATCGCGGTATGGGGGCGATTCCCGCCGCCAGCTTCATGTTGCTCCCCGCATCGTGGGCGATTCCCGTTCCCCTACAAGCCAGGATGGCGGATTCCTCGGGACTCACCCATATGCCGTGGGCGCAAAGGGTCAGCTCATCCAGGATGCCCAGGCCGTCCAGGTATTCCACGGGCGGGACGCCGTGCTTTTCCCGGATATCCCGTACTTCCTTCCAGCTTTCCGAAAGGTGGATTTGAAAGAGGATTCCCGCATCCCGGCACAGCTTCTTTACCCATCGGAGCGTTTCTCCGCCGCAAGTGTAGGGGGCGTGGCAGAAGAGGGAAGGGCGCAGGCGATCATTCGCCGTGGGAAAAGCTTCCAGGAAGGCGTGGGCTCTCTCCCGGCTTCGAGCCGGATCGGGCTGGTCCGGTGTGGGAAAATCGAGAATTCCCTGCCCCAGTACGGCGCGCATGCCCGATTGAAGGGCTGCTTCCGCTGCGGCTTCCTCGAAAAAGTAGCCGTCACAAAAGGTGGTGGTGCCGTTTTTGAGCATTTCCGCAGTGGCCAGGAGGGTTCCCCAGTACACCAGGTCGGGGTTCACATGGGCCGCTTCCGCGGGAAAAATGACTTCAAAGAGCCATTTTTCCAGGGGCAGGTCGTCCGCCAGGCCGCGAAAGCAGGTCATGGCTCCGTGGACATGAGCGTTCACCAGTCCCGGAGCCAGCAAAAATCCGCTCATGTCCACTTCCCGGATTCCGGAAAACCGGCGGCGGACGGACTCCGTGGGGCCCACTGCCTCGATGGTGCTTCCCGTGACGGCGACGGCCCCGTCATGCAGGCAGCTCATGGCTGCGTCACAAGTGACGATCCAGTCGGCACCGTGCAGCACCCAGTCGGCGGTGCGGCGCTCGTAATCTTCCCCATCAGGGTTTGGTGATGCGTGCGAATTGCTTGGCATGATCTGCGATTTCCTGAAAGTCCAGGGTTTTCAGTTCACGGTTTTCCATAACCACGCGCCCGTGAATGATGGAATGGAGGACGTCGGCCCCTCGAGCCGCATACACCAGGTGGCTCACGGGGTCATAAACGGGGGTCAGGTGCGGTTTTTGAAAATCCACCACGATGATGTCCGCCAGGTGCCCGGGACTCAGCTCGCCCACCTGCCCCTCGAGCCCCAAAACTTTGGCGCCCATGCGCGTGGCCATGTGGAGCACCGTCAGGGCGGGCATGACCGTGGGATCGAGGGCCGCCACCTTGTGGATTCTGGCGCAGGTGCCCATTTCTCCGAACATGTCCAGGTCGTTGTTGCTGGCGCAGCCGTCCGTTCCCAAAGACACGGGGATGCCCATGGAAAGCAGCCCGGGCACGGGGGCGATGCCCGACGCGAGCTTCATGTTGCTTTCTGGGTCATGTACTACCCGGATCGACCTGGCGGCGAGAAGCTCCATGTCTTTTTCATCGAGAACCACGCAGTGGTCGGCGATGAGCCGCGACGAGAGGAGTCCGAGATTTTCCAGGTGCATCACCGGGCTGCACCCGTATCTCTCCCGGACCTGGTCCACCTCCGACCGGGATTCCGAAAGGTGCGTGATGACGGGAACATCGTATTTCTCCCCCAACTCGAAGCATTTTTTGAGAAGCTCGGGGGAGCAGGTGTAGAGAGCGTGGGGTTCTATGGCGATGCGCACCAGGGGGTCCTCGTCCCACTGCCTGATGAGGGATTCCGTGTACTCGAGGCCCTTTTCCCAGGGGCCGTAGTTGGGCGAGGGAAAGTCGTAGAGCACTTCGCCCACGAGCGCCCTCATGCCCGCATGCTTTGCCGCTTCGGCCACCTTGTGCTCGAAAAGATACATGTCGCAGAAAGTGGTGGTGCCCGAACGGATCATTTCCGCGCAGGCCAGGAGGGCTCCCCGGTAAACCCATTCTTCCGTGAGCTTTTGTTCGGCGGGGAAGATGTGGTTTTGGAGCCAGTCCATAAGGGGCAGGTCGTCTGCCAGGCCTCGGAAGAGGGTCATGGACGCATGGGTGTGGGTGTTGATGAGGCCGGGGAGCACCACGCAACCGGTGACGTCCAGGGTTTTGCGCGCCTTGAAGCGAGCGCTGACGGTGTCGGATGGACCCACTGCGACGATTTTTTCGCCTTGGACAGCCACCGCTCCTTTGGGAAAACGGTTGTCCTCGTCATCGAGGGTGAGCACATGGGCGTTCAGCAGCAGGAGGTCCACTTCCATGGGGTTGAGGGCCGGGTTTGAATCGTTCATATGGACATTACCTTACCTTTATAGTGGTGTTTCGTTTCGTTGGTTCGGCAGGCCGCTCGCGACCATGAGCACGCGGCGCCCGCATTTTCCATGCGATGTGCAACTTTGATGTGCAACTTGCGTGTTCCCAAGCAGGAGCTTGGGAACGAGAAGCAGAGAGGCCGAAGGGGGGGTAAACTTATCATCATCGAAAAGTTGCACATGGCGTATTTTCCATAACGGGCCGGGGTTTCAAATTTTGGGTAAAATCTGCTCCAAGAGTTGGGTCAGGGCTTCCCCGGCCCCTTCCGCCGTGGCGATGATTTCCTCGAGGGGGGCGGGCAGGTAGTGGTCGGGAAGATTGACGTTGCTGATGGCCGAAATGCCCAGCACCTTCATGCCCCCATGCACGGCGGTGATCACTTCCATGATGGTGGACATGCCCACGGCGTCGGCTCCCATGGTGCGCAAAAACCTCGTTTCCGCAGCCGTTTCCATGTTGGGTCCCGTGACTCCCACATAAACGCCCTGGTGCAGGGGTATTCCCAGCTGAAGAGCTTCTCGGCGGGCCGTTTCCTGCAAGACCCGGCTGTAGGGCTCCGTCATGTCGGGAAAGCGGTCTCCCCAGGTGTCCACGTTGGAGCCCACCAGGGGGGATTGTCCCGTGAAGTTGATGTGGTCGGTGATGAGCATGAGTTCCCCGGCCTTGAAGTGGGGGTTGAGCCCGCCTGCCGCATTGGAAATACAAAGGGTGTCCACTCCCAGGATTCGCATGACGCGGATGAGAAAGGAAATCTCCAGGGGACTGTATCCTTCGTAGAGATGAAATCTCCCCTGCATGGCCAGCACCCGTTGCCCCGCCCAGGCGCCGGCCACCAGGCGCCCCTGGTGGCTGGTCACCGTGCTGTGAGGGCAATGGGGAATGTCCTCGTAGGGAATGGCCACGGCGTTTTCCATGGCATGCACCACTTTGCCCAGGCCCGTGCCCAGGATGAGCCCGATGCGGGGGGAACTGCCGATGCTCGTGCTCACATACCGGGCGGCTTCTTCCACCTTTTTACGAAATTGCTCCATGGGGCCGTCACTTTCTTTGAGAATCATCATCGGGAGAGCCGGGGCGGAGGTTTCTTCGCATGTTTCGCCCCTTCACCACCGTTATTATATCGCTTTTACGCCATGTGCAACTTTCGTGTTCCCAAGCTGGAGCTTGGGAACACGAAAGTTGCACATGGCGTAAAAGCTTTTTTGACTGCGGTGAGTCTTCTTTTTTTCCCATGCCGGAACGATCCGACGAAGAGAATTGACACATGCTCTAAGATTTGTAAAGGTTTCTTGCCATTGGTGCAGTGGAGCCCATGGGTGGCTTTGTGCGAAAAATGGTTTAGAATGGACGGTGTTCGTTCCCTTGTGGTTTTTTCCCCGCAACCTTTTTTTGGAGTTTTTTTAGATCGATCCCATGCGTTCTTCTTCGATTTCAGCTTCCCGAAACGACCCGGTTGTGGAACAGACCGCCGCGCCGCCCTTTTCCGTTTCCTATCCTGCCGATCTCCCCATCACGGAAAAAAAAGACGAGATCCTCCGGGCGTTCCTCCAAAACCAGGTCCTGGTGATCACCGGGGAGACGGGATCGGGCAAGAGCACCCAGTTGCCCAAGATTTGCCTGGAATCGGGGCACGGACGCACGGGACTCATCGGCTGCACCCAGCCTCGCCGAATCGCCGCCATCACCCTGGCAGCCCGCGTGGCCGAAGAGTTGGGGCCTCGAAACGGTTCCTGCGTGGGCTACAAGATCCGCTTCCAGGATCGCACGGCCCGGCACACGCGCATCAAGTTCATGACCGACGGCATCCTCCTGGCGGAAGTCCAGCAGGACCGGCTCTTTCGCCGCTACGACACCCTGATCATCGACGAGGCCCACGAAAGAAGCCTCAACATCGACTTTCTCCTGGGACTCGTCCGGCGCATCCTGCCCCGCCGCCCCGATCTGAAGGTGATCATCACTTCGGCGACCATCGATCCCGAAAGGTTTTCCCGAGCCTTCGACCATGCCCCCATCATCGAAGTTTCCGGCCGCACCTATCCCGTGGACGTGTGGTACCGCCCTCCCGAAGTCCTCGAGGACGAAGAAGGGGAAGTGGGGCACATCGAGCAGGCCGTGGCCTGCCTGGATCAACTCAAGGCCCGCAGGGACCCCCGGTGGCGAGGCGACGTGCTCGTTTTCATGCCCACGGAAAGCGACATTCGAGAAACCGTCCAGCGTATCGAGGAAAAACGCTACTTCAACACCTTGGTTCTGCCCCTTTTCGGACGCCTGGCATCTTCGGATCAGCAGCGGGTGTTTCAGCAAACTTCCGAGGAAAAAATCATCGTGGCCACCAACGTGGCCGAAACCTCCATCACCATCCCCCGCATTCGTTTTGTCATCGACACGGGGCTGGCCCGCGTTTCTCAATACAATCCCCGGTCCCGCACCCAGGGGCTGCCCGTGGCCTCCATTTCCCGGGCCGCAGCCGATCAGAGAAAAGGACGGTGCGGGCGCGTCAAGGCGGGCATCTGCATCCGGCTCTACTCGGAAGAAGACTACCTCCATCGGCCCCTCTACACGCCCCCCGAAATTTTGCGCTCCAACCTGGCGGAAGTCATCCTGAGGATGCTCTTCCTCAAGCTGGGCAATGTCATGGATTTTCCCTTCATCGACCCGCCGTCTCCTTCTGCAGTCAAGGACGGTTTCGCCGTTCTCACGGAGCTGGGCGCAGTAGATCGGCACCGGAAAATCACGCCCATGGGACGCACCATGGCGCGACTGCCCCTGGACCCGCGCCTCTCGCGCATGATTCTGGCGGCCCGTGACGAGGGGGCTTTGCGGGAAATGATCGTCCTGGCGGCGGCCTTGAGCATCCAGGACTGCCGGGAACGCCCCATGGATTTCGAGGCTCAGGCGGACCAGGCTCACGCCCGGTTCAAGGATCCACGGTCCGATTTCGTCTCGCTCCTCAAAATCTGGAACACCTTTTGGGAACTTCCCCAGGCCCAGGGCGCCGCCCTCGAACCCGTGGAAGGAGAGCCTGCGATTCCGGAGAAAAAATCCGGGCCCGTAGGACGCCCCGATGGACGCCCCGAGGCTCCCCCCTCGAGGTTTCCAAGCCGTGGGCGCATGCGCAAGTTCTGCAAGGACCATTTTCTCTCGTACCGCCGTGTGTGCGAATGGTACGACATCCACGAAGAAATTCGGCACATCCTTCATGAATTGGGCGGCTTCGAGTGCTCCGGTCCGCCCGCGTCCTACGACGCCGTTCACCGGTCGGTTTTGAGCGCCTACCTGAGCCACATCGCCATGAAGAAGGAAAAAAACATCTACCTGGGTATTCGAAACCGCCAGGTCATGGTGTTTCCGGGTTCGGGACTCTTCAACAAGGCTGGGAACTGGATCGTGGCCGCCGAGCAGGTGCAGACCTCTCGCCTTTTTGCCAGGATCGTGGGCACCATCGAACCCGCGTGGCTGGAAGACCTGGGGGGGCACCTGTGCCGTTCCAGCTATTCCGAACCTCACTGGGAGCGAAACCGGGGGCAGGTTACAGCCTGGGAGCGTGTCACCCTATACGGACTGCCTATCGTCGAGCGCCGCAAGGTCCATTACGGTAAGGTCAATCCGGGGGAAGCCCGGGAAATTTTCATTCGGTCGGCCCTGGTGGAAGGGGATTTGCCCCCGAAGTACGGGTTCCTCGAACACAACCGCCTGCTCATGGCGCGGCTCGAGGAGGCGGAGAGCAAGACCCGGCGGCGGGGCATCCTGGTGGACGACGAGGCCATTTTCCATTTTTACGACCTCAGGATTCCCGATCTCGCCGACCTGCGCTCCTTCGACCGGCTCCTCAAGGATCGGGAAGGGGGCGACGGTTTCCTGCGCATGACCGAAGCCGACCTGCTCCGCACGGAAGTGAGCCTGGAAGCCCTCGAACAGTTTCCCGACAGCATCGCCTTCGAGGGATACACCTTTCCCCTGAGCTACCGTTTCGAGCCGGGCACGGAAGAGGACGGCGTGACGGTGACCCTTCCCGCCAACGTGCTGCCCCGGGTGGATGAGCGGTTTTTGCGCTGGCTCGTCCCCGGACTGCTTCCCGAGAAAGTGACTTTGCTCCTCAAGGGGCTGCCCAAGAATTTGAGAAAACAGCTCGTGCCCGTGTCCGAAACCGCCCGGCGCCTGGTGGAGCTTCTGCCTTTCCGGGAAGGTGATCTCCTGGTACAAATGGGGCGACTCATGGGCGAGCATTTTGGAGTGCGCATCCCGTTGGATGCATGGGACGAGGCGAGCCTGCCCCCTTTTCTGCTCATGCGCTGCAAGGTTGTGGACGCCCAAGGGAAAGTGCTGGGAGCAAGCCGGGATGTGAACGAACTGGCGAGCTTCGGGGAGGGGGATGCCTCTCCTGGGCGGAGTCCCGTCTGGGAGAAGGCTCGAAAGACCTGGGAACGTGGCAATGTGGAAATGGACGACCTGGTCGGTGTCTCTTCCACCATCGAACTGGGCACGGACAGCCTGGGGATCGTTCACTGCGCCCACCCCGGCCTGGTGGCGGAAGGGGAGAGGGTTGCCCTGCGGCTGTTCCAGGATTCCCATGAAGCCCGGCGTGAAACCCTGGGGGGGCTCATGGCCCTTTATCGCAAGGTTTTTTCTGCGGAATTGAAACAGTTGAGAAGGGCCTGGGTTTTTCCCGAAGACATGGGACCTTTCCTGTTTTTCATGGGATCGAGGTCCCTGTCCATCATGAAGCTCCACAACTATCTCATGCGGGAAATGTTCGACCTGTACGAACCCCAGGGTGTGGATGGGGAAAAATTTCGCCGTAACGTCGAGCGCCTGCGCGGGCGCCTGGGAAAAATTGCGGCGGAAATGATCGGGGAAGTGATTCCTGTCATCGAGGAACGGGAACTCACACGGACTTTTCTGGAGCGGTTTCGGTCCATGGCCGGGAAGAACGCTGCGGCTGCCGGGCGCATGAGCCTTTTACTCGATGAGTTGAAAACTCTTGTGCCTCCCGACTTTTTGGACCATTATCGGAGAGAGTGGATTCTCGATCTGCCCCGTTTGCTCAGGGCGCTGCGCATCCGTGGCGAACGTGCTTACGCGGCTCCTGGAAAGGATCTTCTTAAGGAGGAGCAGTTGCGGGTGTATCTGGAACGCTACGACGAAATGCGGGCTTCCCTGCCCCGGGCTCCCGAGGAAGCGCGGCTCCTGGTGCGCGAGTACGGTGCCATGTTCGAGGAATTCAAGATCAGTGTGTTCGCCCCTGAAGTGAAGACAAAAATGCGGGTGTCCCCCGCAAGGCTGGAAGAAAAATGGCGGGAATGGACGATTTGGAGACACAGGCAAAACTCGTGAATACGGATCTGCTCGATGACCCCGCCGCCTTGAGGGTTCACGTGCTCGATCTTCTCAGCAGTCACTGCTGCGGCGAGGAACTCTTTCCCACGCACCTGGCCAAGGGGATCATCGCATCGAGTGTGCTCGTGCTCCTGGGCGTGCGAGAGACGGAAAACGCTCGTTCTCCTCAAATCTGCTTCATTCTCAACAAACGCTCGCAGCATGTGCCCCAGCCCGGAGACCTCTGCTGTCCCGGGGGCACTGTGGAAAAGACCCTGGACCCTTATCTCGCGAGGCTCCTCATGCTTCCGGGAGCTCCCCTGTCGAGGTGGCCGCACTGGGGGGATCTCAAAAAGAGGGAGCCCCACACCTCGAGGCTCGTGTCTCTGCTCCTGGCCACCGCCCTTCGAGAAAGTTGGGAGGAAATGCGGCTCAATCCCCTGTTCACACGCTTTTTGGGGCCTCTGCCGCCTCAAAAACTCCTCCTGTTCAAAAGGATCATCCATCCCATGGTGGCCTGGCTTCACGGGCAAAAGCGGTTCACTTTGAGTTGGGAAGTGGAAAAGCTGGTCCACATACCCCTTCGCTCCCTCCTCGATCCGGGGCGTTATGTGCGGTATCGCCTGTACGTTCCTGAGTCTCTGGAAGCCCGGTTCCATGGGGCGTACAACGATTATCCCTGCTTCGAGCATGTGGCGGGGCGGGAGAGGGAATTTCTCTGGGGAGTGACGTACAATATTCTGACTCATTTTATCGGCAAGGTTTTCGGTTTCGCTCCTCCCCCCATGGAGCGCATGCCCGTGGTTCCCGGCATGCTCGATGAGGATTATATGAATGGGAGGAGCTGAGAAACCGGGGTGTTGGATTCATTTCTATGCCATCGAGGATGTGTGTCATGACGGATGTGGGTGATTTGGTGTTGGTTTATGTGGAAGGGGTACCGGTTTTTTTCGCTCGAGTGGAAGACATCGCTCCCGACGTGAAGCCTCAGTGGTACCAGGTGCGCATGCTGGTGCTCCAGGTGCCCCTCGTTGTCATTACCTGGATTCTGCGCGGGCCCTACATCGATGGGGAGGAATTTTCCATGGGAGGCAAGCCCGTGAGACTGGAAAAGGTGGTTGCTCCTCAGGAGGAAGATGCGTCGGTGGAGTTCGAGGAAGACTCCGAGTCCCATAGCGAGAGCGAAGAAGAGAGAAAAGGCCCCTTGAACATCGTGCCGGCGAGAGAGAAAGACAAAGTGGTCTCTCTTGTGGACCGCCTCAAAAAAAATTCCGAGTGAGAGAGGAAGCATTTTTTTGTCCATGATTGTCTTTCGATTTGTCCAATTCATCCAGGAAAGGTGATCGCCGTGAGATACACCGGTATGTTTTCACTTCTCATTGTTTTGATGGTGGGGTTTTTTGTTTCGGCCTGCGGGGTTTGGGCGCAGCAGCGAAAAACGGAACTCCACCGAGCAGCCATACCGGGAGGCCATTCGTTGGATTCTGCCCATGGAGCGGAATTACAGCATTTTGACGACTGGGTTTTGCTGTGTGCAAAAGGGGAGGGAGGCTCCCCCTCCCAGTGTGCTCTTTTGCACGAACAAACCTTGCAGGGTGAGGACGGTCGTTCGGGAAGGTTGATTCGGGTTACGCTGACTGAACTGGGGAGAGAGCAAAAAGAAAGTTATTTGATGCGTGTCCTTCTGCCCTTGGGTATCCACTTGCCGTCCGGAGCCGCTTTTAAGATTGATGAAGGGGCTCAAAACCCTCTTGTTTTGCAGCACTGTACCCAGGCAGGTTGCGAAGGGGTCGTCGTGCTCGGTCCCGAAGCCGTGGACACGTTACGCCGGGGCTTGACCATGTACTTTGGGTTCAAGGTCAATCCCCAGGGAGACACCCTGACGGTGCCTGTTTCCCTCAAAGGGACCCAGCGTGGTCTGAATGCCATGTCTGCCTCCTGGTAGTACCAGGATAAACCGTGTCCAGTATTGTATAGTTATTGAGTCTATAAAAATTGTAAAAACGATATTTCATGGAGCTGTCGGTATTGGCATGACTACTCTTTTTAA
Source organism: uncultured Syntrophobacteraceae bacterium (assembly GCA_964603955.1). Classification (GTDB taxonomy): domain Bacteria; phylum Desulfobacterota; class Syntrophobacteria; order Syntrophobacterales; family Syntrophobacteraceae; genus SLCH01. Next base: position 42,914 of record CAZRWT010000003.1, read on the forward strand.
GGGGTGGTTTTTTATTTTAATCTATACAGTTCAGGTGTTTATGATTGCTTTGCTCCTCTGGGAAGCCCACTCTTTGCTTGGATGGCACGCAAGTTGAAATCACTAAATGCCAACAGCATGACCCCTTGATCATCAAGTTCTCAGTTTGGTGAAATTTGCAAAAAGGGGATTTTGTCGGTAAGCGGGATGTGCTGTCGGATAGCTGACTGTTTGTGGAGAAGTTGAGTCGGGGTGGGCTCGGTTCAACATGTTTGTAAATGTCATGCACAAAGAGAAGGAGTAAAACAATGTTGGATACTACTGGAAGCCAGGTAGGTGTCAATCAGTCCGGTAAGTCTGGTGGTGATGCGATGGGTATGGGGGTTGCCGGATCGACTGGTGGAAGTGCTGTTGGTGCCGGTTCCGGCAGTGGTACGGGGCTGCTGGGCTCCGGTGTCGGCTCCGGTGTGGGGGCAGGCGTCGGTGGGGAGTCTGCTGCTGCGGGCTTGACTGGTGGCTCTGCAACGGATCAAACCTCAATCGGTTCCATCAATGTTAGCTCGTAAGTTTTTAAGGGGTTTTGCTCGGTGAGGGTCGCTTCAGTGCAAATTGAATTTTGGGATTTTAGTTGATCGGATCGGGTGATGGTGTAATGTTGTCGATCCGGCATGATGATGGAAGCGACCTTCTGAGTTTGTGCTTCTGAGTGCCATGTAGGTTGGAGTTTCTAGAAGCGGCGGTGTGCCCCCAGGCTGCAAGAGATTTTGGTTGCTAGGTTTGGGAGCCGTGCGGGCCACTGCCAAGGGTAGAGTCGGGGTCGGCAAAGTTGAATCGGGGTGGGCTCGGTTCGCTATGGATGTAACTTTTTATTGATAAAGGAGTATTACAATGTTGGATCAAACTTCAAGCACAGTAGGTATCAATCAGTCCGGTAAGTCTGGTGGTGATGCGATGGGTATGGGTGTTGCCGGATCGACCGGTGGAAGCGCTGTTGGTGCCGGTTCCGGGAGTGGTACGGGGCTGCTGGGTTCCGGTGTCGGCTCCGGTGTTGGCGCGGGCGTCGGTGGAGGGTCGGCTGCCGGGGGGTTGACCGGTGGTGATGCAACAGATCAAACTTCCATCGGCTCCATCAATGTCAGCTCGTAATTATTGCACGAATTTGATTAAAAAAGAGTGGTTTGCGGAGTGAATCAAGCTCCATGAAGCAGGGTAAAGCGGCGGATCGGATGGGGAACGCCTTCCGATCCGCTTTTAAGTGGCATTTTTTAAGTACCCCCTGTCACGCATCAAGCCAGGAGCTTGGGGGCCGGCTTACCCAGGTAGTAACCCTGGCCCAGGTCAAATCCAAGTTCCATACAGGCCAGCATTTCTTCTTTTATCTCGATGCCTTCCGCCAGTACCTGGATTCCCAGATCCTGGGCCATGTTGAGCAGTGTTTGAACCGCTTTCAGCTCCTGGCGTGGCAGCAGATGAATCCCTTTGATGAGACAAATGTCGAACTTGAGGATATCAGGGGGAACCTTGATGATTTCCAGTAGTCTTGCCTGGCCTGAGCCGAAATCATCGTATACCAGTTGCATATCCATTTCATCAAGCAGCGTGCGAAGCCGGCGCATGATGGTCGGGTCTGTAGCCGTTGCTTCGTGGACTTCCATGGCAAGGGACATGTCCGGGGCCATTCGGCGCAGGTGAGCCAAGGATCGCTCCAGATGGTTCATGTCCATTTCCTCGGCCAGGGTGTTGAAAAGTATTTTGGGATTTCCCATGGACATGGCTTGTTTTATTCCCACGTTGCGAAACAGTTCGCTGAGTTCGATTTCTTTCCCCAGGCTTCGAGCCAGGTTGAAAAGGGGGAGTGGGCTTGGAGGTAGTTTGGGATGATTGCCGCGTCCGAGAAGCTCATAAGCGCAGAGGTTTTGATCTTTGAGGGTAAATATGGGCTGGAAGTGCCCCACGACCAGGCCCTGGCGCAGCATGTCCAGAAAATCCGGCTCGCTGTCCTGGAAAGTGCAGGAGAGCACCATTTTCTCTTTGACAATGGTGCTCTCGTCATCATCATCGGCGCATTCTTCCATGGGAGTATCCTCGGCAGGTTTGTGAACTACCCGGAATTCTTGAGAGCTAAAATGGAGGATATCTCCGTCCTTGAGGAGGTGTTCTTCGGAAATGCGCGTCCGGTTGACGAAGGTTCCATTGGTGCTGCCGAACTCTCTGACCCACAGCTTCCCGTCGCGCTCGAAAATCATGGCGTGTTTGCGGGATATTTCCGATAAAGCAAGGCAGAGGTTGCATTTTGGGTAGCGGCCGATCAGAAAGGGTAAGGGGTGAAGGCGAATCAACCAGCGTTTGCCTTGCTCCCCATGGCCTTCCAGGCACCAGGGTGAAATGATTTCTGTGATGTTGTGCAGAGCCATGGCACACCTTAAAATTTGTTTGAACGAGCCGGATTTAGAGTGAAGCACTTTATACCTTAAATTTCCTGTGCTGGAGAGGATATACCGGATGCCGCAAATGATCAATGATTATGTACGATACCGATAATGTTTGACGACTTCCTTGTTCTCTTTTAATAAAATGCTACATCACAATGTTCTTGAAGCGAGTTTTTTCCACCACTTTCGATTCCGTCGTGCTTTTTGTTCCGAATGCTGTCTGTCTGTCTGTATGTTTTTTTTGATTAATTATTAGTTGCGGCGTTCCTTCTTGAAGTCTTCACCCTTTAAATAATGAGGGCTTAGAAAAATGGAAAGTGAGGGAATCATAACCACTGTCCGGGGAGAGCCGATTCGTGCGGCTCATGTGATCACGCACCTTAAAGTTCGGGGATTGTTTCGAAGTGCCGTTTATGAAATGGTTGAGAGGCATGTGGTACGTATCCGATGTAGAGAGTTTGGTATTGAGCCGTCATGGTCTGAAGTTGAAGAAAACCGACGAAAAATGCGTTGTCTTTCCGGACTGTCCGAGCCTGTGGCCATGCACCGTTACCTCAAGGACAACGGTGTCACCATGGATGTCTGGAATGAATACCTTGATGACATGCTGTTCAAGACAGCCCTTAAGAATCATATCGTGACTCGTGATGCGATAGAAGCTCATTTTCAACGCAATCGAAATCAATTTCTTCGGGTGCGTCTGGGGCGTATTGTGTGTCGAACCCGATCCGATATGGATCATGTACTGGCACTGTTGGAAAACGGACAGTTTTTTGTGAGCCTTGCCGGGAAGCATTCTATCGAGGATAAATCCAAGTTCACGGGAGGTTACCTTGGTGAAATAGGTTATGGGGTGCTGGCGAAGCATGTGGAGGGAGATGTCTTCTCGGCTGCTCCCGGGCAAATTTTAGGACCCTACCGGGAGATGGATTATTACACTATTTATAAAATATATGAGATTCGAGGAGGTGAGTTGAGCGAATCTTTGACCCACTTGATACGGGAGCAGCTTTTTGCCGATTGGCTTCGGCGCCAGGTAATGAGCATAGAGGCGTGAAAACGGAGTCCGGCATTGATGGCACCAGTGTTTTAGGGGCATCCTGAAAGATGCGGTTGGAAAGTTAAATGGAAACGTGTATGCTCTTTTTGTTATGAGCTGGTAAAAAGGTATGGTATTTCCTATGTTAAGGGATCATCCGATCTGGATGACGACAAAAGGTGCTTTTCAGGTTTTTTATTTGATATGATTTGTTTTATGGATGGCTTTGCGTTTTGCGGAGGCGACTTTTTAGTGCTGAGGGTGGGGACGTGACTGAGAAAGAGCAGGGCAATCGAGCGGTGCGGGTGGATTATGCTGCATCGGTGCAGGAGAAGCATCCAATCAAGGCTGCGACAATTCTCTATTCGGCACCGAGCTTTGTTTTAAGAGGTCCCATCTATCTGCTTTTCTTTTCACTGTTTATGGGGGTTGTTTTTTCGGTTTTTGCCACTACCGATGAAAGGGTTTATGCACCCCTGACGTTGCAGCGCGAGTCCATAACCTTGCAGGCTCTGGGTGGAGGTGTGGTCAATGACGTGCTGGTAAGCGAAAATATGAGGGTGAATGCCGGAGATGTCATCGCAGTGGTGCAGGAGCGCATCAGGGCTGCCCTCAGTCCTGAGCAGGAAGCTCTGCTCACCCAAATTCGCACTCTCGAAGAACGGCTTGATAAAACCACAAAAGACTATGAACATCGCATTGCTCAACTCGAACTTGAGCAGCGAGATCTTGCCCGACGACGTGGTACGGATGTATCGGCTCTTGATGCCCGTATTTCTCAGATTCAGTTGCAGTTGGCCACGGCACAGAGGGCCAAGCAGAGCCGGGAAGCTCAGCTCGCCACGGCCCGGCGCAACCTGGCTACGCGTCAACGCCTGTTTGACAACCGCGATATCACCATAACCGAGTACGAGCGTGCGGTCAGTGAAGTCAGGGAATTGGAGCGGGCCGTGGCTGACAGTGAGGGGGAAATCCAAAAGACTCGCCTTACGCTGATCAGTACACAGCAGGAGCGGGATCGGCTGCTGAGCATGCACGATGAGGAACGCCTGGGGGCGGAGATTGAAAATCTTCAGAGGAACAAAGAGCGGGAAATCGCGTTGCTAGGCCAGCAAATCGAAGATCTGGACCGTCGCATGAAAGATGCCAGCACGCTGGTGCGGGGGGTTCGCTTCGATGAGGATCGTACTTACTACACCGCCACGAGCGACGGCATCATTACGGATCTTCAGGTACGTCGTGAACAACTCATCACTCCCGGTGCCCCCATCGCGACCATTGTACGAGAAGCGGCTCCTCTCGAAGCCCGCCTGTACGTGGAAAACAAAGACATCGGTAATTTGCGCTACGGCCAGACTGTGCGCATCAAGTATTACGCATATCCTTACCAGGATTATGGAATTCAAACGGGTGTCATTACAGGAATTGCCACTCGACCCACACTTCTCCCCAATGGCAGCTCGCGTTATGAAGTCAGGTGTGCTCTGGACCGTGAAACCATCCGTGGCTCGGATGGAATTGTGAAAATGTTGGAGCTCGGACTGGAGGGGGTTGCGGAAATCAAAACAGGGAGCAAGCGCTTCATCGAAATTGTTTTTGCTCCCATTTCACGCTTTTTTGCAGCGGGAGAGGAAGACTGAAAATCCTGCGGTAGGTTTGTCCTGTATTCTTTCGCTTCCGGATCATGTCCGGTCTGAGGGCAGGCGCCTGCGTTGCCGATGGAGCGGGGGGCCATGATGAGGCTAAGGTGGCGGCTTGTTGCCCGGCTCTTGTTGTAAACGACGATTATTGAGGGGTGGACACTGGTGGAATCCGTTCAACAAACTGACAAGACCATTGCACTGGACGTCGTTCACTACATGCTCGACATCCATATCATGTTCAGCGCTTTGCCGGCGACGGCCAAGCGCTTGTTGGCCCCTTTGTTTGAATCTCGACCTTGCGTCGAGGGTGATATCGTGGCTCGTCAGGGAGGGTCTGTAGATGGCATGTATATCATCTACAAGGGCAGGATGCGCCTCAAGAGGCACGATGAATTTGGAAAAATCGTGAGTATGGGACTTATCGGGCAGGACAGTTCCTTCGGAGAGCTGTCTCTTTTGGAGCCCGATACCTGGAAAAACGACATTGTGGCTGCCGAGCCTTCCCTGCTTGTCTTTCTTCCCGCAGACAAAGTGCGGGCCCTACTGCCTAAAAATCCCATGCTCGCGGAGCATTTTCGCAGCAATGTGGGGCTGATCGAGATCAGCCAGCGCCTGCGTGCTCTCTTGGGCAAGGGAGAATATACAAAAGAGCAGTTTCACTCCATTTTGGGTAATCTTGGCGTCAAGCGCGTGGGGGCGGGGAAAAGCATTTTCGAGCAAGGTGATGAAGATCCTCGCCTCTATCTGATCGAGCAGGGGACTGTGGAGTTGGTGCGTACACCCGGTTCCGGTGATCCGGTTTCCCTTGATACCTGTAAAGTGGGTGCCCTGCTCGGAGAAGGTGGGGCCCTCGCCCCCAACGGGGTACAACCTCACTCTGCACAGTGCCTGACGGATACCACGGTTCTGGTCATTCGCCAGCAAGCGGTGCGACAGATACTTGAGATCAATCCTTCCATCAAGGAACGCCTCGATCAACGGTTGCAGGAATTCCAGGAATACGAACAGGAAGAGCTGCGTATCCGTGGACGAGTGGAAGGTGTGGATCTCAAGATTCGCCTTGCGGATGCCGTGACGGAAGAAGAATTTCGAGACCTTGGGAAGAAAACGGGAGTCACCAAGTTTCCCGAGGTGCGGCAGGCCAACGAACGGGAGGCGGCGGCAGCCTGCTTGACCATGCTGTGTAAGCACTATGGAAAAGATTTTACCACGGGACAGGTGCGGGAGTTGACGGGATTGGAAGGCAAATCCATCACCCCCGATGACATCATTCGAGGGGGTGAGGTCATCGGTTTTTCAGCCAAAGCCTATTCCCTTGCTTATGACGACCTGAAAACGGTGAAGATTCCAGGTATTATCGGTTGGGAAGGCTACCATTACGCCGTGTTGTTTCATGTGACCGACAAGGAGGTGCGCATTGCCGACCCGGCCCGGGGAATCGTTAATGTGCCTCGCAAGGAGTTCATGGCCTCCTGGTCGGAAGCCGAAGTCCCGGGGATTGGCGAACGAATGCCTGATCGGGGTGTCTTTATTGCTTTCGAACCCACCCAGGCCTTCGAGCGCCAGGAACCGCCTCCCAAGCCGATTTGGCACTTCGTACATTACTTGATGCCCCACAAAATGATGTTCGCCGAGGCCTTGCTGGCCGCCATGGTGATCAATGTGCTCGGTCTGGCCTCTCCCCTGTTCGTGCAGACCATCGTGGATACCGTCGTGGTGCATAACGATGCAAGTCTGCTCAACATCATGCTTGCGGGAATGGTGCTTGTGGCGCTCTTGAGTACCGCCATGGCCATCGTGCAGAATCTCCTTCTGGCTCACACTACGGCGAGGGTGGACATGCGGCTCATGTCGGAATTCTACCGCCATGTTCTCAGTCTCCCCATGGATTTTTTTCTCAAGCGCAATAAAGGCGAAATCCTGACTCGTTTTGGGGAAAACCAGAAAGTGCGCGCCATCATCGCCGGGTCAACCATCACCAGTGTGCTCAATGCGGTGATGATCGTACTCTATTTTTTGATGATGTTTGCGTACAGCTTCAAGCTTACCATTGTGGTCATTGTGTTCATTCCTCTTTATATCGCCATCGTGCTTTACTTTACTCCACGCATCAAGAAACTGGCCCAGGAAATCTTTCTGACCAATGCTCAATCTCAGGGTCATCTCATTGAATCCATTAATGCCATCGAGACCCTCAAGGCCACTTCCAACGAATATTTTGCCCGCGCCCGCTGGGAGAATGCCTTTGCTGAAAACGTTAATCGGAGCTTCCGTCAGGCCAAGCTAAATCTCTTGTCACAAAGTCTTTTTCGCATGGCCACCCTGGCTTCGTCCATTATCGTGCTCTGGATTGGTGCCACGGAGGTCATGGCAGGCACCATGACCATCGGGCAGCTCATGGGTTTTAATATGCTGATGGGCTTGGTTACGGCTCCGGTTTTACAGTTTGTCAATCTTTGGAACGACTTGCAAGAGGTTCGCATCGCCATGGATCGTGTCGGGGACGTCATCAACGTCAAGCCGGAGCAGTCTCCCGTGGCCGATCCCTCCCTCATTCCCGCCACCTTGCGGCGTGTGGAAGGGCGTATTGAGTTTCACAAGGTCAATTTCAGCTACACCACCAGTGATCAGACCAAATACATCATGAGGGATTTCGACCTCGTCATCGAGCCCGGGCAGCACATCGCTTTGGTGGGGCCTTCGGGTTGCGGTAAGAGCACTATCGCCAAAATGATACTGGGCTTTAACTTACCGTCCTCGGGAGAGGTGCTCATTGACGGGAAGGACCTGATTTCTCTGGACCGTTTTTCTCTGCGGCGAAACATCGGTGTGGTCCTTCAGGACAGTTTTGTCTTTTCGGGTACGGTGGCGGAAAATATCGCTCTTGGCGACCCGGTTCCCGACATGCGTGCAGTCCAGGAAGCCGCCCGGCTTGCCGGTGCCGATGAGTTCATTATCAATTATCCCCAAGGCTACCAGACACCTATCGGGGAAAAGGGCGTGGGCATTTCGGGAGGTCAGCGCCAGCGCATTTGTATTGCGCGTGCCCTCTACCGACGGCCGCGCATCATGATTTTCGATGAGGCAACCAGTGCCTTGGACAACGAGTCTGAAGAACGTATCATCCAGCAGTTGCGCAAGGTCATGCACAATCGTACATCTATCAGTATTGCTCATCGGCTTACGACCATCATGGACGCCGATGTGATTTATTACGTGGCAGATGGTAAAGTTCAGGAGAAGGGGGCCCATAAGCAGCTCATCGATCCTGAATACCTGGCTGCCAATGGTTATAAAGGACATTATTATCACCTCGCCCGCACCCAGTTCGATTTGCCCCCCTTGAGCCTGCCCGCGGGTACGGCCACGGGAGAAAGGGAGGCGGGCTGAGGGCAAGGGGTGCCCTGAATGAGCCCATCCGCTGAAGTTGCAATATTTGCAGACCGTGGCAGTGAGCAGGCTCGCGAGATTGCTGCTGCCGTGACACGCCATGGGGGCTCTCCCGTGGTTTTGGACATTCAATTGGGAGGGGGGGATGCCCCCTTTTCCCTCAGTTACGGCTTCGATGATCTGCGCTGGGGAGGCGTGGATTTTTCAAGCATCGGTGCCGTGCATATCCGCTGTACAGCTCCCCGTACCCTGCCTTTGATGCCCCCAGTGCTCAACGCCGCCACCGAAGCCGCCTACCGGGCGGACTACGAGCTTGAACAGGAGTTTCAGGCCGCGACCATGGGTTTTTTTGAAACCCTGAACACTTCAGGCCGCCTGGTCGTCAACCCCCTGACCCGGGGGTATGTGGACCATGACAGCAAATCGCAGCTCTACGAGCGCCTTCGCCATGAAGGTTATCTCGTGCCTCGATCCCTGACCACCAACTGCCCGGCTACTGCGGCAGGGTTTCTCGATGAGGTGGGAGAAGTGGTGGTGAAGCCCACTATCGGTATTGGTGCTTCCCGAGTGGTCACCCGAGAGGATCGAGCCCGCCTTCGTGAACTCGAGGCTTGTCCTGTGTTGTTTCAGGAACGTGTGCGAGGAAAGACGGTGCGTCTCCACGTGGTGGCTCAAACAATGGTTTTGGCTGTAGCCGTGGGGGATCGTGATGATGAGGTGGATTCCCGAACCGGCCTTCGCGACTTTTCTTATATTCAACTGGATGAAGAGGAGGGGCGCCGCATTGCGGCTGCCACTCGGTCCCTTGGACTGCATTATGCCGCATGGGATGTGATGATGCTCGATGATGGGCGCCTGTGCTACCTGGATTGCAATCCAGGGCCCTATGTCATGTGGATCGGTTGGGAGTTTCGATCCATAGTGTTTGATCGGCTGGCTGCCTATCTGGTAACGTATGCCCGATCTCGAAGTCTGGAAGAAGCTGCCGCAAGCGTTCTTCAATGGCGAACAGGGGCATAACGAGCCGAGTACGGTTTTAATTCATGATCGTCATACATTTTAAGGATGGAATCAAATGCAGGGTAAACCGGAAAGACAATTGCGGGCAGCCGGAGCCACGGATGTCGGCTTGGTGCGAAAGCACAATGAAGACCATTATTCCTTCGATGCGCAACTTGGTCTTTACCTCGTCGCGGACGGCATGGGAGGGCATGACTCGGGTGAGGTTGCCAGCCGGGCGGCCATTGAAGCCATTACCGATTTCCTGTACGAGTATGATTTCGATGACTTTGATGATGATTTGGGAGATGCAACCCTGGCCGATACGACCGATGTACCGGAGATTGTGAATGCCGTAAGTGTTTTGCAGCAGGCCGTTGCCAAAGCCAACGACGTCATTTATGCCATGAATCGGGAACGGGGCCATAAGGACGGTGTAGGTATGGGAACAACCCTGGTGGGCTTCTGGGCTCCCAGGGATATGGAAGGTCCTGCCTTCGTGTTTCATGTGGGAGACAGCCGTCTCTATCGGTATCGTCAAGGGGAATTCACCCAGATGACGACGGACCATACTCTTTACGAACAGTGGCTGGCAATGGGCGGAATCGGGCAGGCTCCACAGCGCAATGTCGTCATGCGGGCACTGGGCCCGTGGGCTCAGGTACAGGTGGACATCAGGGAAACGGATATCGCTCCGGGTGACGTGTTTTTGCTTTGCTCCGACGGTTTGACGGGAATGGTGAGCGATGAGGATATTCAAGATGTCATACGTAATGCGGTGGAAAATGGAGAAGATGTGGAACACACTTGCATACGGCTCACCGAAATGGCAAATGCAGGGGGCGGGCGAGACAATGTGACGGTTTTGCTGGTAAAGGGTGCTGGATAAGTGAAGGCGGGGTGCATCGTTTTGGGCAATTGTTTTAGGTGGGTGAAATTGAGGAGAAGGAGGGGGACAGACAATGGAGCACTTGAAATGGACAACAATAGGATTCATTCTGGTGGCTGCGATGTTTCTGACGGGCACGACAGTCATGGGACAGCAGCAACTTCCGTCCGTATATGATCCGGGGCGGATTGAACAGCGCTTTGAAGAACCGAGGAAGCCCCTTTCACAGCCCGATGCGATTATTCCGGAGCGCGTGGAGCCCCTTCCCCATGCCGATGCCGATGCCATTCGGTTTTTCCTGAGGAGCATAGTCATCGAGGGGGTGACCGTATTCGACGAAAAAGAACTCGAGCCATACTACACTGACATGCTGGACAGTGAAGTTTCTTTGGCGGATCTGGAGCGCCTGGCGGAGCGTCTTACTGTACATTACCGTAATGCCGGCTATATTTTAGCGCGTGTCGTTGTTCCCGCTCAGACTGTCGATGATGGGGTGGTTCGGTTGATCGTGGTGGAGGGTTATATCGACCAGGTGAGTATTGAAGGGGACTTGCGTGGCAGGGAGCAGCTTTTTAGCCGTTGGTCCGAGCGCCTGCGGGCTTCCCGGCCTTTGCACAATCGAGTACTCGAACGCTATGTGTTGTTGGCCAACGACCTTCCTGGTGCTCGAGTCGTTGCTCGTGTGCGTCCATCCAAAGACGTTCCCGGTGCTGCTGATTTGGTGTTGCAGGTGGAGCATTCCTACTGGAGGGCTGCCGTTGGAACGGATAACCGGGGTACCAAGGACAGCGGTCCCTGGACGGTCAACGTGTCCGGTAGTCTTAATTCCGCCTTGGGCCTTTACGAGCGTACCTCTCTGACCTGGGTTCAAGCCACTGATTTCGATGAACTGACTTATTTGGCTCTTCGCCAGGAACATGTACTCAATTCCGAAGGAACCAGGCTCACACTGGGGACCAATCAGATTTGGAGCGAGCCATCAGGGCTTTTGGGTCAATTGGGTTATCGGACGCGCGGTGAAACCTACTTGCTGACCTTGAGCCATCCCCTGTTGCGCAGTCGTACCCGTAACCTCTCCGTTCATGGAGGCTTCGTAGCTCGAGACAGTTATCGCAACAGTGATTTTTTCGAAGCCAATGAAGATCGGACCCGTGTTTTCACCTTGGGAGGTACCTACGACTGGGCCGATACCTTGGGGGGAGTCAGTATTGTTGATTTCGCTCTGCACAAGGGGGTAGATGCATTGGGGGCCCACCGCGATGCCGCATCCGTGGCTCAAAGATCGGATGGAGTTGTGGACTTCACCAAACTCACGTTTTCTGCGGCCAGGACCCAAAGCCTTCCCTCCAATTTCAGTCTCATGTTCATGGTGGCGGCTCAGTATGCTTTTGACTCTCTCCTGGCTTCTGAAGAGTTCGGCTATGGGGGTGTACAGTTTGGTCGGGGCTACGACAGTTCGGCCATTACCGGAGATCATGGACTTGCAGGTCTGTTGGAGCTGCGCTATGACTGGCGTTTTGAAAATGCCCTCGTCCAAATTTTGCAACCCTATACCTTTTTTGATGCCGGTCAAACTTGGGATCGCAACCGTGCCGACGAGTCAGGTTCCTCGACGGGTCTGGGAGTGCGTGCCTATGCCCATGGTCTGGAGGCCGACTTGCAAATGGCTTGCCCCCTGTCACGGGTGTCCACTGAAAGAAGCCTGGACCCTCGTGTATTTTTCATGCTTCGCTATCGTATGTGATTTGAAAATTAAAATTTGAAAAGGTACGAAAATGCTCATTTTGAAATAGCAGTCAGGCAGACTTTCGAGAGTGGAGGGTAGGGCTATGATCATGAAAATATTTAAACAAAAAAATATGGGTGGAATCTGTCCGGGAAGTTTGCTTCAAGGGTTTTTGATTGCCATGTTGGTGACGGGTATATGGGTTGTCGATGCTCTGGCCCAGGTGGATCTGCGAATTGGGGGGCAGTGGGTTTATGTACGGGACGACGGTTCTTTTACTGCGCGCATTCCCGTACCGAAAGGACGCCATGAATTAAGCTTCGTAGCCGTTGATATGCAGGGGAACCGCCTTGAGCGAGCCATTACGGTGTTGAGTGCCGTGGATCCTCCGGCTTTAAGAATCGAGGAAGGGCGTCGTCTTGCCTTGCTCATCGGCAATCAGGATTACAAGGACCGGAGCATACCGGACTTGGATACGCCGGTAGCGGATGCAACTGCCTTGGCAGAGGTATTGGCCGATCAGTTTGGATATGAGACTCGTGTGATGGTCAATGCCGGCAAGGGCGATATGGTTGAGGCTTTTCGCGGACTCGGTCGGGAACTGACCATCAATGACAGGCTGTTGATTTTTTATGCCGGACACGGCTACTCCTTCGAAGACAGTGACGAGGGTTACTGGCTGGCTGCGGATGCCGGTGTGGCCAGCGTCGAAAACTGGATATCGACGACGGATTTGTCACGCTTTTTGCATCGTGTTCCTGCACGGCAAATCCTGGTGGTTTCCGACAGCTGTTACTCGGGTACCCTCACCAGGGAAGGTGAGGTGAGGGTCGAGACCATTGCCGGCAGGCCGGAAGATCTGCAGGGTAAGCGGGCGGTGATGGTTTTTTCTTCGGGTGGAGATGAGCCTGTATGGGATGGCGGTGCGGATGGACATTCCATCTTTGCTGCGAGGATGATGGGTGTTTTACGGGATGCGGAAAAGGTGAGGGGTTATGATGTCTTCGAAGTAGTTCACGATTTGGTGATTGCGGAGGCACCCCAGACTCCTCATTATGGGGCTATTTTTTCAGCCGGCTATGATACTGGGGGAGATTTTCTGTATGTACCTGCACCTTCCAGGTGAGAATCGCTTTCTAAATAGAACGACTGGACAGGGTTGAATGCAGTGTACTGAACTGGACGAGGTTGGATATGGCTGGATAATATGGAACATACGAGAAAAGTTTTCAGGGATGGCTCGGTGGTGACCCTTGTTAATTTGCTTTACAAACATTTTTAAGGAGGCATTGGCGATGAAAGCACAAAGATTTAATAAAGACGCGGCTAAGGGGGGTAGTGCCTGGCTGGATCGTTTCCTTGGAGGTATCCTTGTTTTCGCTTTTGTAATGGGGTTCTCCGTCTGTTCGGTTCATGCCGACGAAGTGCGCATGTACAAACCGGGGGAAGTTCCTACTGCTGAAGGGCTTGCGCAGGAACTTTTCCCCGATAAAGGAGCTACGGGAGGGGTCAAAACTCGAGGAATCGTCATTCACGATGAAAAGCCTGCTGCTACCGCTGCTCCCAAAGCTGTGGGTTTCAACATCGGTTTCAAGTTTGATTCAACGGAAATGGTCGGCAATTACAGGGATGTACTCGATCAGGTAGCGGCCATGATGCGTAGTGATGCCGCACGTGGGGAGGTACTGGTGGTCGAGGGCCATACGGATGCAGTGGGAAATCCGGCATATAATCGGCGCCTTTCCGAGCGGCGTGCACAAGCCGTAAAAAATTACCTGGTGCAGCGTGGTGTAGAATCACAACGTCTGCGAGTGGAAGGAAAGGGTATGTCCGAGCTCCTTCCGGGGTATGCCGGGGATGACGGCATAAATCGGCGGGTACAATTCCGACGTGCCGATTGATCCCGCCTGCCGAAAGATTTCACACTCCAATTTTTGGCGGTATATGGCCGATATCTGAGCGGTCGGCCGCCTTCCTTTAGCGGCTTGCGGACGCATCAAGCGCTCGTGAGCCTTTTCCAGTCCCTTCTTTCCATGGCCCTGATCCGGAGGAGACAATGAAGTCCGATGGAGAAAAAATCCTGATGGGATGTAGTGTCCGGCTGAACCGTTTGTGGGAAGGGCTCCTGGTTTTTTTTCTGATTTTGGGACCCGCTCATTTGCTTGCCCAAGGGGAGGGCGTGCGCATGTACGGCAAGGACGAAGTGCCTTCGGCACAGGAACTCACCGACATCCTGTTTCCCGACATGGCGGCAGGGGGTGGAATGAAGACCCGAGGACTTGTCATACATGGTGAGCAGCCTCCGGACCCTTCCCAAGCAGTAGGGTTCAATATCTCCTTCAAATTTGATTCTATCGAGATGATCGGCAATTACAGGGAAGTGCTCGATCAAGTGGCCGCCATGATGAAGAGCGAAGCAATATCGGGGCAAGTCCTTGTTGTGGAGGGGCATACGGATTTAGTGGGTAATCCCGCCTACAATCGAAAGCTTTCCGAGCGACGTGCCGGGGCCGTGAAGGATTACCTGGTGGCGCGTGGTGTTGATGTCCGCCGGTTGCAAGTGGAGGGGAAGGGGATGAGCGATCCCCTTCCGGGGTATGCCGGGGATGATGGTATTCAACGTCGGGTACAGTTCCGTCGCCTCCAATGAAGCCGGGAATGATCTGCCTGGGTTCCGTGAAAGAATGGGGAGGTTGCGATGGCTGCGAGCACGAAAAACAACGAGGGTTGGGGTAAGATGAAGGCCGCGCGGTTGGACTGGGCTGATGGGCGAGGACCGGTTATTGGTCTTGATCCCGATGTGCTTTATGAGCTTGGCCGCTCCACGTCATGCAATGTACATTTGGACCTGCCTTCTGTTTCCGGCCACCATGCCCGCCTCTTTGTGAGGGACGGACGATGGATTCTCAAGGATTTGGGGAGTACCAACGGAACTTTCATCAATGGAAAGCCTGTTGTGGAAGGGGAGTTGAGCCATGGCGAAGAGCTCATGCTGGGAGTCGTGGTGTTGCGATTCATGGAAGAGCAGGAGGAGAAAGAACTTTTGCTTCCCGACCCCGTGACCCCCACTCCTACACCCACTTCCACTCCTGCGCCTATATCCACACCAACTCCTGAGGCCGTGCCCACACCAGGTCTTATCCCTACTTCTCCTCTTCCTGCTCCGCAGGGTGCTTCCCTTTCCCCTTTGGATAAAATTTCCCGGCCCATTCTGGCCTTTGTTTCTTTTGCGGCCGGGGTCCTGGTTGTTGCCCTGCTTTTCTTTTTTCTTGGAACAGCGCGGGAACCTTTGATCGTTCCTGCTCCCGAACCCGTCGCAGTGGCGGTGGCCCCCGATGTGGAGGAGGGGGAGGCGCCGCTTCCTGACGAAGGGATCGATGAAAAGGCCCTTTCCTCCGCTGCGGAGCCTCCTGCGAGGCCGGCTCTGGAGCGCCTGCCCCTCGCTTCCTTCGAGGATATTTTGCATAGCCGTACTCAAGAGCGCGCAGTGGTGCGCCTGGACAGGAATCCACACATTCTGGTCTTCGATTTTCCCGACTTGGAATCCCAGGCGAGGATGTTCAATCGTGCGGCGGCCCTCATTGAAAAGCACGGGCTCCCCAAGGATCGGGTGGTACGCCATTACGAGCTGGCTTCCTATATCGCTCGTGACGGCAAGGCGGAGGCAACATTTTATTACGGCCACGATTATTCTTCGGCGGCTCTTGCTCATTTTTTTCAGCTGGTTGCCGAGGACGACGACGATCCTCGTGATGACGAGCGGGTGCTTCGAGACCTTTTGATTGACCTGGGTGTCATTCGATATGCGGATGGGGTGTATGTGAGTGGGGAGCCGCCCATGGCCGTGGTGACCATTGTGCAGGAAGGCAATCCATCATCGGATGGAGGCCGGGTGAGCATGGATGTGCGGCGCACCATTTTGCGTCATGAACTCAGTCACGGGGAGTTCTTCACCAACAAGGAATACAGGGACTATGTCATGTGGTTCTGGCACAACGAAATGACCGAAGAGGAGCGGGGGTTTTTTCGTGACTTCCTTTCTAAAAGTGACTACAATCCGCAAGACGATGTGCTGATGGCCAACGAAATGCAGGCTTATCTCATGCATACCGACAATGAGCGGGCTTTCAACCCTGAGATGCTGGGGGTTACCTGGGAAACGATACGAGATTTGCGCGGGCGTTTTGCGGAGGATGCACCGGAAACCTGGATGGACGAGGTTTTCGAGCGTCTGAAATGAGCCTTTTTTAAATGGTGAATGCGTGTTCTTGATGGTTGAGGAGCATGCCGGGGCGGAGGGCGTAAGGTGGCGGAGCCTAAGATAGCGAAGCTCGGAAAATACGATATTGTGGAAGAGCTGGGCCGTGGGGCCATGGGTGTTGTCTACAAAGGATTTGATCCGCATATCGAACGGTGGGTGGCGGTAAAGACCATTCGCCAGGAGCTGTTTGATGATGGCGAAGGGGCCATGCATATGGCCCGTTTCAAGCGTGAAGCCCAGGCTGCCGGGCGTCTTGTCCATCCAGGTGTGGTAGGGGTTTATGACTATGGTGAAGAGGGCGGTGTTGCTTACATTGCAATGGAGTTTGTGGAGGGCCGTACTCTAAAAAGTTTTTTTGACAAGGATGAGCGCTTCGAGCTCAAGGCCACAGTCGATATTATGACCCAGGTTCTCATGGCCCTCGATTATTCCCATAACAGAGGGGTGATTCACCGGGACATCAAGCCCGCCAACGTTGTCATCACCAGTGACGGCACTGCCAAGATCATGGACTTCGGCGTGGCGCGCATCGAATCCTCGACCATGACTCAGGCGGGAACCATGATCGGCACTCCCAGCTACATGTCTCCCGAACAGTTCATGGGGCAGACGGTGGATAACCGCAGCGACATCTATTCGGCGGGAGTGGTTCTGTACCAGATGCTTACGGGGGAAAAGCCCTTCACCGGGTCTCTCACCTCCATCATGCACAAGGTCATGAAAACCATACCTGAGCCCCCCTCGGCTCTTAATCTTCGGGTCACGGGGGCCTTTGACGCGGTGGTGGCCAAGGCCATGGCCAAGCGTCCCGATGATCGCTACGAAACGGCGAAGGCTTTTGCCGAAGCCTTGGGAAGGGCTGCTCGAGGCGATGCCGAGCCCCTTGATACACCCACCGCGGTACCCTACGACGATGATGCCACCATCGCGGGGGGAGACGTGGATTTTTCCCCCGCATCAGCGGATGATGCCACGATAGCCGCAGGAGGGGGCTCCGGTCCCAGCCCTACTCCCCCCGTCATTGATGACCTCACAGTGGCCGCCGCGGGTCCTACCGGTGTGGGCCCTATGCTCGACGATGAAGCCACTGTGGCGGCGGGAGGTGCTACCCCAGTCCCGGATGACGAAGCCACTGTGGCGGCGGGGGGGGGCGTGGCGCCGCCCCCACGCAGTGACGAACCCGATGCTTCCATGACTCAAACGGCAAAGACCGTCCTGGCGGCGAAGCCCGAGCCGTCGCCTTCCGCGACTCCCGCTCCGACGATCTCTCCCACTTCAGCTCCCGCACGGGACAGGGACGAAGGGGCCAAAAAACGCTCGCCCGTCCTGGCCATAGCTGCCGGAGTCGTTTTTTTTCTCCTGGCGGGAGTGGGTGCCTGGATGTTTCTCGGAGGCAAGCCCGACACCCCCGAACCCATGGTGACGACACAAGTGCGGGAGCCGGCGCCTGCGGAGAAGCCCCCGGTTGTGGAACCTTCCGAGGTGCCCAAACCCGTTTCCGAACCTCGGGTCGAGGTCAAGCCCCCGGTGTCCGAGCCCCCTCCCCAGGAGCTTCCTGCCACAGCGGTCCTTCCCGATTCCGTGCCCGACCCCGTTCTCGATCCCGTTACTCCCATCGCTGCGGAGCCCTCATCAGAGCCGGTGTCTGATCCCTCTCCAGTTCCCGAGCCCGTATCTGTTCCTGTTTCCGAATCGACGACTCTTGCCGCTCTTCCTCCCGACATTGAAAAACTTCCTCCGCCTCCGCCTCCGCCTGCTTTTTCATTGACCACTACTGCAGGCGATGCTCCCGTATTCAAAGTGGGCGAACGTATGGTTTTGGAACTTAAGGCCAATCGAGATGTTTATGTCTATTGCTTCTACGAGCTGTATGATGGAAATGTTTTGCGCATATTTCCCAACCGCTTTCACACCGATGCCCTCGTAAAGGCGGCAACGGTAGAGCGTGTTCCCGGAGGAAGCATGGGTTTCGATTTTTCTTGGGAAAAAGGAGGGGGGCTTGAGGAACATATCTACTGTTTTGCCTGCGAGAGCAGAGTGGAAGATCGTCTGCCCGAATCTCTGGCGACCAGGGACTTACAGCCGCTGTTTCTTCCCGATGGCCCCCGCTCCCTTCGCGCGGTTTTTCAATCCGTTGATCCCAAAGTAGTAGAACATGTGTTGACTTTGCGGGTTGAATGAAATGAAAGGGGCCGGAGGGGCTCTCTGATGGCGGAATCCTCGATACCGCTTTTTCGTAGAGGTTTACAAAGAATTAAGGGATCTGCATGCCGACAAGATCTAAGGCGTGCGTGCCGTTTTGAAACAGGATTGTCATTGGGTTTTTTAAACCAGGCATGGCTGTGTAGCTGAGAAGGTGTTCCCGCTTCAATATGTAGTGATGCCCTTGCACAAGTGTAGGGTTTTTGTTTTTCGATTGCGAACCATATCGTTAACCAGGCAAACGACAACGGAAAGCCCATGATGAAAAAGGAAATCTTTAAGACCACTCGATCCTTGATGTGTGCCATGATGATGGCCTGTGCGTTTCTGGCGGTTGGCTCTTTAAGCCATGCTACGGCTATTTGGGATAAAACCGCTGAAATGTGGGAAACCAACGGGGTGCCTCCTGTCCCTGGGGAGCCCGAGGAACAACTGTACGGGGAGCCTGCCGGGGAGGTGCGGGAGTTGATCCTGGAGGCGGTTCGAGAGCCCAAGTCCGGTGCTCGCCAGGCGCTCTATGGGGCGGAGATCAAGCCTGTCGATCTGCATGGGTTGCTTGTGGAGGCCGATGAAGTGAGTCTGCGCCCGAGGGCGGCCGCCAAGGCGGTCGAAGCCGCGGATGCCGGTGTCAGAAAAAGTGAGGCTGCTTTCGATCCGGTGCTTCACCTTTCCCTCAGCTATGGGCGGGATTACAGCTTCAAGCGGGATGCCTGGATCAGCAGAATGTATGGGGCTTTGCTCAAGGATCAGGAGGATTTCGAGGCAGGTGGAGGCCTGCCTTGTATCTTTGTTGATGGGGTGTTGGTCAGCGCCAACGCAAAAATGGTAGATGCGGATGGTGAAAGGCTCGCCTGTTACGAGCCGGAGTATTTTGATACAAAGTTGGAAGCGGCCAGTGGTGAGAGTGACCTTCCCACCACCCTCATCGGTGGGTTGGGGGTGAGCAAGGCTTTCTCCTGGGGTGCTTCTTCCTCTCTGGCCCTCAACCTTACCCGGCGTATTAAAGATACCTATGCTATCAAAGATCTGCTCAAACCATTATCTTCATCGGACCCTTTCGGCTGGGGAAGCCGGATGCCGTGGACTTCCAATTTGACCATTGATTTTTCCATGCCGCTACCTTTCACTCGGGGGTTTGGGAGTGATGCATCCAGTCTTACCGTTCAAAAGCGCCTGGCCGAGCGTAATGCGGATCGAGCCAGGGCTGTTGAAGGCGATGTGCGGTTGAAAAACCGCGAAGCCGTTGCCTTGAATTACTGGGAACTGGTACGCGCTTTCGCTCAACTGGAAACCTACATGAAGCATCGTCAGGCCATGGAAGATCGAGAACGAAGGGTTTTGCGACAGCTTGACCTGGGATTTGTCACGGCTTACGACGCGGACCTCATAAGTCTTGAACTCGGTACTTTACGCAGCCGTGAGGAGATAGCCTGGAATCTTTGCCTGGCTCGCTCCAATGAACTCAAGGGGCTGATGGCGGATGGTTCCAACACGGTCTTCGTGCCGGTGGGAACTCGGGCTGTCTTGGCTGATGATCTTCCCGAAAGTGTCCTTGTGGGGGATGAGGGATTCGATCGGGCCATGACCCACCACCCGGCGGCCAAGGCTGCCGAGGAGGTTGTGGCAGCTGCGGGAATCGAGCGTACTTTTCGGGAAAAGGAGATGCTGCCGGACCTTGCCTTGGGCGCCGGACTTATACTGGGGCAAACGGATGTGGTTTATGGGTATGAGCACGCATGGTCCTCCTTGGGCAATATTTTCAGTCCCGACCAACGGGATGTGGCGGTGATGGTGCGCTTTCGCCTGCCTTTCGGCAAGAAAGAGATGCGAGCGGCTCTGGCTCGATCAAAAATTGCCGAACGCCAGGCCAGGGATGATCTGACGCTGGTGCGAAACCGTCTGGCTACTGATCTCGACACCGCCAGGGGTAATCTTGATGCCGTTCGCAGCAGGGTACAGCGGGTGGAGCAGGAACTCGGGCTGGCACAATTTGCTTATGACAGTACTTTGGAATGGCGAGAAGAGGCTCTAGTGGATGAGTTGGAATTGATCGACCGGTATCGAGACCTTCTGTCCGCTCGCCTGGCCTATATCGATATTCGTATCGATGAACGTCAGGCCTACGTTGTTCTTCTTTCCGCCCAGGGATTATTATCACAGGAGTCATTCTGATGGAAAAGAATGGGATTGTGACCGTGGAGGTCGGAGCCGATGCCAAAACGGCATTGCACATGTGGGGAAATAGGGTGCGAACCTGGTGCAGGCGAATGATTCCGACTATATTGATGATGGTGGGCTTCACGCTTTGCGGGATGCAGGGTCAGGCCTGGTCTCAAAATGAATTGCCCGTGTTGGACGAGGGGCGAGTCAATGATCGAGTCGAGGCGGATTTTGCGACTTTGAGGGAGAAAGGCCGTGGCGAAGGGGTTTTTCTGAGGGGTGAAGTGCGGCGGTTGACCGTTTGGGAAGCCGCGATGCTGGCGGCTGAAAGCAACCTTTTGGTCCACTTGAGCAGCCTGCAGAGAAAGATTGCCGAGCAGGGAATTGAGGAAGCTCGTGCGGCTTTCGATCCTGTGCTGACAGTTCTTTTGAGCGCCGATTACAATCAAAGGTACAATAGAAAAAAGATTGTTGATAAGTGGAAGAAAAGCTCTGAACGAATTTTTAGTGAGCAGCAAGGTAGGTTTATCGAACATGGTATCAAGTTCGATAAAGACCCCGTTACTGTAGAATATATCGAATATACCGAAGAGCGTCCTGCCGGTTATTATCCTACAAGTGTTACTGCCAGTGAAAAACCGGTGACCGGGGCGGACGACCGGGTGAATTTTGCCGCCACGGTTTCTCAGCGCCTGGGGTGGGGTGCCGTCCTCATGGCCGGGCTCGATGTCACTTACAGAGATGCCAAGTGGATCAACAATCCATTTGATGAAAGGCGTACCGCCGGTTCTTACGGACGCCCCTGGACTTCTGGGTTGACCTTGCAGGGAAGTACTCCGCTACCCCGTACCCGTGGTTTTGGACCGCTCAATCCGGAGATGGCCGGGGTGAGTGTTGCCCGGATGGATGCTGAAGATACCCATCTTGCCATGCGTGCCGCTCTCAACGATGTGCTTCTGGCTGTGGAGTTTGCCTATTGGGATTTGGTCGGGGCTTCTTTGAGACTTGACGTGGCTCGACAGGTCGAGGGCCTGTCGGCTGAATTGCTCGGCCGTTACCAGAGACTTTATGATCAACAACTGATCACTTCGTCGGACATAGGCCAGGTTGAAGTGCAGCATTCCAGGGTCAAGGCCGCCGGGGAACGCGCCGTCGGCGATGTTGCCCTTGCGGTGAATGCTCTGGCGCAATTACTCGACTTGCCTCCGTCGGACCTGCTGTTGCCGGTTGGATATGCTCAACTCCTTGAGCCTACAGTGCCGGCGGTCGATTTAGATCGTCTGGAGGTGGATAATCCGGAACTGGCTCGAGGAATTCTCGCTTTACAAAAGGCCGAGCTTCTCAGAGATGTGGCCGCAAATCAGACGCTCCTACCCATATCCGTTTCCGCTATTTTGCGCATGTATCAAAACGATGCGGTTTTTGGTCATAAGACTCTGGACAGGTCTTTGACCAGCAGGCCGGACAACCTTTACTATCGCGTTGGTGTGGCTTACCAGGATGGCTTTCGTGGTCGAGGAGTAAAAGCTGCTTTGCATGAACAGGAGGCACTCACGGAACGCCAAAGTTTACTCACGGACCAGCTTCGTATTGATTTACGTACTGCTTTTGAAGGGGCACGTATAGATTTGGACAGTGCGGCTGCTCGTGTCGCGATTGCTCAAAACAACGAGAAAACCGCGACTGCCGTGTATGATCGTGCCGTGCGGCTGTCCCAGGAAGAGCTTTTGGCCAGGTACCAGGTGGTCGAGGCGCTGGCCGGACTTTTGGAAGTGCGCAACGACTCCGTGTTGCAAAAGATTGCCATGAAAAAAGCAGAGGCGCGGTTGCTGGCGGTTGCTGGAGTGCTGGTTACACGCTACAGTGGTCCGGTACTGGCGTATGTCGAGGTTGGAGAAACACAGGGAGAGGCCGTGACACATCGCGATGATTATGCGCACATGGGAGAACGGTGATGATTGTCGGAACTCTGCGAAAAGTTTGGAGCATTATAGGCGGTTGTATTTCTGGACAAGAAGCGGGAGGTATTCGGTTTGTTTCACCGGTAATGGCGGGCGGCCGTGCCTTGCTCCACAGAATGAAAGCCGTTTCGGCCTGTCTATTCGTTTCGGGCATGCTGCTGGGTATTGCTCCAGGAGGGGCGATCCATTGGGCTCATGCGATGGATCGCACCGAGGTTGTGGATCAACAAAGGCTGATCGAGTACATACAGGCCGAAATGGAACCGAAGTTGAGTGAGCGTGAAGCTGCTCAGCTTGCTCGTATCGAGGCTGCGGTTCAAGGCGACTATGATTGGAGTGCCATTCAGGGGCGTCGAATGATGCCTCTTACTCCTCAGGAAGCGGCCCTTTCCGCTCTGCGCCACAATCTTTCCTTGCGCATTGCCGAGGGGGAGCGCGCCAAGGTTGCGGAACTCCTGCGGGAAGCCCAATCGGTGTTTGATCCCGTACTGGAAGTCGCTTTGCGTCATTCCGATTCAGAAACCTATAGAAGGGCTAAGTTTGGTCAGGCCAAGAGGAGGAATTTCATTGTCAGGCCAAACCCCATGCCCATACCTGTGCCGCCCAATAGTGAGGGTGAAGCCAAGGTGTCGGCTCTTGGTTTCCGAGATCATTATGCGGATGAGTTGGTCTTCAAAGAGATTGAAGCCAGCCAGGATTCCGAGTTTTCGGCTGATCGCAATACGTCCTACGAGGTGATTCTGGACCAGGTGCTTCCATGGGGCGGCAGTGTGCGGGTGGCCAATGTAATGCGGTATCACAAGAGCTATTATAGAGAAGGCTATGCTTACGACGATCGCTGGGCTTCGGACCTCTATTTGACCTTCGAAACCCCCTTGCCCTGGACGCGGGAGTTTGGCGCCGATGGTCCGTTGAGGACAGCCATCGAGCAGGCCGAGCTGGCGCGCGAAAGGGGGGAATGGGAGCTTCGGGCCACTGTCAATGCCATTTTGCTGGCCGTTGATGTGGCTTACTGGCGTTTGGTGGGGAGTATCGAGGAACTGCGTGCGACCGAAGCTCTACGGGATATCAGCCTGGACCAGCTTGCGAGGGTGCAGCGTCGCTTCGATTTGCAGCTCACCACGCGCTACCGCCTCATGCAGGCGGAAGCCGACGCCGCAAGAGCCCAGTCCCTTGTAGAGGAAGCACGGGCGGCTTACCTGGTTGCGTCTACGGCATTGGCCAATTTGCTGGTTGAACAGCCCCGGGAGCTGGCGTATTCGGTCTTGGTGCCTTACGGCTTCAGCGAGCATCTCCGAGAGCGTATGCCGGCGGATTTACAGGAAGCGTTGGCCAGGATGAAAGAGCAGCGCCCCGATTTGATCCTGGAGGATATCGGAACCCGTAGCGCTGCTATTGGCTTGCGTACGAGCGCCAATCTCACAAGGCCTGATTTGAGAATGCTTGCATCGCTGAAATCGGGGCAAGACAATTCGGTTATGGGCTTTTCCGATCCCGGCAAGGCATACGGTAGAACTTTTGCCCCCGATACCTTTGATCAAAGCTACATGCTGTCTTTCAATCGTCCCTGGGGGAATCGTGCCGCCAATGCAGCCCTTCGTGCCGCAGAGGTTAATCTCAATGAGATTCGGCCGGTTTCGGAGGCATATGCTTCGAGTTTAGCCGGCAGGGAGGTTTATGACGCTCTGTCCGGTATGGATGCGGCACGAGCACTTGCCGACCTGCGGCAACTTGAACTGACGGCTGCGGAAAACGCATACGCCGCATTGATACGTCAACAGGAAGTTGTTGCGGATGTGACTCAAAACGAGATTATCCTCAGTATGAGAAAAATCTATGATGCGGATATCAGCCTTGTTCGAGCCTGGGTGGCTAATAAACAGGCTGAAAGTCAACTGCTGGCGGCTCAAGGGGTACTTTTGAACGAGTATGCCCGGCGACATGCGGGTGATTTCGAGCTTTATCGGCTCCAGGCGCTTGCCGATGCCGACCAGCTGTCTTATTTCGCACCACTGTCCGCTAGAGATGTTGAAAATGAATGAGAATCAAGACGAAAAAACCATCATTACCGGTCCGGGAGATGAATCCGGAGACGATTTGGGGCCTGTGGGATATCGAACGAGGGCTCCAAAGGCAAGGCTCGTTTGCGTCGATGCTTCCCAGGTGGATGGCAATCCCGGCGAGATAGTCATCCACCTGGACAACAACGTGGAAAAAGTAGTGGGGCGTGATGCGCAGGACTGCGACGTTTGTATTTCCTCTCGAAAGCTTTCACGCAAGCATGTGCGCATCATGCCGGGCACGGGAGTATGGGGTGTCGAGGACCTGAAAAGCACCAACGGCGTAAAGGTCAACGGCAGTAAGGTGTCTTCCGCATGGCTGCACCACGGAGATGAAGTTCGTTTTGGACCCGTGGTGTTTCGTTATGAACTGGATCGGCCGGAGGCTGGTTCTCAGATGCCTACCGCCCCACCCGTGACCGCGCCGTCGCCCGATGACGGTGAAGAGGAACGGACCATGCTGGTGGGCTCCCGGGAAGCCAGTGACGCAGTGCTCAAGGCTCAGAAGATAGCAGAGCAGGAAGCTGCCGCGGCTCCGGTTATTCCCACCGTTCCCCCAAAAACTTCCGATGCATCAAAGAAGCGTGGCCGCAGGCCCGTTCTCATGGGAATCCTTGCCTTGCTTGTGGCTGCTTTGGTGTTGGGGGGGGTCTTTTACTTGCCTGGTTACCAGCAACGCAAGCAGATCGAAAAGGCTGTCAAGGATACGGATCGCCTTGCAAAGCGTGTGGCTACGGAGCGTCGTGATCCCTTGGTCCAGGCATCGGCTGCCACCGGGCAAAGTCTCAGGGAACTGGAGGTGCGCCTGCAGGAACTTCTGGCCGATGTTCCGGGGAATGTAGAGCTTTCCAATGCTCTCGCTCGAGTGATTTTTCTATCCTACGAGGAGGAATTCAAAAAATTGCTCGATGCGGAGGATGTTGCGGAAGCCCGCCAATTGGCCACGACAACCGCCCATCGTCTTTCGGATCTTATTGCTCCCTTGAGAGGCGTTTCGGATTTGCGTATCGAGCCTTTGCGAACAGCCTGGAAGCTGGCGTCGTTCGGAGACATTATTACCTCCTTTTGGGCTTTTCGCCTGACTTACGGAATTCCATCACGGACCGCCACGCCGGTACCGAGAATCACCGAACTGGATCGCCTCGATGCATTGAAGGCCGATTTCGGTCAATACCGGCGCACCTATAACCGGGCCTTGTCGGTTGAATACCTTGTTTATCGAGCGCTTGTCAGTGAAGTGGACTTGGGTTGTATTCCCCTCGTTGAGGAGTGGCGTAACTTTATCACTCAGGATGGATGAAGAGAGAAGGTCTGTGGAGGAGAAGGAAATGCCCGCATCGGCAAAACCCACAGCCTTGCAGAATATATTCGATGAGGTGGCGCCGTCAGCTCGCCAGTTTGACGTCAACGATTGTATTGCGCGCATCGAATTCCTCAAAATGTCCCTGTTCAGCAATCAGCAAATCCAGGAGTACCTGAAGTCCGATCTTTTGTTGAATCTCGATATTCTCCGCTCGGCGTTTCTTTATCTGGATGCGCGCATGGCCGGCGCCGCGCGGCCTCACGAAGAAGACCTGGACGATGAGCGGGAGAGAGCTTTTTCGGGGGTTGCCGGACTTGAATTTGACGGCATCTTGGGAGAGCATCCCGTGATTGTCCGTAATCTTGAAAAAATTGCCCGCATCGCGCCCACCGAGATAGCTGTGCTTTTAGAGGGTGAAACGGGGGCGGGCAAGGAAATGTTCGTAAGGATCATTCATCTCAACAGCCACAGGAAAAAGCTGGTGGCGGTCAACTGCGGTGCATTTCCCCAGGGGACGATAGAATCGGAACTGTTTGGCCATGTGAAAGGGGCCTACACTGGGGCCTCCAGTGACCGGAAGGGTTTGTTCGAGGAGGCCAATGACGGTACGATTTTTCTTGATGAAGTGGGTGATCTGGATTTGCAGGCGCAGGTCAAGCTTTTGAGGGTGCTGGACCACGGAGAGCTACAAAGGGTTGGTTCCGACAAGGTGTACCAGACAAACGCGCGCATCATCGCCGCAACCAACCAAGGTCTCGAATCCATGGTGGCAGCCGGTACTTTCCGTAAGGACCTTTACTATCGTTTGAACGTTTGTCACCTAGTGATTCCTCCTCTTAGGGAACGGCGTGATGAAATAGAGTTGCTCCTGGAGTATTTCACCAATCGTGCTCGAAGCCGTTACAACATGTCTCCGCCCAGGTATGATGCCGAGCTGCATCGCTTCTTAATGCATGAGTACGACTATCCCGGCAATATTCGTGAGTTGAAGAATCTGGCGGATTACCTGACCGCGCTTTATGATGGGCGGCCCCTTGGAATGAAAGACCTGCCGGATCGCTACCTTGCCGATGGGAGCATGGGAAGAAACTCGATGTCGCCGGATTCCTCGTTCACGGCTTCTTCACAAGAGCGTGATCAGGCGGCTATATCGGCGGAGCGTGAATATCTGATCGTAGTATTCAGGCGCCATGCGGGTGATGTCAAGTCCATCTGCGAGGATCTCGGGCTCTCCCGGTCCAGGATCTATCAGCTGGCCAACAAGCACGGCTTGCGTCTCGGATCTTTCCGTCCCAGAGGGCGGTGCTTTCCGACGGAGACGGATTCGAGAGCGGCCTCGGATGAAAAGGCTATACAATGATCGACGAACGTGTGGTTGAGCGAAAGTCGGGGGCTGCGGCCATTTTGGCCCCGAGCGGTTCCGTGCGGGCCCTGGAGCTGTATCGTCTCATGGATGAGCTGGCTCCGGGTGAGGTGGTACTACTGGATGCCGGTGTAGGAGGGCGGACACCGGTGGTTATGGACTGCGGTGGGGTTTATTGGGGAGGGGTGCCTCTGCATGAAAGTCGTGGAGTATATGTCCACGGTTGGACATACGAAAACCCGGTGCGTCCGAGTGTCGCATACGGTACGGGAGCTGTCGATTACAGTCTGTGGCAGTGTCGTCATGTTCTGGATCAACAGCGGTGGAGCTTCCTTTACAGTGCGCTGACTCGCCTTGCGGCTTGGGGGGTGCCTGTGCTGAGCCCCCCGGCATTGCATCTTGAGGCCTTCATGCGCCCGGTGCTCCTGGAGCGATTGCGCCGCAGGGGTTTTAGCGCGCCGACGTTGATCACTACAAACGACAAAGAGCGTGCGGAGGCTTTTTTGGAAAAGTGGGGCCGGGTCGTTTGGCGTACAGTGACGGGATCTTGTGCCTGGCAGCGGTTTACGGAGCGCCAGCTTCGGCACCTTTGCAAGCCGGATCGGCCGCCGGTTTTGCTGGCTCATGCGGTTGAAGGGGCTGCGTTGCGCGCCTGGATGGTGGGGCATCAGCCGGTATTGATCCTGGAAGCGGACATGCCCGCCAGCCGTCCTGTGGAGCGTTTCGAGGTGTTCCGGGCGATCGACTATGAGCACAAGGATTCTCTTGTGAAGTTATCGGCTGATTTGAGTTCGGAATTTGTTCAGATTTTCTTTGTTGCGGGGGAATCGGGGCCGGTTGTTTATGATGTGAATCCCGATCCCTGCATGGATGCCTTACCTCGGGAGTATTTGTCTTATCTCACCGGGTGTCTGGCCAATCACCTCCTCGGTCGTCCCCTGGATGACCTGTCGCCGCCTTCCGGTTCGCTACAAAGACCCATGCCGTTTTTGCGCAGAATGCTGAACATGCAGTTTGAGATCGAGGGGACAAAATATAGGATACCATCCTGAGAATGTTCACGGTCCGATCATTGATGACCGACACTGGTGAATGCCGGAGTTTCCAATTAGCCGTGGATTCCCTTACACATCCCTGCGGGGGTTGGGGTGGGGAAGCCACCAGTGGTCGTTGCCCGCGAACCACCAATCGGTGGAGTCCGTACGGATGATCTGGTCGGCCAGCTTTTTGCCCAGCCTGGTCTGGAGGCGCTTTAAGGCGAAGTGAATCCATTTGCGGGCGTAGGCGTTTCCCAGGTCGTTTTGTTCCTTGAGTTCGAGAATGAGGTCCAGCTGGTCAGCATCGTGGGCCAGCCGGGCCTCGTTTGTTTTGTTCTCCCGGTATTCTTGCATGAATGCTTTGTAGTCCGATCCGAAGGGAAGGGTTTTTGCCAGGTCTTCGACGGCCTCGTTTTCTCGAACTTCGACATAACGCTTGTTGACATAGTTCATGTCACCCGTCCTCGATTCGGGCACATCGTGGAAAAGGCAGAGGCAGACCACTTTACAGGGGTCCGTGTCGGGGCTCAACCTGGCCATTGTATAGCCTATGACGGCTGTACGGAAAGAATGATCCGCAACGGATTCCTTCCCGCTGCCCAAAAACTGAAAGCCCGAGCGGGGTGTTTTTTTGAGCATGCCCGTTTCGAAGAAAAAGCGGACCACATTGTACAAGTGGTGGTCGGCTTTCTCTTCTTTCTCCAGGTCTTGTTCCGCTACGAATGGAGACTCTTGGGGATCAGCATTCGATGGCTTCATGGATGCCTGTGCCTGAAAGAACCATGGGAGTGACATTTTCTTCCTTGGGGATGATGCAATTCATGAGAGCCGGTCCCGGTGCGGCAAGCACCTCGGGCATTTTTTCAAGGATATCCTCTTCAGTGGTCCATGTATAGCCGGGAATTCCATAGGCCACGGCCAGTTGTCCAAAGTCCGGATGGTATTGATAATTGGTTGCCATGTAGCGACCGTCGCAATAGAACTGCTGTAACTGGCGTACCATCCCCAAAGCGTGGTTGTTGAGGATGACGATCTTGATGGCAAGTTCTTGCTCCATCATGGTTCCCAGTTCCTGCATGGTCATCTGGAAGCTGCCGTCGCCGGTGACCAGAATGGTCGGCCTGTCGGGGCGTCCCGTTTTTGCTCCCACTGCGGCCGGCAGCCCGAAGCCCATGCAGCCCAGGCCGCCCGACGACACCAACATGCCGGGACGTTGGAAGCGATAAAACTGGGCGACCCACATCTGGTGCTGGCCCACGTCCGTCACCATGATGGCTTCTCCGCGAGTGAGCTTCCAGATTTGCTCGATGATGAATTGAGGTTTGAGACCCCCTTCACGCTTGTAAGTGAGGGGATATTTTCCCTTGATTTCCTGGATGCGTTGTAGCCAGGGGGTGCGTTCTTCCTTTTCCAATAAGGGGAGCAGTGCCTTCAAAACCGTTTTCACATCTCCCACCAAAGGCACATGTGTGGCCACCAGCTTTCCGATTTCCGCCGGATCGATGTCGATGTGAATCACCGATGCGTTGGGGGCAAAGTCCTTGATCTTCATGGTGACCCGGTCATCGAATCGGGCACCCAGCGCGATGAGGAGGTCGCATTCGGTCACGGCCAGGTTGGCATAGCGGGTTCCATGGAGGCCCAGCATGCCGAGGAAGAGGGGATGCTCACCGGGAAAACCCGAAAGTCCCATGAATGTGTTGGTGACGGGGGCGGAAATGAGCTCCGCCAGTTCCAGGAGTTCGTCCTGGGCTCCCGAACTGAGAATACCCCCTCCGGCATAGATGACCGGTCGCTTGCTGTTTTTGACCATTTTGGCCACTTCCTGGATTTTGAAAGAGTGGCCGCGGTAGGTGGGGCGATAGCCTCGCAGAGACACCGGTCCCGGAGGGAGGAAGTCGATGGTCTGGGAAACAATGTCCCTGGGCAGGTCAATGAGGACCGGACCCGGCCTGCCCGTGGACGCGATGTGAAAGGCGCTATGCACGATTTCCGGCAGTTTGTGAGGGTCTTTCACCAGATAATTGTGTTTGGTGACGGGCATGGTGATTCCCGTAATGTCCACTTCCTGAAAAGCATCGGTTCCTATCATGGCTGTGGGAACCTGACCCGTGAAAACCACCATGGGGATAGAGTCCATGTATGCATTGGCGATTCCCGTCACCAGGTTGGTGGCACCAGGGCCCGAAGTGGCCATGCAAACCCCCGTTTTTCCCGTGACGCGCGCATAACCATCGGCCGCATGAGCCGCGCCCTGTTCGTGTCGAACCAGGATGTGCCTGATTTTCCTGGAACCGTAAAGTGCATCGTAAACGGGTAGAATGGCTCCGCCGGGGCAACCGAACACCACCTCCACCTCTTCCTTCTCGAGACACTGCACCAGTGCTTCCGCTAATTTCATCTGCAAGGCAGTTCCTCCACTTGTTGGCTCACGGTGCTGTTTGTGGGACGCGCGAGCGCAAATTTCTCGATATTCCGACCGCATTCCCTCATTGAATCGGAGAATGTGGAAATGGATATTCCGAAACAGAATCTACAAGGATACCGGTAAAAGTACCGTGGACAGTGGTCATTCCACCGACCAGCTTCCGTTGGTGCCGGGCAGCCTGGACCCCCTCAACATGGCCACCTTTCCCGTGCGAACGAGTTCCCGAATACCATAAGGACGCAGGGATTCCTCGAAGGCGGTGATCTTACCCTCGTTGCCCGTGCATTCAAAGGTGATGGTCTTTCCGGCCAGGTCCACAACGCGGGCTCGAAAGACTTCGGCCATTTGCATGATCTCCACTCGCTGATGGGGTTCCGCACTGACCTTGACCATGACCAGGTCTCTGTCTACATGCTCTTCCGCAGTGATGTCGCGGATCTTGATGACATCGACGAGCTTGTGCAACTGTTTGCTCACCTGTTCAAGGAGCTGATCGTCTCCATCCACCACGATGGTCATTCTCGATACATCGTGGGATTCGGTGCGTCCAACAGTGAGGCTTTCGATGTTGAAGCCCCGGCGGCTGAAAAGCCCGGCCACGCGGGCCAGGACACCCGGGTTGTTTTCTACCAGAACGGCAAGAGTGTGTTTCATTGTCTTTTTGAAGCCTCCTCAGACTTGCAATTTTCTTTGAGTAAACGCTTCTAATTCCAATTGAAGGAAGAATTATATATGATGGGTTTGTGATTTGCAATGGAGCTTGTACGGGCGGAGCGGGTTCGAGTTTATCCCACGATGTGGGCCGGTATGAGCATTCTCTCGACATGTGTTGCAAGGTGGTGAGA
Source organism: uncultured Syntrophobacteraceae bacterium (assembly GCA_964603955.1). Classification (GTDB taxonomy): domain Bacteria; phylum Desulfobacterota; class Syntrophobacteria; order Syntrophobacterales; family Syntrophobacteraceae; genus SLCH01. The sequence goes on from CAZRWT010000003.1 coordinate 74,631, forward strand.
ATTTTATTTATTTCGGCGCGTTGACAGTTGTCTTACTTTTCTCTAAAATTGCGCTTTCCTTTTCCTCCTTAATATAAGAGAGGGAAGAAGGCGGTTCGGCGTGATCAGCCGTAAATTTACCGACAAAGAGGGGCTTTGAGCGATGAAGCTGAAGGGAGCACAGATTTTTTTCGAGTGTCTCAAGCGTGAGGGAGTCGAAGTGATTTTCGGCTTTCCGGGAGGGTCCATCTTAGACATCTATGATGAAATGTCACGCGCTGATGTGAGACATATTTTGGTCCGCCACGAGCAAGGGGCTGCTCACATGGCCGATGGTTACGCGAGAGCAACCGGCCGGGTAGGCGTATGCCTGGTGACATCGGGACCGGGTGCCACCAATGCCGTGACTGGAGTGGCCACGGCTTACATGGATTCGGTGCCCATGGTGCTGTTTACGGGGCAGGTACCCACAGCCATGATCGGGGATGACGCCTTCCAGGAGGTGGATATCATCGGCATCACCAGGCCCTGTACCAAACACAGCTACCTGGTACGCGACGTCAATGATTTATCCCGTGTCATCAAGGAAGCGTTTTACCTGGCTCGCACGGGGCGACCGGGTCCCGTTGTCGTGGACCTGCCCAAGGATGTGATTCAGGCTCAAACGGAATTCAGATACCCCAAACGGGTTGACCTGCCCGGCTATCGTCCCACTACGGAAGCTCATTCGGGGCAGATCAAGAGAGCTTATCAGTTCCTCAAAAAGGCTCGCCACCCCGTGATTTACGCAGGGGGCGGAGTCATACATGCGGGGGCCACCGCGGAGTTGCTGCGTCTTGCCGAATTGACCAGTATCCCTGTGACCTCAACGCTCATGGGGCTGGGTGGGTTTCCGGCCGCAGTACCCAACGAACAGGCCGAAGGCGGTGTGGAATTGCATCCCCTTTGGCTGGGCATGTTGGGCATGCACGGCACTTATCGCGCCAATATGGCTGTGTCCGGTGCGGATTTGCTCATTGCCGTGGGGGCTCGCTTCGACGATCGTGTTACGGGTAAGGTAAGCGGGTTTGCTCCCAATGCCAGGATTGTTCACATCGACATCGATCCCACGAGCATCAGCAAGAACGTGGAAGTGGATATTCCCATTGTGGGTGATTGTAAAAATGCCCTTTCCAAGCTTATCGAGATGGCCGAGGCCGATCCCATCGAAAACCTGGAAGGGGTGAGACGTTCCTGGTTGGACCAGATCCGTACCTGGCGGGAGACTTATCCTCTCCGTTACATCCAGGTAGAGGATGTGATCAAACCCCAGTATGTGGTGGAGTGCATCTATCGGCTTTCCAAGGGGGAGGCCATTATTGCCACGGAAGTGGGGCAGAACCAGATGTGGGCTGCTCAATTCTATCATTTTGCCCACCCCCGCTCATTTCTTTCTTCAGGAGGCCTGGGCACAATGGGATACGGACTCCCCGCGGCCATAGGGGCTCAAGTGGCTTTTCCCGATCGCCTCGTGGTGAACATTGCGGGAGACGGCAGTATCCAGATGAATATACAAGAGGTCATGACGGCCGTATGCAACCGTCTTCCCGTCAAGGTGGCCATACTGAACAATGGTTTTCTTGGGATGGTTCGCCAGTGGCAGGAGCTTTTTTATCAGAAGAACTATTGCGGTACGTGCCTGGAGGATGCTTCCCCCGATTTTGTCAAGTTGGCGGAAGCCTACGGAGCGGTAGGACTTAGGGCCACCAGGCCTTCGGAAGTAGAACCCGTGTTGCGAGAGGCTTTTTCCGTCGATAAGCCTGTGCTCATGGACTTCGTGGTAGAGGCAGGCGAGGGAGTTTATCCCATGGTGCCCGCCGGTAAGGCCATTTCTGAAATGTTGCTGGTTTGAGCATCGGGAGATCATATGCAAAATCACGACAACAATCTGAGACATACGATAGGTATCCTGGTGCAGAATCGGCCGGGAGTTCTGGCCAGGGTGGTGGGGCTGTTCAGTGGGAGAGGTTTCAACATTGAAAACATCACGGCCGCGGAAACCAATGAACCGGGTTTGACTCGCATCACCCTGGTTACCACGGGTGATCAGCACATTCTGTCGCAGATAGTCAAGCAATTGAACAAGCTCATCGATGTGCTGAAGGTCTTTGATTTCAGCGAAATGGAGTTTGTGGACCGGGAAATGGCCCTCATCAAGGTGCGTGCCGAAGAGAGGACTCGTGCCGAGGTGCTGCGTATCGCCGACATTTTTCGGGCCAAGGTCGTGGATGTGAGTCCCCACTTTTACACACTGGAGGTAACGGGCAACGACAGTAAAATCGGTGCCATCATGGAGCTTTTGGAGCAGGTGGGAATCGTTGAGGTGGCTCGAACGGGCAAGGCCGCGTTGGCCAGGAGCAAGAAGCATTAAAAGCTTATGAATGGCTGATCACATGGAGTGACTGGTCAATCAAGGATCTTTTAACCATCGCTTTAGCGGAAAGGTATCGGGAGAAAAATCGATGCAAATTTATTACGATGCGGATGCGGATTTGAATGTACTCAAAGGGAAAAAAGTGGCGGTCATTGGCTATGGAAGCCAGGGACATGCCCAGGCACAGAATCTTCGTGACAGTGGCCTGGATGTGGTGGTGGGGCAGCGTCCCGGCTCAGCCAACTATGATCGAGCCGTGGAAGACGGTTTCAAACCTGTGTCTGCTCGGGAGGCGGCGGAGCTTGGGGATGTGATTCAGATTCTAACCCCCGATCACGCCCAGGCCGCCCTCTACAAATCGGATGTGGCTCCATGCATGAAAGCCGGAAAGACCTTGCTTTTTTCCCATGGCTTCAACATCCACTACGGTCAGATTGTCCCTCCCAGGGAAGTGGATGTCGTCATGGTGGCTCCCAAGGGGCCGGGGCACCTGGTGCGCAGCGAGTATGTCCGGGGTGCCGGGGTGCCCGCCCTGTATGCGGTGCATCAGGATGCAAGCGGACAGGCTCTCCAAACCGCTCTGGCCTACGCCAAGGGGATCGGCTCTTCGCGGGCGGGCGTTCTCAAGACGACCTTCAGGGAAGAGACGGAAACGGATCTTTTCGGCGAGCAGAGCGTCCTTTGCGGCGGCGTGTCCGAGTTGGTCAAGGCGGGTTTTGACACTTTGGTGAAGGCCGGTTATCAGCCCGAGATCGCCTTTTTCGAATGCATGCATGAACTCAAACTCATTGTGGATCTCATTTATCGGGGCGGTCTTGCCTACATGCGGTACTCCATCAGTGACACCGCCGAGTACGGTGACCTTACACGGGGTCCGAGGATCATCACGGAAGAAACCCGCAAAGAGATGCAAAAGATTCTCGATGAGATTCAATCGGGTGCCTTCGCTCGGGACTGGATTCTCGAAAACCAGGCGGGACGTCCCATGTTCACGGCTCGGCGTCAGATGGAAAAAGAGCTGCAAGTCGAGGAAGTGGGCGCCCGGTTGCGGGCCATGATGCCCTTCCTGGATGCGGTCAAGATGGTTTGATGATAATTTGGTATTTTATCATGGGAGTCCGACGGCTCCCATGATAAGTGCTTATCAATTGAAATTGAAAACGAATCGAGGAGTTTTTTGAGCCGCAACGATTTTAGAAAAAAGCAAAGTCATATTCCCATCGCTCGGGAAGGCATTCCCTACATTGCCATGGCCGTATTTGTCACCACGGTGACCGCTGTTTTGGGTCATGTTTTTATCACGTGGGTCTTTATGGCCGTAACCCTGCTCGTGTTTCATTTTTTCCGTGACCCCGAGAGAATACTGACGGCAGAACCCGATCACATCATATCCCCCGCCGACGGCAAGGTCATTGCCGTGGAGCAGGTAGGGTCCGCCCGTTTTCTGGATGGGCCACAGCTGAAGATCAGTATTTTCATGTCCATTTTTAATGTACATGTCAATCGGGCTCCCTGTTCGGGCGTGGTGCAGGGGCTGTATTATCAGAAAGGGCGATTTCTCAATGCGGCTCTCAGCAAAGCCGGCAGGGAGAATGAGCAGAATTGGGTTTGGATTCGGGCTGAATCGGGAGCGGACGTGGTGGTATCCCAGGTGGCGGGACTCATTGCCCGGCGTATTGTCTGCTGGCCCAGACCCGGAGACTCCTTGATTCGCGGAGAGCGATTCGGTCTCATACGCTTTGGCTCTCGCCTGGATGTTTATGTGCCACTAAATGCGGAAGTGCTGGTTTCCAAGGGGGACCATGTGTTCGCTGGAGAGACTTCTTTATGTCGGCTGATTTGAAAACACGGCGCTCCCGCAGAAAGTGGAGGCAATTCACGGAAGGTGAGGTGCCCCTGGGGGCTTACATCGTTCCCAATTTATTGACCACAGGGAACCTGTTCAGTGGCTTTTTCGGCATCATCAGCGCCATCAATGGACGATACGAGCTGGCAGCCGTAGCCATCATCATTTCCGCTATTTTCGATATTCTGGACGGTAAGGTGGCGCGCATGACGCAGGCTACGAGCCGTTTCGGAGTGGAATACGATTCCCTGGCGGACCTGGTGGCCTTTGGGGTGGGGCCCGGTTTGCTCATGTACTTGTGGGCACTCCAGCCTTATGGAAGGCTGGGCTGGCTCGCCGCCTTCCTCTATCTGGCCTGTGGGGCTCTGCGTCTGGCAAGGTTCAATGTCCAGGTGGAAACCACCAGTAAAAAATACTTCACCGGCCTCCCCATTCCCGGTGCCGCGGGCATGATCGCCACGACGGTGTTGTTCGTTCATGACCTGGGAATACCTTTTGTGGCTCCCCTCAAGGTGATCCTCCTGTTGCTGACCTATGTTCTGGGTTTTCTCATGGTAAGCACCGTGCCCTTCAACAGCTTCAAGGACATCGAGATGCTCAAGGCCAAGCCCTTTAGAGTGCTCTTTGGGGTCGTTGCCCTGCTTACCGTTATAGCCATGAGGCCCGGTCTGGTGCTTTTTGCTCTCAATGCGGCGTATGTACTCTCGGGGCCTATCGGTTACATATTTTGGAAGCGAAGGGTTCCGCGGGCAACTTCCGAAGGTGCGGGCTCCGATGTCGATGGCGGCAGTGCTTCCTCACCGGAGCCCAAAAGGGAGTCGGGAGATCTTGTTCAAAAGAATACGAAAGGTTAGTCAATGGCAATGACCATCAGTGAAAAGATACTGGCAAAACATGCGGGTAGAGCCGATCTTCAGCCCGATGAACTCATCGAGGTGAAGGTGGATTTCGCCCTGGGCAACGACATCACCGCGCCCATTTCCATCGAGGCCTTTCGACATGCGGGGGGTGTTAAGGTTTTCGATCCCGAGAGAATCGCCCTCATACCGGACCATTTCACTCCCAACAAGGACATCGCCTCGGCCATGCAGGCCAAGGTTTTGAGGGAGTTTGCCCGCGAGCATAAGCTTCCTCACTATTACGAGGTGGGACGCATGGGGGTCGAGCACGCCCTCTTGCCGGAACTGGGCCTGGTACTTCCTGGGGATGTGGTGATCGGGGCCGACAGCCATACCTGTACCTACGGGGCTCTGGGCGCGTTCGCCACGGGAGTGGGGAGCACCGATCTTGCCGCGGTGATGATGACGGGCAAGATATGGTTCAAAGTGCCGCCCACCATGAAGTTCGTGTATCGCGGGAAGCGTCGCAAATGGGTGGGGGGCAAGGACCTCATTCTCTATACCATCGGCCAGGTTGGTGTGGATGGGGCTCGTTACCGGGCCATGGAGTTCACGGGAGAGGTCATCGACAGCCTGCCCATGGCCCATCGCTTCGCCATGTCCAACATGGCCATCGAGGCGGGGGCGAAGGTCGGGCTCATCGCTCCCGATGCCGTTACGGAAGAGTATGTGAAGGGGAGGGCGCAGCGTTCCTACGAGTTTGTTTCCGCCGATCCGGATGCTCGGTACGAATCCGTCCACGAATGGGATGTTTCCTCGTTCGAACCCATGGTGGCGTTGCCTCACCTTCCCGAGAACGTCCGGCAGGTCACGGAGCTGGATGAAATCCCCATCGACCAGGTGGTCATCGGTTCCTGCACCAATGGGCGGCTCGACGATTTGCGTGAGGCGGCCGAGGTGCTCAAGGGGCGCAAAGTGAATCCGAGAGTGCGATGCCTGATCATTCCCGCCACGCAGCAGATTTACAGGGATGCCATGAGGGAAGGGCTTTTCGAGATTTTCCTCGATGCCGAAGCTGCCGTGAGTACCCCCACCTGCGGACCCTGCCTCGGGGGGCACATGGGCATACTGGCTGCGGGGGAGCGTGCCGTGTCCACCAGCAATCGCAATTTCGTGGGGCGCATGGGGCATCCCGAGAGCGAGGTTTACCTGAGCAATCCGGCCGTGGCGGCCGCTTCCGCCGTGGCGGGTACGATCATCCATCCCGACAAGGTGTGAGAGGGTGACGGTTCGGTGTCCTTCCAACCGTTGTGGTGCCATTTCCAACGAAAGGTAAAAAGATGCAATTCAAGGGAAAAGCGTGGAAATTCGGCGATGACGTCGATACGGATGCCATCATCCCCGCTCGCTATTTGAACACTTCGGACCCCAAGGCCCTGGCGGCACATTGCATGGAGGATGCCGACCCGCAGTTCGCGGGAAAGGTCCGTGCGGGGGACATCATTGTGGCGGGCAAGAATTTTGGGTGCGGCTCGTCCAGGGAACATGCACCCATCGCCATCAAGGCTGCCGGATTGAGCTGTGTAATCGCTCACAGTTTTGCCAGGATTTTTTATCGCAATGCCTTCAACATGGGCCTGCCCATCCTGGAGTGCCCCGAAGCCATAGAAGCTCTTTCCACCGGGGATGAACTCGATGTGGACCTGGACCATGGAATCATCGTCAATCGCACGAAGAACGAAAAATACCAGGCGCAGCCGATTCCTCCCTTCATGCAGAAGCTGTTGCAGGCCGGGGGACTCATGGCCTATGTGCAGGAACAGATGAAGCAGACGGGGGATGCCGCTTAGTACTGTGCGGTAAATTTTCAGCAGGAAATTTCTTCTCGTTCCCAAGCCGGAGCTTGGGAACGCCCCTGGTCTGGAAGCTCCGGCTTCTTCCACGTGAAGTGCGGAAGCTGGAGCTTCCGAGCATTCTCGTTCCCAAGCCGGAGCTTGGGAACGAGAGGGGCGGGGTGGGGCGAGAGCATAGTTTGGGAACGAGGGAAAAACTTATCTTAATGGAGAGAGAACAAGCAGATGGAACAGAGCAAATCTTATAAAATCGCGGTGATCCCGGGAGACGGCACCGGGCCGGAGGTCATCCGGGAAGCCGTAAAGGCTTTGGATGCGGTATCATCGAGGGAAGGCTTTAAAGTGAACCTCACGCATTTTGACCTGGGCGGAGAAAGATACTTGCGTTCCGGGGAAGTGCTTCCCGAAGGCACGGTGGAGGAACTGCGCGGCTACGACGCCATTTTGCTGGGGGCCATCGGGCACCCCGACGTGAAGCCCGGCATACTGGAAAAGGGGTTGTTGCTGCAACTGCGCTTTCAGCTGGATCAGTACATCAACCTGCGTCCCGTCATCCTCTATCCGGGCGTGGATACTCCACTCAAGGACAAGGGGCCCCAGGACATCGATTTTGTGGTAGTGCGGGAAAACACTGAAGGGCTCTACGCGGGGGCCGGCGGCATTCTGCGCAAGGGAACGCCCCATGAAGTGGCCGTGCAGGAATCGGTCAACACGCGCCTGGGGGTCGAGCGTTGCCTGCGGTTTGCCTTCGATTTCTGTCGCAAGCGTGGAAAACGCAATAAACTGACTCTGTGCGGCAAAACCAACGTTCTCACTTACGCTTTCGATTTGTGGGAGAGGACCTTCAACGAGTTGGCTCGCGAGTACTCCGATATCACCACCGACTATGCCCACGTGGATGCCACCTGCATGTGGATGGTGAAAAATCCCGAATGGTTCGACGTGATCGTCACCGACAACATGTTCGGGGATATCATCACGGATTTGGGAGCCATGATCCAGGGCGGCATGGGGATTGCCGCCGGTGGAAACATCAATCCCGAAGGCGTGTCCATGTTCGAACCCATCGGAGGGTCGGCACCCAAGTATACGGGCAAGAACATCATCAATCCCCTTGCGGCAGTGGCGGCCATGCAGATGATGCTCGATTATCTCGGGGAGGAAAGTGCGGCCCGCAGGGTGGAAAATGCCGTCAAGAAAGTTGTGGCCCAGGACATCAAGAGCCTTTCCGCAGGTCGTATGGGCCATTCGACCACGGAAGTGGGGGATCTGGTGACCGAGCACATCGCCACGGCATGACGCAATTGACTTTATGACGGGGTGCGGCATGGTGCCGTGCCCCTTTCGCTAGATGAACCAGTGCCCGGGTGAACCGGGCCGTAACCGTTTCCCGGGTAGGAGCGACGGTGCTCTGTTCCGGGGAGTTGTAACGCCGGGAGGTCGGATAGTCGGATTATGGGAGCCAAAGCCTACAATGTAGCGGTGGTGGGGGCCACGGGGGCCGTGGGAAATCGAATGATCCAGGTTCTCGATGAGAGGAATTTTCCCGTCAAGGAGATCAAACTGCTCGCATCGGCCAGGTCTCTGGGAAAATCGCTCGATTTCAAAGGCAAGAGCTATCCCGTGGAAGAGTTAAGGGAGGACTCTTTCAAGGGGATTGACGTGGCTCTCTTTTCAGCCGGATCGGGTGTGAGCAAAAAATTCGCGCCTTTTGCCGTTGATGCCGGCTGTGTGGTCATCGATAATTCGAGCGCCTTTCGCATGGATCCCGACATTCCCCTGGTGGTTCCCGAGGTCAACGCCGATGTCGTCAAGGGTGGACCGGGGATTATCGCCAACCCCAATTGCTCGACCATCCAGATGGTGGTGGCTCTCAAGCCCATTCGCGATGCCGCCGGTATTCGCCGTATTGTGGTGACCACTTTTCAGGCGGTATCCGGCACGGGCAAGCGAGCTATCGAGGAACTGCGGGCTCAGGCGGGAGAGGTGCTCGAAGGCAAACCCATTTCTAAGGAAGTGTATCCGCATCAGATTGCCTTCAATTGCCTCCCGCACATCGGCGCTTTTCTCGATAGCGGGTTTACGGAAGAAGAGATGAAAATGGTCCATGAGACCCGCAAAATTTTTTCGGACCCCGACATCCAGGTGTGTGCCACCACGGTGAGGGTTCCTGTCTATTATGGGCATTCCGAGTCGGTGAATGTGGAAATGCATCGTCCCCTTTCGGTGGAAAAGGCTCGAGAACTCCTTGTTGCTGCCGAGGGGGTGCGGGTGATCGACGATCCGTCCACGTTCCAGTATCCCATGCCCCTCGACGCCGAAGGCAAGGATGAGACACTCGTGGGGCGCATTCGTCTCGATCCGTCCGTGGAAAACGGGCTGGTCATGTGGGTGGTGGCGGACAATATACGCAAGGGGGCGGCGAGTAATGCCGTTCAAATCGCCGAAGTCATGATCCGGCGGGGTTTGCTGTGATCCCATGCGCATCGTGGGAGGGGAGTATCGCGGGAGAAAGCTTCATGCTCCCAAAGGGCAGGATATACGGCCCACTTCGGACAGGGTGAAGGAAGCGGTTTTCAGTATGCTGGCCGGGGTGGTTTCCGGTGCCGACGTGCTGGACCTCTTCGCAGGATCGGGGGCTTTGGGGCTTGAAGCCCTCAGCCGGGGGGCTCTCAGTGTGGTTTTTGTGGACCGGAACCCCCGCTCCGTAGAATTGATCAAGGTCAACATCGCCCTGTGCCGGGCTCAAGAAAAAAGCCGGGTGATCACGGGCTCCGCCGAACAGGCCGTTCGGAAGCTTGCCGCCAATGGGGCTTGCTTTGACCTGGTTTTTTTGGACCCTCCCTATGGTCTGGGTTATGTGGAAAAGAGCCTGCCCTTGCTGGATTCCATCGTGCGATCCTGTGCCGTGGCGGTGGTAGAGCATTCCATCAAGGATGTGCTGCCGATGGTTTGCGGCGGCTGGGTGCGGGAAAAAGAACGCAAATACGGCGACACGCTGATATCAATGTTTGTGAGAGATGCTTCCGACTGTGGATTCTGTGGCTGTGAATGTTGAAAGTGAAAGCTGAAAGGAGAGGGGTATGGACAAGTTGGCGGTCTATCCGGGGTCCTTCGATCCTATAACCAATGGGCATTTGGACCTTCTGGAGCGGGCTTTGAAAATCTTTGATCGAATCGTCATTGCCATTGCCGTGCATCCCGGGAAGACGCCTCTTTTTACCCTTGAAGAACGGCTTGATCTTATGCGCCGGTCCCTGGTGGGGCTCCCTTATGAACATCGTGTGGGAGTAGATTATTTTCAGGGACTCCTGGTGGACTATGTGAGACGAATCAAGGCCGACGGCATCGTCCGGGGGCTCCGCGCCGTGAGCGATTTCGAATACGAATTCCAGATGGCCCTCATGAATCGCAAGCTCAATGCTGAAATTGAAACCCTGTTTCTCATGACGGGCATGCGTTGGATCTACATCAGCTCCAGGCTCATCAAGGAAGTGGTTACATCCGGCGGGTGCGTCACCGGATTGGTACCCGAACCCGTTGAAAAGGCTCTGCTGGAGAGGTTGGGAGGCGATGTCACCCGGTCATTATGCTGATGGGGAATTGGGCTGCAATAGCGTTTCAGGCCGGCGGAGGTGAGAGCTTCCTTCGCCGGGCCTTGGGGTCGATCCTCCGCTCGATGTATTCCAGGGATTCGAGTAGCATCCAGCAGATGTAGTAGTAGAGAACGGCTACCAGGATCAGGGGGAAAAAGGCGTCGAAGGTGCGGCTGCGGATGATGTCGCCTGCCTTGGTGAGATCCTGTACGGCGATGTAGCCCACGATGGAGGTCATTTTTACCAGGGAAACAAGTTCCCCTTTATAGACCGGCAAAATGCCCCGAACCATCTGGGGCAAAACAATGAGCTGAAAGGTTTTGAAGCGGGTGAAACCCATGGCGATGCCCGCTTCCGTCTGTCCCTTGGGCACCCCTTTGACGCCCGTGCGGAAAATTTCTGCGGCATAGGCGCCGAAGTTCATCCCGAAGGCGATCACCGCCACCAGGGATGCATCGATATTCACCGAAGCGAAGACCACGTAAAATATCAGCATCAGAAGCACCAGCACGGGAATGCCCCTCACGATGGAAATGTAAATTTTGGCGGTCAGGGTCAGCATAGGCTTTTTAGACATGCGCATGTAGCAAATCACTCCCCCCAGCACCGTGCCGAAAAGAGCGGCCATGATGGAAATGACGAAGGTCGTCCTGAGTCCGTCCAGGATAATGAAGTAGCGCTTTTCCTTGATGATGTTGCTGTGAAAACCGTCGGTGAAGCTTTGAAACAAGGAGGTCATGCGGGCCTGAGCCCTGGAAGGAGTTCTCTCGTCGGCAATGTTTTCCTTCAAGACCAACAAGCTGATCCCCAGATTGTAGTAGGGATCGGAAAAGTCTATCTGCTTCTGCCGTTCTTCCGTGATCATGAGGGTGCTGACGATCATGTCCACCTTGTTGGTGACGGCGGCCATGATCAGGCTACCGAATTCCATGTCCGAAAACCGGATATCCTTTTCCAGCCAGGCGGCAAAGCGCTCTGCCAGTTCAATGTCAAATCCGATGAGCCTGTTGTCCTTCACCGCCGTGAAGGGCATGCCCTTGTCGCTTACATTGCCCGCCACCAATACTCCCCGAGCTTTGGTATTGGGAATTTCGGGCATGTGGGTGTCGCCCCTTTCAATCCAGCGGTTCACCATGTCGGTGTACACACCTTCTGCCTTGATTTGCCGCAGAAATTCGTTGAACCGGTCCCGCAGGGCGGTGTTGTTTTTGTTGAACCCAACGGCTACGGGGATCTCAAACAGGGAGTCTCCAATGGTTCCCAGCCGCTCGTCTTCCCGAAACAGTTCGGGCAGGTTCTCACGGGTGAACAGAGCGGCGTCCACCCTTCCGGTGCGAACGGCCACCACCATATCCGGCAGAGACCTGTAGTGCATGATGGTCGCATCGGGATAGTTTTCCTGGGCGTAAGCATCGTGAGTCGATCCCAGTAGAACGGCGATGCGTTTGTTTTGCAGGTCTTCAGGGGAACTGAGGAGCCTCGAATCGTTTTGCATGGCTTGGCAGCATACAAGCAGGGCGATGGACAGGAGGATCGTGAGGGTGATGCCCGTTTTCCGGTTCATTTCCTGGATATTCTTCTTTCCCGTTTTGGGTTGTTGCTCACGCTTGCATCATTGCGGCCATGAGCTCATCAGTTTTGTTTCAGTACCACGGTGAGCCTGTTTTTGTCGTCCGCCCTCCGGTATTCTACATCTTCCGCCAGGCTCTCGATGATCTTCAGGCCCAGGTCGTCGGGCAGTTTTTGGGGATCGAGGGGGCTGCCCTCTTCTCCAAAGCTCTCGATCATGATTTCCAGAGTCTCTTTTTTTTCCGACCAGGAGACGGTGAGATCGAGTTGTCCCAGCTTGAGGCAGGGATGGTGAACATGCAACAGCTCTTCTACCATCAGCAGAAGGTTTTGGCGTGTCTTTCGGGGCAGTATTTGCTTTTCGCAAAAAGCTTCGAGGACGCCGTTGAGGGCATACAGGTCGTAATCGGTGGAAGCGATGCGATGTTCAATGGAGCGAATCCTGTGGATGAACGCACGGGTTTTTGGCCTCCGAGGGCTTTCGAAGATCTGCTCCGGCGGCCCCTCCTCGTAGATCACCCCCTCGTCCATGTACAGCACCCGATTGGACACATCACGGGCAAAATCCATCTCGTGGGTGACGATGGCCATGGTCATGCCTTCTCGAGCCAGACGGCGGATCACCGCCAATACCTCGCTGATCATGGTGGGGTCCAGGGCCGAAGTGGGCTCGTCGAACAGGATGATCTCGGGTTCCATGGCCAGGCAGCGGGCGATGGCCACGCGCTGCTTCTGTCCTCCCGATAATTCGTCGGCGTAGCTGTGAGCCTTTTCCGCAAGGCCCACCAGCCGGAGGAGTTCCATGGATTTGGCTTCCGCATCCTTGACGGTCATGCCCAGTAGTCTGATGGGTCCCAGGGTGAGGTTTTCCAGTACGGTGAGGTGATCGAAGAGGTTGAAGGACTGAAAAACCATGTTCATGCGCTGCCGGATTGCGGGCACATTGGTCTTTTTGTCGAGCAGATTCATTCCATCGATGAAGATGGACCCGCCGGTGGGTTTTTCCAGCAGATTGAGGCAGCGTAGAAGCGTGCTTTTGCCCGTTCCCGAGGGGCCGATGATGGAAATGACTTCGCCCTTGTGGATGGTGAGGGTCACGTCCTTGAGCACGGTCAGGGAACCGAAAGTTTTGGAAAGATGTTCGACAGTGATCATATCCCGACCGTTTGACGGATTTTCGATTTTTCAACAGGCACCGTCATTGCCTCACGAGGGCTGAAATGCCGCCTGTGTAATACGATTCGGAAAAAAGAACCCTTTGGGCACGTTCTTCCGTGATGGTGATGCAGGCGGCGATCATGTCCACCTTACCCGCAATGAGGGCGGGGATCAGGGCACCGAAGTCCATGTTGACCACTTGCAGGCTCATGCCCAGTTTTTGAGCCACATAATGGGCCAACTCGATGTCGAAGCCCACCACCTTGCGCGACCCATCGATGAAGGAGAAAGGTTCGGTAACCGCAGCAGTACCCAGGGTCAGTACCCCATTTTCCCCGAGCAGGGGGAATGGGGGCATGGAGGCGGGGACTCCCTGCCGGGGCAGCCACCGCTCCAGCATGGCGTCGTAGGTGCCGTCGCTTCGCAACTCTTCGAGCACCTGGTCGATGGCTTGTTTCAGGTCCTGCCTGCCCGGTTGAACGGCGAAGCCGTAGTCGTCCGTGGTGATTTTTTCGGGCAAGACCACGAGACCCGGATGCTTTGCGGCAATGTTTCTGAGGATGGGCTCGTCGTAGCCCGCAGCGTCGGCTCTCCCTGCCTTAACCGCCAGGGCCGCGTCCAAGGCCGTGTTGTAGTAGTTCATTTTTGCATCGGGGAAACGGGACCAGACCAGTTTGTCGGCGATGGTTCCCGTCACCACAGCAAACACCTTGTCCGACAGTTCTTCCAGCGAACGAATGCTCTCTCTTTTCTCGCAGCCGAATGCAAAGAGCAGGAAGCAGAAAAACAGATACAGAGCCAAGGTGGCTCTCTTGCCCAGGTGCTGGAAAGTCATTTGAATCTCCTTTTTCGAGGGGCCTCAAGCCGGAAATGCGGATTTCTAGGTGTGCTGAGTGAGTGAACAATTTGGTAAAATAATCTTTTCACCTAAAGTGAATCTGGAGCGAAAACACAACCCCTGCACATCGGAGCGAAATGCCTACCAGTTGCGATGGCCTGTGTCAAGTACTTGTTGACGGCCAAAACCAACGGCGGCCCGGCGGGTGTGCTCGATGCCTCCGGATTGGCCTTGACGGAGCATTCCGGTGCCTGTCGGTTGGAGCCGGTCGTAGCGTGATTTTTCATCATCTTAGCTCAAATTAAAAGATAGCCTTGGCGAACTCTTCCGCATCGAATGGGCGTAGATCGTCAATTTTTTCCCCGATACCGATGTAGCGCACCGGAATATGGAGTGCGTCGCAGATGGCCACCACGATGCCGCCTTTGGCCGTACCGTCGAGCTTGGTGAGGATGAGCCCCGTGATGCCGATTGCTTCTTTAAAAAAGTGGGCCTGTGAGAGGGCGTTCTGACCGGTGGATGCATCGAGCACGAGCCATACTTCGTTTGGGGCGGATTCCATTTTACGGTTCAGGGTGCGATGGATTTTTTTTAGCTCTTCCATGAGGTTGACCTTGGTGTGCATGCGGCCCGCCGTGTCCAAAATGAGCAGGTCCATTTGTCGGGACACGGCAGCGTCCAGAGCGTCAAAAGCCACCGCTGAAGGGTCTGAGCCGCTCTTTTGACGGATTACGGGGACATTTGCTCGTTCTCCCCATTGAACGAGTTGCTCCACCGCGGCGGCACGGAATGTGTCGCAGGCAGCCAGCATGACTTTTTTCCCTTGGCTTTGGAACTGATGTGCGAGTTTCCCGATGGTGGTGGTTTTCCCCACGCCGTTGACACCTACGACCATGATGATATGAGGTGAGCCTGCCCGAGAGATGGGAGATGGGCTCGGGACGTTTAAAATGGCCTGGATTTCAGCCTGAAGGTGCTCTCGAAGCTTTTGCGGGTCTTTGAGTTCGTTTCGCCTGATCTTTTCCGTCACACGAGCCAGAAGCGTCTGGGTGGTTTTTACTCCCAGGTCTGAAGTGATGAGCACTTCCTCGAGTTCGTCCAGAAGGTCGAGGTCGATGGTTTTTTTTCCGAGCACCAGGCGGTCCACGCGAGCGGTCAAATTTTCCCGCGTCTTATGCATGCGCTCTTTTAGGCGCGTGAAGAATCTGCGCTTTTGTGGTGGGGTTTCCGTCTTTCCAGTTTCTTCCGGATATTCGCTATCATCCTCCGATGCCTGGGCTTCATGAAGCGATTCGTCGGAAAAAGCGGCTTCCGGAAGAACCGGTTCCGCAGCTTCTTCCGGAACCGTTTCTTCTTCTCCGTGCGGCTTCTCTTCTGTTACCGTGTCTTTGAATGCCTCCGATATGTCTACAGTGTCCGTGCCGGGGGGAGACTCTTCAGGCAGGACATCTTCTTGCGGCAGGTTTTCGGATGTTCCGGCGGAGAGAGCCTTTGTCTTACTTGCTTTTTTTCTTTTGAACCATTTCATGACGAACGAAACCACTCCTTAGGGTGAATGTGATAAGAAGGTGTCTGAAACCTGTCATCCCCATCCAGGGAAAATGACAACGTTATCTTTATAATTAAGCTGAGGATCTTTGTGAGAGTATAGAAGGTCTTGGAGGGGGATGACAAGGCGATTTTGCTCCTGGCGCCTCCAGGAGCAAACTTATCTTGAGAGCCGTGACGGGAGTAAAAGGATAAATACATGGAAGAGAAAGCTTTAAGGGAAGAACTGATCCGAATTTGTGGGAAGCTTGATCGCAAGGGACTCATTGCCGCTACCGACGGGAACGTGAGTTGTCGATTGGGGCAGGATGGCTTTCTCATTACCGGGAGCGGTACGGCCAAGGGAGAACTTACCCCTTCGGACCTGCTCACGGTGGACGGACAGGGCAGGGTGGTCACCGGAGGCGGCAGGCCTTCCAGCGAAATTCGGATGCATCTGCTGGTGTACAAGAGGAGGCCCGATGTACATGCCGTGGTGCATGCCCACCCTGCCATGCTGACGGCCCTCACTCTGGCAGGGGTCCCCTTTGACGCACGGGTTCTGCCCGAAGTGTGGTTGAGCATCGGGCCGGTGCCCACAGCCGGTTATGCCACGCCCACCACGGAAGAAGTGCCCGCTTCCATCGCGGCACTGGTGGGAGACCACCAGGCCATTTTGCTGGAGCGCCACGGGTCTCTCACCCTGGGAAGGACTCCGGCCGAAGCGTATCAACGGCTCGAAAAGCTCGAACATGCGGCCCATACCCTGTTTTATGCGCGACTGCTCATGGGAAAAAATGTGGCCCCCCTCGGTCCCGCCGAACTGAAAGAACTCGACAGGATCAAAAAGAGGTAGCATGTATTATGCGTATCTAAAGCGGGTGAAGGGCTTATATCACAGGTCTTGAACTGTTCGCTTGACACCTAATCAAATATGTGCAATACTACTCATGATGACTAGATTAGTATCCATAAGCAAAGCTTCGGAAGTTTTGGGCGTATCCATTGCCACCCTGCGAAGGTGGGAGGCTGATGGTC
>CAZRWT010000004.1:0-80844 GCA_964603955.1 uncultured Syntrophobacteraceae bacterium
TGAAGCAGGAACCCCTTGGAGCGGCAGCATAAGCCGTTCCAGGAATCCTCGGCCTGCAGGCCGGGGAGGATGTCAATGAAAGGAGAATATGGAGTGCGAGGCCGTGCCCGCCTTTGCAACGGGCCGCGCCACGGTCTTCAACTGGAGCTGCGAGGGTGGTGTTCCGGTGAGGGGCGAGCAGGTCTTCCAGGTGGACGGACAGGGTTTCATTGCCGATTTCTGGTATGTGATCGAACCGACTGACAGCGACACCTGATGCGTCGGCCGGCGCCCCTGACCTTGTTGTCCGCAAGTAGTGGCTAGTACAGCTCGGCGCAAATCTCCCCCTCTCTTTCAGGGAGAGGGGTGGGGTGAGGGGGCATTTTCCAGGCACATTCAATCCCCAAAATCACCTCAGCTCATGAAGGCGTAGGAGGTGAACTTGCGCCGAGCTGTACTAGATGTACCCCAAAATTCAACATGCAAAAGAGGACGCCATGCGAAAAAAACTGATCATCAGCTTGAATGCCCTTTTTGTCTGCCTCGTTGTACTCATCGCGGTCGCGCATTCCACCCAGGCAGACCCGGCGGGACTTTCCGAACGCCGGGCGCAACTGGCCAAGGCCATCGAGGATTTCCCGGAAAACGCGCAAGCACTGCTGCGTTCCGTGGTGTTGAGTAACCAATTCACCGGCGTTTTCAGCAGGGAGCAGGCCCATGACCTGTCCGCCCTGATGGGATCGAATGCCGGCGAAACCGCTCTAGCCTTGATCTCCCTGGCCAGGGTTTACGCCATGCCGCCCATTTCCAATTTTCATGTGGGGGCCGTTGCCGTGGGACTCAGCGGGGCCATGTACTTCGGCTGCAACATGGAATTTCCCGGCCAGGCCCTGAGCTTCTCGGTGCATGCCGAGCAGGCTGCGACCATGAACGCCTGGATGCACGGAGAAACAGGGCTCAAGGCCATTGCCATCACCGCCCCGCCCTGCGGGTATTGCCGCCAGTTCCTCAACGAGCTGTCAACTGCGGATGATCTGGAAATCCTTTTACGGGATGGGCCGCCGACACCACTGCGCAAGCTATTGCCCGAACCGTTCGGGCCGGCGGACCTGGACATGGAACTCCGGCTGATGGACGAGGCCGTCCAGCCTTTGCGGCCGGCAACGCCAACAGCCGACAAGGTCGTTCTGGCAGCCCTGGCTGCGGCATCCGCCAGCTACGCTCCCTACTCCGGGAATTATGCCGGCGTGGCCGTCGAGTCCGCAAATGGGGTGGTCGCCTCCGGACGCTATGCGGAAAATGCAGCCTACAATCCCAGCATGTCACCGTTGCCTGCCGCGCTCGTGCTCTACAACTTCGCCAACCAGGATTTGCGACGGATCAAACGTGCGGTGCTGGTTCAGACAAACCCCGATACCGCCAACCAAAAAGACGCCGCCAAAGCGGTGCTTTCCGTCCTGGCCGGGAGTCCCGAGCTGGAGGTATATTCAGCGGAATCTCATTAAGCATAGCGAAAAGGAAGGGATATCGGCATCCGGAATAATCAAAGCACATATATTGACCATCTCGGTTGGGATCGGGTCTGTTTGAATAGAAACTCCGGCATTGAATCAAAGAACCCTGAGATGCGTAAGGAGGCAAGACACATGAGAATCAAATCCGTAACGTCCGGAAATATCTTCCCGAGCATTGCAGCTCTTTTTGGGCTGTTCGTCCTGGGCTTTATCCTCGCTTCGGCATTGCCGGCCCCGGCCTGCACGACCATCCTGGTGGGCCGGGAAGCCACGGCCGACGGTTCCCTGATTATCGCACGCAACGAAGACAGCTCGGATGCTTCGGATGCTCAGAACATTTTCCGCCATGCTCCGCGCCGGGAAGCCTTGACCTATCAGGCCAACGACAATGCCTTCACCTGGGACCTGCCGCCCAACTCCTTGGGATACACGGTCTTCCCAAAATGGCAGTCCGAAAGCCGCAAAGACCTGTCCTTCGAGGAAACGGGAATCAATGATTACGGTGTCGCCGTTTCGGCCACGGAAACCATCTTCAACAGTGACGCGATCCTGGCTGTGGACCCCTACGTGACCGACACCGGCCTGACCGAGGATTCCATCACTTCCGTGGTCCTGCCCTACGCTACATCGGCTCGGGAGGGTATCCGGCTGCTGGGCGAGATCATCGAGACGGCTGGGGCCGGCGAGGGGTTTGGTGTGGCCTTGAGCGACCGCAACGAAATCTGGTACCTGGAAACCGCTTCCGGTCATCATTGGCTGGCCCGGCGCGTCCCTGCGGACAGGTATTTCGTTTCCGCGAACCAGGGGCGATTCCAGGACGCGGATTTCGATGATCCCATGAACGCGATGAGTTCCGCCGGTTTCGTCGAGTTCCTTGTGGAAAACAAGTTGTACGATCCGGCAGGAGGACCCTTCAATTTCTTCACCTGCTGCGTCAGCGACACCAAACATGATCGCACCTACAACTATCCTCGGGTGCGCGAACTGCTGAAGCTTTTCTCCGGAATTCAATACGAGCGGGAAGACGGCCTGTATCCGGTTTTCGTCCAGCCCGGTCGCAAACTGACCGTCCAGGATGTGGCCGAGGGCCTGCGCAACCGCTACCAGGGTACTCCGCATGATCCCTACGTCAATCAGAACCCCAAGGAACCCTACCGCCCCATCAGCGTGATGCGCGCTTCCCTTTCGCACATCACCCAGACCCGGCCCGATCTGCCCGGCGACATCGCCGTTGTCCAGTACATCGCCCTGGGCATGCCCGATCTGGGCGTGTACATGCCCTTCCACAAGGGCCTGGCCGACCTGCCCCCGGCCTACCAGGGCGCTACCGGACGCATCGACGATCACTCCATGTTCTGGCGCTTCCGCAAGATGCAGGCATTGGTGCTCCAGGACTACCCTCGCCTGGCCCCGACGGCCCACCGGGCCATCGCGGAATTTGAAGCCGACCTCGCGGCAAAACAGGCAGCCATGGAAGACCGCTATCTCGCCCTGTGGCGGCAGGACCGGGAAGCCGGCCGTGCCTCGATCCTGGGCTTTACCGACCAGGCCGTGGCCGCCCTGGAGCGGATGGTTGACGGACTCATCGAACGATTCGCCGTGGAATTGAACATGCAATCCCTGACCAACGAACAATTCCAGGAACTGATCATGGACACCGAAAAGAAATATCACTTTCATGGGGCGTGAGACCGATAAGGATTTCCTCACTTCCCTGAGGGTCCCATTTCCGCTTTGGCAAGTCGGGAAGCCATGCGGTGAATGTCGTCCTGGTAGCTTCTCCAGCGGGCGAGATAAAAGGCCAGTGCTCTGGAAAAATCTTTACCCACCAGGCCGTCGAGAAAGATTTGCGAGATTTCCCGTTCCCGTTGCAGCACGGATTGAGACAAGAGGAAAACCTTGCGCTCTTCGGCGCTCATCTGCCGCATGATCCTTTTGAGAACGTGCCGTGCTCGAGGTTGATACATCCAGAAATACATCAGGTCCAGGGCGTTGACGATCACGGCCAGATTCAGACTCTCTTCCTTGCGGGAAACGGCGCAGGCCAGACGCTCGGAAGATTCCAGCACACGCAATACCTCTTCCTGCGGGTGCAGCAGTTCCAATTGCGCATAAGTGTCGAAAACCTGTTTGATTTTAGCCCTATAGTCCAGGTAGCGTTCTCTGAAGTTCACTCCACGGTCCGCATAGCCTTCGATGAAGGCGGCCACGATATCGGAGGCCAGCTTGGAGATGATAGCCGCCCACTTTTGCAGCACCAGGGCTACCGTGGGAATCCCGCTTGCCGTGAGGGCCATCCCGATCATGGAATTGAGAAGGAGGGCGACGGGGATGGAAAGGACCGTTCGGAAAAGGTTTCCCATGGCTGCTGTTTTAGGTAGTCCCCTGAACAGGTTGTGGCTTGCCAGGTAAACGCCGTTGACCAATGCCATGGTGCTGTAGAGGGCAATGGGGTTGGTCTGTACCGTCACATCGAGATGCTGCTCCAGTACAAGGGTTTTGACCAGGTAGTCCAGCAGCGGGACGGAAAAACCCGTGTACATCAGGGAATCGGCCAGCCGGTTCCAGCTGACGTACTCGGTCCAGCGCATGAGCGGCGAACGGCGGAAGCCGCCCGCTCCCAGGACCGACTGGATGATATTGCGCAACCCGGTGATGCCGAACCAGATGAAAGCACCCATGTAGGCGAGCACCCACCAGTCCTTGGTCAGGGCGAAAGTGGCGAATGCCGGACCGAAGCCGAGCAGTATTTTGATGACATTTTTGATGTTTGTGTTCACGTATCTCGGATGCGGTGTGCTCCGTACCTGGGCTTTTTCCGTGCAATCCAGGCGGAGATTGTTTCCTTCCCGGTCGGATATGCCTCCCAGGGCGCGAAGGTTGCTGTGCTCGGGCTTCACGGTCTGGTATTCATGAACCACCCAGTCGTCTTTGTGTTTACGTGAAAACAGCTTCCAAAAACCTGCTTTTTCCTTCCGAGGCATCAAGGGTAATCCGCTGCCGGTCTGGTGCCCGGTCTTAGGGAAAAAGGTCCGCCGACGAAAAACCTGGATGCGTACGGGAATTTTTGCCGGAAAGTAGTCGATTTTGTTCATCTGACGACGACATTTGGCCGGTAGTGTGTCGGTCACAATCAGTCCCATGCCCGGCACTTTGGAGGATCCTCCTGTGGAATCGGTGCCGATCCTCGACTTGAGAGGCGTGCTTCGGTAATGATCACGCAGGACATTGAGGTTTTCCAGGATGGTGAGCAACTTGTCATGCTGACCGCCACTGTTCTTTTCCATATCCCTGATGATTTCCTGCACGTAGCGTTTGAGCTGAACGGCATTGCCCGAATTGATGACGGCCTGGAGTTCTCGGATGCGTGCCGCGTCCATGCAGTTGCCGAATATCTCATCCTTGAAATTGAAGGTTTCCAGGCGCGTGATGTCCCCTTCACAGTCGTAGAGCAATTCGAGTACATCCTCGACTTTCAGGCCGCTCAGGTTCAGCGTGATGCGGTACCCCACGTGAAGTCCATCCAGCCGCTGGAGCAGTTCTGGGGGAGAGAGCCGTAACAGCGGAGGGGCACCATCGCTGGTGGAAGGGACAAAGGGATTGTGGATGCCGGGGTTTACTGCCGGGCGCAGGTACCGGTCGGAAATGGCCTCGATGTCAAGAGTGTTCATTTTTTCCACGAGTTCCCGGGAGCATTCGAGCTGTTGCTCGTCGTCCTGAAAGCATTCCTGCCGCAGATCGATCAGTCTTTCCTGGAATAACGGCAGGAGGTGGTCGTGGATGAGCTTGGCTAGATGGTGGAGGGACGGTTGGCCTGTTCCCACCAGTGCCAGCAAGTCGGAAGCGTCCAGAGCCGGTAGTTGAATGCCGAACTCCCGGTTGATGTCTTGCCGGTGGGACTGATTGAAAGCTTCCAGCACGGAAAAAGTGTAGGCCTGCTGGTATCGAGAGACTTCACGGCCTTCCGCCATGAATTCACTGATTTTGGGTTCGTTGAGAAACGCGACAAACGCTTTGCTGTCATTGAATCCTCGCGGGGTCCAGATGAACCGGACGTAACGCTCTCGAAAGCGAGCGCAGTACTCGATGCCCACTCGTACATTAACGTTCATGATTTCCGCCGCCTCCGAAAGCTCTTGGGCCACTTCCGGAGGCACATAGTTGTAGTAAATGACTCTCAGTCGCCGAATGCCCTTGATCCAGGCGTCCATGATCAGGTGCGTGGCTGATTTGCGCCCCTTGGTATTGGCGTCGTGGACATGGTCGTCGAAGGCGATCTGGTTCCATTCTTCGGGCATTTCCACGAGATGATATTTGATGAGTTGTTGTGCGATGACCCTGGGTTTTCCTGTGGCCGCATCTCTGAAATCCCGAGCCAGTTGGAGTTTGACTTCCTCGTCCTTCTCCCGAACCAGGTCTTTCATGATCTGGAGGAGCACTCTGGCCCTGTTTTTACGCATATCGGTTCCGAGGCCGGAAAACACTTCGTTGCGGAGGGCTCGCAGGGTGATCAAACGGTCTTCTGCGTTGTCCCGTTCCAGAGAATGGAACAGCTTGATCACCGCGTAAGCGATGCGCAGTCCTGTTGAAGCAGCCATTTCTTTGATCCCGTGGGGGTGGAGGTAGGGGATCAGGAGCTTTTTAAGGCTTCGAGAGTCTTCTCGACCTAAAACATCATTGACGATGCTCAGGAGCTCATGGTCTTTTCGATCAAAAAACAGGCGATTGCGAAGGGGGCGATGTTCCATGCGACGTACTTTCTTCCCTGATCGGTTCACATCGGGCGCTGGAGATGATGAGTTGGAAAGATCTGCTTCCACCATGTCATTGTTTTTAAACTATAACACTGAGTACAATGATTCACAAAGTGATCTTTTCAATCCTTTCCCAGGATTACCTTCACCGGACTCTACCACTACAAGCGGCGGTTGTAGTATTATCCTAATGGTCGTGCCGTTGTGTGGGAGCGAGAATGGGATTGCGTTGTGGATGTTTTTGCGAGAGCCTGCCGGGCTTGGATGGGAGGAAGAAACGAACATGGATGGTCTCAAAACGGAAACTCAATGGGAGGCCGACGAATACAGGGCTCATAGGATACTCCAGGCTCTTTCCAATTTTTGTGTTACCGTGAGTCACGGAATCATCACTGGAAAAATCATCCTGGGGAGCCTGTACGAAAGATATAAAAGAATGGAGCCCTGTATCCATGCCTATTGCAATGAAGAACGTCGTGTGGACGTCAATGCGCTCATGTGTGCTCTCCAGCGGCTGCCCTATGAAATCTCGCGGGCTCGCTATTTCCATATACAAAAAAAATCTGAAAACCTTTTGGGTGTGGACGGCATTTCCCTTCTGGAAAGCGGATCCAAGGGAGCTCGTGTTAGAACCATCTACGAAATGGGAAAGGGACATTTCAAATGCATTGCTCTCGAAGGTAAGACGGATGTCTTTGACATCATTACCAGCCTGCTCATGTACGGTATCGAATCGGGCAAGATCAAACGGTTGCTCATGGGGAGTCCCCTGCTCGACGACATGGAACGCTTGCGCGCCGACAGGCAATCGGCGGAAAAGAACCAGGTCCTGTGCCGCATTGCGGGCAAATTCAGTGTCAGTTATGAAGAGCTGAAGACCCTGGACGCATTCCTGAGATATGGATTGTTCGATCTCATAGGCAATATCATGCAAAATGATCTCGATGAACTCGATGTGGAATTTGCCAGTGAGTTTGCCGAAACCAATTACTCTTCCAAGGCGCGAATGTGGCGTCAGCATCTCGTGCAGTCCGGCCGGTTGAGCAACGTGCGCCCGATCATCATCATTTCCAGCGATTTGCACAATGTGGTCAGCTGCCTTACGGATTTTCCCCGTATAAACAAAGAGCGAATTTGGGAAATGAGTCGGGATCATCCGGATTTAAAAGATCTTGATCTGGATCAAACGGGCAACCTGCACTATGCTCTATACAAACTTTGCCAGACCAATAGCGGGCTCTTCCAGGAAAAGATTCAATATGAAGAGAGCCTGGGAATTCGTTATATTCCCGATATGCATAATACGGGCATTGATGTGCAGGTCATCGATACTTTTGCCCTTGATCCCGAGAAAGTCGATGCACGAATCCGGATTGACGATTGGGCGAAGCTCAAGGAGAGGGCTCCCTGTATCATCAACATTCATTATGCTTTCGGTTTACAGGCCACGGAAATCATGCGCGAGTTGACAGAAGCTTTTTCCAAGAGAATCGAAAGCATTTCCATCATCGGAAAAGCGGGTATTGTGTGTGGAGAAAGATTTGATATCATGCTTCCCACCTATCTTATCCCCCAGGAGTTAGAGACGGGGGTGCATGATTTTCCCAACGGAAATCAGCTCAGGAAAGAAGATTTTGAAGGGCTGGTGAGCTGCCGTATTCATTCGGACGGCCCCATGCTCACCGTGCCGGGCATTGCCATTCAGAGCGAAACCGTCTTGAAGTACCTGATGCAAAAGTACAATATAGAAGGCCTTGAGATGGAAGGGGTCCCATATTTGCGTTCTATTCGTCGGGCCGAAAAAATTGGTCTTTTGTGCAAAAATATCATTTTTTGTATCGGTTACTGGGGGAGTGACAATCCATTGCGTACGGATGAAGTTCTGGCCAAGAGTCACATGGCCGGGGGGGCGGCCTCGGCCGGTGCCTTGAGTGTTGCCGTCTTATCCAAGGTGTTGAACAAAGGTCGTGCCTGCTTTGACCGGGATTCATTCATTCCCATGGTTGACGGTGGGGGAGGGCCGTTATGTGATTTGGGGATATCGCAATAGATATGTTTTTGGATCATCGTTACTGGATGAAGTGGGATCGGGTTTTGATCCCACTTGAGTCGATCACCCAATAGCCGGGAGAGAAAGAATAATGGACGATTCACCTCGCACGCTGAGCGTTTCGGACCTTTGCCGTCCGGGAACGGCTGTTTATCCCACGGTGCAGATCAACATGCAAGTATTGAGCAACGATACCTGGATCGAGACCATTGCGGAAATTGCCCAACGCTGGATAGAAACGACGGATTTCCGGGAATGTGGGACTCTGTGGAGTGTGACTCAGCAGTCGGTGGATTTTGGCAAGCCCATGCTGGCCGAATTCATCTTGCCTTACTGTCTGCCGGGATTTGGTGAATACCTGGTTGTTGAACTGACAAGAACTGAACCTGATGCGGCCATGAAGACCCCCATGTTTTTTTTGGGGCAGGGGGCGTGGAAACCCTTTTGTCATGTACAGGATGGCAAGGTCTGGTTGGAATCCGAGAACAAAACCGCCTGGCAGGTCCGTTGAAGAGGGTTGTTTCGAGGGCCGAAGGAACTCTATCTTTAACATGGGGTAAAAACTTAATTGACCCTCGGGCTTTTTGAAGATAAATATGCCCTTTCAAATTAATTTTTTCACTTAGTGAATGGATTCGAAGGGGCTGACTCGATGATCATCGACAATGATGTCCTTGAAAAAACCTGCAAGGACATGATTGAAACCATATTGTTTTGCCTTCCCAATGCCGTCAAGGGCACCATTTACCTTGTCGGTCCCATGCCGCGCTTGCACGTAACCCGGATCACATCCGGCATCCGCCTGGAAGGGAGGGATGACATCCGATGGGGGCTTGAAGAGAATTCGGACTACAATCCCCCGGGCAGGTCCTGGGAGGTTTACAGGGACAGTCCCTATCGCCCTCTTGAAGCCATGGGCTGGTGTGTGGAGAGGCAAAAGAGCTGGACATCCGATGCTCCCCATGAGGACATTCGAAGTGTGGGCAAGCCGCTTCATGGACCGGTGGAGGACTTCCACCACATGGAGCCCGTATTGGTCAGAAAATCTTATATTTATAATGGTTCTTGTCTTCCGCCCGAGTATCCTCTGGATCATGAAGGGAATCCCATCTGGCTCAACTGTGATTACGTGGTGGTGGCAGTGGTCAAGATTCATTTCAAGCAGCACACCATCCGAAGGGGCGACCCCTCGACCAAGATAATCAAAAGACTTTCAAGATCGCTCGGCACGGAGCTGCTCTCGTGGCACATTCGCGAAACCCTTTTGGAAGAGCAGAAAGCTTTGACTCGCCAGAGACTTGAAAGCTGTAATGTGCTTGCCCATGAACTGAGAAACACCCTCATCAAATTAGGTTTCATTTTTTCAGCCATCAATGTGGAAATCGGCTATTTGCGTGAACGGTGGGAAGCCGAACTGGAACGGTCTTTCCCTCAAATATCCGGAAAACAAGCCATACTGGAGCGGCTTTGTGAGCTTATCCAGAGGGGCCTGGCGAAGGGAAACGGTTCTCAGCCCCCTTTGAAGGAAATGGGAGAGAAACTGTTGGTTGAGCAGAGGGAACTGGCCCAACTGCCTCTACTGCCACAGGCGGGCAAGGACTGGCTGGAGCAAAGGATCGTGCCTAAGTGGCGGCAGTTGCTGATGGAGTCCAATGCCTGGCAGGGAAATCAAGAGGAGATTGTCGATCTTTTGCAAAAACTCGAACAAAGAATCTGCCTGGGCAAGGACAAATCCATTGCAGACCGACTCGATCATTTACCGGAAGATTTGAAGGTTTTGTGGTCGCGTATTGCCTATGTGGAATTCAACGGAAACAAACTCACGGTTTTGGAAGATATTCTCAAGTTACTCAATCATCCCGCACTCGATATTCCCCACAAATACCAAAGTAAAAGGATATTGACGGCGCTCAAAGCCCTGGCGGAAATCATTCCCGAAATCGAAGACCGGGCCAATCGGATCATGCTTTCCCTGAAAAACGGTAGTACCTTCTCTGTTTGTGAGCACTGAGCCGTTTCGTCAATTCCGTTCTTCCAGAGTGAAGTGAACGGTCACTTTATCCGTGGAGCCGGGGACCGGTTTGAGGGAAGGGGGAGTGATCAGGAGCTGTGCCGTGATGGAGCCGGATCGGGCTATGTTGTCCAACCGGACAGGCACTGTATAAATGGTATTCACCTTCTCCAGTACTTTACTTCCCCCGACGACCCTCACCGTAGATGGGCTGATAGTCACATCCGTCATGATGAGGTGTTCGGGCAGCTTACCGACCCAATCCGCCTGAACGGGGATTTCCCTGGTTATGGGAACATCCAGGATGACGTCGATGGTGGAAGGTTCCACCCTGTTGAGAAAAACTCCGGGGGGTAATGTTATGTTGTCCTGGGTTATGTGAAAAGAGTTTTTTCCCTCGATGCCTTTCCCCAGGTCGATTCTGGCCTGGACCTGACTGTGGCGCAGTGACCTGATGAGCGCGCTGGAGCCGTAAAGCTGGACCCGAATTTCATCGGCGGAAGTGTCCAATATCTCGAAACCCGAAGGGCGATTGACATATTCCATGGGGATGTTGAGAGCGATAATGGTGTCGTGGCTGCGAGTGAATCCGAACCAGACCCCGACCATGATGAACAGGGAGAGAACGGCTGCAACGGTGTATTTGATTTTCTGGCGATGCTTTTGATCTTCCGAGGCTCCGTCGGAAAGATTAAAATGTTGTCGCAATAATTGAACCAGTTCCTCCGATTGAGCGATGGGTTTGATCCAGTTGTCTTTGGCGACGGTTACGCGACCGCGTTCCTCGGATACCACCAGGACCATGGCGTCCGATCTTTCCGCAAGGCCTGCCGCCGCCCTGTGGCGAGTGCCGTAAAAAGTCGGCAGATCCTGCCTTTGGGATAGAGGCAGGAGAACTCCCACCTCCGCGACCTTGTCTCCCTTAATGATGATGGCTCCGTCGTGAACCGGGTTTTTGGGCCAGAAAATGCTTGTGAGCATTTCCTTGGAAACGTTTCCGTCCCATGGAATGCCGCCATGGATGAGTTCGGACAGATCGTCTTTACCCGGAAAAACCATCAAGGCTCCGATACGCTTTTTTCCCATCTGAAAAGCGGTGTCGGCAATGACTTCCAGGGAGGAAACCTGCTCCGAGTGAGGAGTTCCCCAGAGAAATGTGCGTACATTGCGTGCCTGGAGAACACTGCGTATCTCGTTGCGAAAAACGACGACAATGATGATGGCGGCTGCTGCGGTTATGCCTCGAACGGCCCAACTCGTGAGAATGAGTCCCAGGGATGCGGCCACTTCCTGGAGTATCCATAGGGAGCCGACTCCGGCCAGCACACGGAAAGCGTTGGTACCCTGAAAGACGACATAGATACGAAAAAGGATGTAGCTGATGATGGCAATGTCGACGATATCTTGCCAGCGGATTGTGGAAATGAATACGAGGAGGTCGCTCATGGATCAATCTGTGATGCTGAATCGAAGGGTTTCAAGAACTTTGCCGTTTTGATCGGTGATCTCCACGCGCCAGGGGCCTTTATCCGTTTCTCGCAGCTGCATCACACTGTACGTCCCCCATCTGGGTGGGTAAAGACGAAGCCGGGTTGGATTGCTCAATTTGTCGCGATGGTACCAAAGATGATGAATCAATGTGGGTTGTGGTACGGGATCGAAAAAGGTGTAGGCGGATACCTGCCCCACCGAGGCGGAAAAGACCTTTGCCGGATGAATCGGCTTTAAGCTTTCCACTCGTTCACACATGATTGCTTTAACCAATGTCAGGGGCTGCTGGGTCTCTGGGAAAGCCGGGAGTGGTCCGGTGGGTTGGCGGGGGATCCGCGAAGACGGCTCTTGCCCTTCTTGGGAAGAGTTCGGCAGGACTTCCACCATCCCATTGGAATTTGGAGGATCGTTTGTTTGTGCTTTAACCGGGATCGTCAGCCAAAGGGCGAGCACCAGAGACACAAGGAAAAACAACAGTGACCGTTTTATGAGCGGCATTCGAGGCAATCCTCCTAAAAATCAAGGGGCTTTACCCGATTCATTGATTTCAAGACGGGATGTGACAAATTTGCCGAAAAAGCTGTGAGGTTTCAAGGCTGTCTTACATCAAGGTCTTGGCTTTTTAATTATCGGTTTGCATAGAATATGCATACCGCCTTGATTCGTCAAGAAATTTTCTCATACAGTCGATGCAATGTTTTAGCTTACACGAATATTTCCCTACGTATTGTTCGAAGTGGTTGACTTGTCGATGATCTTGGATTAATTAGGAAAGACACTAAATAGGAGAGGTCATAGCATTATGTATTGTCATTGGTGTTTCAAAGCGGCGGCCGGCGCGTATGGTTCTGCCTGTGCGACGGTCGAAATCACGTGATCTGATCCAAATGGATTTCACTGACGCCATGGGCCGGAACATCGCTCATGGTGTGCTTGAAACCCTGAGCCGATGGGCCGGGGTTTTTTTTGTTTGGTTTTTAAAGCCATTTTCAAAAGATGGGGGTCCATTATGTCTGAAGATTCCATTATTCGTTTTGCTCAGCGCATGAACCAGTTGCCGCCCTACCTTTTTGGCATGATCAACAATATTCGCATGCAAAAACGGTCTGAAGGGCACGATGTCATCGATTTAGGGATGGGCAACCCGACGGACCCCGCACCTGATGCGGTTACCAGGAAGCTGTGCGAGGTCGTGCAGGACCCCAAGAGTCATCGCTATCCTGTTGCCGCCGGTTTGCGAAATCTGAAACGCGAAATCGCTAAATACTATCGCCATGATTATGGGGTGGAACTCGACAGTGAATCCGAAGTGATTTGCACCATCGGCTCCAAGGAGGGTATCTCTCACCTTTGCCTGGCCTTACTTGGTCCTGGAGATACCGTGCTCGTACCCACGCCCGCTTTTCCCATTCACATCTATGCGGCTATCATCGCCGGGGGGAATGTGATTCGCATCCCGCTGGATGACGAGGATGTTTTTCTTGAACGTATCACCACCATGTGCAACTCTCTCCACCCCTCGCCCAAGCTGCTCGTTCTTAATTATCCTCACAACCCTACTTCCGCCGTTGCAAGCATCGAGCTTTTCAAAGAAGTCGTGAAGCTGGCTCGCAAATACCGTTTCATGGTACTTCAGGATTTTGCTTACTCAAGGATTACCTTTGACGGATATACGGCACCCAGTTTTCTGCAGGTGGAGGGGGCTCGAGAAGTGGGCGTCGAGTTCGGATCGTTTTCCAAGTCCTACAATATGGCCGGATGGAGAATTGGCTATTGTGTGGGAAATCGCGACATGATCGCCGGTCTGGCCAAGATCAAAGGCTATTATGACTATGGCATTTTTTCGGCCATCCAGATTGCCGGTATTGTGGCCTTGCGCGATTGTGCTTCCGAAGTGGAGCTTCAGGCCAAAATCTACGAACAGAGACGTGATGTGCTGTGTCAGGGACTGGCACGCCTGGGATGGCCCATGACGGTACCCAAGGCGGGCATGTTTGTCTGGGCCGGGATTCCTCAACCTTTCGATAAGATGGGCTCCATGGAATTTGCCATGCGGTTGCTCGAACATGCCAATGTGGCGGTGGCGCCCGGAATCGGTTTTGGTGAGGAAGGCGAAGGTTATGTGCGCCTGGCTCTGGTGGAAAATGAGCATCGGATTCGCCAGGCGGTTCGGCAAATTGGCAAGTTCATGCGTGCGGCAGGGCAAAATCATGCCGGTAAGGATAGCGAGGAAGTTGTTTCCGCCGTCGGAGCTTGAGGGCGGTATAGGTCGATGAATCCCCTGCGTGAGACAGGTTCTGATGCGATTTCCAGGAATAAATCCACTAACCGGCAATGTTTTTATAGTGGGTTCATTTTGGGAATTCACCTCATGCAGGGGGGCGCGGAGATGGGTGGACTTGTGGTGTGAGAGGTGAGGATGAATCGACGTTATCCTGATATGCCCATGGTAGGGGTGGGGGCCATCATTTTCAGGGAAGATCGGGTGCTCCTCGTGCAGCGAGGGCGTCCCCCCGCCTATGGAAAGTGGTCGGTGCCGGGTGGATTGGTCGAGTTGGGTGAATCCCTGGAAAAGGCCGTGCATCGCGAAGTTCTCGAAGAAGTCGGTCTGAATGTTCGAGTACGGGACTTGCTTGCGGTTTTGGATCGGGTGATTCTCGACCGTCATGGTCGTATCGAATATCATTATGTCCTTCTGGATTTTTTGTGCTTCAGCGACCATGGAGTTCCCCGTTCGGCCAGCGATGCTCTTGCCTGTGAGTTTGTGCCCATAAATCTGCTTTCCCAATACGAGATGACCGATGGTACCGTCGAAGTCATTCAAAGAGCTTATCGCCGGATGGAGGGGGGGGACTTTCCCGTTTACGACGCATCCCTGTGATCGTGTGTTTTTGCCTTTCATAAGTCTCTCCGTCACGCATTTCCGTAAAGAATCTTTCTTTCAACCTGGATTTACCGCTTCCCGGTGACCTTGTCTCCGTAGGGGCTTCCTCGTAGTTCCTGGAAAGAGTGAACCCGCTTGACTTTGTACGATTACTGTGATTAATGACGGACCAGTCCGTCAGTGGAGGCAAGAAAGGTGTGAAGGTGTCCAAAGAGAACAAAATTCAATTGTTGAAGGGGCTTCTCAAAAAGAGTGCCCAGAAGGAAATGGCCATGGAGGGCCTCCATGATCTCTGGGAAAAGAGTGTTCCCGGCGAGCCGGATCATGAAAAAGCTCTTGATGCAATGGTTCAATGGTATTTTGTTCTTCGCGAGCTGTCACGCCAGGGTGAGCTTCCCCCCCATTTTGCTCTTCAGGATGTGACTTTTTTTCTCCTTCAAAAAGCCGGGCAGATAAAGATTGATGAAAAGGAGTTTTACTCCAAGGTGATTGAGGCCCTGACGCTGGAGCCGGTGATGGAATGTGTGCAGGGGCCTAAAAAGACCACCAGGGACAGGATACTGGATGCCGCCCTGGATGTGTTTTACGAAAAAGGGTTTCATCTTGCCAAAGTGGATGAAATCGCTGAACGCGCTGGAGTAGGCAAAGGAACACTTTACCGTTACTTTGCCAATAAAGAAAAGCTTTTCAATGAGTTACTTCAGGTGCGCCTTCAAGAGCTGGAAAAGAAGGCAACAGCGGTGCTGGATGGTGAGGACGATGTGCTCACCATGATTGTCAAGTACTTGAAAATTTACTTCGAATTTTTCGACCGCAACAACCGTTTGTATCGGCTCATTGTGCAGGAGCGTATGGAGGTTGGGAGCGCTGTTGAGGATCTGTATTTTCGAAGAGTCATGCGTCGGATTCCTGTTTTGAAGCGCAGAATACACCAGGCAAGCCAGCAGGGACTTTTGAAGGAGATCGATTTCAATACGGTTTTTTATGGTGTAATGGGATTTATGCACGGGGTTATCCAGAAATGGCTGGCCCGCGAGTGCTCCTATTCCCTGGTGGATGAGTTGCCGGGGGTTGTGGAAGTGCTCTTTTACGGTTTTGTGAGAGAGCCGAGAGTGAATAACCGTCAAAAAGTATGGGAGGTTGAGTCAAGATGAGCGAAATGCAGAAAAAAGTGGTCGATATTATTGCCAATCAGTTGGGTGTGGAAAAGGAAAGCGTTACCGCTGAAGCCAGCGTGGTGGATGATTTGGGGGCTGATTCCCTGGACGTTGTCGAATTGGTAATGGCTTTGGAGGAAGCTTTCGATTTGGAAATACCCGATGATGATGCAGAAAAGATCCGCACGGTGAAAGACATCGTTGACTACCTGGAATCCCATTCCCAATAATCAGCGATTCCGAGTGGGGGTGCTTTCCCCCACTCTACCGGAGTTTCTTTGAGATGCCGGCGGATTTCGGCTGCAGCTTCTACGGCATGAGCACTGTTGGACGGTCCATGAGTGCGTGCTCAGGGAGCTTCACTTTCAGCAAGTGAATTCGATTCTTCTTCCTTCCACGCTTCATCTTTCAACTCCTCTATTCTCGCATTAACCAGGGTGTTTTTAAGGGTCCAAAAAACGCTTTTAAAGTTTTCATCGAAATTACCCGGGGAAACTCTACCCAACTCAATGAATTTAATAATGATTTCTTTCGAAAGACGTAAAATCTTTTCGTCATCCGGATGCATGGATTCACCTCTGCATAAGGTTTGGGAAAAAAGCCTCTGCTCCTTGGGGAAGGCCGTGGATATTCAGCAGAGGCTTTTTTGTGGGGATTTTGGGAATACCCCTGAAGGCATTCCCGTTTCCACGGGAGTTTTCTATCATGAACCTCTTTGGCGAATCAACAATTAAATAATTGAAACCAATAATAAAAAATTTTTTCATAGAATTCCATTATTGGCTTACCCGGTCGGGATTAGCGTTTGACTCTATGCGTTATTGGGTGCTAAATAGAGTGCAGGTGGGAAAAAGTGGGAAATAGGGGGGCAGGGTGGGGATACTCAAGAAACCTTTTTTTAGGGGGCAATCAAACAATCGGCTGGATGTCAAAGGGCGATTGAGAATCCCGGCCAAGTATCGCGAGGTTTTGCGGGAGCATTATACGGATGCGTTGATTATAACCCGAAGAGATGTCTGTCTGGTTGCTTACCCCCCTGAGATATGGGAGTTCATCGAAGAAAAAGCCAGTGAGCTTTCTCAGGTTTCTCCTGAATCTCACGCTTTTATCAGGATGCAGGTTTCGTATGCGGAAGAGTGTGAGTTTGACGGCAAGGGTCGTGTCCTTATTCCACCGGGGTTGAGGGCGGAAGCGTCTTTGAATATCGAGGTGGTTCTGTTGGGCGCGCTTAAAGCTTTTGAAATTTGGGATAAGGATATGTGGCATAAATACAAACAGGAGATGGCTGAAAAAGAAAATTATCAGCGATACACTGATTATGCGGCCTCTTTCGGCCTGTAGGACGTCATGAGAGAATCGCTCCATCACGAACATGTGCCTGTTCTCCTGGATGAAGTCATGTATCACATGAACTGCCGTGCCGGAGGATTTTACATTGACGGTACGCTGGGAGGCGGTGGTTACTCTCGAAAAATCCTGGAATGCATCCAGCCGGATGGAATTCTTTTGGGGGTCGATTGGGATGCTGAGGCTGTCGCGAGGGTGCGGGGAACCCTTGTAAGCCCGGGAGCTCGAGTGATCTTGGAAAAATCGAGCTTTGCTCAACTGCCCTCCATCCTTCAAGAACGGCAACTGCCCTTTGCGGATGGAGTGGTGTTGGACCTGGGTGTTTCGAGCTTCCATCTGGAGGACCCTGAAAGGGGATTCAGTTTTTTGAGAGAAGGGCCGCTGGATATGCGCATGGATCAGAGTCTTCCTCTTTCTGCGGCTGATCTCGTTAATTCTCTAAAGGAAACCGAACTGGCAAAGTTGATTTTTCAGTTCGGCGAGGAACGATGGGCCAGACGCATTGCTAGAGCCGTTGTGTCGCAACGTAAGGCACATCCCTTCAGGACCACCCTACAGTTGGCCGAGTTGATCAGGGGAGTGATACCCCACGGCAACAAGCCTGGTCGCATTCATCCCGCTACGCGGACTTTTCAGGCTCTTAGAATTGCTGTCAATAAAGAGCTGGAGGCCCTTCGGGATTTTTTGGAGCAGGCATTGACCGTTCTTTCACCTGGGGGCAGGCTCTGTATCGTGTCTTTTCAATCCCTGGAAGACCGTCTGGTCAAGGAAAAGATGAAATATTGGAGTAAGGCCTGCCGGTGCGACCTTCGGCTACCCCGATGTCGGTGCGAGGGACGTCCTCTGGCCAGGTTGATCACTAAAAAGGCCGTCAAGCCGGGCGATGCGGAGATAAATCGTAATCCGAGGGCTCGCAGCGCCGGACTCAGGGCCATAGAGAAGTTATGAGGTGCAAAGGGTCTCCGATTTTAAACGTGCCCGGCTGTTCAGGGCCAAAGAATTTTTGCTGTTAATTAATGATAGCCGTGGCGATGTTTGGTTGATGGTGAAATCGGTAATTTGGAGATTCCATGAAAAAGGAGCAAATTACCACCGATGGTGGTGGAAAGAGTTTTACTCAAGCGCTCGGCGCTGTTTCTCCCCGCCATACTCCATATCTCCTTGCGCTGCTTGTGTTTTGCTTTGTTTCGCTTTCTCTTTTCCATGTATGGCTTCATGTTCGGCAAACCCAGTTTAATTATCATCTGGCCCGGTTGTACCATCAGAATGAGCTGCTTCTTGAAACTCAAAGAAAACTTCGTTTGGAGTGGACGCGGTTTCAAGACCCCTACTTGTTGGAAAAAATGAGTCGTGAAATATTTGGGCTCGTACCCGCTGCGGATGAACGCAGGTTTGTGCTTCAGGAAGAATGAGTTTACCAATTTTCGAGGCCTGGTCGGGCATGAATTGGATCGAGCACCGGCATTGCTGGGTGCGGTTGAATTGAAGGTGATATGGCGTGGGCGAGCATAACTTTAAGAAGCATCTGAGTTTGCGCTATCGGTTCTGCCATTGGCTGCTTTATGCAGTGGTGGTGTCGGGTTTTTGTCTCGTCATCTGGAAAGCTGTCGGTTTACAAATTCTGGAACATGCCACCTGGGCGGAGCGAAGCAGGGCTCAGATGCAGAGCAGTATCAAGGTGCCCAGCTATAGAGGGTCTATTTATGATGATCGAGGACGTTTGTTGTCTTACTCCGTCCCGCAGCCTTCTCTTTATGCGGATGCAAAGCGTGTGGGGAACCCCGCGGCACTGGCTAAAATACTTTCGAATGTGCTTCATGATTCGGAAAGCTCCCTTGTGGAAAAGCTGGACTCGCAGCGAAGGTTCGTCTGGCTCAAACGTCACATGACGGATAAGGATGCCTTATGGATACAGGCGATCGATACGGAGGGGCTCGGGTTTATGAATGAGTACAGACGCTTTTATCCTTATGGTCGGTTGGGGGGACAGGTCCTTGGTTTTGTGGGGCTGGACGGCGAAGGGCTCGAAGGGCTCGAGAAAAAGTACGACGAGCTCCTTGGAATGAATCACAGGGTTTTCGGTCAATTGCGGGATGGCGGCCGAAGGATATTGTGGAGTGGACCGGAGCCGCCGCCGGAATCTGTCGAGTCTGTCGGCTTACAACTCGGTCTCGATGCTTTCCTGCAATACATTGTGGAGCATGAGTTGGAAAAGGCCGCGCTGAAATACAAGGCATCGGCGGGGCAGGTTGTGGTTTTGGACCCCGGCACTTTCGATATTCTTGCCATGGCCAACTGGCCTTTTTTTGATCCCAATGTGCCGGGTAAGAGCAGTGCGTCGCACTGGCGGAACAGGGCGATTACCGATGCATTTGAACCTGGCTCGACTTTCAAGGTTTTCTTGATGGGCGCGGCTCTTGAAGAAAAAGTCGTGAAGCCGACCGACCGCATATTTTGTGAAAATGGTCGAGCCCGTATCGCGGGGCACAACATCAGGGATACTCATCCCTACGGCTGGTTGACCATGGCGGAAGTGATCAAATATTCGAGCAACATCGCATCGAGCAAGATTGCCCTGGAGTTGGGACGAGAGCGTTATGCCCATTACATCAGATCATTTGGTTTCGGCGGGCTTACCAATGTGGAATTGCCGGGTGAGATCAGGGGGTTGCTCCGGCCGGAAGAGAACTGGCGTCCCATCGACCTGGCCACAACGGGTTTTGGGCAAAGCATCGGTGTGACCGCGTTGCAGTTGACGGTTGGAATTGCCGGCATTGCCGCCGGAGGAGTCATCGCTGAGCCGATTCTTGTGAAACGTTATCTGGACCCCGACGGCAATGTGATCCGGTCTTTCAGGTCCGAAAATCGGCGCAGAGTTTTGAGCGAGGAGACTGCACGACAGTTGACTCAGATGATGCGCATGGCCACGGAAAGTGGGGGAACGGGTGTCAATGCCGTCCCGAAAGGCTACCCGGTCGCTGGAAAAACCGGAACCGCCCAGATGGTCGATCCTGAAACAGGGCGTTATGCAAAAAATCGCTACACATCTTCATTCACCGGGTTTGTACCTGCCGATGATCCCAGGCTGGTCATAACGGTGGTGATTCATGAGCCCAAGGGGGCCATTTATGGAGGCACGGTGGCCGCGCCGGTTTTCCGTGAGATTGCCGGCAGGGCCTTGCCTTATTTGGGAGTGATGCCCTTTGATGGTGAGCAAATGCCCCATGGGGGAAACCGTTCCGTGAAAATTAATAATGAGGAGAGTCGGCGGGCAGAGACCGTGGGAGTTGCTTACCATGCCGTCGAGGATGATAAGCTTGCTTCTCGGAGCCTGCATGTTGTTGGTGAGGGCAGGGAGAAGGAAATCGGTGTATTGGACCGGGGGATGAAGGGCAGGACAAGGGTCGGTGGACCCATGCCGGATGTCGCTCCTCCCCCTTGAATCAAATAAAACAGGAACGGTTTGGCAGGTGGCGGGATTCTTTTGTTGACATCCTCCCCGGTCTGAAGGCCGAGGATTCTCGAAGTGGCTATGCGGCCGCTCCAAGGGGTTCCTGCTTCAACGAGGTTGCCCAGGGGAGAATCTGCTTGGTTTTCGCTTTAGCTCCCACAGTGGGGAGTTTTACGGCTTTGAACCAACCACATACTCCCCCAGGTCTCACTGTCTCTCTACAGGCTGACACGGCATGCCCCGCCGCCAGGAAAAAAGTAAATGAAATTGGAGCCTTTGCCAACTCAACACAAAATGTTTCCCTGCCTCCTGTTTGCAGCAGGAAGCAGGGAAAGTGCCTTATATCCCCGTCCTGAAGAGACGGGGCTTTACGGCGCAGCGGGTAACCGGACCGAGGGATACGGGATTTAATGATAGAAAAAAAACTGAGCCGTTTGATTGACAACATTGAAGTCTTGGAAATCCATGGTGATGTGGATGTCGTAATAACCGGTATTACCAACGACAGCCGCAAGGTCGCGAAGGGGGATATTTTTGTAGCGGTTCGGGGTGCCAGGCAGGATGGACACCATCATGTGGACCAGGCGGTAAACAAAGGTGCCGCGGCTATTCTGGCGGAGGAGTTCGCGGCAGGGGAATGTCCGGTGCCCGTGGTTCTTACTTCCGATACCCGCCGGGCCTTGTCCGTCGTTTCTGACGTTTTTTACGACCACCCATCGACTAAAATTTGTCTCATTGGGGTCACCGGAACCAATGGCAAGACCACCACGACACTTCTCCTGGAGGCCATTCTAAAAGAAGCCGGTTACAAGGTGGGCGTGGTGGGCACCCTGGCCTACCGTTGGGACGGCAAAGAAAAACCGGCAACCATGACCACACCCGAATCCGTCGATTTACAGAGCCTGTTTCATGAAATGCTACAGGACGGCGTGACCCATGTGGTGATGGAAGTGTCATCCCACGCTTTGGCCTTGGGGAGGGTGGATTCGTGCAGATTCAGGGCGGGAGTTTTCACCAACCTTTCTCAGGATCACCTGGATTTTCATCAGACCATGGAAGATTACTTTGCGGCCAAAGCCCTCCTTTTCAAAGATGTCCTGCCGGCAGGGGGAGAGGATTTCGTGGCTGTGGTCAATGTGGACGATCCTTTTGGAATGCGACTGGCCGGGACCATCGGAACGGGGCTTTGGACTTACGGGATTTCCGCGCCTCATGCTCGTGTAGGGGCATACGATGTTCAACTGAACGGCAGGGGCATCAGTGCTTCCTTCACTACCCCGGAGGGAGAGTTGGAAATAACTTCTCCCCTCCTGGGACGCCTGAATCTCTACAACAGCTTGTGTGCCGCCACGACGGCCCTTGCTTTGGGGCTTCCTCCACGAACCGTTCAGGCAGGCCTCAGAGGAGTGAGTCAGGTTGACGGTCGGTTGCAAAGGGTGCCCGCTCCTCAAGATTGTGGATATGTGGTCGTGGTGGACTACGCTCACACTCCCGATGCACTGCAAAAAGCTCTGGAATGTCTGAGAGAAATGACTCGCGGAAGACTGTGGGTTGTGTTTGGTTGTGGGGGGGATCGGGACAGAAAGAAACGCCCCCTCATGGGACAAATCGCGGCCGAACTGGCGGATAGAGTAATCCTGACCAGTGATAATCCACGCAGTGAGGCTCCCGACCGCATTCTTGCGGATATAGAGTCAGGGATTGCCGCGGAGAGAATCTCGTTGTTGAATCCACGAAGTGGTTTTTCCTCGACCGGAGGAGGATACATGGTGGAGATCGACAGGAGGAAGGCTATCGAGACTGCTTTGTCTCTTGCCATGCCCGATGATGTGGTTTTGATTGCGGGTAAAGGCCATGAAACCTATCAGTTGGTGGGGGACCGGGTATTGCCTTTTGATGATCGCCGGGTGGTTATGGATCACTTCAATTTTTTAAAATGTAAAGCTTCATGAAAGGCCTGTCTATGTCCTGGACTGTCGCGAATGTTGTTGTAGCCACGCAAGGGCGGTTACTGAGAGGGGACGGGGAGCGGCTCTTGTCGGGCGTCAATACGGATTCCCGCTCCCTGAGGCCTTCCGAGTGTTTCGTTGCCCTTCGGGGGGAAAACCACGATGCTCACCGGTTTCTTGCCGATGCGATGCATCTGGACGCAGGGGCTCTGGTTGTGGACAGGAAAGGTTGTGGGGCGTTCGGGTTGCCGGAGGGGCAGGCGGCCGTCATCGAGGTGGACGATACCCTCGAGGCGTTGGGGGCAATGGCTGCCTATCATCGTCGCGCTCATTCCCTGCCGGTGGTGGGGATAACCGGGAGCAACGGAAAAACCAGCTCAAAAGAAATGATAGCCTCCGTCCTGTCCCAAAACCGTCATGTTCTCAAAAACCATGGCAATTTCAATAATCTGATAGGGGTTCCCCTTACCGTACTTTCCTTGATGCCCGAGCACGACGTGGCAGTGATAGAGATGGGAATAAACGTTCCGGGGGAGATGGCGCGGCTCGTGAGAATGGCCGCTCCCACCGTTGGTCTCATCACGAATGTTCATCCTGCTCACCTGGAGGGGTTGCGATCCCTGGAGGATATTGCCCGTGAAAAAGGCACCCTGTGGGATTCCCTGGGTTCTGAAGGCATTGCCGTCGTCAACCTCGATGATGAGCAACTCCTTCATCGTTCTCGATATATTCCATGCGGGAAAGTGACCTTTTCCCGAACGAATGTCTCCGCGGATGTGTATATGCAAGGCGAAGCGAGCATGGAAGATGGGAAGAGCCGATTTTGCATGAGGGTTCGGGGAGAGACGATGGAAATTGTTATGCCGGTGCTCGGTGTACATCAGGTATGCAATGCACTGGCTTGCGCCGCCGTTTGCACCTGCCTGGGTGAATCTTTGGAAACCATTGCGGGGGGGCTTCAAAAGCATCGCCCGGTGCGACAGCGAATGCAGACCCATTTTTTGTCGGGAGGTGGATTTTTGATGGATGACACCTACAACGCCAATCCCGCTTCCATGGCCGCCGCTCTCCAGACTCTGGCTGTAACCAGGGGTTCTCGTCCTTCCCTGGCCATTCTCGGGGAAATGAGGGAATTGGGTGAGACAAGCCCTCAACTGCATGCGGATATCGGGCGTGAAGTAGCTCGCCTGGGCATCCATCGGCTCATTACGTTGGGCGACTTGGGGCGGAACATCATGGAGGGAGCGTTGGAGGCCGGAATGAAAGCTTCCCGGTGTTTCCATGCGGAGCACCACGAACAAATCGTGGATTTTGTGAAAGCAGGCGGAATGGAAGGGTACGGGATTTTGGTGAAGGGTTCCCGTGGAATGCGCATGGAGCGTGTGGTGGAAGGAGTGCTGGCGTGATGAGTCCGGCTAATGGGCGGGGAAGGGCCGAGCTGGAAACCACGCTGGTCGTGGGCCTTGGCGTATCAGGGGTGTCTGTGTGCAAACTCTTGCTGCGTCAGGGGAAGACGGTGATGGGCACGGACCTTCGAAGCAGGGAACTTTTTGGGGGAACCCTGGATGATCTCGATGCACGGGGTTGCCGGTTTCGCCTGGGCGAACATCGACTGGAAGACTTTATATCCGCGCGGCAGATCATTGTTAGCCCTGGAGTTCCCTTGGACATCGCCCCCCTCATGGAGGCCCGTCAAAAAGGGATTGAAATCATGGGGGAACTCGAGTGGGCGTGGCGACAGGTAAACCTTCCCACTGTGGCGGTTACGGGTACCAACGGCAAGACCACCACGACTTCTCTCATTGGCGATATTTTGAAAAAGGCAGGGCGAGAAGTGTTTGTGGGGGGAAACATGGGAACGCCTCTCAGTGAGTGGATTCTCAGTGGAAAACCGGCAGAAATTCTTGTGCTCGAGGTGAGCAGCTTTCAGTTGGATACGGCCACGACTTTCAGCCCACAGGTGGCGGTATTGCTCAACGTGACCGATGATCATCTCGATCGCTACGAAGGTTTTGAAGCCTATGCTGCGTCAAAATTTTCTCTTTTTTCACGTCAAAAAAAAACAGATTACGCGGTAATCAATGGAGATGATCTCGTATGCAGTAAAATGATGTCTTCCGTGAAAGGACAGGCGTTGGTTTACAGCAGGCGGAACTTGAGTGCCCACGCTGGAATTCTTAATGGACGTGTGCGGGGAATGATTCCGGGAAAAACATCCGTGGATTTTGACCTGAATGGTTGCCGACTCAAGGGGGCTCATAACGAGGAAAATATTCTGGCTGCGGTATTGGCTTCCCTGGCCGTGGGAGCATCGTCTTGGGCCGTGGAGGAAGCGGTGAAAAGCTGCCGAGGGCTTCCCCATCGTGTGGAGTGGGTTCGCCAGTGGCAGGGGATCGATTTTTATGACGATTCCAAGGGAACCAATGTGGGGGCCGTCATCAAGGCGGTGGAGAGCTTTGATCGGCCGGTTCTTTTGCTTTTGGGGGGCAGGGACAAGCACGGTGCCTACGAACCTCTGGCAACGCTTTTGGGAGATCGGGGTAAAGGCGCTTTTGTTTATGGAGAAGCCGGTCCCAGGATTGCTGCGGCTCTTGAGGGATACGTTCCAGCGCGTTCGTTCGGGAACCTGGAAGAGGCCTTCCATGGGGCATTGGAAGCGGCCCAATGGGGAGACGTGATCCTTCTTTCTCCCGCCTGCTCGTCTTTCGACCAGTACGGCAGCTACAAAGAGAGAGGGGAGCATTTCAAGAGGCTGGTGGCCGATTTACCGTCGTGACCGGTTGTACCCGGATTGTTTTTTTAGGACTTGTGACTTGAATGGTCCATTTCCTGCTAGCGCATAAAAGATTTTGAAAAAGAGTAAACAGTATGAACCGCATGAAGCGGTTGAAATGAGTCGGACAATGGGAACAACGGAAAAACTGTTAAAATACTCTGGAGAAACCGGAGTTTCAACTGGAAGCCGGGAAGGGGGATTTACCAGGTTGCCTTCTCATGTCCAGCTTTGGTTGGAGGTTTTTTTCTTGATCCTTGTGGGACTCATCATGATTTACTCTTCCAGTTCCATGGTGGCTTTGAATCGATATGGGGGAGATTCGGCTTTCTTCCTCAAACGCCATATTCTCTGGGTTGTTCTGGGTTTTGGGCTGATGGTGGTGTGTTCACGCATTCCTTATGAAAAATACAAACCTTTGATCGGTCCCCTTATGATCGGAATGCTGGCGGCTTTGACCCTGCTTCTGATTCCTTCCATTGGAACGGAAGTCAACAATGCCCGCCGGTGGTTTCGGTTCGGTTCCTTTCAGGTACAACCCGCCGAATATGTCAAGGTGATCTGGATCATCTACCTGGCCGTGTCCATAACCAAAAAGCAGGACAGGATAAGGGAGTTCAGCATTGGATACCTGACACATTTTGTCATGTGTGGGCTCGTTTGCGCCCTATTACTCAAACAGCCGGACTTCGGGACCACCGTCATTTTGCTTTTTATGACCGTGGTGATGCTCATGGTGGGCGGCGTTCCTCTACTTTACCTTTTTTCCATTGTGCCCATAGCCGTGCTGGGTGGGTACAAATTCGTATACTTGGTGGGTTACCGATGGGATCGTATTACGGCTTTTCTCGATCCCTGGACAGACCATCTGGCCTCGGGTTATCAACTCATCCAGGCCTGGATTGCGGTGGGTTCCGGGGGAATCTGGGGTAAGGGGCTGGGAGCGAGC
Organism: uncultured Syntrophobacteraceae bacterium; assembly: GCA_964603955.1. Classification (GTDB taxonomy): domain Bacteria; phylum Desulfobacterota; class Syntrophobacteria; order Syntrophobacterales; family Syntrophobacteraceae; genus SLCH01. Next base: position 26,310 of record CAZRWT010000004.1, read on the forward strand.
CACCAGAAGCTCTACTATCTTCCTGAAGCTCACACGGATTTCATACTCGCCGTTATAGGGGAAGAGCTGGGTTTTGTAGGGATTGTGGTTATTTGTAGCCTGTTTGGACTTTTTTTCCACACCGGGATGACCATCGCAAGAAATGCCCCGGATTTTTTAGGCAGCATCATGGCATTGGGGCTGACTCTTTTGATCACCATTCAGGCCCTGATCAACATGGGGGTGGTTTTGGGCCTGTTTCCCACAAAAGGGCTGACCTTGCCGTTCATTTCCTATGGAGGCAGTGCGTTCACCGCCAACTGTCTGGCCGTGGGGGTGCTCATGAACATTGGACGACAAAGCGAAAGAGCAAATCAGAATAATGTATAAGCGGTATAAGAACATCCATTTTATCGGTATTGGCGGCATCGGAATGAGCGGTATTGCCGAACTCCTGCTCAACCTGGGTTATTCGGTAAGTGGTTCCGATCTCCGGGAAACGGAAATCACTCGCAGATTGGCCCAAATGGGGGCAAGGATTCATATCGGCCATGAAGGGAGCCATGTAAAAGGTGCGGATGTTGTGGTTCTTTCCTCCGCCATTTCCGAGGATAATCCCGAGGTGTCGGCGGCGAAGGCTCTGGGGAAGGTGCCCGTTATTCAACGGGCGGAAATGCTGGCCGAACTCATGCGCCTCAAGTATTCAGTCCTGGTGGCCGGAGCTCACGGAAAAACCACGACGACTTCCATGGTTTCGACGGTGCTGGCACGTGGGGGTCTCGATCCCACAGTAGTTATCGGCGGCAAACTCAATGCCTGGGGAACCAATGCCAAGCTGGGGCAAGGGGAGTTCATGGTGGCGGAGGCCGATGAAAGCGATGGTACTTTCCTGCTTTTACCCCCCACCATTGCCGTGGTCACCAATATCGACCTGGAGCACCTCGATTTCTATCGGGATCTGGCTCATATTCAGGAAACATTTCTGCAATTCATCAACAAAATTCCGTTTTATGGGCAGGCGGTGCTTTGTCTTGAAGATGAGCACATCCAGACCATCATTCCGAGAATCAGCAAGGCTTTTGTCACTTACGGGTTTTCCCCTCAGGCGGATTTTCAGGCCCGTGATGTCAGGAGCAACGGTTTTCGCACCACCTACCGCGCTTTTGCCCGCGGGGAGGAATTGGGAGAGATCACCATCAGGATACCCGGCCGACACAATGTGCTCAACTCCCTGGCTGCCGTGGCGGTGGCATATGAACTCGATATGCAATGGCCCGCCATTCAAGAGGGCCTCGAGGACATGACAGGGGTGCAAAGAAGGTTCCAGGTGAAAGGGGATGCAGGAGGGGTCCTCGTCATCGACGACTATGGGCATCACCCAAATGAAATCCGGGTGGTTCTCGAAACCCTGGCCCAATGTTTTCCGGACAGGCGCCGGATTGTGGCTTTCCAACCTCATCGTTACTCGCGTACTCATGGTTTAATGGAACAGTTTGCCCGCTGCTTCTATGAATCCAACGTGCTTGTTCTCACGGAAATCTATGCGGCCGGAGAAAAACCCATTCCCGGAGTGACCGGGGCCGCTCTCCTGGAACGTATCGCGGCCCATGGGCATCATGACCTTCATTTCGCTCACGATCTGGAAAAAATGCTGGATACACTGGCAAGTATGGTAAAGCCGGGCGACGTGGTCATGACCTTGGGGGCGGGCAATATCCACCAGGTGGGCGAGTCTCTTTTGAAACACCTTGAAAGCTCGTGAGGTATCCATGTTCCCTCGTGTATTTGAGCACAAAGCCTTTTTGACTTCCCTCGGGGACGTGAGTCTGAAATGGCGGGAACCTTTGAAGAATCATACCACTTTCAAGGTTGGGGGACCGGTGGCCTGTCTTGCCGTACCGGTTTCCATGCCTGCGTTGGAGGACCTGCTCACAGAGCTTGATCAGCGTGAGATTCCGTGGGTCATTTTGGGGGGAGGGAGTAATGTATTGGTCTCGGATGATCCATGGGATGCCGTGGTGATTCGTTTGGAATCGGCCTGTTCACAGATACGAGTTCTTGATGTCTCGATGGAACGAGGAGTTCAAAAGGTATCGGTTTTTGTGGGAGCTGGTGTGAGCCTGTCTGCTTTCATTCGGTTTTGTGTGCGGGAGCGGTTGGGCGGTGCCGAATTCCTGGTGGGCATTCCCGGATCCATGGGAGGAGCACTCTTCATGAATGCCGGAACTTCAGGGGGGGCCGTTTCGGATATCCTGCAATGGGTGGAGGTTCTGAGCCCACAGGGAACTAAAGATCGATTGACAAAAAATGGTTTGGCCTGTGGCTATCGGTCCATGGGAATACCGATGGGACGGGTTTTGTCGGGGGCCTGCCTGATTTTGGAATCCAGGGAGGAGAGCCTGATCAGGGAAAACCTCAGGCGGCTGGTTGTGCGGAGGAACAGTACACAGCCTGTTGGAACTGCTTCCGCCGGTTGCATTTTTAAAAATCCTGCCGGGTATAGTGCCGGCGCCTTGATCGATAAAGCCGGGTTGAAAGGAATGCGCGCAGGGGGGGCGTTGATTGCCGAGAAACACGCCAACTGGATTGTCAATACCGGTTCCGCGACCAGTCGGGATATTTTGCAACTCATGGAGTACACTGAGCAAGAGGTTTGGAAGCGTTTTGGTGTTTGCCTCGAGAGAGAAGTGAAGGTTTTAGGAAACTGGAGGAATTGACAGGAGACGAAGGGGTGGGTTGTGAAAGGAAAAGAAAACCGCTACACTCCCGACAAAGGTAACAGCAGGGGCCTCATCCGTGGTATGATTAAATTCATGTCGGGGATGACGGTATGCTTGGTGGGATTGGTTCTGCTCAGCGCGGGGCTCGCCCACAGCTATCATGCGTTGCTTCGTTCCCCCTGGCTTTTGCTTCAGGAAATTCGGATCGAAGGTCTTCACCATCTGGATCGCATCCAGGTGCTTAATGCCATGAAGGTATCGAAAGATACCAGTCTCATTAAGCTTAAAATGAAGCCGTTGGCAGAAAGGATTGAAATGCTTCCCGGGGTTCGGTCGGCTGTTGTGCGTCTTGATCCTCCAAGACGCCTGGTGGTGGAAGTGGAGGAGCGAGTCCCTTTGGCGGTCATTTCCGCCGATAGCTCATACCTGGTGGACCGGGAAGGGAAATTGTTCTTGCGTGTGGAGCGGGAGCATTATCCCGAACTGATTGCTCTGGATGGATTTGACGTGTTGGATTTGCAATGTGGAGATTATCTTCCTCTGGAGCCTTTTGAGACCCTTCAGGAGCTTCATGGGTTTTGGGCAAGCCATGATGAAACCTGGAGCAGTGAAGTGAGAGTTCAAGACTACAGTTGGGACCCGGTGGAAGGTATTTCTTTTCAGTTAAAAAACAGATCCATTACGGTCCATTTAGGTTCCGAGCTGTTTGCAGATAGGATTCAGCGATTGAAACAAGTGTTGCACTTGCTGGAGGATCGTGAATGGTTGGATAGAGTAAAAAAGGTTGACCTCGATTTTGACGGTAGGGCCATTGTTCAAGGAGATTTTTTCAGACTTTAGGTCATTAGAGTCTTTTTTTTACGTGAAAACGAAAAGGCTTTCACGCCTTGCTCGACCTGATGAGTCATGTGGAAATGGATGAGAGGGGGATTCGGTAGGGTGTTGCAATGACAACCACTTGATTCATTTTGGATGTGTTACCTCCTGGCAATCCTCAGTTGAAAGGGATGGGATGGGAAGAAGAGAGGAACTGATCGTTGGTTTGGACTTGGGGACAACCAAAATTTGTGCCGTGGTGGGTGAAATTACCTCGGAAGGCATAGATATAGTCGGTGTCGGCACCTTTCCTTCCATAGGAATGCGTGGAGGCATGGTTGTCAATATTGACCAGACGGTCAATTCCATCAAGAAGGCTGTTACGGAAGCAGAGTTGATGGCAGGCTGTGAAATCAAGTCGGTGATAGCCGGTGTGGCCGGAACTCACGTGCAGAGTCTCAATAGTCACGGCGTTATCGCGGTGAAGAGCCGTGAGGTCACTCAGTCCGATATCGATCGAGTCATGGACGCAGCCAGAACCATTGCCATGCCTTATGACAGGCAGATTCTCCATGTTCTCCCTCAACAGTATATCGTGGACGAACAGGAAGGCATCTTGAATCCCATCGGGATGTCGGGTGTTCGTCTCGAAGCCAAGGTCCACATCATCACGGGTGCCATCTCCTCCGTCCAAAATATTGTCAAGTGTTGTGAAAAAGCAGGTTTGCTCGTGGAAGACGTGGTTCTTGAATCCTTGGCTTCCAGTGAGGCCGTGTTGGACAAAGACGAGAAGCAGCTTGGGGTGGCATTGGTGGATATGGGTGGTGGTACCAGCGATGTAGCGGTTTTTCTGGATCATGCCATCAGGCATTCCTGCGTTGTGGGCCTTGGAGGCAATCATATCACGTCGGATATCTCGGTAGGTTTGAGAACCCCCATGGAGGAAGCGGAAAAGATCAAAAAGAAATACGGCTGTGCGCTGGTGGAACATGTCGATCCACAGGCTGTTATTGAAGTCGGTTCCGTGGCTGGTCAAAGACCAAGGCAACTGGCCCATTCAGTGCTGGCTCAGATCATCGAGGCCCGTGTAGAGGAAATGATCAAGATCATTGAATGGGAACTTGTTAGATCTTCTTATTTACCGTCTTTGCATGCAGGTGTCGTGCTCACGGGCGGGGTTGCTTTATTGCCGGGTATACGGGAACTGGCCGAAAGTGTTTTTGATCTGCCCGTGCGGGTGGGAGTTCCTTATCGCTTCGGGGGACTCAAGGAACTGGTCAGGAATCCCATGTTCGCCACTTCTACCGGATTGCTGATATATGGTCATGCACAGGGGAAAAGTAAAGTGTTGCTGGAAACTGGTCCGGGGTTGTTCGAGAAAGTTTTTACGAGCATGAAACGCTGGTTCAGAGAATTGTGGTGAAATTCTTTTGTGAGGAATCTTACAGTGATATAAAGCCGACAAAATGAGAAAAATGAGGGATGGTGCTCATATGGAAAAACAAATGGAAGATATGGTCAAAATACAGGAAGTCTGCCCCAATGGAGCCAGAATCAAAGTATTGGGGATTGGAGGCGGCGGAGGCAATGCCATCAACAATATGATACAAGCCGGCCTGGATGGTGTCGAATTCATTGCGGCAAACACGGACTTTCAGGTTTTGGAAAAGAGTCTCGCGCCACAAAAAATTCAGCTGGGGGTGAATCTTACCAAAGGTCTGGGTGCCGGTGGAAATCCCGAAATGGGTTCCAAGGCAGCCCAGGAGGATATTGAAAAGATTCGCAAAGCCGTGGATGGCAGTGACTTGGTGTTCATTACCGCAGGGCTTGGAGGGGGAACCGGAACGGGGGGAGCTCCCGTGGTCGCCGAGATATGCCGTGAGTTGAAAGCTCTGACCGTTGCAGTGGTGACAAAGCCTTTTACTTTTGAAGGAAAAGTGCGCCAAAGAAAGGCCGATGAGGGGCTAAAAGCTCTCGAAGCCGTGGTGGATACCCTTATTACCATCCCCAACAATCGCCTGCTTTGCCTTGCAGATAAAAGAGCCACCGTTTTGGAGATGTTTCGAAGGGCTGATGACGTTCTTTTGTTTGCGGTAAAGGGCATATCCGACTTGATTGTACATCCCGGCTACATCAATGTGGACTTTGCCGACCTGGAAGCGGTAATGAGTGAAAAAGGCCTGGCTCTCATGGGTACGGGAGTCGGCACCGGCGAGGGGCGTGCTGCGCAGGCTGCACAACAGGCAATTTCCAGTCCTCTGTTGGAAGACATTTCCATTCATGGTGCCAAAGCCGCTCTTATCAATATCACCACGGGTGAAGACCTTGGCATGCATGAGTTTGAAGAAGTCAACTCTCTCATCCAAAAAGAAATGGACGAGGAAGCGGATATTTTTATTGGTATGGCCGTGGATCCCAACGTTGGCGAGGAAGTTCGTGTGACGGTCATCGCTACCGGAATCGGCAAGGTGGAGCAAACTAAAAAAGCGAAATTTCCAACGCCCGGCAAGCGGCCTCAGATTGATCCCGCAGTTCCTGATTTGAACTACGATTACCTTCAGGTGCCCACAGTGGTTCGTCATTCATCCAAGGAGCGGCGTCAGACCTTGTCGGAAGATAGTCAGACAAGAAAGAAAACCTTCCTTCAGAGGATCACGGGGGGGACCCCTGAAGAGGAAGATCTGAATATTCCCGCTTTTATCCGACGTCAGGCAGATTGAGGTTGTCGAAAGTGAGGTGCTTGCTGCACGTGGGCCTATGAGTCAATCCATCAGAAAACGTCAATTCCAGTGGCTTTCACAGGAAAAGGGAACGATTATCAAAGGTTGGTCGGGGCGATGTTCTATCGCCCTTGCCTATCCTAATCGCTATTCCGTGGGTATGTCCAACCTGGGCTTTCAGTCCGTTTATGGTGCTTTTAACGCTCTGGATGAGGTGGTTTGCGAACGCGTGTTCTATCCTGAGCCCGAAGATCCGGCCGGGATTAAAAATTGTCCCGGTGGCCTCCTGTCCGTGGAAACCCAAACACCCTTGGGACACTTCGATCTCATCGCTTTTTCCATTTCCTTTGAAAACGACCTCCCAAATGTTTTACGCATGCTCCAGTTGGCATCCATACCTTTGAAGTTCGAGGAGCGGGATGCCACGCACCCCTATGTGGCGGCTGGAGGGGTTGCCATGTTCCTCAATCCCGAGCCGATAGCTCCTTTCATGGATTTTATTCTCATAGGCGAGGCGGAAGCGTTGGGCGCGCACTTTTCCGTCCTGGTCGATCTGGTTATGGATCGCTCCGTGCCTCGAAATCGCTCACTGCGTCGGCTGGCCGCCAGGGTACCGGGAGCCTATGTTCCATCCCTTTATGAGGTGAATTATGCTCCGAACGGAACACTGGCGTCCATGGAGCCTTTGCCGGGAAGTGGAGCTCCAAGGAGAATCGCGCATCAAAGGGCGGACCTGTCCGTCGGCAGGCCCTGCAAGACGGTCATCACGACCCCCAATGCCGAGTTCAGTGGAGTCAATCTGCTGGAGATCGGGCGGGGGTGTGGAAGGGGGTGTCGTTTCTGTGCTGCGGGTTTTGTTTATCGTCCCGTGCGTTTTCATTCTGCGCGGTCGCTGGTGGAATCCGTCAGGGGGTACCTGGAAGACACATCCCGCGTGGGACTCGTGAGTGCTGCTGTGTCGGATCACCCGGAAATCCAAGATATTTGTGAGCAGTTGCTGGATCATGGTGGATCGCTTTCCTTCTCCTCCTTGAGGGCGGACGGATTGACGCCGGAGCTGGTTTCCGTTCTACAGGCCTGCGGGCATCGGTCGGTGGCCATAGCTCCCGAAGCGGGCTCGGATCGCTTGAGGCATGTCATCAACAAAAACCTGAGCATGGATGATATTTTCCGAGCGGTGGACCTGCTCACGGAAAAAGGAATCCTGCACCTGAAGCTGTACTTCATGCTGGGGTTGCCTTCCGAGGAGCAGGATGATCTCGAAGCTATTGTGCGGATGGCGAAATCCATCAAGCACCACGTTTTACAAATTGCCCGGGGTAAAAAAAAGCTGGGTGACATCACCTTGAGCGTGAACAGCTTTGTTCCTAAACCCTTTACCCCTTTTCAATGGGTTCCTTTTGCCGGTGTGAAGGAACTCAAGGATCGTGCACGGTGGATTCGTCGGGCACTGCAAAAAGTTCCCAACGTTCGCATGCACTTTGATCTTCCCAAGTGGGCCTATATCCAGGCTTTGCTCGCCAGGGGCGACCGCAGGACGGCCACACTGCTTCAAAAAGTGGTCACGGAGGGGAAGTCATGGGCTCAGGTCATGCGAGAGGCGCCTTTCAACGCGGATTTTTGGGTCATGCGAGAGCGTGACCGTGACGAGCTGTTTCCCTGGGAGATCATTGACCATGGAATCGAGAGGAAATATCTTTGGAGCGAATATGAAAAATCCTTCGGTGCTCAGTTCACGGAGCCCTGCGATTTGGGCGGCCGCTGCCGGCGCTGTGGGGTATGCCCCTTGTGATAACAAGGAGGTCGAGATTCTATGACCGGATTAGAAAAGTGAATCAGGAGACTTGAGTTGAACATGATGCAACAAGACTATTACGAGACACTCGGGGTATCCCCTGACGCGACTCCCCAGGAAATAAAGCGCAGCTATAGGAAGCTGGCCTTGGAGACACACCCCGACAGGAACCCGGATGACAAGGACGCTGGAGACCGTTTTAAAAAGATCAGCGAGGCCTACGGAGTTCTCATAGATCCCCAAAAACGTATGCAATACGATCAGTACAAACGTTTGGGTGTTCGTCCACAAGCGGGGAGGAGTGACCGATATCCCGGCGGGTTTGGATACAGTCAGGATGAAATCTTCAAGGATTTTTTCAACAGTGGCTATGCAAAAGACATCTTTTCGGAAATGCAGCAGGAATTCCAGCGGATGGGTTTTCGATTTGATGATCGTTTTGTGAATCGAGTTTTTTTTGGAGGGAAAAACATCTTTTTCGAGGGATTCTTCTGGGGCGGTCCACCAGGTACGACTCGCGTGTATCATTATAGTTCGAGACCCGGTAATGGAGGGCATGTACACGGGGGCATGCAAGGCTTTCGTACTCAAAATGAGCACCATGAGAAGAAAAAACCGTCATCCAAGGGTTTGTTGGGGCAGAGCGTCGAGCTTTTGGGCAAAGCCGTCAAAAGTGTCGGTGGGTTCATTGTAGGTAAAGCCTTGGGTTGGCTGGAGGGTACATCCCGAAAACCCAAAGATACGGACGTATCTTCGGGCTTGGCGGACATAACCTATCAGTTGAACATTTCCCGGGAAGACGCATTGAACGGTGCAAAGGTGCAAATCGATCTGCCTCATCTGCGCGGTGACGGCAGTTTGTTCGTGAACATCCCTCCAGGTATCAAAACCGGTACTCGTTTGAGACTTAAAGAGAAGGGACAGCTCCTTTCACGGAATTCTCAGCTTCGTGGAGATGTTTATCTGGAACTCAAAGTCTCCTGAGCTCAAGATTGTGATGGATTTTGCATAAGCTTTCCAAATGCTTCTTCGATGATTTCCAGGTCCCCTTCCTGAAGTGTCCTCACGTCCATGATATACAGATCGGACTCGATCCGCCCGATGATGGGCGGATCGTTTTTTCTCAAAAGCGCCTCCAGTTTTTGTGTGGGGATTTTCAATGCCTTCACGGCCACGGCCCATGTGGGCAGGTTCTGAGCGGGTAGGGCTCCGCCACCCACTTGGGAAGCGCTTTCTATCTTCCCGACTTCCAGGTTGTTTTGGGTATCCGTTGCTTTGATCGCCGCTTCGAGCTTTGCGGCCCTTTGCTCCAGGGTTTGACAATCCAGGGTGATCATGCGAAGGGTGGGAACTTTTTGCAAGGCCTCATGTTCGTCGCGGTAAAGTCGCAAAGTGGCTTCCAGAGCCGCAAGGGCCATTTTGTCCACTCTCAAGGCACGGGTGATAGGGTTCTTTTTGCACCTGGCAATCAGTTCCTCCCGCCCCACAATGACGCCCACCTGGGGTCCTCCGAGCAGCTTGTCGCCGCTGAAGGTGACGATGTCCGCACCGGCTTTGACGGCATCCTGCACTGTAGGCTCTCCCGTGAGGCCGTAGGGGCTGAAGTCGATGAATGACCCGCTCCCCAGGTCTTCCACTACGGGAAGCTCATGCCCGCGGCCCAGGGAGACCAGTTCTTCCAGGCTGATTTCCGATGTGAAGCCCAGAATACGGTAATTGCTCGTATGGATTTTCATGAGAATGGCTGTTGAAGGATTGATGGCCGATTCGTAGTCGCTCAGATGGGTGCGATTGGTACAGCCCACATCCCGCAGGATGGCTCCACTGCTGCTCATGACGTCTGGAATGCGAAATGAGCCCCCGATTTCCACCAGTTGTCCCCTGGAGACGATGACTTCCCGGTCTTTGGCCAGGGTGTTGAGAACCAGAAAGACCGCGCCCGCGTTGTTATTCACCACCAATGCTGCTTCCGCCCCCGTGAGTTCACGAAGTATGGCTTCCGCATGGACATAGCGAGACCCCCTCGTGCCTTTTTCCAGGTCGTATTCCAAGTTGTTGTAACCCCGGCCGATGAGGTTCAGTCGGTCCAGTGCTTCCTGGGGGAGAAGGGAGCGACCAAGGTTTGTGTGGACGACGATTCCCGTTGCATTGACTACGGGACGCAGGGTGTATGCGCTGAGCCCTTCGATACAACGAGTCACTTGCTCCTCGATGCTTTCGAGGGAGAGGAGCTTTTCCATGTCACTGCCGAGTTTTTTTTTGAGAAGGATTCTGGTTTCATCGAGGGTGTGGCGGATGCCTTTCAGAACCAGGGTACGAGGATGTGTTGCGAGCAATGATTTTATGGCGTCCCTTTTGAGCAAGGCATCCACACCGGGGATGCGCCGCATAAGATTTTGAGTGGTCATATCCGACATGTCGTATGCTTTCTTTTGGTCCCACAGCCTGCCGGTCTGTTTATCGAAAGAAAAAACAGGCGATAGTGGCTTTATTTATTCATGAGGCTTCGCTATAGTCTCCCCTTGATAGTGCCCCCTTTCCAATGCGGAAAAGTGAGTTGGGCGATTGTACCTTTTTTTAAAAAAAGTGCAATTGACAGGGGTATGGGCCGTTAAGATATCGAGGGTGCCCACGTGGATGGCATTGAGAGCGTTGAGCCAATTTTTTCCCTATTTTTCCATAGCATGAGGATTGTTGATCGATGGATTTCGCCACTGTCGCAAATATCCCCCTAAGTGGAAGTGCCGGACCTGTTGAGCACGGCACCGTCGGGGATATTGTGGACGCTCTCAAGAGGGGTATGGAGTCGATAGTCGTTCGAGGAATGGGGGAATCTTCCCTGGCTTACCTGGCTGCTCAATGTTTCAGACATATGCGCCGTCCCATTCTGTTCATAGCTCCCACAGACTCCGATGCGGAAAAATTTGCGGAAGCCATAGGTTTCTTTTTGGGCAACAAGTCAAAACAGCCTGACAAATCCTCGGAATCCGATGTCCGTTTTTTTCCTTCAAGGACGCTCCATAAGGCTCAGTCTCTAAGCAAAAGCGAAGCCGCCGCCAGACGTATGGAAATTCTACACACACTCCAGATGGGAACAACACCGGGTATCGTAACGACTTCCGCCCTGGCCCTCCTGGAAAAGCTCCCACCACCGGAAATCCTGGCCGGCGAAGTTGAATATCGGGTGGTGGGCGAGCGCTTCAATCTAGAGGAGTTTGGTCGAAGCCTCACGGAACGGGGTTATTGCCGCGTTCCCCTTGTGACGGAATATGGTGACTTCAGTCGCCGGGGCGGCATCGTGGATGTTTTTTGCCCGCTCTATCCGTGGCCATGTCGCCTGGAGTTTTTTGATGACGAACTGGAATCCATCCGCCTGTTTCACCCCACTTCCCAAAGGTCTTTGGGGGTGCTGGAGGATTTTGTCCTGATTCCCGCAGGCGAGATCATCCTCAATGAATCAACCCTGGATCGGGCAAAGCAGGTGCTCCTCGATGACGTGCAAAAAGGAATTTTGACACCGGCATCCGCCAATGTATGGCTTGAAAAACTCCAGGAAGGTCGGCATTTTGGGGACTTGGAAGCCATCATGTCGGTATTTTACCCCTCCATGACTGCTCTTTCTAATCACTTGCCTTCTGGAGCCCTGATTTTCTGGTCTGAAGAAAGTTTGATTCAAAAGGAAATGACGGAAATTTATAGGAAGGCTCTCCATGGTTGGGATGAAAGAACGGACCTAGAGGAGTGGGAGCGGCATCCCGGCGAGCTGTTTCTTGATCCGGATACTCTGAGTACCCACTTTTCATCCAAGTCATTCCAGCAGGTTCGCGTCAGTCCTTCCGTAACTTCAGCGTCGAAGAGCCGCGTCTTTGATCCGGCTACGGAAGGGCATCAGGAATTGGTACTGGCCGTAAAGTCTCACAGCAATAAAGAGCGCCTCCTGGAACCGGTGGCCGATCATTTGCGGAGGGCTATTGAAGAAGGGCATCGTGTTTTTTTCGTATGCCGGCAAAAGGAGAATGCTCAAAGGCTGGCCGAATTGCTTCCCGGCTATGATCTGGAAGTCAGGTACGGTTCACAGGGTTTTGATGACGAATCCTCCTCGTCACCACGTGCCGTCACGATACTGGTAGGAGCTTTGAGCAAAGGGTTTTTCTGGCCGGGTGAGAACCTGGTGGTGCTGGCCGATGAGGAGGTTTTCGGCCGAAGGTATCGGCGACGCCTGACCAAAAAACCTTTGTCCGGAATTTTCCTCAATTCCTTCGAAGATCTGAATGTCGGGGACTACGTGGTGCATGTGGATCACGGCATAGGTGTGTATCAGGATCTTGTTCAGATGGATGTGCGGGGCATGGCCGGTGATTTTCTCCTGCTTGCCTATCAGGATGCGGATCGCCTCTATGTACCCGTGGAAAAGCTCCGAAAGGTGCAGAAGTATCTGGGGGTCGAGGGGCAGGAACCTCGAGTCGATAAGCTGGGAGGGAAGTCCTGGGAGACAGCCAGACGCAAGGTCAAAGAAACCACCGAAAAGATCGCCAGGGAACTCCTCGATATTTTTGCCGCCAGATCGGTCAAGGAAGGATTTCGGTTTTCACCGCCCGATGAACTTTATCATGAATTTGAAACCGGATTTGCCTACGAAGAAACGCGAGATCAACTACATGCCATAGATGACGTTTTGAATGACATGGCTTCTCCTCGTCCCATGGATCGTTTGATTTGCGGCGATGTGGGGTATGGAAAAACGGAAGTTGCCTTGCGTGCCGCCTTTAAGGCCGTCATGGACGGTAAACAAGTGGCCATGCTCGTTCCCACTACTCTTCTTGCGGAGCAGCATTACCAGGCTTTCAAGGAAAGATTCGATGGCTTTCCCATACAGGTGGCCTCTCTCAGCCGATTCAAGACTCCCGCTCAGCAAAAGAAGGTAATTCGGGACCTCGGTCAGGGAATCGTCGATGTGGTGGTCGGAACCCATCGATTGTTGCAAAAAGACGTTGTGTTCAATGATCTTGGTTTGGTCATCGTGGACGAAGAGCATCGCTTCGGTGTCAAACATAAAGAGAAGCTCAAGCAATTCAGGGTTTCCGTGGATGTGCTGACCCTCACGGCAACGCCCATTCCCAGAACGTTGCACATGTCCCTTTCGGGCATACGAGATCTGTCCACCATCGGGACTCCCCCGGAAGACCGGCGTGCCATTGAAACATCCGTGTGTAAATACGATGAGTTCACAATCAAGGAAGCCGTTTTGCGTGAAATGAGCCGCCAGGGACAGGTTTTTTTTGTTCACAATAACATTCGTTCTATTTATCAGGTGGCCGCCTCGTTAAATCGCCTCGTGCCGGAAGCTCGCGTGGCGGTGGCTCATGGGCAGATGAAAGAGCGCGAGCTGGAAAAGATCATGCTTGATTTCGTACAGAGAAAAATCGATGTACTGGTATGCACGACCATTGTCGAGTCGGGCCTGGACATACCGGCGGCCAATACCATCATCATCAATAGGGCCGATAAATTCGGTCTTGCCCAAATTTATCAGTTGCGTGGACGGGTGGGCAGGTCTACGGAGCAGGCTTATGCCTATTTGCTCATCCCGGATGAGCATCTCATCACACGCGACGCTCAAAGGCGATTGAGAGCGCTCCTTGATTTCAGTGCATTGGGTGCCGGCTTCAAGATCGCTCTCAATGATCTACAAATCAGGGGGGGAGGCACTATCTTGGGAGCTTCTCAATCGGGGCACATTGCCGCAGTGGGTTATGAACTGTACATGGAGCTTCTCGATACGGCCGTCAAGGAAATCAAAGGGGAGAAAAGCGATGCGGAAACGGTGGATACCGAAGTCAACATCGGCATTGCCGCATTCATCCCCGAAACGTTCATTCCCGACAACAACCAGAGGTTGCTTGCTTATAAGCGGTTGGCCACGGCCGGGGAGGAGGGCCAGGTGGAGCAACTGGCCAAAGAGTGGCGGGATCGCTATGGCCCTTTTCCCGAAAGTGTGCGCAATGTGGTGCTCATGGCCCTGTTTCGCCTGGTTTGCAAACGGCTGGGAATTGTGAAAGTGGATGGGCAGGAGAACCATTTTGTCATCCAGTTTGACCAACCGGAAAAAATACGAGAGATTATTCCCTTGCTCCGGCAAAAGCGCTGCGAACATTCGGTGGATTTGGAAGGACGGTTAAAAGTGGAAATATGGGGGAAACATATGCCCCAGAGGGTTTTCAGGCTCAAAAAGATGTTACGGGAGTGTCTGGGAAGTGATGAGGGCAGCAGCAGTGTTGCTGTGTAAATCCCATGGGTATGGTTTCTGTGTGGTGCATATGCCATGCATTTGGGGGGTAAATCCCGCCCCTGAAGCGATTGTGTGGACCGTTTTTTGACGACAGATTTCAGGAGCAGCCATGTACCGGTATTTTAGGGTGTTTTTTTGGTGTTTGTGTATGGTGGCGATTGTTTCCCATGCGGGTGCGAACACTGTAGATCGCATTGTGGCGGTGGTGAATGGGGACGTGATTCTTTGGAGTGAGTTGCAGGACAATGTTAAACTGGCTGCCGGGGATATCGAAGGCCACGATATTGCGGACCCGCGCAATAGAAGCTTGTTGGAAAAACAGGTTTTGAGGCAGATGGTCCATGAATTGCTGGCAGAGCAGGAAGTGAAGAAGCTCAATATCAGTGTTCCGGAATCGGAAGTCAATGCGGCTGTTGCATCCATAAAGCGTGAAAACGGTTTCACTGAGGATCAATTTGAATACGTATTGCAACAACAAGGGATGACTCTCAATCAGTTCCGAGAGGATATTCGAAAAAAACTGGAAAGAGCGCGACTCGTGGACCGGGTGTTCAAATCAAAAACCATTATCACGGATGAGCAACTGGATGCTCATTTGAGGTCGGATTCCAGTGCGTTGGTTGACTCCAGGGAGAAATATCGTCTTGGTGTCCTTTTTCTCCCTTTTTCCTCAGATTCCAGGACTTCCACGGCAGCGGACAGGAGGGATGTGGAAAAGCTTGCGGAAAGGTTGGCCAAGGGCGAGGATTTTGCCGGGCTGGTCGCGAAGTATTCGAAGGGGCCCGCTTCACGCGAAGGGGGGGACATTGGGTATATGGCGATTGATGAGTTGGCTCCCGAAATCAGGGCGGCAGTGAGTGGGCTGGAGGCCGGCGAGTTTTCGTCCGTGGTACAGGGTGCGGGCGGCTACTATATTTTGAGAGTGTTGGATGTGAGGCGAGAACAGGTAAGGTACTCCGAGACGGAGGCTCGAGAAAAAATAAGAAGAGAATTGTTTCAGCGGGAAGTTGCGCGTAAGTTCGAAAATTGGGTCATTGACCTGGAACACAAAGCTTACATAGACATCCGCCTGTAATCCTCTATTATACTGTCGAGAGATGGACTTTTATGTACGAATTGGCTGAACATCTGAAATCGGAGAGGCTGCAGAGGGGCCTGACCCTGGATGAAATGTCCAGAAAGGCGAACCTCAGTAAATATGTGCTCATTGCCATTGAAGATGGGGATTTCAAGAAGGTTGGTCCTCCCTTGCTCATTCGCAGGTTTGTTTCCTTTTACTGTTCTGCGTTGGGAATTGATTCCAGGCAGATTCTGGAAAAATATGCCGAGGAAATCGATGCGATTGATGTGCAAAGCGAAGGGCTCGAACGCTACAGTCGCATGCGTTATCTCTTCGGAAAGAAAAGAAAGTGGCAACCCATGGCTTCCCTTGTTTCCATCGCGATTCTGGCATTGATGATCTACGGGGGGGTTCATCTGTACGAAAGGCACCAGAGCGTCGGAAGTCTTCAGTTTTTGAGGACGGAAGGCTATCCGCAGTTGGAGATTCCCAATGATCTTTCAGAAAGTGCTCCATCCATCGGTGAAGCTATGGAAGGTGTTTATTCTTCGAAAAGAACCGATGATTTTTTGTTGGAGAGAGAAGGGCCCTCCCTTGATATGCCCCTGGAAACAGGTGTTGAGGAGAAGCAGGAAGGTTTTGGGGAATCCGAGGAAAAGCCGGTGAGTTCAAGTGAAATATCACAAAACGATCACCCGTCCCTTGAGGCCGTGGACCCTCCGGAATCCGCTTTGCAAGGTTCCGATCTTCCTCCGGCTCCCTCTGATGATGTTGACGCTCCGGTACAACCGGTACAAGATGTTTCAGGGCTGAACCGGCTGAGCTTTCATGCTGTTGAGAAGACCTGGGTACAGGTGAACATCGACCGGGTAACGACCCAAAGCGCTCTCATGATGCCGGGAGATACCCTGGAGTGGACGGCGAAAGAATCCGTTCAAATTGTTTTGGGAAATGCACGGGGAGTAGAAATAAAATGGAACGGTGAATCCGTGAATTATCCTGGAAGGGCGGGGACCGTACAAAGATTTACTCTCCCTGATCCCGACTTGATATCTCAAGAGTGAAGTCCTTTTCGGGCTATGAAAACAGTAACGACGCATGCGGTCATCTTGAGAACAAAGGACTACGGGGAGTCCGATCGCCTGGTTGCCTTCTATTCCCAGACTGGAGGACGCCTTACGGGACTTGCCAGGGGTGCGAAAAAGAGCCTCAAGCGTTTTGTGAACAGCTTTGAAACGTGCAATCTGGTACAAATCACCTTCAAAGCGAGAAAGTCTCTGGTATGGATAGATGCGTGCAAGCTGATCGAGCCCTACCTGCCCCTTAGAACGGATTTGAATCGATGTACCCTGGCAGCATTGGTGTGTGAAATTTTTTTAGAAATGGCACCGGAGGGAGAGCCCCATAAAAAGTGGTTCGATCTTCTGGGAGGTACGCTCCAAAACCTTTCGGAAGACCGCGACCCTCTGAATGCCGTTCTCTTGTTCACTCTGCGATTTTTGGACGTCGGCGGCTACCTTCCCGCCATGAATGAATGCTCCGTATGTCGAGCGCCTCTGCGCTCGTCCAGGTTCTGGGCCTGGCAAATGTCCAAAGGCACGCTTGTCTGTGAAAAACATCTCCTGAAAGGTCAAAATGTTCTCCAGTTGGATTTGGGAACCCTGATGCTCATGAATCTTTGTCGACGGGCTCCCCTGGAAAAAATCTGGCGTCATCGCTTTACTCAAGAGAAAAGGCTTCCGCTTTTTAGCGGACTAATGGATATGATCGGTTCCCATGCAGGGAAGACACTCAGAAGCCTTCACACTCTAAAGCAGCTCAAAGTGGTTTGAGCGGGAGAAGAGGCAAACAGTGGCAAGCAGCGGGTAAATGAGAGGTGAAAGGAGAATTCGAGGGTTTTCATGGGAACGACATTCCCAAATTGGCCGAGAAATACGTTGGATGCTGAAATAAAGGGGATCGGAATATGAAAGATGTACTTACCGTCATCATGGCAGGGGGCAAGGGGCAACGATTGATGCCGCTCACGGAGGACCGCTCCAAACCCGCTGTGCCGTTCGGGGGAATTTACCGCCTTATCGATATTCCTTTGAGCAATTGTATCAACTCGCAACTCTATAAAATTCTTATTTTCCCTCAGTATAAATCCCAGTCCATGGTGGATCACATCGAGGAGGGATGGAATATCTTTTCGGCCGACCTGGGTCATTATTTGCGCATTGCCGCTCCCCAGCAAAGGTCAGGGGAACAATGGTACCAGGGTACGGCGGACTGTGTACGCCAGAACCTCTACCTCATCGAGCGGGACAATCCCAGACACGTACTTATCCTTTCGGGAGATCATGTTTACAAGATGGATTACGCGGCTTTCCGTGAATATCATGAACAGACGGATGCCGATGTTACCGTGGGGTTGCTCGAGGTGGAGCGTGCTCAGGCTTCGGAATTCGGTATTGCCGGCGTGGACAATGACCTGCGCATACGCGTGTGGGAGGAAAAACCAGCCGATCCCAAGCCCATTCCCGATGATCCTGACCGATCTCT
This sequence comes from uncultured Syntrophobacteraceae bacterium, assembly GCA_964603955.1. GTDB lineage: Bacteria > Desulfobacterota > Syntrophobacteria > Syntrophobacterales > Syntrophobacteraceae > SLCH01. The sequence continues at coordinate 44,233 of CAZRWT010000004.1, forward strand.
CGCATCCATGGGCATTTACCTCTTTAAAACCTCCCTCCTTTTGGAATTGCTCAAGAAGTCCGATGTGGACGACTTCGGGAAGCACATCATTCCCAGCCTCGTCGAAACTCATAAAGTCATGGCCTATCCCTACCGGCGCCTGAACAAGATCAAAGATTACATTCACATGGTCGATTCCGACGGGGTGAGACGCCTGCGCCTGGTGGACGGAACCCGGGATTCACAGTACTGGCGGGATGTGGGAACCCTCGATGCCTACTGGAATGCCAATATGGATCTCACCGGTGTGGACCCCTTTTTCAACCTGTACGGTTCTCTGTGGCCCATTCGGACTTTCCAGAGGCAGTATCCGCCTGCAAAGTTCGTCTTCAACCAGCCGGACTCAAGGCCGCCTCGCGTGGGCAGTGCCCTGGATTCCATGGTGTCTCCGGGTTGCATCATCAGTGGGGGAACGGTGCGCAGTTCCGTTTTGTCCTACAAGGTGACCGTACGTAGCTGGGCTCAAGTGGACGAGTCGGTGATCATGGACGATGTGGAAATCGGTCGCCATTGTCGTATCAAAAAAGCCATCATCGACAAGCACAACGTCATTCCTTCCGGCACTCAGATCGGCATCGATCCCAATGAAGATCGCAAGCGCTTTCATGTGACTCCAAGGGGAATCGTCGTGGTGCCTAAAAACTACTTCAGTGCGGAGGGGTGATATTTCTCTCTGTTTAAAAACAATGGGTAAAAAGCATTCAAAGTATCCGGCGAAGCCCTGCGGGGCTTCCGCTTTTCTTCCCGTGTGTCGCGAGGAGATGCTCCAAAGAGGATGGGATGAAGTAGATATCGTCCTGGTCACGGGGGATGCCTACGTGGACCACCCCTCTTTCGGCATCGCCGTCATGGGCAGGTGGCTCGAAGTCCATGGTTTTCGCACAGCCATTCTCTCCCAGCCTCGGTACGACTCCCCCGATGCCTTTAAGGAATTCGGCCGTCCCAGGCTCTTTTTTGGTGTCACCGCCGGGAATCTCGATTCCATCGTGGCCAACTACAGCGGAAACGGCAAGGTACGGGACCGGGATGATTATTCTCCCGAGGGCAACCCGTACTTCGATGGTGAGCGTACCCGCAAGAACCGGCGCCGTCCCGACAGGGCTTCCATCGTTTACACCTCCCTGTGCAAAGCCGCCTTTGAAGGCGTTGTCGTGGTGTTGGGAGGGCTGGAGGGGTCTCTGCGGAGGTTCGTGCATTACGACTACCAGCAGGCGAAACTGAGAGGTTCCATCCTCACGGATGCCAAGGCAGACTTGTTGGTATACGGCATGGGGGAGCACGCGGTTCTGGAGGTCGCCCGCCGCATGAGCGAGGGGCGGGCGCCGCACGCCGTTCCGGGAACCTGTGAGCGATTGAGTCACAGGGAAATGGAGAGCAGGGGCATTTTCGACACTGCCGTCATTCTCCCGTCCTGGAGCCGGATTCAGGAATGCAGAGAGGAGTTCCTGGAGGCGGAAAAGGCTGTCGATCAGCATGCGAGATCCCTGGCTTCAACTCCCGTGCTTCAGTGCCAGCAGGCCATGTGGGTCCTCCAAAATCCTCCCGCGCCGCCTCTTACTTCCGAGGAACTGGACGCCGTTTACGCGCTGCCTTTCGAACGATCACCTCATCCCTCCATGGGCCGTGTGCCCGCTCATCGCATGATTCAGGATTCGATCACCATCGTGAGGGGTTGCGTGGGAAACTGCTCTTTTTGTTCCATCGCTCGTCACCAGGGGACCGTGATCGTCAGCCGGAGCCGCCGGTCCATCCTTGCCGAAGCTCAAAAAATGGCGGGGCACCCGGATTTCAAGGGCACCATCAGCGACCTGGGAGGCCCCACGGCAAACCTCTTTGGTGTAAAGTGCGCCAAAAGCACACCCTGCCCGAGGCACGATTGTCTCTATCCCCGCGTTTGCCGCCATCTGCAAGTGGACGAAAATGCCATGCTTGAACTCCTCCAGGAGGCAGTCCGTATCAAGGGAGTGCGAAATGTCTTTATTTCTTCGGGGTTACGCATGGAACTTTTGATGAAAACCCCGAATCTTCTGGCCCGTATATTGGAACATCACACTCCAGGAGCCTTGAAAATCGCACCCGAACACACGGAGCCCCATGTTCTGCGTCTCATGCACAAAGCAGGACACCGGGTGCTCACAGACTTTCTCGAATTGGCTTGCCGCCTGGCCCGAGAAAAAGGAAAGCAGGCGCGCTTCACGCCCTACGTGATCGCCTCCCATCCCGGCTGCCGCCCGGAAGACATGGATCGCCTGCGGGAAAAACTTCGCAAGCTCCGCCTCCCCGTCCGGCAGCTCCAGGACTTCACCCCCACTCCGGGTACCCTTTCCACGGCCATGTACGTCACCGGCATTGACCGTGATACCGGGGAGCCCATTCATGTACCCAGGGGTGATGGAGAACGCCGTGAGCAGCGAAGAGCCGTCCCGACTATTTTGCCGGGCGAGGATCGCCGGCTTTTGCCGGTTATGTGATAGGGCTTGCCATGGATGGAGCTTGCAATATGATGGGGAGCACATTGTCGGGAGGCGCCCGGGGGAGGGCTGTTTATAACAGCATTCCCCCGGGTTTCTCTGCTTGAAATTACTCGAAGGTCACTCGGGCCGTACTGCGGATGGTTTCTCCCTGGATCACGGCGCTCACGATGGAAACTCCAGCTTGAGACGAACTGATCCGTCCTCTTGTCAGACCCTGCTCGTTTGTTGGGGGCGGCTGAACAATGGTATCCACTTGCCTGTTGGAAACCAGCCTTGCTTGTGCGCCGGGTACGGGGTTGTTGTACTGGTCTCGAACCTCGACGATGATTTCGGAATAGGCTTCCCCATCACTGGTGAGGATAGGGTGGATGATGCGAACTCTTGAGCTTTCTGTATGTGGTTTGCCGGGAGTGACCGTCACGTAAGCTTCGGCCACGAGTTCGTTCAGGCCGGCCGTTACTTTTCCTCTCCCCATTCTCGTTCCTCGAAAAACTCCCGGTTCCTCAAAAACACCGATTCCTCCCACCTGTTCCCATGAAAGAGCCGAAACCGCCAGGGGGATGGCATTTTCCTCAATGTCGAATCCACTTACTTCAAAGCTTTGAGTTGTGTTGCTGGGGACTTCGATCGGGTTGGGTTCGATGAAGAGGCGGTGCAACTCACCGGGCATCACTTCTACGGACTTTTCAGCAACGAGCCCATGGCCGTAGGCGACCACCATGCCGGTTCCCGCCTTGGTGGCGTGAAAGACACCCGACGTAAGATCGATCTTCCCGATGCCTTCGGTCACTGCCCAGTTCACCTCGACGGGTACCTCATTGCCTCCCTTGTCGAATCCTCCGGCAGTGAACTGAAAAGTTTTACCCGCCATGATGTTTTCATGGGGAAGCTCCACCGTGAGCCTGTGGATTTCTCCCCTTTGGACTTCAACAGGGATGGTTGCACGAGCTTCTCGATCCGAAGCGATCAACCGGCCTTCGCCGGGTTTTTGGGCACGGAAGGTTCCTGCCTGGGTGAAGGTTCCCAGTTCGGGGGGGATCACCTCCCACTGGGGGGATGCCGTCACGGCATTGCCGTGAACGTCTCTCCCGTCCACTGCGACGGCCATGCTTTCACCGGCTTTGAGGTTGATTTGGTCGGGGGAAAGGATCAATTGGGTGAGGGTATCGGCCTCGATACGGACTTCGGCCTCCCCACGGACGTTATCGGCCGTGGCCACCACTGTGGTTTCGCCTGCGCGAATCAATTCAAATGTTCCTTCAGGAGAAATTGCATGACCGCTATCTTCAGGTTCCAGCGACCAGGCAATTTCAGCGGGAATGATATTGCCCTGGGCGTCCATGGCCCTGGCGCTGAAGCGGATGATTTCCCCAGCCCTTGCGTTGACATGTTCGGGGGTCACGGCAATACGTGCCATGGAGCCTGCTTGCACGTGGATGGGACACAGTCCGATGACACCGTCCATCTGTAGGGACACATGGCCGCTGCCGACCTTTACGGCTTGGAATACGCCTTCCTCCGTGATCGTGCCGATTCCTCCCCCAATGGCCCAGTTCGCGGTGATGGGTACATCATTTCCTTCGATATCAAAAGCTTTTGCCGTGAAGGTGATGGTCTCTCCCGCCGTCAGATCCGCTTCTGCAGGTTCGATGTGAATGACATGAGTCTTGCCCACATGGATTGTGGTGGGCACCTGGACCGTCACATTTCCAGCCGTGATCCGGATGACTTCTTGCCCGGCTTTTTGCGCATGAAATTCGTTTGCATCAACGATGATTCCCAGGCCTTTTTCCACTTCCCATCGGACATCCGGTTGAGGAGTTAGATTCTCGTTTGCGTCGTAAACTTCATAGGATATGGGCTGACGGCGACCGGCAGCGATGGTGATTTCCTGGGGATCGACTTTAATGGTAGCAGGGGGGCCTGGTTGGACTTTTATTTGGGCGGTTCCTTGTACACCGTCAAAAGAAGCCGTCAGCTTTCCGGTACCGACCTTCCCGGCTGTAAAATCTCCATTCTGTTCGATAAGACCCAATGGTTCATCGACGGACCATTCAGGCTGAATTTCCAGAGGATTGCCGGATACATCGAGGCCGATAGCTTCAAAGGAGACCTTTTTTCCCGCCTCAACCGTTAAATCGTCCGGTTGGATTTGAATGGTCACCATTGGGCCGGCTTTCACCTCCACGGGGGCCAGATCGACAATATTGCGAGATGCGGCCGTCACGTAACCCCGGCCTTGTTTTTGTGCCGTGAACACATGATCGGAAGAGATGCTGCCCAGGGATGGGTCCGAGAGACTCCAAACCACCCGGGCATCCACCACGTTCCCGAACCTGTCTTCGCCCAAAGCTTTGAGCTGTATTTTTTCTCCGGCCATGAGGGACATTTCTTCGGGTACGATTTTTAGATAGGCCACTTCCGCAGCGATGACCTGCACGTCGGCATCCGCAGTAACGTTCTCATGACGTGCGACCACTTTTGCCGATCCAGCCTTGACGGCGTTGAACAAACCACTTTCCGAGATGGGGCCCAAGGATGGCTCGGTCAGGGTCCAGGTGGGCGTTACGGAAGTTTGATTGCCGAATTGATCGTAAGTGGTGGCAAAGAAGGTAGTCTCCCGGCCTGCGGTCACCTGGATTCGAGACGGTTGAATGTCGATCCTGGTGGTTTCACCAGGCATCACGCTGACCACTGCTTTGGCTTCCAGCTTTTTTCCCGTTCGTATTTGGATCAGGGAGGCTACCACTTCACCCTTGCCGGCTTTTCTGGGGAAAAGAATGCCTTGGTCGTCCATGAATCCCAGGTCGGGATGAAGACTCCATTCAATGGCTGATTCCACCGCATTGCCAAATCTATCGGAGCCGAAAGCCTTGAATTCGTGGGCTTTTCCAGCTGCAAGTTCTACTGGACCTTCAGGTTCGATAGCCGCTTGTACCATCTCGGCAGGTGCCACGGCCAGAGCGCTTTGCGCCGTGAGTTCTCCCAATCGTGTGCGCACCACGGTGCTGCCTGACTTAGTCGCTTTGAAGATGCCTGCCGTACTGAGTTCTCCCAGGGGCTCGTCCATGGATATTTCGGATACCACATCTACCCGGTTACCAAAACGATCGAACCCCTGTACTTCGAATCGGACCTCTTCTCCCGCAACCATGTCGACCGTTTGGGGGGCAATCTGCAAGCGTGCAAGCTCTGCGGGAAAAACCTCGACTCCCACACTCGAAACGATATTCCCCACTGAAGCTCTGATTTCACCTTTTCCCGTATAGAGGGGGGTAAAAGTAAGTTCTTGCTGATCGATGGTTCCAATGGAACGGCTTAGAGACCATTGGGCACTGGTGGGAAAACGATTTCCATAGGCATCTGCGGCCATCGCACTCAGAGCGATTGTTTCTCCCGCGATGAGTTCTTGCTTGTCGATTTGAATAATTATATCGGCCAGTGGACCGTGCGTGACCTCGATGGGGGCCTGGGCCGCGACGTCTTCGTAGGAAGCCTTCACGAAGCCTTCACCGACCATACGGGCAAGAAAGGTTCCATCTCCGGCGATTACTCCCACGTCCCCTTCAACGGACCATTCGACGCGCGCCGGGAGAGAATAGCCTTGAGCATTGAAACCTTTTGCGCTGAAATTGGTGTTCTGCCCGGCATGAAGGTCGGCTTTCGGAGGCTCGATCTCTATTTTTGCAATTTTTCCAGGCACCACCGAAAAGGGATGTCCCTGTGTAATCCCCTGGTACTCGGCCAGGAGAATGCCTCTTCCGGGCTCATTCATGAGAACCGTGGAAGCGTCTTTGATGGCGGCGCTGTCGCTGCTGATGGACCATTCGGCATCGACAACGGCTTGATTTCCGTGTGGGTCAAAACCCAAAGCCTCGAATACGATCTTCTGACCGGCTTCGAATTGAGCTTCCCTGGGCAGAATTTCCAGTCTTACAATCCTGGTACCCTCCAGTTGGAACTCTTCGCTGACGTCGCCGCAACTCAAGCGGATTACATTTATCCCTGGATTGGGTGATAGAGTAATGGCAAACTCAGCTTCACCCGAGGCATCGAGAGTCATTTCCTCATGGGAGAATGATGCGCCTTCCGTGGGAGAGGATAGAAATACTTCATTGTACCCCGCCGACTCATTTTCGCTGGTTAAGCCATGGATTTTAACCTTGATGGTCGAACCGGGCAGGGCGGCGTTTTTTTCCGGTCGCACCCGCAACGCTGCAAGGGCCGATGGAGTCACCGTAACCAGGGCCTTTCCACTGACACCGTTGCCCGTTGCGATGACGAAGGCTTTTCCAGGCTTTAGAGCGGTAAATACTCCGGATGTGTCCACCGAGCCCGCATCACCTTCCACGGACCACTGGAGGGCGATTTGAGGCATCTCTTCACCTTTGTTGGAAAGAGCCACGGCCTTGAAAGATATAGCCTCTCCCATGGATAGGGTTGTTTCTTCCGGTGTGAGCTGGATTTTTTCGAGCTTGGTTTCGGCACAACCCCATAAAAACACCATGGTAATGACGGCCAAAATGAAAACAAGGGCGGGTGTTCTCGCTTGCCTCTTCCTCATCACATTCTCCTCCTTGTTTGGTAGTGGTATTAATAGGTTGTATAAAATGTAGCTGACGGCGGCAGGTTGTTGCTTTTATCCGCGCATGTCCGCGATTCTGCCGAATCATAGAGTTAAGTAGGAGTAAGAAAAAGAATTTCAGTAGTTTGATGAATATATACTTTTTGCTCGTTTGAGTCCACTAATATATATTCAATTTGGAAGTCTTTTGGTGTGAGTTGTTTTTGTGCCAATGAACCAAGATAAGGAGAGAAAGTGGCTGTTATGAGTTTGAGGTTACTGTCTGCCGGGGAAATCGATACTATCGAGGAACGTTACCGCGCAGGCAAATTAGGGGCGGATGATATGGAGCGTTTGTTCCATACGGTGCGCAGACTCATGGAGAATGTGCCGTCTGAAAACATCATCCCATCGGGTGATTCGGGTGATAGTGTGTTTGCGGGTGCGAACTCGAATGTTTGCCGACCATCAAACCGGGCTGGACATGCAGCTTTACCCCTACGAAACGGCAATGCCAAGACAGGTTCTGAAAAAATTGAAATTTTTACCGATGGTGCTTGCAAAGGAAATCCCGGTCCGGGTGGATGGGGTGCCCTGGTGAGAATAGGGGGACGGGAAAAGGAACTGTCCGGAAGTGCGTCTCATACGACCAACAACAGGATGGAGATGACCGCCGTAATAGAAGCCCTGGCATCATTGCCCCCATCAAGCCGGGTTGTGTTGACCACGGATTCCCAATACATTCAGAAAGGCATTACCCTGTGGATTCGCAACTGGAAAAAAAACGGATGGCTCAATGCATCTCAGGAACCTGTTAAAAATATGGACCTCTGGAAAAAGTTGGATGAGTTGAGCCGAAAACACACTGTGGAGTGGCGATGGGTGAAGGGGCACGCCGGACATAAAGAAAATGAGCGCTGTGATGAACTGGCACGCATGGCCGTCATGAAAGCGTGCAGGTCCCGTTGATCCGGCATATGTGAGGCGTTTCAGGCCTTATTGGCATGGAGCCTATATCGGCAACCGAAATGTTTTGTAAGGGGAACAATGACTTCAAGCGCGAAAATTGATGTCGCCTGCGCCATAATTGAAAAAGGAGGTCGCGTGCTGGCGGCCCGGAGAAGTGAGTCAATGCTTCTTCCACTCAAGTGGGAGTTCCCGGGCGGCAAAATCGAGTCGTGGGAAACGGCTTCTGCCTGCCTCCAACGTGAAATCCAGGAAGAATTGGGCATTGACATTGCCGTCGGTACTCCCTTGCCTCGTTCGGATTGGCGTTATACGGATTTTTGTATCACTCTCCATCCGTTTGTCTGTTCTGTGGCGGGAGAGGCGATACATCCGGTAGAGCACAAAGAAGTCCGCTGGGTTGAACCTGCTCATCTCCATGAATTGGACTGGGCTGAAGCCGATGTGTCCGTGGTACAAAGCTATCGTCGGTACCTGGCATGCAATGAAACTGTCGGTGAAGATCAAGAAAGTATCCCGCTGGGATTGGGTAGCCGGAAAAAAGGGAAAATTTAAGATATGAACAATTCTATGGAATCTCAGTTGAGCATGCCGTCGTGGCTTCCTATCCAGCTTGAAACCCCTTGGAAACTGCTTGCCACGTATCCTTTCCTGCTGGCTTTTGTGATCGTGCTGGTTGGACTGTGTCTGGCGGTTTTCGCCCGAAAATTCATCCTCTTTTGGGGACTCAAAATCACGGCCCGCACCAGGACCGACCTGGATGACGCGCTGGTTCGCGTGGGGGCGAATGTAGCGGCTCTTGTGGTTTCCTACATCAGTCTGGTCACCGCCTTGCATACTTTGCCCTTGGGCGAATTTGCAACCACGGTCACCATTCGCATACTGATGAGCATTCTTATTTTTCAACTGATGCGAGCAGCACTCAAAGCCAGCCATATCGCATTGGAAATTCTTGGAAAAATTCGAGATCGCTTCGCCATTGTGGAAGAGCGCACCATTCCTCTTTTTGACCTGATGCTGACGGTCGTCATCGTGGCCGTGGGTTCCTACGCACTCCTGCAAGTGTGGAACATCGACGCCACAGCCTGGCTCGCTTCAGCCGGTGTTATCGGCATTGCCGTGGGTTTTGCGGCACGGGATACTCTCGCCAATCTTTTCGCAGGTTTTTTCATCATTGCGGATGCTCCCTATAAATTGGGAGATTACGTGGTGCTGGATTCGAAAGAACGGGGAGAGATCACCAGGGTGGGTATCCGTTCCACGCGCCTACTGACACGCGATGATGTGGAAATCACCGTACCCAATTCGTTGATGGCCAATGCCAAGATCATCAACGAATCCGGCGGGCGCTGGGTCAAATATCGTATTCGCATCAAAGTGGGTGTGGCCTACGGTTCCGATGTGGACCAGGTGGTGGAGTTACTCGAAGCGGTGGCCAAAGAGCATGCCAAAGTGTGCCAAAATCCTGCTCCGCGAGTCCGCATGCGGGGATTCGGGGATTCGAGCCTGGATTTCGAGCTGTTGTGTTGGATCGAGCATCCCGAGCAGCGCGGCCTGGTGAGCCACGAACTGTATATGACCATCTACAAAGCTCTGGGTGCCCACGGCATTGAAATTCCCTTTCCGCAAAGGGACGTGTGGGTCAGAAAGGTACCCAAGGCGCACCCGGGCATCCTTGAGAAAAAAGGATAATTTGAAGCCTGGCGGCTCATTGTGTCCGCTTTTGGTTTTTCACCTGTTCGATAAGGAGACCTCATGAAAACCATCATGCTGCTCACGGCAATGTTACTGGCTTCAATAAGCTTTGCCCATGGAGGCGATTGCCTCCGGTGTAACGGCAAGATCGCCTGTGTTGGAGACACCAGGGCGGTGTTGATCAGCGCATGCGGCCGGCCGGATTTTTCCGAGGAAATTACTACCGAGCGCAAAGTCGGTCGTGGCGGTAAACACGTGAGCACCGCCACCAGTCGTATCAAGTATGAGTATACCTACAATTGTGGTGAGGGAAGGCTGATGAATATCGTTACGTTGGTAGGTGGAAAGATTGTGGCCGTCGAGTCCGGAGGTCGGGGCTCAGGGCCTGTAAGGTGTGATTGAAAACCTGTTCAAAACCGGGAAGGAGCAGCCTTCTGAGGGCGATGATTCTTGCGGCGGGTCTGGGTACCAGGCTACGCCCGCTTACGTACGTGAGACCCAAAGTGCTCGTGCCCATCCAGGGCATGCGCATGCTCGATTTCTGGGTGCATCGACTTTACAGCCAGGGATACGAAGCGGTTGTGGTGAATGCTTTTTACCTTGGTGAGCAAGTGTGCCGGGCTGCCCGGGAGGCTTCCTGGCCCATTCCCGTGGAAGTGCGCGTCGAAGATCGCCTCCTGGGAACGGGTGGCGGTCTGCGCAATGTTTTGGATTTTTTTGATGGGGAACCGCTCACCATCATCAATGGGGATGTCATCTGCGATGTCGATTTGAAGATGCTGCGAGAAGCCCATGAGACTATGGGGAGTACCGTGACCTTTCTCATGCACGACTTTCCTCCCTTCAACAATGTCGCCGTATCGAGAGAAGGATTCATCCTGGGGTTCGGAGACCGTGCGAGGGCGATGGTTGGTGAGAATACCGGGGTGTTGCTGGAAGCCTTCACGGGTATCCATGTGGTGAATCCTGAGACTTTGGAACATATTCCCTGTGGTGAGCCCTACGAGATTTTGACTCTTTATGAACGATTGATCCGGGAAAGACGTCCGCCTCGGGCCGTTTACCGGGAGGGGATGTTCTGGAGGGAGATGGGCTCCATAAATGCTTATACGGCTCTTACCAGGGAGTTGGCGGAAAACTTTTTGGATACTCTTTACCCATTGAAAACGGGCAATAAGGTAGTGGTGCATCCTGGAGCGAGAGTCGCAACTGATGTGGTTTTCAAAGGGCTTGTCATGGTCGGGAAAGGCTGTGTGGTGGGCAACGGTGTTCGCATGCAGGACACCATTTTGTGGGATAATGTGCGGGTGCTCGACGGCACCGATCTTATGAACTGCATTGTGGCCGATGACTTGACCGTTTCAGGCCGACATTCCTACGAAGTGATCACGGGAGCCGTTTCATGATGGGCGTTCAGTCCTTGCTGCAAGCTTTGCGGGAACCCTTTGAAACTTTGGGTTTGAAGTCCGATGATGGTGGGGATGCGTTCCAGGTGGAAGCCCTTGTGGGCGACGGGTCCGATCGGCGTTTTTACCGCCTTCGCCATGGCTCCACACGCCTGGTTGTTCTGTGTTCCGCTGCTCATGAAGGAAGCGGCGTCGGAGAAAACCACTCTTACCTGCGCATCGGATTGCACCTTTTGGACAAAGGTCTCCCCGTTCCTCGAATCCTGTGGGCGGATGCAGCGCGCGGGTTTTTTGTGCTGGAGGACCTTGGGGACTGCCATGTGGAAAAACTCGCACGCAGATCGATACTCAGGCGTCGGCGACTCTATGGGAAGTTGCTCAAACTTCTCGTGAATCTTCATCACCGGGCTCGCCATGGATTCGAAGAGAGCTTTTGCTTCGACGGCCCGGTTTATAATGCCTCTTTTATCTACACGAGAGAACTGGAATATTTTAGGAAGGCGTTTCTGATAGGTTGTTTGAGTGAAGAGATCGATGGAGAAGACCTGAGGCACGATTTTGAAAACCTGGCGGAAGCAGGGGAAAAGTGCCCTCGATCTCTGGTTTTTCACCGGGATTTTCAGAGTCGCAATGTCATGATTGCCGGGGGCGAGTTGAGACTCATCGATTTTCAGGGCATGAGATTCGGCCCCCCCACCTATGACCTGGCTTCCTCGCTCCTGGACCCATATGTGGAGTTGGATGCGGACTTCCAAAAATCCATCGTTCGGCTTTACTGGAAGCTGACCCGTGGCTTGTGGAACTATCGCTATACCGACTTCAAGGCATCTTACGAAGCGGTACGCCTTTGTCGTAACCTGCAGGTTCTGGGAGCCTATGGTTTTCTTGGACTTGAGAAGGGCAAAAAGCACTTCCTGAAATATATCCCTGGAGCATGGGGGAGGCTGATTGCCTGGTTGACGGGGCCTCTTAGGGGCAGGTTTCCAAAGCTGGAAAAAACAGTGCGCAACATTGCAAAACGCAAGGGAATGTTGGTCAAAACTTTCGAGTGACAAATATTGGATAAATTGGTATAGGGGAAGGCTTGAATCAACCCGGTGCCGTTCATTTAAGATCAAGGAGGGAAAAACCAATGGCTTCAAAAACCACCAAGACAAAAAACCGGCGTGCCAATAAGAAGCGCCCCAACAAGATGAACCTCAAGGTCGATGCCGTGAGGATATCAAACAATCTTGAAATACTGAAAAAAGCCTCGCAGTCCTGATCCAAGGGGAGGCTTTCATGTTGTCTCCACCGCATGAGAGCGAGTTCCGGATGAGTGACCAATCCGGGCTCGCCTCCTTGCCGGTTGATCTTCCAAAGCCCGTTTCAGGGCTCTCCGTTCAATTCAACCACTTTGAGTAGATTGGTGGTGCCCGTGACTCCCACGGGAACACCTGCCGTGATAATGAGCCGGTCGCCGGGTACGGCGATCCTTGTCTTTTTTGCCCAGTATCCAGCCAGCTGGAACATCTGATCCGTATCCGTGAAGGCCTGTACGATACCTGGTATCACTCCCCAGGACAGGTTCAATTGGCGCAATGTTTTCAGGCGGTCGGTGAGTCCTATTATGGGGCAGGGAGGGCGGAAACGTGATACATGGCGGGCGGTGCCGCCTGATGACGTGGAGGCCACGATGGCTGCCGCGTCCAGGTCCTGAGCGAGTCGGCAGGCTGCTCGGCTGATGGCTGCGGCCGTTCCGGGGAGGGTCACGGTCATGGATTCATCCATGAAGGACTTGTCGCCTAGAGAGCGTTCGGTTGTTTTGGCGATTCGGTCGAGCACGGAAACGGATTCGATGGGATAGGCTCCCACGGTGGTTTCGTCCGAGAGCATGAGGGCATCCGTGCCGTCGAGGATTGCATTGGCCACATCCGTTGCTTCCGCCCGTGTGGGACGAGGGCTTTCCAGCATGGAGGCCAACATTTGCGTGGCGGTGATGACGGGCTTGCCCGCCTGGCGAGCCATGCGGATGATCTGCTTTTGGATGATGGGTACTTCTTCGAGGGGCATTTCCACCCCCAGGTCGCCTCGGGCCACCATGACACCATCCACCTTTTCCAGTATCTTGTCGAGGCTTTCCACCGCCTGGGGTTTTTCGATCTTGGCAATGAGCAGGGGCGGGTTGTCCTGACCGTCCAAAACATCACGGATCAGCTTCAGATCTTCTTCTGTGCGAACGAAGGAAAGAGCCACGAAATCCACTTCTTCTTCCAGGCCCACCACCAGGTCTTCCCGGTCCTTGTCGGTGAACGCATTGATGCGCAGGAGACTCGATGGGAGGTTGACGCCTTTCTGTGAGCGTATGGAACCACTCACTATAACTTCGCACAGGGCACGATCCGTTTCAATTTCACGAACTGCCAGTTGCACGGTTCCATCGGCGAGGAGGATGTGATCGCCCACTTTGATGTCATCGAGGAGATGCGGATAGTTGACGGGAATGTCATTGGCTCCATGGCGCCCTTCGGGGCTAAGGGCAACCTGCATGCCGCGTTCCAGAACCATTTCTTCCTGCTTGAGCATACCCAGGCGTATTTTGGGTCCTCCCAGGTCCTGTAAAATACCGATTTCCTGCCCGATCTTTTTGGAAACCTCTCGTAGTACGCGGATCGTTTTGCGGTGGCTTTCACGGTCTCCATGGGAAAAGTTCAGACGCGCCACGTTCATGCCGGCTCGAATCATCTTTTCGATCTGTTCGGGGCTGCTGGTTTTGGGGCCTATGGTGCAGACAATTTTTGTGCAGCGGAAGAGGGATATTTTTTTCATGGGTACTCTCCTTCCATGTTTTGAAGTGCTCAAGCCTTGCGATACCGGACTGGAAATATTCACTGTTGAAAAAAAGCTCTGTCTGAAACGAACATCTTTCCAGGATTGAGGATGTTGTTGGGGTCGAGGGCCTGCTTGATTTTCAGCATGGCTTCGTAACCGGAGGACCCTATTTCCCAGATGAAAAAGGGAGACTTGGTGATGCCTATGCCATGTTCTCCCGAGAGGGTTCCGCCGAGATCGAGGACTGTTCTGAAAAGTTCTTCCACGGCTCGTTCCGCTCTTTTCAATTCATTCGGGTCCTTTCGGTCGAGCATGATGTTGGTGTGGATGTTCCCGTCCCCGGCATGACCGAAGTTCACGATGGTGAGCCGGTGTTCATGGGCCAGGCGTTTGATGTGGTGTATCAGGGCGGGAATTTTCCCGCGCGGTACCGTGACGTCTTCGTTGATTTTTCCCGGCTTGATGCGGCCCAGGGCAGGAGAGACGGCTCGCCTGGCCTGCCATATCCTGTCTCGATCTGCTGCTGTGGCGGCAATGTCCACTTCGCTCGCTCCATTTTCGATGCTGATGGCCCTGATCCTGGAGATATCCTGATCCAGCGTGCTTTCACGGCCGTCCACCTCGATGATGAGCAGGGCTTCGCATTCTCGAGGAAGGCCCACCTGGAGGTAGTCTTCCACGACCTGTATGGCGGCCTGATCCATGAGTTCGAGGGTTGACGGCACGATGCGGGCTTTCATGATTTGGGACACTGTTTTTGCCGCGTTTTCGATGTGGGGGAAAATGGCCATCATGGTGCGAACGGCTTCGGGCAAGGGGATGAGGCGGAGGTTGATGCGGGTGAAAACCCCCAGGGTGCCCTCGGACCCGATCATGAGGCGGGTGAGGTCGTATCCCACCACGCCCTTGAACGTCCGTGTACCCGCCTGCACGATGGAACCTGTCGGCAGCACCACTTCCATTCCCAGGACATAATCGCGAGTGACTCCATATTTTACGGCCTTGGGTCCTCCCGAACACATGGCCACATTGCCGCCGATGGTCGAAAATTCGAGACTTGCCGGGTCCGGAGGGTAAAAAAGGCCGCAATCCCTCACTTTTCTCTGAAGCTCTCCCGTGAGCACCCCCGGTTCCACGATGGCGACCATGTCGTCCTCATCGATTTCGAGGATGCGATTGAACCGGTTCATGGCCATCACCAGGCCGCCTCCCCGAGGTATGGCCGCTCCGACCATTCCACTTCCCGCGCCTCTGGGGAAAACGGAAAAGAGGTCCCGGTCGGCCAGTTTGAGGAGTTCGGATACTTCTTGAGCCGTCCCGGGAAAAGCCACGCACTGGGGAACCGCGTGCAACTTGCTGGCGTCATAAGCATAGCAGGCACAGTCTTCAGGAGCCGTGAGGACGTTTTCCGCTCCGACTATGGATGTGATTTGCGCTGTGGGAAGAGGGCGTTGGGGCATGTCAAGTCCATTACAAGTAAAGTTGAAGAGCTGAATACTTGCCGTGATGCCTGAATATCGATGACGCTTCCACCTATCTATAAAGGATATGTTCATTTGGTGCAAGCTCGCTTCCACAATGGCCTTGACACTGTCCACGGCGAGGTGATAAGCGATTTGCCGATAGATTCGATGGATTGGACAATTTAAGGAATACCTGCCATGTCTTGTGAACTGCGTCTTGGAATCGAAACGCTGATCGACTCACCCCCTTCCTGGCTGCGCAGCGCGCGCCTGGGGCTCCTGATCAACCAGGCATCCTACACAAAAGGCTTTCGGGCCACGTGGACGGAGATCGCCGGGGCAGGGGGAAAAATTTCCCGTATTTTTTCACCGCAACATGGATTTCATGCAGAGAAACAGGCCAACATGATCGAGTCCTCCCATGGTTGGAGCGAAGAGCTGGGCGTTCCGGTCATGAGCCTCTACGGAAACGAACGCCAACCCACCGAGGAAATGCTGCAGGGGGTGGATGTGCTCGTGATGGACCTCCAAGATGTGGGAACGAGGGTTTATACCTACGGGGCCACCATGGCTCTTTGTATGGAGGCTGCAGGGCGCTTCGGAATTAAAGTGGTCGTGCTCGACAGGCCCAATCCCATCGGCGGCAAGCTGGTGGAAGGCAACCTCGTGGAAGAGGATTGTCGTTCGTTTGTGGGCCTGTATCCCATACCCATGCGGCATGGGATGACCATGGGAGAATTGGGGGGATTGCTCACGGACTTCCAGAACTTCCAAGGCGACTTCGAGGTTTGCCCCATGAAAGGATGGCAGCGGGGGGATCTCTATGAAGAAACCGGTTTGCCCTGGTTTTTTCCTTCGCCCAACATGCCTTCATGGGAAACAGCTCTTGTCTATCCCGGAATGGTGCTACTGGAAGGAACCAATATCAGCGAAGGTCGCGGAACTACCCTCCCATTCCATCTGTTTGGTGCTCCTTTCGTGGACCAGAAGAGATTGCTGAGTCGCCTCCAGGAATATGCATTGGACGGCATTTTCTTGCGGCCGGTAAGCTTTGAGCCCGTTTTTGACAAATGGCGAGGGCAACTGTGCCATGGCTTTCAAATCCATGTAACGGATAGGGAGAAATTTCGCCCCTATCGTTTCGGTCTTGCCTTGTTACAGGCTTTTGTGGAAACGCATGGTGAGAGCTTCCGATGGTTGCCCCCTCCCTATGAGTATGAGTGGGAAAAAACACCTGTGGACATTCTGATTGGTAATAGAATAATAAGGGAGGAATTGGAGAAGGGGGCGGGACCGGAGGCGTTGGAGGTCTCATGGCAGAAGGATTTGGATGCTTATATGGATAGGCGTGACAGGTTCTTGATTTATGGCTTCTAAATCCTTCATGGTGTTACAATCCCAATTTTAATGCAGTGTTTTTCCCAGCCTGTCGAATCGCACAAAGCTGTCTGATGGGCTGAAAGCGAATGAGCCGTTGCTGTTCCAGGACCAATAGATGATGAAAGCTTTTCCTTTGATGTCTTTTTTATCCACAAAGTTCCAGAACCGGCTGTCGTAGCTTTCATCTCGGTTGTCTCCCATAACGAAGTAGCTGTTTTCGGGAACCTTGATGGTACCGATGTTGTCCCTTGGATCAATGCTTGCGTGTCTCACTGAATTGTCCGTGAATTGAGCATAGGGTTCCTCGATGTATTCATCGTTGATGAATACTTTTTTGTTCTCGATCCTGATTCTGTCTCCGGGAAGCCCAATAACGCGCTTGATAAAATCTTTGCTCGGATCGACAGGGTATTTAAAAACGATGATATCGCCCCTATCGGGATCATTGAGCTGAAAGATGGTTTTGTCGGTAAAAGGAATTTTGGTTCCGTAAGTGAACTTGTTGACCAGGATGTGGTCTCCCACAAGGAGAGTTTCTTTCATAGAACCGGAGGGTATCTTGAAAGCTTGAACTACGAATGTGCGAATGAATACTGCCAGGAGAACGGCAATGACGATCGCCTCTGCATACTCCCTCAGTGTACTTTTTGACTTGCTTTTCATCTTTCCCTTCTCATCAGAACGGTTCAACGTTAGTTCCTCCATCAACAAACCACATTATGGATGCCTGTACCATGATTTTATCATGGCAAGCTTTGCCCGCTGAAGGTAAAGTGGAAAACTGTGAAAAAGTCAACTAAAACCTTTAGACATTTGTTGGAAATGGAGTTCTTCTCATGTTCACCAGAAAACAGCAACTCGTGGGCCTGGACATCGGCACCAGCTATGTGAAGATTGTTCATTTGACGGAGAAAGGTGCTGGATTCAAGCTGGTGAACATTGGTGTTGTGCCTGTGCCGGCTGGAACGGTAAAAGAAGGGCGGGTTCTGGATCCCCTTGCCCTGGTGCAATGCGTGAAGAAACTGACAAAAAACCTGAAGATGAAGGAAAAAAAAGTTGCCTCCGCTATTTCCGGCTACGAAGTGATGATTAAAAGGTTGGAAATGCCTGTCATGACCGAAAATGAGCTTAGCGAGCGCATGAAAACAGAATTGCGTCAGTACATTCCCTACAGCCTTGAGGAAGTGGATGTGGACTATGAGATTCTCGGCATTACCAGGGAACGGAACAACAACATGGATGTGCTCCTGGTTGCTGCTAAAAAGGAGCCCATACGTGAATATGTGAATGTTCTCGAATCCTGTGGGTTTGATGTCCGTGTGTTGGATGTGGATTATTTTGCACTGAGCAATGCAGTGGAGGTGACCCGGGGGTTCGGTGAAGACTGTGTCGCTCTCATAGATATCGGGTCACACAAGGCTCTCATGTGTATCGCCGTACATGGTGCTCCTATCTTCACGCGGGGACTGACCATCGGCGGAGAGCAAATCACGGAGCAAATCAGCGACCAATTGAAAGTTACGTTGGAGCAGGCCGAGCAGATCAAATTGGGGGATACCTCGTCAGGGGTTCCGGAAGAAGAGTTGGAAAAGATATTTGTAGCCGTGGTTCAGAATTGGATTGGAGAGTGTAAACGTGCATTGGATTTCTACCAGAGCAATTATCCCGATGATCGGGTCAAGCAAATCTATCTGAGTGGGGGAGCCAGTCGTATACCGGGGTTGGAAGATGTTTTTCGAGAACATTTGAATATTGAGGTGAGTATTTTCAATCCATTGGACTACATCGAATGGGATGTTGGGAACTTCGATGGAGAATATCTGGCATGTATCGGCCCTCAAATGGCCATTCCTATGGGATTGGCATTAAGGAAGACCAAAGAAAAATGATTCGTATAAATTTACTTCCTGCAAAGGCTCGCAAAACAAGAGACACGACACGCCAATTCATTGTGGCTTATGGCCTGAGCATTGTGATCGCGATAGGGGGAATCGGTTATGTCCGGCATTCAATGAAAAACGAAAAAGAGCGCCTGGATCGGCGCATTGTCCAACTGGACCGCGAAACTGCTCAATACACCAAATACGATAGAATGCTCAAGGATTTGACGGCTAAAAAGGAAATCATCGAGAAAAAAACGGCCATCATCCAGAGCCTGCAAAAAGATCGAGATACCATTGTGCGGGTTCTTGCGTCTCTGAGCGTGGAGCTGCCCGTTGACAGGATGTGGTTTGAGAGGCTGACTCAGTCGGGCAATACCATAACTTTAGATGGTACGGCTTTAAATAATGAGAGTATCGTTGAATTTATGAGAAATTTGGAATCTTCACCCATGATACAAGAAAATTCAGTTAATCTTACTCATTCTAGACGTATTACGATGAAAAATGTTAATTTGAGAGAGTTTCGAATCAGTTATCGTTTCTTTTCTTTTTCTCAAATGCAGGCAAGGCTACAACAATGAAGCTCAAGATGAAAAAACCTGCAATTCCTTCCCTTGCTATCAAGGAAAAAGTTGAAGCCCTGAGCTTTCAACAAAAAATTCTCCTTTATCTTGGTACTCTTCTGATCCTGGTAGGAAGCTTCTATTTTTTCCAGTACAAAGACCTCGCTAAAAATATTCACCGTCTCAAGGGGCAGGTGACTCAAAAAGAGAGAAATTTGGCTCGTCTGAGAGAAGCAGCCAGACAGGTGGCCGAACTGGAAAAACAACTTGCGGAATCCGAAGAGGCGTTCACGGAACTTTTGAAGTTACTGCCCGATCAGCGGGAAATACCTGCGTTTCTGGAAAGTGTTTCGACACTGGGAGCTGAAATCGGCCTTGAAAACATCCTTTTTCAGCCGCAGGCAGAGAGGGTGGAAGGGTTTTATGCCGCCATACCCGTCAAGCTCGATCTGGTGGGCACATATCATGAGCTGGGGGTGTTTCTGGATCGAGTGAGCAAATTGGACAGGATTTTGAGGGTGCGAAACCTGACCTTAATACGCCAGAGAGACAGATCACTACTTCAAGTGGGCTGTGTCATTGAAACTTATCGCTTCCTTGACAGACCTGCGGAATAGGGGATCCGTCAAGGCATGACATTGGCTATATGGGGCAGGAGATGAGCCAAAATATGGGGGCTTTATGAAAAAGATAAAAAAATACATTATGGGATACGGCACGTACATCGGGTGTCTTCTACTGATTTTGAGCTGTGCGACTCAGGGAAATGTGAGTACGGAACCTGACGTACCGTTCCATGCCGAAGCTCAAAGCACGGAAGCGTCGACGAATTCCGTGGGTGCTGTTGATGAAGCATCGAACGTGCCGGACTCGGGTTCTTCCCCGTCTTCCGAGCCGCCCCCTTCAATGCCGTCCGATGGTGCTGATTCGTCACATTTCGCGACTACTCCACGCCGTTCGTCGGGCCTGGATTCTTCCCCCGATATGACACGGCAACAAGTTCCTGTTTCTGCAAGACCGGTTTCTTCCTCGCCCGGCCAGGTTGGGCCGCCGCCCCATCCCGGGGGATACGAACCTGCCGGATCTTCCACATTCACGTCGAATATCGGAGCGGCAGAGCCTGCAAATGGCCGGGATCCGTCGTTGTTGTTGACCAAGACCTATTCGGGAAAGCCCATCAGCCTCGATCTGATGGATGCGGATTTGCGCAATGTCCTCAGACTCATTGCGGACATCACGGGAACCAATATGATCATCGAACCCGATGTGAGTGGAAGGGTGACCCTCAAAGTGGATAAAGTGCCGTGGGATCATATTTTGGACATCATCCTTTCCATGAACAGTTTGGGGCATGAGCGCCAGGGCAATGTGATCCGCATTGCCAGGGAAGCCCGGTTGAGGGAAGAACTCAACATGCGTGCCGAGGCTTTGCGTGCTCAACAAGCCCTTTTGGAGGCTGTTAAGGATGTTGGGGAATTGACCACGGTTTACTTCACTATCAACTATGCTCAACCCGCCATTATTGCAAAGAGGCTTGATGAGAGTAAGGGGGAACGTGGGCGGGTCTCCATTGATGAAAGAACCAATCTCGTCATTTACTCTGATGCTCCTGCACGCATCGCCGATGCCCGGCAATTGATTGCCAGGTTGGACAGACCTTCTCCGCAGGTTCTTATCGAGGCCCGAATCGTCACTTTGAACTCCAGAGCCAGCAGAGAACTTGGTATCAATTGGAATTTGAATATACAATCTTCCCCATTTGCTATTTCCCCTTACACGGATTTTCAGGTTACGGTTCCCGGTGGGGGTGCCCCTACCGATTTCGGCCTCAACATTGGTCGTATGGTTGGAGGTAACTTCTTAAGATTGGATGCCACTATTAGGGCGCTTGAATCGCTTAATGAAGTTCAGGTTATAGCAGCACCCAACGTGATGACTTTGAACAATGTTCAGGCGCAAATCAGCCAAGGTGTGCAAATCCCCTACCTACAGCAAACTGCTGAAGGGACACCATCCACGGTGTTTGAGCGCGCTGTGGTTGAATTGAAGGTGACCCCTCATATTACTCCGGACCGAAGGATTCGGATGAAAATCGATGCCAAACAAGATGAACCCGGAGCAATGATGAACCAGCAAGTATCCATCGAGACGCGGAGCATCAGTACGGAATTGTTTGTCGAGGATGGCGAGATCGTTGTCATCGGTGGGGTCATGCGTGATAGAAGGGGACAGAGCATGGATGGAACGCCGGGTTTAAACAGGGTTCCCATATTGGGACGCCTGTTTAAATCCGAAGGAACCGAGCAAGAAAAAACACAACTGCTCATCTTTATCAGCCCTAAAGTAATCGACCCTGACACCGTGGTCCGTCGATAAAGGTTATCAAAGAATGCGATGTGCAACTTTCTTGTTTCCAAGCTGGAGCTTGGGAACGAGAAGTAGAGAGGCCGAAGGGGGTGGTAAAAGTACCATCGAAAAGTTGCACATGGCTTCAAAGAGTTTTTCACAAAAAATTTGCTTGAATAGAGGGCGATATTCATTAGAATAGGAAGCCTCATATCCTGGTCTACGATAATATACAATGGGGGAGAAAGGGAGGGATGGTCCAAAAGGAACTCATGGCGTTATGCTTGTTTGTGGCGGTTCTGTTCGGGCAGTTTGCCCTGTCGGGTTGTTCCATGCAAAAGTCAACTCCTAAGCTGGAAAAAGTCCGGACAGAGGGTGTCGAGAGCTCGGTGGGGATGCAATACCGGGCCGGGCAAAAAGCTTCGGACAGAAGCTTTCATGCCGTTGGAATTGACTATTTGACACCGGTGCAAAAGATCACAAAGCCTCACATTTTTGTGTACAAGGCAAAGCGCCGAATGTATGTGGTTCAGTCCAATGTGTTGGTAAGAGATTATCCCGTTGGATTGGGGCTTAATTCTATTGGGGACAAGGAGCACGATAAAGATGGCAGAACTCCTGAAGGGGACTTCCGCGTTTCCTTGAAAAGTTATGAAGCTCAAAGTGAGGAATTGTCGGACAGCTCCCTCCCTGATGGACAAGAACCCTTGAATGATCTCACTGTTCCACACAATGCACGTAACACTATCATTGCTCTGGAGGCAAACAACGCCCTAGCCTCGGATGCCCCTCATGAAAGTGAGGTATTAATCCGTGCAGGGGGAGCTCATAGAGACTGGACACAAGGTTGCATAGCTCTATATGACAGCGATATGGAAGAGCTCGCCCGTTTCGTGTCCAATGGAACCCCCGTTTCCATCCGACCTTGAAGAATACTCTCGTGAAACTTTGAGATCATGAATTTCGATACTTTTTGTTATCTTTCGCACTCGGAACTCAAACCAGCGAGGGTCATTGCGTAGGACTTTTGCCATTCCCGGTTCCTTTTCCATTCTTCGTAGTTTTTTTCCAGAAATTTTTGTGCAAAATTCCTGTGGCCCAGATAGCTCCTACCGGATACGAGAAAATTCCGTTTCATCTCCTCCAGCACAGCGGATACTTCCTCCTGGGCAATGAAATTTCGTGTCTTTTCAACTTGAAAGACCAGAAATTCCCCTTGTTCCCGTATGAATTTTTCATCGATTTCCATGGAGGTACCCTTCAGAGGAACGGGCACCATTGCGAGCAGCCGCACCTGGCATCTGTCTCCGGCTATGGGTTTCGACCGGTCGTACAAAAAGACGGTCAATCCATTTTCCAGCTCGATTTGATCCAAAAGGCGATCTTCAGAATTTTTCATGCTTTTCCTTTTTTTCGACTCCATTTGACTTACGGCGGCTTTGCGAGGGGCAAAACCGTTCCTTTTCACTGAGTATGCACCCACAGTACTGCTGACGGTAAAGGTTCAGCCTTTTCGCTTCTTCCTGGCCCACTCGCCAGCCTTCTCGAAAGTCCTCGTAAAAAAAATCCACCCCGCATCGTTTCGCCGCAGCCCGGCACAGGTCATGGATGAGTTCGTGGTTTTGCAGCCTGCTGTAGAGCAGAGTCGTGGTGAAGGCATCGAAACCGCTTTTTCCCGCCAGTCGAGCCGCAGCATCCACTCGCCGGGAATAACAAAGAATGCAGCGGTTTTCTTCACGAAAGGCCACCTGGCGCAGGTAGTCTTCCAGGTCGTAGTCCTCGCGCGTGATGAGCGGCATTTCCACGGACTCCGCGAAAGTTTGCAGGGATTCGAGGCGCTTTCTCAGCTCCCGGTAGGGCTGGATGTAGGGGTTGTAGAAAAAACCCCGCACTGTCCATTTTTCACTGCGCAGTCGATCGAGAGGATAAATGGTGCATGGCCCGCAGCAGGTGTGGAGCAGCAATTTTTTTTCCATGTTCGCGCACTCCTCGCATGTCGCCTGTCAGACTTTCGGTGACGGTATCGGCGAGTGTAAAAGTGCCGAAAGACGATGGGGCAGGCCGTCGAAGCTGCCGTTGCTCATGCACACGATCACGTCCTTTTCAACGGCATCGTCCGCGAGGGCCCGGAGCAGCGGTTCGGTTTCCTTGAACAAAAACGCATCTTTTCCACGACTCCCGATGTCTTCCACCAGTTTTTCCGTTTGCAGCCTTTCCTCTAAAGGAATGGCTTCCATGCCCTGGGGCTCTTTCAGGTAAATCCTGTCGGCGGCATCGAAGGATAGGGCGTAGTCTTTCTGAAAAACGGATCGGCGGCTGGAGTTGGTACGGGGTTCGAATACGGCCAGGAGCCTCCGTTGCGGATGAAATTCCCTGACGGCCTGGAGGGTTTCCCGCACGGCCGTGGGGTGATGGGCGAAATCGTCGATGACGAGGATTCCCCGTGGTTCCCCCAGGATGTCGTAGCGTCGGCGAACCCCTTCGAATGTTAAAAGGGCCTTCTGAACGGCATCCTCGTCCATGCCCGCAAGGTGAGCCACCATGACGGCGGCCATGGTGTTGGCCGCATTGTGGCGTCCGGGAAGGTGAGTGGTCATGACGCTCGCCTCGCTTTTTCCCGGTCGGGTATGGTGAATGGCTGTGCGTCCGTTGCCGTAATGGACGTCCAGGATTCTCCAATCCGCCCGGCTGTCCCATCCGTAGGTGAGGACGGTGCCCTTGCAGAGATTTTTCAGGGACATGCAGTGAGGATCATCGGCGTTGAGGACAAGGCAGCCGTCGATTTCGATGAGCCGCGCGAAGGACTGGAAAGCCGCGAGCACCGCGTCGAAGTCGGGAAAAATGTCCGCATGGTCGAACTCGATGCTCGTGACGATGCCCACATGGGGCCGGTAATGCAGGAACTTCGGGCCTTTGTCAAAAAAGGCGGTGTCGTATTCATCCCCTTCCAGGACCATGTAGGGCCCCCTTCCGAACCTGTAACTCCTGGACCAGTTCTTGACGAAAGCTCCCACGAAGGCGCTGGGGTCCAGCCCGCCGTGAGCCAGTATCCAGGATAGGAGGGAGGTCGTCGTGCTCTTCCCGTGAGTTCCCGCCACGACCAGGCTCCGGTGGTGGTCGAGATAAAATTTGCACAGAGCCTGGGGCATGGACAGATATTTTTTCCCGAGGCTCAGAACCTGACGTGCTTCGGGATTGTCGCGCCGGATGACGTTGCCGATGACATAAAGGTCTGCGGGAGTGGACGTTATGTTCTCGACGGAGTAGCCCCGGTGCAAGGTGATGCCGAGAGATTCGAGGTGGTCGCTCATGGGGGGGTAGATGTTCTGGTCCGAGCCCACCACGCGGTAGCCCTGTTCATGCAGCATGCCGGCAAGGGTTCCCATGGCGATGCCGCCGATTCCCATCAAATAAATGGTTTCAGAAGATTTTTCGATCATGGCCAGTTTTCCGTTACAGTGTTGTGCAGGTAGGGTCTGAAAGCTTTCAGCCCGTCGTTTTCACGGTGCGGATGCACCCGGTTGGTGAGCAGGATCACGAGGCGCTCCTTTTCCAGGTCCAGCCAGAAGGACGTGCCCGTGAATCCCAGGTGCCCGATGCTTTTGGGAGAGAAATAGCGCCCCGCGCTCGATCCTTCCCGAGACGGGGTATCAAATCCAAGGGTCCAGGTGCTGTGAGGCACACGGCCGGATTTGTTCCAAAACAATCGCAGGGTGTCGGCGCCGACGACCGGGGAAGTCGTTTCCCCTCGATGAATCGCCCACAGGCGCGAGAGGATTTCGTAAACACCGCGTGCGGTTCCAAAAAGCCCGGCATGGGGAGCGATCCCCCCCAGGACATGAGCGTTTTCGTCGTGGACTTCTCCCTGGAGCAGCCTGTTTCTCCAGGGGCAGAACTCCGTGGCCACATAATCCGGAGTATCGATGTCTCCCGTGAGGGGGGCTTTTGTGGGGTCGCGGCCCATTTCCAGGGGAACATAGCGCGGCAGGGTGTCGGTTTGCCCGACCAGCGATTGCACGACCCGGTAAAACAGGTGATCCATGGGAGCGCCGAGAGCCTCCTCCAGAATTCGGCCGAGGAGCAAAAAGCCCAGGTCGCTGTATCGAGCTTCCGTTCCGGGTTTGCGGGCCGGAGGGGATTGCAGGATTGCCCCGAGGAGGTGCTGTTTTCTCTCATCGGGTGGAAGAAGGATGAGTTGTTGGAAAAAGGGAAGGTAAGGGCACAGTCCCGAAGAGTGGCTCAACAGTTGGGAAAGGGTGATTTCCGCTTTTTCGGGAGGAACGATGGATCGAGGGAAAAAGTGTGTCAGGGGAGCATCGAGGCTCAGTGTTTTTTCGGATACGGCGTTCATGCACACCAGTGTGGCGGCGAGGGGTTTGGTGAGGGAGGCCAGGTCGAAGCGGGAATCACGCGAAAGAGCCGGTCCTCCTTGCCGAGTGTGTCCGAAAACGTTTTCGTAAACAATTCCTTCCGGATCGGCCAGGAGCAGGGCGGCTCCCGAAAAAACTCCCCGAACACGAGCATCGAGGAATATCGGTTCGATGACGGCGGATAGGGGGCCCGTTTTTCGAATCCGTTTGTCGAAATCGGTGGGACTGCCGGTCATGGGAGATGATTTCGCGTTGGGTGTCATATGAGGAAGGGTTTCTATGACTGCCGCTTCACGAGTCAAAGGGGCGGAATGCCGCTTTGAACATGCGGGCGTCGGTGTCCAGGATGAATGGTCCTCCCAGGGGAAGGATGTCGTTGGGCCACGAGTGGCCGAAAGGCATGTCGCAGACAACGGGCATGCCCATGGTCCGGGTGTGTTCCAGCACCATTTCCCATATTTTCGACGGTTCGGCGCATTCCGTGAATTGCCCCAGGACCAGGCCGGTCAGGTGGTCCAGGTGTCCCGCGAGCTTGAGATGCAGCATGAGGCGATCCAGCCTGTAGAGGGCTTCTCCCCGGTCTTCCAGGAAAAGGACGGCTCCTTTCAGGTCGGGCATGAAGGGGGTGCCCACGAGATGCCCAAGGCAGGTGAGGTTGCCGCCCCTCAAGATACCCCGGGCGGTTCCGGGGCGGAGCACCTGATCTTCCCGGAGAGCCCACTCGAAGTTGCCCCCGCCCTCGAGGGTTTCCAGCAATGCCGCGACCGCCTCGGGCCTGTGGCTCATGTCCACAAGGTTGGGGCCGTGAAAGGTCATCCAGCCGGAACGGCTCTGCAATGCCTGGTGAAGGAATGTGATGTCGCTGTAACCCACGAAAGGTTTGGGCCGTTTGGACAGGTTGGAAAAGGGTAACCAGGGAATCAACCTTCCACTGCCGAAGCCTCCTTTCACGCACACCACGGCCGCGATTTCGGGATGGGTCAAGGCATGGATGAGGTCGTGGGCACGCTGGGCTTCCGTGCCGCACAGGTACCCCTTTTTGCACGGCAGGTGCTTTCCGTGGTGGACTCGAAATCCCCGTTCTTCAATGAACCCGCACGCCCGATGGAAATCTTCCGTATTGAAGGGACTGGCCGGGGCCACCAGGGCTATGAGGCTTTCCGGGGGAAGGGGTGTAAAGCTCATGGATTTTTTCTGTTCCGTTCGAAGAGGATGTGCAGCCCTTTGAGGGTGAGGAAATCGTCCACTTCGTCGATGGCGGGGCATTCAGCGGCGATGAGGCCCGCCAGGCCTCCCGTGGCCACCACTTTGAGGTTTACCCCCACTTCTTTTTTCATCCTGTTGATGATCCCTTCCACCAGTCCGGCATACCCGAAGACAATGCCCGCATTCATGGATGCCGTGGTGTTTTTGGCCAGGATGGACTTGGGTCTGGCGAAAATTTCCACTCGAGGGAGCTTGGAAGCTTTGAGAAACAGGGCCTCACACGAAATCATGATGCCGGGGCTGATGACGCCTCCCAGGTACTCGCCACGATCCGATATGTAGTCGAATGTCGTGGCCGTCCCAAAATCCACCACGATGGACGCACAGTGGTACATTTCGTAGGCGGCCACCGCATTGACGATCCGGTCGGCGCCCACTTCCTTGGGGTTGTCGTAAAAGATGGGCATGCCCGTTTTGATGCCGGGGCCCACGACCAGGGGGGTGATGTCGAGATATTTTCTGCAAAACCTTTCGACGGTGTTGAGCACCGGAGGCACAACACAGGAAATGATCACATGGTTGACGTTGCGAACAGGGATGTCATGGGCATCGAAAAGACTCCGCACAGAGATGCCCAGTTCATCAACCGTGGTGTTTACATCCGTTCTGACTCGCCAGTCTTCAAGGAGCCCATTGTCTTTGAATAAACCCAGGACCGTGTTGGTATTGCCGATGTCCATCGCCAGTAACATGAAGGTTCTCCCCGGTTGTTCGATAGTTCGTGTTGAGAAAGCGGATCAATCCACGAATCTTTTCAAGGATACACATATTCGGTCAATGAATGAATGTTCAATGGAATGCTTTGCCCAGGAGGATTGCATCTCCCATGGCGGCCGTCTGTCTGCCCATAGTCACATCGTGGACTCGTATCAGGTGGGCTCCCGATGTGATGCAGATGCCGTGAGCCACGGCGGTGCCCGTTTCCCGCTCCTCGACAGGCAGGTTCAGCAGTGTCCCGATGAATCGCTTTCGAGAAGCCCCCACCAGGATCGGGCGGTCCAGGCACTGGAAAAATTCGAGGTTCCTGATGATCTGGAGGTTGTGGTCCACCGTTTTGCCGAAACCGATTCCCGGATCGACAATGATACGGTTTCGTGAAACACCGTGTTCTACGGCGAATTGAATGCGTTCTTCAAAAAAATGGATCATTTGAGAAAAAAGGGAGGCGTAGCGCGGGTCTTGCTGCATGGTTTTGGGCTCTCCCCGCATGTGCATCAAGATAACGGGAGCCCCGGATTCGACGGCTACATCCACCATGTCCGGGTCGAAGCGAAGGGCGCTCACATCATTGATGATGTCGGCCCCCGCCTCCATGGCCGCCCTGGCCACTTGAGCCTTGGTCGTGTCGATGGAAATGGGCACGTCGCTGGATTCCCGAACGGCTTCGATGACCGGAATGACCCGTTCCAACTCGACCTCGATCGGTACCGGTTCGGAACCCGGCCGGGTGGATTCGCCTCCGATATCGAGGATGTCGGCTCCCGCCACCACCATGTCCAGGGCGTGTTGAAGGGCGGCGTGAGGACTGTGGTGTTTGCCCCCATCGGAAAAGGAGTCGGGAGTGACGTTCAAGATTCCCATGACGAGGGTGCGCTCGCCAAGCTCCATGCTCCCGGCTTCCAGGGGGATGGAATAGTGTTTTCGGACCGTCACCGTCATGAATATCAGCTTTCCTGTTTCTCGGAAGAGTTTTTCTCTTCGGGAGAATCCTGATCAGCGCTGTCTGGGGTTTTCGGATCGCTATTGTGGAGCGTTTCCTGCTTGGAGCGAATTCCGGTTGAAGGCTTTTTCGATAGCGATTCCCCCTGTTCTTGTGCCGGGCCGCGGGGTAGACCTTCAAGCAGCTCCGGGTCATATTCCTTGATGATGGCGTCCAGGTCCTGGAGGGTCAGGGTTTCCCTCTCCAGGAGTGCCTGGGCTATGAGTTTGAGGAGCTCGATGTTGTCCTGGAGAATTTGCTGGGTGCGCCGATAATTGTCATCCACGATCCTTCTAATTTCCGTGTCGATGGCTATGGCGGTTGTTTCGCTGTAATCCCGGTGGCGAGAAATTTCCCTGCCCAGGAACACCTGGTCATCGCGCTTGCCGAAGCTTAGAGGACCCAGGTTTTCGCTCATTCCCCATTCGCAAACCATTTTCCGGGCGATCTGGGTGGCCCGTTCGATATCGTTGGAAGCACCGGTGGTCTGGCGGTTGAAAATGATCTCCTCGGCAACACGGCCTCCCATGAGAATGGAGATGGTGTCCACGAGGTATTCTTTGGAATAGGTGTGTCGATCATCCTGTGGCAATTGTTGGGTGAGGCCCAAAGCTCGTCCGCGAGGGATGATGGTCACCTTGTGAAGGGGATCGGCCATGGGGAGGAATCGTGCAGCAAGGGCATGGCCCGCTTCATGGTAAGCCGTGGTGGCTTTCTCCTCCTCGGTGAGGATCATGCTTCGGCGTTCAAGCCCCATCATCACTTTGTCTTTTGCGGATTCGAAATCGGACATTTCGATGAGGTCCTTGTTCTGCCGGGCTGCCAGAAGAGCCGCCTCATTCACCAGGTTTTCCAGGTCCGCGCCGGAAAAACCGGGGGTTCCCTTGGCGAGGGTTTTCACGCTCACATTGGGGGCCAGGGGTTTGGTGCGGGTATGCACTTTGAGGATGCCTTCGCGCCCGCGAATGTCCGGTGCCGGTACCACTACCTGGCGATCAAAGCGACCGGGTCGCAAAAGAGCCGGGTCCAGGACGTCCGGGCGGTTGGTTGCCGCAACCAGGATGACCCCCTCATTGGATTCAAAACCGTCCATTTCCACCAGGAGTTGATTTAAAGTTTGCTCGCGCTCGTCGTGTCCTCCACCCAGGCCGGCGCCCCGGTGGCGCCCCACGGCGTCGATTTCGTCAATAAAAATGATGCAAGGGGCGCTTTTCTTACCCTGCATGAAAAGATCTCTTACCCTGGAAGCTCCAACGCCCACGAACATTTCCACGAAATCGGAGCCGCTGATGGTGAAAAAGGGTACCCCCGCTTCTCCGGCGATGGCTCTTGCCAGCAGAGTTTTTCCTGTACCCGGTGCACCCACCAGCAAAACGCCTTTGGGAATGCGACCTCCCAACCGTGTGAATTTTTTAGGGTCTTTCAGGAATTCCACGACTTCCTGGAGTTCTTCCTTGGCTTCCTCAATTCCCGCGACGTCTTCAAACATCACTTTTTTGGCGCTTTCATTGAGCAGTCGCGCCCGGCTCTTCCCGAAGCTCATGGCCTTTCCTCCGCCGGCCTGCATCTGACGCATGAAAAATATCCATACGCCGATGAGGAGCAGCATGGGAAACCAGCTGACCAAAATGGTGAAGTACCAGGGGGATTCGTCTTCGGGTTTGGCTTGTATTTCTACTCTGTTTTCCCTGAGAATACCGATTAGCTCCGCATCTCGCGGCTGGAACGTGCGGAAAGGCTTTCCATCCACGTAGGTTCCCTGGATATTGTTTCCCTGTATGGTTACCTGGGAAACCTCGCCCCGCTGCACTGAGCTCAGGAATTGACTGTATGTCGTTTCCTGGCTGGGCTGTTTGGGCTGTTGAAACATGTTGAACAGGAGGATCACCATAAGACTGATGACCAACCAAAGGGCTAAATTTTTGTAGAACGGACTCAAGCGAAGCGCCTCCTTATGAGTTTGCTGATATGGATAATCATAAGTTTACTATTATGCCCTGAAAGAAATAGTTTTTCAATATCATGAAAAGCGCTTCAGAATAAATCGTAAATACTTGAAATCGATTGGATCATAGCACAGACTAGAGTATTCTACTACAATATATCCCAGGTGCTGAAGAATTTCTTCCTTATAAAAAGATACTGTGAAGTTCGGCATGCTCAGTGAAAATGAATAACATGAGGAGGGATTTTGGGATACTTTTGCGATAACTTGTTACTTTTTCTTGTCGGTTCAAGTGCCGTTTTTTTGATTGCCTTTTGCATCATTGATAATGTCGAGCTTATGGGAAAATAGAGTTCCGGGGGACCCATGAAACCTTTCGTTCCAGAAAACAATATGGGCTCCACATCTGAAGATTTGAGCCACTATGAAATTCTTCTGTTGGGGGCGGACGCTACCCTCACAGATATAGAGGCGTCCTACGACCGCCTCAAACAACTGTGGTATAATGAATCTCGGAAGGGTGACCCACAGGCCGTTGCTCGCTTAGAGCGCATCGAATTGGCTTATGCTGTTTTGAGTGATTCGAATTTGAGGCGTCGGTATGATACTCTCCTTTTCCGCTCTGCTGATTTGCACAGCGACAATAAAGTTGCCAAAAAAGATAGAGTACTTCAAACCGTCCTGTTTTTGAAAAACAGGACGGTTTGGATTGTCCTTGGAGTTGTTCTACTGTTGGGGATCGGTGGAATGTTGTTGCAAAGCCTTCTCTCCGGAGGCCATAGCGAATATGAACTCCAGTTGCTTCGCCAGTATTATCCCCCTGCTCCCAGGAGGCTTAACGATTCCGCACATTCATCCATTTCCGATTCCGACAGTTGGAAAGCTCCTCATCGAGAGTCAAGGGTTGCTGATGAAGATGTGTCCTTGCTCCATAACGAAAGGGTAACCGAAGAAAAAACATCACTTTTGGAGAAGTCTCCGCTTTTAATGCCCGCTCCTGATCCAGCCGTAGGATTGCTCAGGAGCACACCCATCCATGAGTTGCCCCAAGGGGAAAGGGCTGCACAAACACCTGCCGGAGAGCCGTCTAAAGTCGAGAGGTACGACGAGGTTCCATTGGTATTCCATGGTGAGCCGGATGAATTGTTGCGTGATCGGGTGGAGAGTTTTGTCAAGACCTATCTGGATTCTTTTGAAAAAAAAGACTTCAAAGCCCTTGGTGAACATTTCGATGTCGCTGCCTTGGAGGATGGCAGCTCTTGGAACAAGCTACAAAAGGAGTATCGAGAAAAATTTGAAGATGTGGAGAGCATAAGGTATGAGATGATCGTCAGATATATCGCAAGAGAGCTTAATGGGGTGGTGACCATCAAGGGAGATTATCACCTCAGATATGATTACAAGCATGGAATGCGTGATAGCTCCACCGGTACATTTGAATGGTCCCTGAAAGATATGGGAACTCAACTCAGGCTCCTGAATGCTCGAAGAGAAAGAACCCCTACAAGTAGATTGGGGGAAGGCCGATGAGAAGGTCGGTGTCCCACTCATTGAATTATGAAAAGTATCTTATGGATGCAGGATTCTGAAGGAGTCTTGACAACGCTTTTTTGACGGGTTTCAGGTAACTATTTCCCATGAAACAATTTTCAACGATCTTGCAGTGTCTTCTAAACTTGCCATCGTACGGGAAAAAGCGTATATTTCCTCCCGTTTTTCGTGGAAAGCATGTGTTGAAGGTCAAGAGAGTAGGGTAGATCGCCGCAAATTGTTCAATTGTTTTACTGGAGAATGGCTGGTTACATGATAGAGGCTTTGATTCTGTTCGGGTTGGTACTTGGGGTTGCGGGTGCGCATTACTCACATAGGGGAACGAAAAACTTCCGCGCAAAATTATTGAAAGAGCTGAAATCCCGACAAAATAAACATTCCCTTGAAGCCTATGTTGCGAACATTCTTTCCAATAGGGAAAGGTGGAAGCGTTCCATGTCTCTCATACGGAAGCCATTCGGAAAGCAGGTAAATATGGCCATAGAGACGGTTGCCACGCTTCTAGCTTTGCTTGGAATTGTTAATGGCGTGACCAACTTCGAGAAAGTATTTCAAAGTGCGACCCAGGGAATTGCCGTGCTCCTTTTTCTTGCTGTCGTACTTGCGTTTATTCCCAGCCACTGGGTGTTTTCTTCGCAAACTGAAAAGGATATGGACGCAGTCCTGGAAGAAATGCAACAAGCCCTTGAGAGGGATGAGGTGAAGGCTTTTGTCGCAAAGCGTTTACAGTGATTCAGGGAAATATCTCCACCCTGGTTCCCACGGAAATGATTTCAAAAAGCTCATCCATGATGGAGTTGGAAAGAGCGATGCATCCTTCGGTCCAATCGCCTTGAATTCCTCCCCCATGGATAAAAATGGCTCCACCCAAGATTGTATCGTATGGGGGTAGGGTCATTTTTTCCTGTGCTTGCATGATTTTTCTGTACTCTTCGTGAGAAATGCGTCCCTGTTGGAGGGCTTCTTGAGCATGCCTGGGAGCTGGATAGCTGATCCCGAGAGATTTATAAAACCTGCTGTGAGGATTTTTTTTGATGATGAAAAATTCCCCTTCAGGAGTTTTACCGTCTCCCTTGACATATTTATCCCCTTCCGGATTGAATCCCAGGCTGATTGGAAAGTCCCTCACCAGAGTACCATTGTCCACAAGAAGCAGGCGCCGCTTGCCTTTGTAGATGTAAATCCGAGGAGTGGTGAGTTCTTGTGTGGATGTCAGGAGGTTGATCGAGTAGTAGGGTTTTTGGGGGTCTATTTCCAGTGCTTGATCTAATATGGGAGGCTCGATGGTGATATCGGTTTCGAACTTTTGGAAAGTGCAAGAGGCCATGAAAAACAAAGCAAAAACAAAAATTACACATAACGAATAACACTCTGAAGTTTGCCTTCCATGCTTCATTTTGGCGTTTCCTTTTTATTTGGATGGAAAAAGCGGTCTGAATAGCCTGGTTTTGGCCATTTATGCTTGGTGTTTGTCATTTTTATAGTTTTGAGGTTGCATTAACGCTTCGTAGTCAAAGTGATCTTCCTCCCAGAGGCAGCCTTCTGTGCCTGCCGGAGAAATGGGAACCCATTCTTCAGTTTTTTTTGCAGCAAGCTTTGATATTTCGAATTTTGTGGGATTTTTTTCCAATTTTTGAAACTCCAAGGTGCTGTACCTTTTAAAGTTTTCTCATTGTTTGTGCCGACAATAATTGTGATGGTTCTTGTGTCCCTTTTGAGGTTTTGCAGTTTCAGCTGATACCGTTTAGGAGCCTATTCCTCAACATCTACTTACTTTTTCACAATCTCGGAAAGCTTTGGTATAATAATGAAGAGTGAATTCAAGTCAAGAGAGGGATTGTTCGGCCGGGATGGGTGTGTTGATGTGATCGGGCAACCACCATTAGGTACGGGTGATTTATTTGCGAAAGTTAAAGCCAAGTTTTCCCGTAGTTTTCATGCCGGCCGAGTACAACATAATTCTGAGCTTTTGAAATGAGAACAGGCGGTGCGGCTTGACGATTGAGAATGGAGGAAAACGTTCGATTTTGTGTCCCAATTGCAATAAGCTCATCAGTCGTGATGAACTCCATTGCCCCTATTGCGGTATCTCACGTCCAGGATCTTTTTTGAAAAACAATTTTTGGGCTCGAATCGTCCTCGATGGCGATGATTTTGTGCGCAAAGTCATCGCCATCAATGCAGGAATGTTCATTCTGTCCCTCTTGATGAATCCGGCGTCTATGAGTTTTTCCATGAGTCCCTTTGCTTTTTTGTCTCCGGATAACCGCAGCCTCCTGCTCTTGGGGGCTTCCGGTACTGTTCCCATCGATCGGTTTCATCGCTGGTGGACTTTGATTTCCGCCAATTACCTTCATGGAGGGATTCTCCACATTCTTTTCAACATGATCGCCATCCGGCAAATCGCTCCACTGGTTTTTCAGGAATATGGAGGTTACCGGCTGATCATCATTTATACTCTCAGCGGTGTGGGAGGGTATGTGGTTTCATATTTTGCGGGAATTACTTTTACCCTTGGGGCCTCGGCTGCTCTTTGCGGGCTCATTGGCTCTGCGCTTTATTATGGAAAGAGCAGGGGGGGGCATTTCGGTCATCTGGTCTACAAACAAGTGAGTGGATGGGCTGTCGGAATATTTCTCTTTGGCCTGTTTTTTCCGGGTATCAACAACTGGGCGCATGGTGGAGGGTTAGCTTTCGGAATTCTCCTGTCATTTCTCATGGGCTATGAAGAACGGATCGGGGAAAATATTTATCACAAACTTTTTGCAGGCTTGTGTGTTTTGAGCACCGTGTGTGTTCTTGCTTGGGCGGTGCTCTCGTCTCTGTACTTTTTTCTGGTGGTGCAATGATGTTTGATAGGGCTATTTTGCCGTGATCCTGATGGGAAACTTAAAACAAGTCCATATTTGACGGGACCCCGTTGAGGTGTGTGAGATCAGTGTCACCGTGCTGTTTTTTTGTTGTGCAGAATAGAAAAAATGAAAAATTTCAGGAGGTAGCTATGCCCAAAAAAAGGATTGGTATTTTGACCGGTGGGGGGGACTGTCCCGGTTTGAACGCTGTGATACGAGGGGTCACCAAAAGCGCTATAAACAGGCATGGGATGGAAGTTATCGGATTCCATGACGGATTTCGCGGCTTGATCGAAGAGAAGTTTTCCTTTCTGAATTTTGAAAGTGTTTCCGGCATTCTCACCCAGGGAGGCACCATAATAGGGAGCGACAACAAAGCTAATCCCTTCCGCTATACGCCTCACGACTGCGGTGCAAAGGTCCAAGTGGACGTGTCCGACCAATGCATGCAGTTTTATGACGATCTGGGGCTGGACGCTCTCATTTGCATCGGGGGTGACGGCACCATGACAATCGCCGGGATGCTCATGCAAAAAGGTGCCAAAGTGGTAGGGCTTCCCAAGACCATCGACAAAGACCTGGAAGGGACGGACATCACTTTTGGTTTCGATACGGCAAGGGCTATCGCTACCGAAGCAATAGACCGAGTACATACCACCGCTCAATCGCATCAGCGTGTGATGCTTGTGGAAGTCATGGGACGCAATGCGGGCTGGCTTGCCATGGAGTCCGGCATTGCAGGGGGAGCGGACATCATTCTCATTCCTGAAATTCCTTACGACATGGATGAAGTTCTCAGGGTCGTGAGAAAAAGGAATCACTTTGGGCGACGCTTCAGCATCATTGCCGTGGCCGAGGGGGTCAAGGGTATCGATGGCGAACAGAGCATTCACAAGATCATTGACGACAGTCCGGACCCTGTTCGTTTGGGTGGGGTAAGTCACTCCATTGCCCATGAAATCGAGTCCAAGACCAACATAGAGTGTAGGGTGGTGATCCTGGGGCATGTTCAGCGCGGAGGTTCCCCCACACCGGGAGATCGCTTGCTGGGAACTCAGTTTGCCGTAAAAGCTATGGAGTTTGTCGATAACGGGCAGTTCAATTGTATGGTTGGGCTTCAGGGGGGCGATATGGTGGCAGTACCCCTGGATGATGTAATGGGAAAGCAGCGCTTGGTGCCCGTGAATTCTTCCCTCATTGATTCAGCTGTGGCTGTGGGCACAAGCTTTGGGGTGCGAGAACTTCAATGATGAATTGTTTGGGGTTCAGGGCTTTGTTTTTTAGGATCAAAAAATAGTGCATAAAAAAGGATTGACAGGATAGGTAAGAGGGTGTAGAT
>CAZRWT010000005.1:0-79041 GCA_964603955.1 uncultured Syntrophobacteraceae bacterium
AGTCAGCTCCAATATCTACCTATGAGTAGATTTGGGTAGGTCTGACAGAACGGTTTCGATCTGCCCTCCCGCTCCTACTCCAAAAATCCCCCCCTTCTCATTTCCAGCCAGTACTGTTTTTGACGACAAGACTCGCATCCTTCAAGTGGATGAACTAATGCCCTGAAAAGCTTTCCAAATCTTGCGCCTCTCAAAAAGCGGAGCCTCATCATGCCGGAATTTCTCCGTGTCAAGACCGTTCAGGAAGTCATCAACATCATTGCCGGGTTCGACCCTCTGTGTATCGAGTCGGTTCCCCTGGAGCACGCTTACGGCAGAGTGGTCGCCGGAGCCGTGTACTCCCGCGAGCCCGTGCCCCATTTTCCCCGGGCCGTCATGGACGGCTATGCGGTTCGATCTCGGGATACTTTCGGAGCTTCCGAGTCCCTTCCGGCGCTCTTGCAAGTGACTGGAGAGGTTTTGATGGGGGAGCCTCCTCCTCATTCCCTCGAAGCGGGAAGTGCCATGGCCATAGCCACCGGCGGCATGCTCCCTTCCGGAGCCGATGCGGTGGTCATGATCGAACACACGCAGCTCCTCGATGAAAAAACAGTGGAAGTCACCCGGCCCGCCGCTCCAGGGGAAAACATCCTGGGGGTGGGGGAAGACATTGCCGGAGGGCAATGCCTCCTGGAACAAGGCCACATCCTGCGGCCCCAGGACGTTGCCGCTCTTGCCGCCGTTGGTGTTCTTAACGTTCCCCTGTTTAAGCGGCCGAGGGTCGCCATTGTTTCCACCGGGGATGAAATTCTGCCCGTGAGTGTCGGGGAACCGCCTCCCGGAAAGGTTCGGGATATGAATACTTATTCCCTTACAGGTTTGGTGTGGGAAGCCGGGGGCATTGTGGGAAAGGTCGTGGTTTTGAAAGACGATCTGGATGTCCTGGTTGAAAAGTGCCGTGAACTTCTGATCGGGCACGACATGATCCTCCTTTCGGGGGGCAGCTCTGTAGGGGCCAGGGACTATACCCTCAATATCCTCGATCACTTTCTCGATGTGGAACTTCTGGTCAGTGGTGTTGCCATAAGGCCCGGCAAGCCCACCATTCTGGCCCGCGTGGGGAAAAAAGTGTTTTGGGGGTTGCCCGGGCACCCTCTTTCAGCCCAGATGGTCTGCCGGCTCATGGTGGTGCCCATGATCAAAATCTTGCAGGGGCAGGCCTTGGACCACGACCCTTTGATGTCTTCCAAAACGATTTCCGCCTTGCTTGGGCGTCCGGTGCCGTCGGTGCATGGCCGAACGGATTGCATTCCCGTGACGCTGGCTCGAAGCGGAACCGGATACACGGCGAACCCCGTTTTTGGTAAATCTTCCATGATCGGTGTTTTGGTGAAAGCGGACGGTTACGTCATCATTTCCGAGCACGATGAGGGATTGGACCCGGGTACTCGTGTGGAAGTGAATCTCTTTTAGGATCAGCGTCCAAACTACTTCCTCCCCTCAATTCATTGAGGAGAGAAAGTCACGTTGTCTTGCCTCCTGATGATTAACCAAGGGCAAGCGCATGAGAAAAGAGCATACACCGCAACACGGAATTCTCCCAAGGAGCTTTCGGCTCGAAGGCGAGCAACCTTCAACCCTTCCCGGCAAAATCAAAGGAAAGTACATGGAAAACACTCCCGGCATCGAGGATGCCGTGACACCATCCCGACGCATCGGTTTTTTCGACCTGGAAACCCAGAAGCTGTCCAACGAGGTAGGAGGCTGGAACAACAAGCATCTCATGAAAGTTTCCGTGGCCGTTCTCTACGAATTCTCCACAGGCAACTTCCAGGTTTATTGCGAAGGAGATATTCCCCGCCTGCTGGAAGACCTGAAACAACTGGACCTGGTGGTGGGCTTCAACATCGTTCATTTCGATTACGCCGTTTTGCAGGCCTATACCCCCTTTGATTTTAGGACCTTGCCGACCTTCGACATTTTGTCGGAAATCAAAAAGAACCTGGGTTCGCGACTGAGCCTCGATCATCTGGCAGAGCAGAATCTTGGAAAACATAAGAATTCCAATGGACTTCAAGCCGTACAGTGGTTTCGCGAGGGACGCTGGGATTTACTCACCGATTATTGTAAAATGGACGTGATCCTGACAAAAGATCTTTTCTTTCATGCTGTGGAAAAGGGCTTTCTGGCCTATCGGGACAAACAAGAGAGGCTGCTTCGAATCCAAACCCCGTGGAGCGTGGAAGAAATTCTTGCGCAACACCGACATTTCCTCTCAACCCATCGATCAAGGAGGAATCAGAACCGTCATGATATCTGCAGAAGCCGACAACAGGCGTCATCTGCCGATCCCGGAAACGAAAGATCGTGAAGGCCCCATCATTCTCCCGAGATTATCGGGTGACGCCGAAGCATGGTTTGCACTCTATGTTCAGGTCAACCACGAAAAAGAAGTGTCCAAGCGGCTGCAGGACAAATCCTTTCAGGCTTTTCTTCCCTTGATGGAGACATGGAGCAAACGCAAGGATCGCAGAAAAAAGCTCCTGGTTCCTCTTTTTCCGGGCTATGTCTTCCTGAGGACGGTTCTCGACAATTACGCCACACATAGTATTTTGCGTGTACCGGGAGCCGTCAAACTCCTGAGCAACTCCGAAGGCCCCTTGCCCATACCGGAACACCAGGTCCAAAACCTGGAAACCCTTTTGCAATCCCAAAAAAAGCTGAGTCTCTACTCTTATTTGCAGGATGGTCAATGGATACGGGTTGCCAGGGGACCATTGAAGGGGTGTGTGGGCATCCTTGTACGCCGGAACCCCAATAAAGGGCGGTTGGTAGTGAGCATTGATCTCATACAAAGATCGGTGAGCGTCGAACTCGATGTAGAAGACGTCGAACCCTTTCAAGTCCCTCTGATAAAACACCAATAGCCCGATTTGGAAACAACCTAAAATCTCAGCTCACGACAAGCACGAA
The DNA here is from genome assembly GCA_964603955.1 of uncultured Syntrophobacteraceae bacterium. Taxonomy (GTDB): domain Bacteria; phylum Desulfobacterota; class Syntrophobacteria; order Syntrophobacterales; family Syntrophobacteraceae; genus SLCH01. The sequence continues at coordinate 2,953 of CAZRWT010000005.1, forward strand.
GGGAGTGGCGATCGAAGGAGCCTTTGACTTTCTTTGGCCGCTTCCATTGTCGAGGTGTGGGATGGAATCGCAGAGCGATCCAGATGAATGGAGTTGCAATATGGAAGGAAGTTACGTGAAGCTTTGGAGCAGCGGCAGGCTGCCGGATCGCGTCCGGCGGGCTCTCCAGTGGTTGAGCCGGTGTACTCTCTGTCCCCGCATGTGCCGCGTGGATCGGACGAAAGGGGAGAAGGGGTACTGCCGAACGGGACGCCATGCCGTTGTGGCGAGCTACGGGCCGCATTTTGGAGAAGAGCGTCCCCTGGTGGGGCAGAAGGGATCGGGGACCATTTTCTTTTCTTTTTGCAACCTCGGTTGCATTTTTTGCCAGAACTACGACATCAGCCACCTGGGAGAGGGGGTGCCCGTGGAACCCCAAGTGCTGGCGGACATCATGGTTTCGCTCCAGGAACGAGGGTGCCATAACATCAATTTTGTGACCCCCACTCATGTGACTCCACAGATTCTCGAAGCTCTGCCCCATGCCGTGGAAAAGGGGCTGCGAATCCCCCTGGTGTACAATTGCGGAGGGTACGAACGCACCTCGCTGCTCAAGCTCCTGGATGGAATCGTGGACATTTACATGCCCGACTTCAAATTCTGGGACGAGGAGGTGGCCCGGCGCCTGTGCGACGCCCCTGATTATCCCGAACGGGCGCGGGCGGGGCTCAAAGAAATGCATCGGCAGGTGGGGGATCTGCGATTGGACGAGCAGGGCATTGCCCAAAGGGGGCTTCTCGTGCGGCACCTGGTGATGCCCGAAGGGCTTGCGGGCACGGAACACGTTGCCCGGTTCATTGCCGGGGAAATCTCACCGGGCACTTACGTGAACGTCATGAGCCAGTATCATCCCTGCGGCGATGCGGTTGGAAAGGCTCAAATCGGGCGGAGGGTGACGTCCCGCGAATTCGAGATTGCTCTGGATGCGGCCGTCAAGGCGGGGCTCGAGCGCCTGGACGAGCGCCACAAGCACTGGATCACCATCTTTTGACGGCGATACGCGGAGTATCGAGTGAACGGAAGGAGCTTTTTCGTTGCTCTTGAGGCGCGTTTCATGCCAGTGTTGAAAAAGTGGCGGTTGGGGTATTTATGGAGGCGGAGCATTCCCAGGGGGAGTGGTCTTCGTGGCGAGCGATCGGAAATTTCTGGAGAGAGAACGGCTCATGGCGAGAATAGATGCGTTTTTCAAATTGGTGAATGAGCAGAAGGCATCGGACCTTCACCTGGTTTCGGGCCAGCAACCGGTCATGAGGATTCGCGGGGACCTCGAACGGGTGAAATACAAAATCCTTGATGATGATGAACTGCGAACCATGCTCTATGAGATCACCCCCGAAGAAAAGATCAAGATATTCGAGGAAACGGGAGATCTCGATTTTTCTTACGAAATACCCGGCCTGGCAAGGTATCGTGCCAATTTCTTTCGACAAAAAAACGGTATCGGTGCGGTATTCAGGGAAATTCCCAGTGAAATCCTTTCAACGGAGCAGTTGGGCCTGCCTGCCGTGGTTTCCCAGTTGGCCAAGTTGCCACGAGGACTGGTCCTGGTCACGGGCCCCACGGGAAGCGGTAAGTCCACCACCCTCGCGGCCATCGTGGACGAAGCCAACCGCAAGCGCAAGGATCACATTCTGACCATCGAAGACCCCATCGAATTTGTACATTTGAGCAAGAATTGCGTCGTCAATCATCGCGAAGTGGGCACACACACACAGTCATTCTCTGCGGCGCTCAGAGCCGCCCTGCGCGAAGACCCGGACATCATTCTCGTGGGCGAAATGCGCGACCTGGAAACCATACGGCTGGCACTCGAAGCCGCCGCGACGGGCCACCTGGTCTTTTCCACCCTGCACACCATCGGCGCGGCCAAAACGGTGGACCGCATCATCGAAGTCTTTCCCACGGGAGAGCAGGCCCAGATTCGCTCGACTCTGGCCGATGCCCTGCGAGCCGTGCTTTCCCAGGCACTGTTCAAACGGGCCGATGTGAAAGGACGGTGCGCGGTGCTCGAAATCATGATCGCCACCCATGCCGTGCGAGCCATGATCCGTGAAGGAAAAACCCACCAGATCCCTTCGGCCCTTCAGACGGGGAAGAAGTACGGCATGCAGACCCTGGACGACGGCATCATGAACATGCTGAAAGCCGGGAAAATCCATCCCGACGAAGCGTACAACAAATGCGTGGAAAAGGAAAAATTTCGTCAATATCTCACGGAGCCGCCCGCTGATTTTACCGAGGTGTAGGCTTGTTGGGGAGAACAGCCTTGAGACGCAAAGAATTCGATTCCATTTTGCTCGATATCCTGGACGAAAATCCACAGGCGTCGGACATCAATTTCACGGTGGGAAAGCCGCTCCAGGCGGAGATCGACGGCGTTCTCACGCCAGTTTGCAAGAAGGCGGGCATCGATATCCTGACGCCTTTTCATACGGAAACCTTCATGCTGAACCTTGCAGGCAATGATCCCAGGAACATTCAGCACCTTCTCGGCACCGGTTCGTGCGACCTTTCCTATCACCTGCCGGGGCGCGCGAGATTCAGGGTCAATGTGTTTTCCCAGCGCGGCACTTATTCCATCGTCATGCGGCAGTTGCCCACCAGGATACCCAGCCTTCAAGACCTCAACATGCCTTCGGTTTTCAAATCCATAGCCCAGGAAAAATACGGCATCGTTTTTGTCACCGGCGCCACGGGCAGCGGCAAGTCCACGACTCTTGCCGCCATACTCGATGAAGTCAATCGGGAGCGTGCCGTACATGTGGTCACCCTGGAGGACCCCGTGGAGTTCGTGCATCCCCAAAGGACGGCCACCTTCAACCAGAGGGAACTCGGGCTGGATTTCGATACCTTTGCCAATGGGCTTCGGGCCGCCTTGCGACAGGCTCCCAAGGTGATTCTCGTGGGAGAAATGCGCGACCGGGAAACAGTGGAAATCGGCCTCAGCGCCGCAGAAACGGGCCACCTGGTTTTCAGTACCCTGCATACCATCGATGCCGGGCAATCCATCAACCGCATCGTGGGCATGTTCGAGTTGGAAGAGGAACGGCTCATCCGCATTCGCCTGGCCGACACGCTCCGGTGGGTCATTTCCCAGCGGCTCTTGCCCAAGGTGGGCGGAGGGCGCGTGGCGGCCATGGAAATCATGGGCACCAACCTGCGCGTCAAGGATTGCATCATCAACGGCGAATCCGAAGGCAAGACGTATTACGAAATGATGCAGCAGGCCGTTCCCTTCGGATGGACAACCTTCGACGATTGTATCCTGGATATCTACAAGAATGGGAAAATCACCGAAGCCACGGCCCTGGCCTATGCTTCCAAACGGGCCGTGGTGGGTAGGGGACTCGATCAGCTCAAGGCCGCAAGAGGTGAAAAGACCACGGACATCGATGGTTTGAGCATCGACGACGACTACGGCAAACGAGGCCATTGAGCCTTTGGGGATGGGATAAAACATGCTGCTGAAAGACATCGGGGAATTCGGCCTCATCCGCCGCATTGCCTCGGCATTGCCCCCGGCACCGGAGCACGTGGTGGTGGGAGTGGGGGATGACGTAGCCGTGCTCGAGGGCCTCGATGGAAACTACCTGCTGGCCACCATCGACGCTCAGGTGGAGGGCGTTCATTTTCGTCTCGACACCACCACTGCGTACCAGTTGGGCCGAAAGGCCACGGTCATCAACATGAGCGACGTGGCGGCCATGGGGGGGACTCCTCTATGGGCTCTCGTGTCCCTGGCTCTCCCGACTCATGTGGAAGTGAGTTTCGTGGACGAATTGTACCGGGGCATGAACGAGGAAATCCAGCGCGGTGGAGGCTGCATCGTGGGAGGGAACGTGAGCCGGGGCCATGCGGGGATACTCGTGGACATTTGCCTGCTCGGGAGTGTGGCCAAAGACCGGGTGATCCTGCGCAGGGGAGCCAAAGAGGGGGATGCGATCATGGTCACGGGCACCCTGGGGGATTCCAAAGCCGGTTTGGAGCTGCTGAGCCGATCGAACTGGAGTGTTTCCCCGGAAAGTCGAGAGAGGGTTTTGGAGAGGCATTTGACCCCGCGAGCCCGCCTCGAGGAGGGCCGGATGCTGGCTGGACTCAAAAAGGTGAGCGCCATGCTCGATGTGAGCGACGGGTTTTTGGGGGATTTGCAGCACCTGTGCGAAGCGAGTGGAGTGGGGGCGCGAGTGTGGGCGCATGAGATACTCGTGAGCGATGCGTGCAGGGAGGTGGCCGGGCTTGCGGGCGTGAACCCCCTCGAGTGGGCTCTCACGGGCGGGGAGGACTACGAGCTGTTGTTCACCATTTCCCAGGAGTACGTGAATGATGCGGTGGCGGCTGTCGAGGGAGTTGCGGGTACTCCTTGCCGCCGGGTGGGGGTCATTGGTCCACGAGGGGAGGGCATTCAACTGAGCACCAGTGATGGGAGCGTGTTGCCCGTTGCCGGGTTTGTGAAGGGCTGGGACCATTTTTCAGAGTTAAATCAATCAACAGAGAAAAGACGAAAATGAAAATACCTCGTGTTTTGACCATTGCCGGGTCCGATTCCAGCGGGGGCGCCGGCATTCAGGCCGATCTCAAAACTTTCAGCGCCCTGGGGGCTTTCGGCATGAGCGCTATCACGGCTCTCACCGCTCAGAATACCGTGGGGGTGCATGGGGTTGTGGGAGTGTCCCCGGATTTTGTGGCACTCCAGATTCGGTCCGTTGTGACGGATGTGGGAGTGGATGCGGTCAAGACGGGCATGCTCGCCAATGCGGCCATTGTTTCCGCCGTCGCGCAAACATTGAAGGACCTCGAAGTCCGTAACATCGTGGTGGACCCGGTCATGGTGGCCAAGAGCGGAGACCCCCTGCTCGAGAAAGAGGCCGTCGAGTCGCTTCTCGATGAGCTTTTTCCCCTGGCGACCATGGTGACGCCCAATCTGCACGAGGCTCAGGCCATGGTGGGGTTTCCCGTCGAGGATGCGGACGCCATGCGCAAGGCGGCGCAAACAATCCATGGATACGGTCCCCGCTACGTCTTGGTGAAAGGGGGCCACCTGGAGGGCCGTCCCATGGACCTGCTGTACGATGGGAAAAGTTTCCGGGAATTTTCCAACCGGCGCTACGACACTCCTCACACCCATGGAACCGGATGTACTTTCGCATCGGCCATCGCGGCCTGCCTGGCCCGACAAATGTCGGTGGAAGAGGCGGTCGCCGAAGCCAAGCACTACATCACCGGAGCCATCGCACGCGGCCTTCCTCTGGGCAGGGGGCATGGTCCGGTGCATCATTTCCACCGGCTGTACCCGTTGGCCGGGCTGGATTTCGATCGATCCTGAGCTTTTTTTTATCCACTTGACTCACGTCAAAGCCTTCAGGAAACCGCCAGTGTATTCTGCACCTGACGCACGACGGAATGATCCCAAGGATCGTTCCAAAAACGAGCGAAGCTCAACGACGGCAATCCACTCACAAGGAGGATGAACATGAAAAAGATCAACCTGTTCGAAGCCAACGATTTTTCGGATGAACGCTTCACGAGGCTGCTCGTGCAAGACTCTCCGTATTTCAAAATTCTCAATTTCAACTTCAAGGCGGGGCAGGAACTTCCCGTTCATTCCCATGAAATAGAGGGAGAGTTGTCCCTGGTGATTCTGGAAGGGGAGGGGGAGTTTCTGGGAGACGACGGCGAGTCTTTTCCCGCTCGACCGGGGGATGTGGTCATTTCGGACATCAGTGAGCCCCACGGCCTGCGGGCCAAAACGGACCTGCGACTTCTTGTGACCATTGCGCCCCCCATATGATTCCCATAAAGGATGCGCAAGTCGTTTTCAAAAACCTGAAATTACACCATGTGCAACTTTTCGATGGTACGTTTACCACTTCCTTCGGGTCTTCTACTTCCGGCCCCTCTACTTCTCGTTCCCAAGCTCCAGCTTGGGAACAAGGAAGTTGCACATCGCGTATGAAATTCAATGGGTTTTCCTTTCTTCGGGCCATCGCGCGCGTGATGGAAGGAAAACCGTTTGTGGGAGCCTTTTTCCCCATTCAGTTCTCATTTCAGTCCGGCACCAGGCAGACCGGTTTGCCGTCGAGGATGTGGCAGATGCCCGCCACTTTTTTGAGTTCGACCACGAAGGCCACGCCGGCTCCCGGTTTGTCCAGGCCCACCGATTGTATGATGGCATCGAGCACCTTTTCGGTTCGTTCCTGGGGAATGGCGGTGAGTACGATTTCTTTTTCCGGCTCGATGGGAATTCCCAAAATGGTTTTGGTTTCATGAATGCCCGCACCCCGCCCCATGACGGTAGTTCCCCCCTCGGCTCCCGCTGCTTTCGAAGCTTTCAGGACCAGTTGAGAATGTCCCTTGTTGACGATGGTAACGATCAGGTCGTATCGGTTGTTTGTTGTCATTGTTTTTGTCCTCTTTTCACGGAATAGAGCAGCCCCAGGATCATGACCGAAAGAATGGGGGCGAGTGCGACCAGGGCAATGAGCCCGAATCCGTCGGAAATGGCGTTTCGGTCCGGCATGGCCGTGGCGATGCCCACAGCGGCGGCGAGAACGAATGTGACCGTCATGGGGCCCGTGGCTACGCCTCCGGCGTCGAAAGCGATGGAAGTGAAGGTCGGGTCCGAAAATTTGAGCATGATCATGGCGATGAGGTATGCGGGGATGACGATGTAAAGGATGGGGATTCCATAGAGGATGCGCACCATTCCCAGGGCCATGAAGACGGACACGCCCAGCGCCAGGGTGATGAGGATGATGTTGGCCCGGATCGATCCCCCGGAAGTTTTTTCCACTTCGTAGCTCAGGATGCGGACGGCGGGTTCGGCGATGGTGGCCACAAAGCCCAGGACAAAGCCGATGGGGATGATGATCCAGCGGTTTTCCATGGACCCCAGCACTTCTCCCATGGCGGTCCCCACGGGAAGGAATCCCATTTTGACCCCCTGGAGAAAAAGTACGAGACCCATGAAGGTCAGTACCACGCCCTTGAGCAGGTTTTTCACGTAATAGGCGGGCAACTTGAGGAAGAATACCTGGAAGAGCGCGAAAAAAAGCACCAGGGGGCTCAGCGCCATGAGCACTTCCAGGACGACCTCTTTAAAATCCAGGAAATCGAGCAGTTCCACCATCATCTATAGATCACTCCCAGGATCATCACGGCGAGTATGGGGCCGATGGAGGCGAGCCCCACGAGGCCGAAGCCGTCGGAAATGGATGACCTGCCCCCCAGGACCGAAGCCGTGCCGATGCCCAGGGCCAGGATGAAAGGCACCGTTACCGGTCCCGTGGTGACGCCTCCCGCGTCGAAAGCGATGGGAACGAAATCCGCGGGGGTGAAGAAGGAGAGCACCAGCACGATGGTGTAGCCCCCCGCCAGCAGATAGGCGATGGGGAATCCTAAAATGATCCTGAGGAGGGCCATGCACACAAAAATAGCCACCCCGAGAGCCACCGCCGGGATGAGGGTGTTTTTGGCGATGGTGCCTTCCGAAACCAGGTCCACCTGATAGGCCAGCACCCGCACGTCGGGCTCGGCCACGGTCACGAGAAATCCCAACACGAAAGCGACCGGTAAAATGACGGCAAGAGGAGCCTTCTGGGGAAGTTCCGCACCGATGGTCTCTCCCATGGGCAAAAGGCCGATTTTGACTCCCTGAAGAAAGAGGGTCATGCCGACCATGACCATGAGCGCACCCAGTAAAAAGCGCAGAAACATCACCGTGGGCAGGGAAATCACGAGCACCTGGAGGACCGTGGTCACCAGGGTGATGGGCAATACCGCCATCAGCACTTCATGAAAGTTATCTTTGAGCCTTGTGGACATGCCATCGGTCTCCATTGAGTGAAAAACAGCTTCCAAATTCCACTATCCTGAACAGAATAGGGAAATGAGCCCGATTATGCAACCCCATACCTCGATTCTCTTTCCGTGCCTTTCCGTGTCTTCCGTGGCTAATGTTTTCAGTATTCGTTCCTTCGTGGTAGAATTTAGTCGCATCCAAACACCCAATCAAGGAGACCAAAATGACACCAAACAGGATCACCATTCCTTCCGGTCACATCTCACTGGAAGCCGAATATACGGAAGGCAAGAAAAAGGAAGTGTGTATCGTGCTGCATCCTCATCCCCAGTATGGAGGCAGCATGGACAACAACGTGGTCAGAGCACTGCAACGCACTCTCGATACGTTGGGGTGGAGCACGCTGCTCTACAACTCGAGGGGCGTGGGGGGTAGTGGCGGCTACTATGACAACGGCAAGGGGGAATCGCTGGATCTGGTGGAGGTGGCCGGGTTTGCCAGGGAAAAACATCCCGATTCCCGTCTACACATCGCGGCTTACTCTTTCGGCGTGTGGGTGGTTCTCAAATCTTTTGCGGAACAAAGACTAGGCGTCGATACTCTCGTGCTTGCGGCACCTCCCGTGGATTTCGTGAGCTTTCAAGGGCTGGTCCTGCCACCCGTGCCCACCCTGGTGGCCGTCGGCGACGCCGACGGCTTTTGCTCCCTATCCTCCCTTGAAAAGTGGATGGATGGTGCCGCCGGTGCAAAAGACACCGTCTCTTTGGAAGTTATTTCCCAATGCGATCATTTTTTCTGGGGGAGAGAAAAGATGCTTTCAGAGGTCGTGTCTCAATTTGCGGGAACCCTGACGCCAACGCGAAAACCCTCGAAGACTGTCGGGAAGAGTTGAGAGAGGCAGTGGAAGAATGGCTCCTCTTCATGGTTCATAGAAATCTTCCCTTCCCTGCAAATGGGCGTAATCGAGCTTCGCATCAGGAAAGTTGCCTGATGCCTCCTTTTGGACCAATCGAGAGAAAGCAAATCATGAACGACGCCAACGGCATGAAATCGGGCAGCAGGTTGGAAAAGGTTCTTCGGGGGAAGCACTTCGCCGTCACCTGCGAGTGCGGTCCTCCCAAGGGAGCCGCAACGGAGCATCTTCTCAAGAAAATCGGCCACATTCGGGGGTACGTGGACGCCGCCAACGTGACGGACAACCAGACGGCGGTTGTGCGCATGTCGAGCATCGCCGCCGGTGTTATCCTCCTGGGCCGGGGGGTCGAGCCGGTCATGCAGATGGTGACTCGGGATCGCAACCGCATCGCCGCTCAAAGCGACGTGCTCGGCGCTCACGCCCTGGGCATCCGCAACATGCTCTGCCTGAGCGGCGATCACCAGTCCTTCGGCAACCACGCGACGGCAAGGAATGTGTTCGACATCGACTCCATGCAGCTCCTGCACATGATCCGCACCCTCCGGGACGAGGGGAAGCTGGACAATGGGGGCTCCGTGGACGGAGCGCCCCGTATGTTCCTGGGAGCCGCCGCCAATCCCTTCGCCGACCCCTTTGAATTCCGCGTCATTCGCCTGGCCAAGAAAATCGCTGCCGGAGCGGATTTCATCCAGACCCAGTGCATCTACGACATGGACCGCTTCAAGGAGTTCATGAAAATGGCCCGCGACATGGGGCTTCCTGAAAAGTGCTTCATTCTGGCGGGTCTCATCCCCCTCAAATCCGTGGGCATGGCCCGCTACATGAACAACCGGGTACCGGGAATCATCATTCCCGAAAAGATCATCGAACGGCTGAAAGGGGTTCCCGAGAAAGCCCGTGGGGAAGAAGGAATCCGGATACTCCTGGAGCAGATCGAGGAAGTGAGGGCCATCGAAGGGGTGGCGGGCGTTCATGTCATGGCCATCGAGTGGGAGGAAAAAATCCCCGAAATCATGGAGCGTGCCGGGCTGCTCCCAAGGCCTTGGGTGGATTGAAAAAGTGAAGAGCGGATGAAAATCAGGAGAATCCCATCTAGGGGGCTATCCACGCACAGATCTTGGGGGGCCTTGCAGGCATATATGGGCCTGATTTTCGATCCCCCTACATTAATCCCCCTGCCTTGCCCTGGCAGAGGCAAGCTCCGTATGGATCATCTCGTCGATGGGATAGCCGCCCGGTGCCGTCAGGGCACGCTCATAGTACGATACGGCCTCCTGGTAGTCATTTTTATCGATATAGATACGGGCTATCTGCCAGTGAACTTCCCTTTGCAAGCCCGGCCCGCCGCTCTTTTCAAGGGAACGCCAGTGGGCGAGAGCTTCTTCATTCTTTCCCAATTGCCTGCAAATGAGTGCCATTTGGTAATCCGCCAGGGACTTGACGGGATGACGATCCGTAACCTGCCGAAGCACTTCCTGCCCCCAGCGGTATGCTTCTTCATACTTTCCTGCCGCATAGTGAGCCCGCGTCAGGTCCAGGCGAGCATGCAGAGCAACCCCGGCTTTGCCGTGCTGCTGGATGAAATCTTCAGACAACAGGCGAAACTTTTCCCATTCGTCTTCACCGGCAACATCTCCCTGGGGCCAGGCTGACAGGACGGCTACATAGGCATCCTGCGCACGGGCTTCCTTATTGCGATGATGACTCTGGTATCCAAGAACGCTTGCCGCCACAACCAGAATGCCAACCACTCCGGCAATGAGATACCACATATTGGCTTCCGCCCAACTCATCAACCGATCGGAAAATCCTTCCGGTTCCGGCATCAGAACTTTCAATGGTTTCAAAGGCTTGTTCTTAATGACAGTCAAAGCACATGCCTCCCTTTTGCAGCAGCCCAATTATCCGTCACTTCGTTTCTGTAACCGTGACCGTGGACCTGCAAATCTTTCTAGAATTTTTTCGATAATTGATGTTGTGGAAACACGAGGAACGAGGGGAATACGAACGACCTTCCCGCCTCGGTCGCGGATGTAATCGGCCCCAACAATTTTTTCCAAGGTCCAGTCGGCTCCTTTCACGAGAACATCGGGCTTTACCTTTTCGATAAGAGGGAGAGGGTCCGGTGTGTCGAAAAGGACCACGTGGTCCACGCAATGCAACCCGCATAAGAGCTCGGCTCTTTCTTTTTCGGGCATGATCGGGCGCTGATGTCCCTTGACGCGCCGCACCGACGCATCGCTGTTCATGCCCACCAGGAGACAATCCCCCAGGTTTCGAGCTGCCTCCAGGTAACGCAAATGCCCTATATGCAGCAAATCGAAGCAACCATTGGTGAACACAATGCACCGTTTTTCAGCACGCAGGCTTTCGATCACCATTTCCAGGTCATCCAAAAACAGTACTTTATCCCTGGCGCTCATGATCGCTGCCACCTTGATCGGTTCCCTGCCATATCAGGTACCCCATTCAGGTACCCCATTTTTTTATCTTCCATCATAACCTGGTAAATCGTTTACCCCAAAAAGCTCATTGTTGACGGAATCGACCAGCCCCTCTTCGATCATCTTGCTCCAAAAAGCCTGGGTTTTACTTCGAGTCCCATCCACGTCGAAAATTTCCGCATCCTCTACGTGAATCGCCCCTCGGAAAACACTCTTGAGAAAAACCAGCGCAGCCCTGCCCTGCCCCTGTCCCCTGGGTCCCAACACCTCAAGGTTATAAAGAGTAACATCCTTCACACCGTCGGAAACGAAGGACAAACTGATCTCTCCTCGAAAACACCCGGACTTTTCAAACTGAATCGTCTCTATGGAGCCAAATCCCTTGAGAATGGTCAACAACTCTCTAATTGACAACCGACCGTATGCAGCCCTCCATACGGCACCTTTCCATAGAATTTCGGCCACTTTTAAAATCTCCAAATCTTCCGCCGGAAGACCCGTGCCTTCTTTCATCCATTTTGTCGTTCCAGGACAGCTTGCTTTTTGCTTCAGAGAGAGCTTTGTACAAATCGTTTTCCCAACAATGGTGCATCCTCATGGATTCGAATTCCCTTTCAGCCTTGAGAACACGAAAAGAACTCAAGGGGGGATTTTTTTGAGAGCGGTCCCCGCCCTCGAAAAAAACCACTCAATAATGTCTTCCCCTTCCCAGTACAATGGTATTCAAGCCGAGCTGTTTGATTTCGGGACACAGTTTATGGAGCTCCTCTTTCAACGCTTCTCGCTTTGCTGTTTCCATATGCACCGTTCCTATCCCACCTGTAAGAGATTTGAGATTCGACCTTTCAGCACTTCAGCACTATTTTCCACCTGGACAAATTAGAGGTAGACCACAAGCCGGCAGTATTTTGTTCAAATCATGTCAAGGATCAAAAAAGCAACATTTACCCCCGTAAACTCTCAATTGCCGATAGGTTTCATAGAGCACCACCCCTACCGTCGTCGCAAGATTGAGGCTCCTCACACGCCCTCTGTCCACAGGAACACGCAGAGCACCATGGGAAGCCTCCTGGAGAACGGATTCAGGAAGGCCGCATGTTTCCGACCCAAAGAAAAGGCAATCCCCCGGCATGAAGCGAAAATCGTAAAAGCTCCGTTCGCCGCGAGCGGAAAAGCATACCCACCTTCCACCATTGAGTTCCTTTCGCAACTCTTTCAGGTCCCGATGTACCTGTAGATCCACATGAGGCCAGTAATCGAGACCGGCACGCTTCAAATAGCGATCGGACAGGCGAAAGCCCAAGGGCTCTACCAGGTGCAAAGGAGTATGAGTCGCAGCACACGTTCGAGCCACATTGCCGGTATTCTGGGGAATCTCAGGCTGATACAAAACAACCCTCGGTGGTCGCATTGACCCTCTCCATTCCGCATATTCCAAGAAAGAACCATAAAAAACTTTCAGACCCAACACAAAGCACAATCTGCGTGTTTACCACAAAAACGGTTCCATTCGAACAGGAAAATATCGACGGTATAATTTCAATGCTGAGAGGTGAAAGCGGGATGGAAAGATCAAGGACAAAAACAGCCCGATCCAATGAGTACCCATTGCCCCTACAACTCTTGACCTCACTCTTTCATTTCATTACCATGGCACCTTATTGCGTTGCCGTAATCACTCCTCACGATATGTTTTTTCTTTACCACTGCCAATGGATTGTGTGAGTACAATCCAGTAAGGAAAGCACATGATGTCACGCTCCAGACTGTTCGACCATTTCAGCTTTTCCAACTGGAGGTCGTTGGAATGGAAAAAGATCATCTGGAACCTTTTTTTAATAACCGCAGGGAGCAGTATCTACGCCATCGGCATCAACGGAATCCTGATCCTCCAGAATTTCGTGAGCGGCGGAGCGGTAGGGGTGGCCCTGATCATCCACTACATCTTTCCCGGCTACAACACGGGATTGCTTTACTTTCTCGTGAACATTCCCCTTATCATACTCGGATGGTTCACCATCAGCCGCACATTCATGCTCTACACTACCGTGGGCATGTGCATCTTCTCGCTGGTTTCAGGGCTGCTCGAACCCAGTTTCCCCCCAATAAACGACCCCATACTGGCGGCAATCTTCGCGGCCATTGTATGCGGCGTGGGTGGCGGCATCATTCTCAGATCCAGGGGTTCCGCCGGAGGCTTCGACATCCTCGCGGTTGCTCTGACCAAAAAGTGGGGGCTTCGCGTGGGAGGAACCCTTACCTTCCTCAATGCTCTCGTTCTTGGCGCCGGGGCCATTGTTTTCAACCTGGAAATCATCTTGTATTCCTTTCTCTACACCTACGCCATGGGCAAGGTCATCGACTCGGTCATGACCGGCTTCAACCAGCGCAAGAGCGTACTCATCATTTCCGATCATGCCGAGGAAATCGGTCGTCGGATCATCATGCGCTTTGATCGGGGCTGTACCTACCTCAAAGGGACGGGGGGATATTCGGGTGCGGAAAAGCAAATCGTCTTCAGCATCATCACCCTCACGGAACTGCCAAAAATGAAAGAACTCATTTTTGATCTGGACCCCAATGCCTTCATCGTGGTGAACGACACCCTCGAAGTCTTGGGCCGGAGGCACGGGAACATGAGAGTCTATTGACGGCCCCGGCGGATTCCATGAAAAGTTTGCGGAAGCGGCACAACATCGTCTCCAAAATTTGTCTTGATATTTTCAAACAAACATTTTAAATGGCCAATTAAAACTTAACCAAGAAGTGGAATGGAGAAGAGGCATGCCCACCAAAAAATCCGCAAGATCCACCGTTGCCCGCGAAAAACTGCTGGTCGCCGCCGGCGATGTGTTCGCGGAAAAAGGTTTCGCCCATGCAACGGTTGCGGAAATATGCAAACGAGCAGGCACCAACGTAGCCGCCGTGAACTATTATTTCGGCAGCAAGGAAGCGCTTTATCAAGAAGCCTGGCGGCAATCTTTCGCTGAATCCCTCCGTGCCCACCCTCCGGACGGTGGAGTGAGTGCCGACGCCCCCGCCGAAGCACGCCTGCGAGGGCAGATCAAAGCCCTGATCGATCGTGTCACCGATGTCGCCGCCAAAGATTTTTTCATCTCCCAGATGGAACTCGTCAATCCCACCGGCCTGTTGGAAGAAGTCATGCAATCGGAACTCATTCCCCTGCGCCGAAAAACCCTGACCGTGGTGCGGGAACTGCTCGGACCGCAAGCCGGCGAACAGCAGGTCATTCATTGCGAAATCTGCATCATCGGCATGTGCCTGCATCCCATGCTGATCCAGCGTCTCCGACAAAAGTCGGACAACCCTCGCGTGCCGTTCATTGACGACCTCGATGCCTTTACCGAACACGTGATTCTGTTTGCCCTGGCAGGCATCGGCGCCGTACGCCGGCAATACGAAAAGGTAGAAAGCACCCCCTCATGAATCTCTCGATTCCCTCCAAAGTTGTCCTGGCCTTTTTCATGACTTTAGGTTTCGCAGCTTGCACCACCGTCGGCCCCGATCACGTGTCGCCGAAAATGGACATCCCGACCGTTTGGAGCCGCATCGAGATCACGGATCGCCTTGTCACCCACGATGCTCCATGCGAAGATCTTGCCCGGTGGTGGACCCGACTCAACGACCCGCTCCTCTCGGAATTGGTGGACGACGCCTTGCGGGCAAGCCCCGATATCCGCACCGCCCAGGCCCGTTTGCGTGAAGCCCGTGCCCGCCGTTCCACGGCCGCGGCCCAGTTGTTTCCCAGTGTGTCCGCATCCGGCACGGCCACCCGAAGCGAGTCGAGCGAGGAAACCGGCGGCGGAGCCGTGCGAGAGCTTTACAGCACGGGCTTCGACGCAAGCTGGGAACTGGATATTTTCGGGGGAATACGCCGGGGTATCGAGGCAGCCCAGGCTGACCTCGAATCTTCCGAGGCGGGACTGGAAGATACGCGGGTCTCGCTGGCGGCGGAAACGGCGTCGAGCTACATCGAGGTGCGAGCGTATCAAACCCGCCTGGGCATTGCCCGAGACCATCTCGTCAGTCAATCCGAAACCTTGCAACTCACCGATTGGCGTGCTCAGGCAGGGCTCGTCACTGTCCAGGACGTGGAGCAGGCACGCAGCAACCTGGAGCAGACGCGGGCGCAGATCCCAACACTGGAATCCGGTCTGGCCCAGGCGGAGCATCGCCTGGACATCCTTCTGGGAAAGCCTCCGGGAACGCTGCACGCACGCCTTTCCCCACCCGGCGAACTTCCGACCGTTCCCAAACGCATCGCCGTGGGCATACCCGCCGACACTCTGCGACGACGCCCCGACGTCCGAGCGGCCGAACGCACGTTGGCGGCGGAAACCGCACGGGTGGGAGTGGCGGAAGCGGCCCGCTATCCCTCTTTCACCCTCTCGGGGTCTATCGGCCTCGAAGCACTGACCCTCGGCGCGCTGGGCAACAGCAGCGCCGCCGCATCCATGCTCCGGGCAGCCGTCACCGGTCCCATTTTCGATGCCGGGCGGTTGCGAAGCCAGGTGGAAATACGAGACGCCATACGTGAACAGGCTCTCACAAGCTATGAAAAAACTCTGCTCAGCGCCTTGCAGGACGTGGAAAACGCCCTGGTTGCCCTGGCTCGTAACGGGGAGCGCATCGAAGCCCTGGAAGCCGCCGTTCAAGCCGCACGCCACGCAGCCCTCCTGGCACGGCACCGTTACAGCGTAGGACTGATCGATTTCCAGTCGGTACTCGATACCGAGCGCGGTGTCCTCTCGCTCCAGGACAGTCTCGCCGCCACCCAGGCGGAAAGCGTGTCGGCCCTCATCCAATTGTACAAAGCCCTGGGCGGCGGCTGGTCGCCCCAGACCGATTTTCACCTCACCGTCGAGGAGACTTCATGAGTCCCACTTCTTCCTCCCCATCCAATCAGACTCCCGATCTCAAGAAAATTCTCGAAACCGGTTCCACCGCAAGCTCCGGATTTCGCCGGTTGTGGATCGTGGTGATCCTTGTCGTGTTCGTGGGCTTGGGCTTGTTTTTTTCCCGCTCCGACAAGGATACGAGCACAACGCGCTACAAAACCGAGCCGGCCAAAATGGGCACGTTGGTGGTCACGGTTTCCGCCACGGGCAATTTGCAGCCCACCAACCAGGTGGAAGTGGGCAGTGAACTTTCGGGCATCATCGAGCGGGTGTTTGTGGACGTCAACGACCAGGTACACAAGGATCAGATGCTGGCTCGCCTGGACACCTCCAAGCTCGAGGACGCCGTGGCCAGGTCTCGAGCGAGCCTGGCCACGGCCGAAGCCCAGGTGCTGCAAGCTCAAGCGACGGTCGCGGAAACGAAGGTCGTCCTGAATCGCTACCGCCACCTGGCACAGCTGTCGGAAGGGAAGGTTCCCTCCAAAAATGAAATGGACATCGCGGAAGCCAATCTCAAACGTGCGGAAGCCAACGAAGCCTCCGCACGAGCCGGTGTCGCCCAGGCCGTAGCCAACCTGCGATCCGATGAAACCAACCTTTACAAGGCCGGTATCCGCTCGCCCATCGACGGTGTGGTGCTCTCGCGCGAGGTGGAGCCGGGACAGACGGTGGCCGCATCTTTCCAGGCACCGGTGCTGTTTTTGCTGGCCGAAGACCTCTCGAAAATGGAACTTCAGGTTGATGTGGACGAAGCCGACGTGGGGCAGGTACACGAAGGTCAGAAGGCGGTCTTCAGTGTCGACGCCTACCCGGGACGTCGGTACACGGCGATCATTACACGGGTGAGCTACGGCTCCCAGACCAAGGACGGCGTGGTGTCCTACCTCACGGTGCTTGCCGTAGACAACAAAGACCTGACTCTGCGTCCCGGCATGACCGGCACGGCCGAAATCACCACTCTTACACGGGAAAACGCCCTTCTGGTGCCCAACGCCGCACTGCGATTCTCACCTCCGGAATCCGGCACCGAAACCAAAAGATCAGGTGGTTTGCTGAGCAACTTGATGCCGGGACCCCCCGGTAGAATGGCCCGACCCCAATCCACCGCCCCCGTCGGTGACGGTGCATCTCGTGTATGGGTGCTGCGCGACGGGCAGCCCATGCCCCTGGAAGTCCGAACCGGAGCCACCGACGGACGCATGACTGAAATTGTCGAAAGTGCCCTCGAAGCGGGAACGCAGGTGATCACTGAGGTCTTGGGAGGCACATCATGAGTTCCGCTCCCCTCATTCAGTTGTTGCAGGTCACCAAGATTTACGGCGGAGGCCAGGCCGCGTTTCAGGCCCTCAAGGGTATCGATCTCACCATCGAATCCGGTGAATTTGTGGCCGTCATGGGCCACAGCGGCTCGGGAAAATCCACGGTGATGAACATCCTCGGCTGCCTCGACCTGCCCACCAGCGGCAGCTATCGCTTCCAGGGCGTGGCCGTGGAACGGCTCCAACGTGGTCAACGCGCCCTGTTGCGACGCTACTGCCTGGGCTTTGTGTTCCAGGGTTTCAACCTTCTGGCGCGAACCAGCGCTCTGGAAAATGTCGAACTGCCCCTCATCTACCGGGGGCTGCCCGCAGCGGCCCGCGGCGCGGCGGCCAGGGCGGCCCTGGAACAAGTGGGGCTCAAGGACTGGGAAAGACACACCCCTGCCGAACTTTCCGGCGGCCAGCAACAACGAGTGGCCATCGCCCGCGCCATAGTCACCTCACCCGCAGTACTACTGGCCGACGAACCCACGGGCAATCTCGACACTCAAACCAGCCGGGAAATCATGGAACTGATCCGTGCTTTCAATCGAGATCGAGGCATCACCGTGATCATGGTCACTCATGAACCCGACATTGCGGCGTATGCCGAGCGTGTCGTGCGTTTCATCGACGGTCGGGTGGAAAGCGATCGTCCCAACGAGGAGGCCGCCTGATGTTCCGAAGTTCCCTGCTGCTCGCCCTGAGGGCCATCCGACGCAACCTCATGCGCTCCTTCCTCACCATCCTGGGCATTGTCATCGGCGTCGCCGCCGTCATCACCATGGTCACTCTGGGCAACGGCGCCACCAAGGCCGTGTCCGACCAGATTGCCGGCATGGGCAGCAACCTCCTGATCATCATCCCGGGTCAACGTCACGGTCCCGGTGCGGGGGGAGCCCCCAATTTTAAAAATGCCGACGTCGAGGCCATCCGCAACCAGGTGTCCTCCGCCCAGTGGATCGCACCCGTCGTGGGAAGGACGGTGACCGCTGTTTACCAGGCCGGCAACTGGTCCACGATGATCTCGGGCACCACCAATGATTACTTCCCGTCCGGCAACTGGGAATTGGCTGCCGGACGTACCTTCAGCGTATCCGAGGAACGGGCGGGCAAAGCCGTGTGCGTGATTGGGGAAACGGTGCGGGAAAAGCTTTTCGGTGGAGAAAACCCCGTGGGCAGTCAAATCCGCATCAAGCAGTTTGCTTGCGAAGTGATCGGTCTGCTCAAGCCCAAGGGACAATCGGCCATGGGACAGGATCAGGACGACACGGTGGTCATGCCCTTGCGTACCGTGCAGCGACGCATCACCGGAAGCCTGGACATCAACCGCCTGACCGTTTCGGTGAGGGACGACACGTCCATCGACGCGGCCAAGGCTCAGATCACCCTGCTCATGCGCGAACGGCGCAACATCGGTGCCAGAGAAGAAGACGATTTTCGTGTGATGGACACCCGGCAGATCGCCGAAACCCTCACCAGTACGACCAGAATTTTGACCATGCTCTTGGGGGCCGTGGCGGCGGTGAGCCTCCTGGTGGGCGGCATCGGCATCATGAACATCATGTTGGTGTCCGTCACCGAGCGCACCCGCGAAATCGGCATCCGCCTGGCCATCGGAGCACTGGAAAGGGACGTGTTGTTGCAATTCCTCATCGAGGCCGTGGCGCTCTCAAGCCTTGGGGGACTCCTGGGCATTGCCCTGGCCACCGGCGCCGGCATCTTCCTGGCGGGCCTCATGAGCATCCCCTACCTCTTCGATCCCGCCATCAATCTGTTGTCTTTCTTTTTTTCGGCCACCATCGGCGTGGTTTTCGGCTACTTCCCCGCACGCCGTGCTGCGGGACTCAATCCCATCGACGCCCTGCGCCACGAGTGAATCGGGGCATCCACGATCTGTCTGGTGAAAAATGCTCATGTCCAGGTTCAGGAGATCGGACTCAAACCCTGCGATATCGAGAGCACTGTGAAACACGTGGTCGTGCGAGACAGGCTTTTGGGCATTGGCTCGCAACCGTTCCACTTTGCCGGGATTTTCCACTGCATATTTTTCCGAAATCCAAACCAGAAAAGGAACTTGAATTTGTTCAGGAAAATCCCCACCCTGTCCATGCATGAACCTTCCCCCTTCTCCCAGGGATTCCCCGTGATCGCTCACGTAAACCACCAGAGCCCGTAAAGGCTCCATCCTCCGAATCACTTCCCCGATGAAATGATCCGTATAGAGAATGGTGTTGTCGTAGGAATTGAAAAGCTCTTCTTCCGTACAGCTCCGTGGGGTCTTACCGTCACATGTGGGAGTGTACTTTCGAAAAGGCTCCGTGTAGTGCTGCTCGTAGTGCCAGTGGCTCCCCACTGTGTGCAGCACGATCAGCTTGCGGGGATTGGGGTCTTGAAGAACGCTGTCCATGACCGGCAACAAGTCCTCGTCCAGGAGTCGACTGTAGATGAATTCTCCCCGTTTATTGCCGAAGTACACAAAATCCGCTTCCCTGGAAATGGATGTGACCGGCGTGTCGGCTTCCCCAAGGACTCGATGGTTGGAAATCCATGCCGTGTAAAAGTCGGCTTTCCGAAAAATAGAAACGAGAGAGGTTTCCCGTAGAGCAAGGCTTTTGTCTTCGAGAGTGGCCCGGGTCATGAGACAGGGAACGGACTCCCGGGTGGAAGTACCGCAGGCGCGGACATCCGCAAAAGACGTCAGCCCGAGAGACTCCGCGTTGGGAGTTGTCTGCCGATGATAGCCGTTGATATGAAAATGATCGGCACGGGCCGATTCTCCGATGATGAGCACAACCACCAGTTCTTCATTCTTCCCCTGCGCCAGAGTGAATTCAGTGGAAATATCCCTCTTGGACCGGGCCAGGGCCTTGAAGTTGCGGTTTTCCTGGCAGTAAACAAGGCCGGCTTCGGCAATGCCGAAGGGCAAGGGAAGCGGCGAGGGAAATTCACGGGTCACTCCCAGGATGGCGGACAGGGAGCCCAAAACCAAAATGAACTTCATTTTTGATCGCAATTCCTGCTTTCCAAAACGACGGTTCAGGAGGACAATCACCGTTGACAGGGCAATCCCGAGCAAGACCGTGACCATGAGGTCCGTTCCCACATGTCCCAGGGCTTCATCCGTGTTGGTTTCCATGGCAAAGGCGATGGTCTGGGCGCTGAAGGGCATGATTTTGAATTGATGCATGAAGTGGGAGACAACGGCGCTCAGAATGAAGATGACGAACACGGCAACGGCAAAAAGGACTTGATGGACGGACAATACAAGGAACAGGGAAAGGAGCATGAGAGTGGAAATGAGAGCGTTCTCGGAAATGAGCCGCCCGCCATGCACCGACCAGGATTGCAGGAAATCCCAATTGTAGATCACATTAAAACCGATAGAAACAAGCAGCAAAAAGAGCAGGTAAAAAAAAGAACGGCCGGCGCGAGACGATGACAGACTTTTCATACATTGTGCCTTCTGAAAAGTACGCTTTTCAGGGAAAATCGAAACCTGCGGGCACATGAAATCTATTGTGCCGGAAGGAGTGGAGTGGTGAAGGGGCTCGTTGAGGATGAGGCCGTCCTCAACGAGCACGGACGGAGGGTCTCTCTATTTGGCCCCCACCTTCCACTGCATGCCCCAATTATATGTTTTGTCGCAATCGCTGTGGCTGTCGTGGAAGGAAACCAGTTTGGTCACCTTGATCTCCCGCCCCCCCGCACCGAATTCGATGCCGGCAATGGCGCAGAAGTTCCTCTGGTCCGTGTGGGACCCCATTCTCACCTCGATGGTCGGCTGGCCGGGGACGGCCACGGTCACCACCGCATCGGTGTCCGTCCAGTTGGGAACACCCTCATAGATGAACGCGTAAATGGTCATGCGACGGATTTCATGCAATTTGCTCATGTTGACCTTGATGAATTCACCTTCCGCCACCCCGCCCGTGCGGTCGTCTCCCAGATGATAAATGTAGGGGGGGGAAGTCAGTGAACCCTGCAGAGCCGGATTCTTGCTGAACTGTAGACCGTCGATGACACTCTTGACGCCGTTGGTGAGTTCGTAAAAACAGCCCAGATCCAAATCGACGGAGCTGGAAAAAAGCGACTGGATCAATCCCTTTTTGGCAACTTTTTGGCTCCAGTTGAGATTGATGACAATTTCACCCACACCCTTGGACAGGAGCACATGGCTGTCGCCTTTTTGAGCAAGAGTGACCTTGGACTCCAGCTTAAGGTTCGATGCCCCAGGAACGGTGCTCTGAAATTGATCGAAAGTCATCACGGAACTGTCGTTGACCAGTTCCGCTCCCATAAAGCCTGATTTAAATTTGCACAACACGGCAACGGTTCCCGGATTGCGGGAGTCCAGGGACACAACGTGGGATTCTCCACGATCCGTAACCACTTCCACGCGGGCGTCGTAATCGGCAAAGACCTTATTGGCGCCCTGTGTGGCCTCGGTAAAATTGACGGCACAGATATACAACTCCTCGATCTGGTCGAGATTGACAATGCGCATCTCTTCCCGATTGTCCCCGCCCACTGCGCCCACTCCTTCGTCTCCGGACAGTTGCATAAAAGGGAAGGTGTTGAGGTTGCCCAGGGAGCCGCCGGCGTAGTTATCCGAATAAACACCGCCCACCTGTCCCGCTCTGGTCTTGTAAAAGGCCATGAGGTCCAGATCCACCGCCGATGTCCAGATCAGGGACACCTTGAGCTGCTTGAACCCTCCGATTTGTGCCGAGCTTCCTTTTTGCTTCAATAACATGTGCATCACCTATCATGTTGGATTTACGGGCATACACACCGCAACCCATATCCCGGCGAAGGGTATACGGGCCGCGATGTGCATTAAAAAGACCTTTATTAGAGACTTAGCTGCGGATGATCTGCAACAGCTGGTCGAGATTTTTGAGTCCTTTGAGAGTCCCCGCCTTGCTGGCGTTCACGAAAGTAGCACCAATGGGGCTCGAATTATCCACCGTGGCCACAAGGCACACGTTGCCCATTTCTCCCGTATCGAGGGACACATCGTGCTGAGTGCCCGTATTGTCCGTGAGCGACACTTTGACGTCGCTCTCCGTGAAGCGGGCGGGTTTCCCGTCCTGTACCGCACCGTAATCCCAGCAAAGAATCCAGATGTATTTCATGTCGTCGATTTTGGTGACGCGCATATCTTCCTGGTTGTTTCCGCCCGTGTCTCCCACGCCTTCATCACCGCTCAACTGCATGAAGGGGAATTCGTTGAGATTGCCCATGTCGCCGAAGTAAACGAGCCCCGTGCGGCCGTCCTTGGTTTCATAAGCGGCAGCCAGGTCGAAGTCCGCGGCGGTGGTCCACTTGAGCGATACCATGAATTGCTTGATCGATCCGAGTTGCGCTTCTTGTCCTTTTTGCTTCAATTCCATGTTGTTGCCCTCCTGAATTGAGTAGTGGTTTGCTTATCCCCGCCCGGAACAAACGCCGGCGAGCTTCCAATGCCCTTTGCGTTATCTTGTTTGTTCAAAAATATCAAGCCCAATTTAACCTGCAAAGATCCCCGGCTGCTTGCAACAACGCAACTTTTTGCGGCTCCCGCAAGCCGGCTTCATGCAAACTTCCCAGGGCATGTCAAAACCTCCGGAACATTTTTGCCTTGTTTTACGCGATGTGCAATTTTCGCAATTTCTTGTTCCCAAGCCGGAGCTTGGGAACGAGAAGACTTTTTGCCTTGTTTTTTCAGGAACCATGAAATCATGCGGACTTGTACCCCAGCCGGTAGAGCTGCGGCCTTACGGTGTGGCGCACTCCTCCGTCCGCAGCCGAGCACCAGTTTTTGGCGGGGATATAGTGCTGGAGGTCTTCGAGGCGTCCCAGCTTTTTCATGCGGTCGTAAATGAGCTGCCACACGCATTCGGTGGTCTGAGGATTCACTTCGCAGCGGCCGTTTTCGGAGCCGCCGCAGGGGCCGTTGAACAGACGCTTGGAGCACCGGGCGATGGGACAGATGCCCCCCGTCAGATGGGTGATACAATCTCCGCATCCCGCGCACATTTCTCCCCACAGGCCCGGTTCCATGACGGCTCCGTAGAATGTGGTGTTCACGCCGGGATAAACGGGAACGCTGCCCAGCCGATCCGCCAGGAAATTCACTCCGACGCCGCACGCCAGGGTGATGACGGCATCCACGTTTTTGTCCTGCACGCGCCGGAGGAGGGGCAGCACGAATTCTTCATCGCACTGGCGCTGAACGATGTCCTGCTCGATGTTCTTGACCTGGTTTTCCCGCTGGAAAGCGGTGCGAAGGCCCGAAGCGAGCATCCTGGCTTCCGCTGCGCCCCCCGAGAGGCAGACGGTCACGCAGGTGCCGCAGCCCGCCACCAGGATGTTTTGGTGACGCTCCACGAAGGCCTTGATTTCCTGAAAGGGTTTGGGGTCCGCAACGATCATCTTTTATTCTCCCGCAGCCCGGTCGAGGGCTTCCTTTTTGATTTCTTCCCAGATGTCGGGCCAGGAGGCTTCGGCACTGCCCCGGGTTCGGTGAAACTGTAGGCAGGATTTTCCCACTCCCATTTCTTCGAGGAATTTCCGGGACTGTGCGATCCGCCTCTGGAGGATTTCCTCGGCGCCCGTATAAATGCAGGCGTCCTCCTTGCACGCGATTACCGCCACCCGGTCCGCTCCCAGCTCGAAGGGACTCACCAGGTCGATGTCCGCAAGGCGCCCCACGCAGGGTACCATGATCCTCAAAATCCCCGTGGTCTCGATTTCTTCCGTGGATTGCGGTTGCAGGTACCTGCGGCCGGTGGTTTCGTGGAGGCAGCAGTAGGCGACCACGAGGGGGCGCGAAATTTTCGCCGCATGGGTGGATTGCAAGATGCTTTTGATGATTTCCCTCATGCGCCCCGTGGCGAAGCGACCCAGGGCGACGGCCGCCGCCGGGCATTCCGCCGCGCAAATTCCGCAGGTCTGGCACTGTTCTGCCGGCATGGCCGCCGTGCGGTCCACCGTGGCCACCCCGAAAGGACAGACGCGGACACAGGTGAGACATCCGGCGCACGCCTCGGGGGATTCCAGGTAGGCCCCTTGCGCGCAGGCCAGGCAACGCCTGGATTCCGCCAGGGCCTGCTCTTCGCTGAAGGGCGGTTCGATGGGGGTGAAGTCCTCGATGCGTTTGGCCGGATGGACCAGGGCCACCTCCCGACGGTCCAGCTTTCGAGCCCGCTCGGCGACGGCACGGGGCAGGGAGCCGACGCTGCTGCGGTCTTCATCGGGCAGGGTAAGGACTTCTCCTGTTTGCAGGAAGTGATGCACGGCCCCGGCCGTGCGGTGCCCATCGGCAACGGCCTGGATGGCCGATCCCGGCCCCCGGAGGATTTCTCCGCAGGCGAAAACCCCTCGTTCCGAAGTGGAAAGCTTGCCGGCATCGCACACCAGGCGCCCCCTTTCCACGGCCAGGTCTCCGGGAGCGAAGCACGAAAGGTCCGATTTCTGCCCGATGGTCACGATGATCCGGCTCACATCCAGGGTCAGGAGCTGCTGCGGGTCCAATCGAGGATTGAAGCGGCCGTCGTCATCGAAAACGCGGAGGCATTTTTGAAGCTCCATGCCCACGGTTTTGCCGTCCCGAACAACAACGGCCTTGGGACCCCAGGAATTCAAAATGAGGATTCCTTCCTCTTCGGCCTCCTCGATTTCCCACAGCCAGGCGGGCATCTCGTCGCGCGATTCCAGGCAAACCATGGTCACCTGGGCCACTCCGAGCCTCCGGGCCGTCCGAGCGGCATCCACGGCCACGTTGCCTCCTCCCACGACGAGCACCCGCTCGCCGAGAACCGGGGGCCGGCCGTTGGCCACATCCCAGAGAAAGGCAATGCCCGGCAGGACCCCCTCGCTGTCCCCTCCGGGAATGGGTAGCAGGTTGCTCTGGGAAAGGCCGATGGCGACCACCACGGCGTCGTGGCTTTCCCGAAGCTCCTGAAAAGAAATGTCCGTTCCCACTTTACAAGGTGCCTTGACTTCCACGCCCAGGGCCAGGATGTCGTCCAGGTCCTCCTGGAGCGCCTCCGGAGGAAGGCGGTAGCGGGGCACGGCGTGGGCGAGCATGCCCCCGAGGGTGGCCTCCTGTTCGAAGACCGTCACCCGGTAGCCTTTCAGGACCAGGTCGTGGGCGGCGGTCATGCCTGCGGGACCCGAACCGATGACGGCGATCTTTTCCTTGCGGGATGGGGTGATTTTTCGGCGGCGCTCCAGGCGGTATTCCCGAGTGTTATCCACCACGAAGCGTTTGAGCATGCGCAGGCTCACGGGGGCGTCGATTTCCTTCCTCCTGCATTCCCTTTCGCAGGGGTGGTGGCAAATGTAGCCGCACACGGAGGGAAAGGGGTTGGTCTGGAGGATGATATCGAGCGCCCCTTCATAATCGCCTCGGGCGATGCACTGGGTATAGCCTCGAGTGTCCGTGTGGACGGGGCAGGCGGGCGAACAGGGCGGCGGCGGTGTGCAAGGCATGAATGGACTCCTCAGTGTCGAAATCGAGGGCATCCGTTGCATCCTCGATGAATTGGCGGTGGAAACATGTCGGAGGGGGGCCGGAGACTCAGCGCCCGACGGGAATGAGGTACAGGGGGATTTCGTCGGCGCTCAGGCGCAGCAGAGTCTTCACGGAATCATCCTGAAAAGCTCCGATCATCACCGTGCCAAGCCCCATGGAAACCGCCTGCAAGGCCACATTCTGACCGGAATGACCGACTTCCATGTGAACGTACTGAATCCCCCGCTTGCCGTAGCGGACCGTCGTGCGCTCGTAAAAGGCCGTGAAGACAAAGGTGACGGGAGCATTTCGCACTGGGGACTGCCCCAGGGCCGCTCGGGCCAGATCGTCGCGTTTGTCCCCGGTTTGCCTGGGTGTGAGCGAATGGCTGTGGGGAGTGTAGTGATAGACACCGGCGTCGAGCCCCTCTACATGGCCGACGATCACGTAGGTTTCCAGGGGATAGAGAGCCCCGGCGGACGGCGCGGTTCTGAATCCCCTGGCAAGGGTGATTCCCTGGCCGGCCCACAGCAATTGCCCCAACTGCTCCAATGTGAGGGGTTCGGAAGCATATTGGCGCACGGATCGACGTTCCGCGAGTGTTCGCTCCACGGAAACTCCGCCATCGAGGGAAGGTTCGGGCAGTTGGACGCTCTTTTCCGTTCGTTCCTGGGACATGACAGGTCCTCCCACGCTCAGGGTCATCAAAAAGGTCACAAGGCAAAAAATTGCCATGCGTGCGATCCACTGAAGTTTCATGGCCTGTTTCAAAGAAAAATCCTTTTGAACTGAGGTGTTTCATGCCCCGCACACCAGTACGGCCGCACCCAAAGCAACGGCAATGGTCATACGCATGATGGATTCCCTCATTACCATTCCTTGCGCGCAGTAAGCACTGGTGTAAGCGAAGCAAATGTGTGCGGGGCACGCACAGCAGCAGCGTGCAGGTTGCCCCCGGAGCTTCTCATGGAGTTCACTTCACGGGGATTTTGACTTCTATACTTTTGGCCTCTTCGGTCTTGGGCAGGGTGATCTTAAGGATACCCTGGTCGAATTTGGCCTCGATCTTGTCCGTCTGAATGGTCGTAGGCAGGCGGAAAGACCTTTGGAACGAGCCGTAATAGCATTCTCGATGGTGGTGATGGCCCTCGGTTTTCTCCTCTTCCTGCTTCTTTTCCCCCTTGATGGTCAGGATATCCCCCGTGATGTTCACGTCGATATCCTTGGGGTCGATGCCGGGCAGCTCGGCTCTGACCATGATGGCTTCAGGGGTTTCCGTGGCGTCGGCTTTGGGCGTCCACTCCCTCTGGAAAGGCTTGGACAGTGACGTTTCTCCGAAAAAACGCCCCCAGAGGTTGTCCATTTCCTTCTTGATGGATTCCATATCGTCTTTGAAAGATTTCCAGGGAACCAGATCCATGAGCCTACCTCCTTGTTTGATTTGTTCTTCGCAGATGGTCACGCCTCAATCTCAAAAAACCATGCCTCCATGGGGGAGGCACACCGGGCTGTCCTGCACTTCCCGGTTGATCCTGAAGCTCACAAGGTGCATCCAGGCGCTGCTTTTCGTATATTTTAGATACACGAGACTGAAGTTTCAACCTGGAAAGACGTGAGAAGATTTGATGTGTATTCCCATAAGCTGAGTTCGATCACAAAATCTTCAAGATGGAAGGAGCCTCGGCTCATTTCATTTGGGCCAGAATGGATTCCAGTCTCTTGGCTTCCGCCAGGATAACGTCCGCGTATCTGGCCACTTTCGAGTCGCTGTCGGCGGCCTGGGCCAGCCTTCGCGCGAAGCCTCCCACTGCGGTGAGGGGATTTCGGATTTCGTGGGCAACGGCCTGGAGGGTGTGTTGGGTCGAATCGTCGCCATGCAAGAGGGTGTCGAAGGAGGGCAGGGGTTTGGATGGCGGTGACTCGACGGCGTAACGGGACATTTTTTCCGAGATTCTAATGAGGGCGCGATTGGCCCGCTCCATGATCTCCATGAGATCATGTTCCCGATTGACCGACATGCGCAATGCCTCGGTCGTGCTGTGAACTTCCTCGAAAATCCGAATGAAGAGGTCCTGTACGACTCCCTGGTCGATGTTGAGGCATTTTTCCGCTTTTTCAAAAAATAAAGCGAAGTCGGCTCTTGGGTCCAGGAACATCCTGGAAAAGAAACGAGCCATTTCGCAAACTCTACATAGTGGAGAAACCTGTCCGGCCTGGAGCATCTCTCCATAGAGGAACTGGCAGGCAATAAGTTGTTCGGGGAACTTCCAGAACTTGAGGGCCGCCTTGCCGACTTTTCGGTGATCGATGCCGGTGAACTCCCTTTCCCTCTGCAAGAGATCTTTCAGGGGTTCGAGGCTCATGTCGAAGTCTTCTTTTTTCCCCTTGATGTACAGGTCAAAAAAGATGGGAAGGCCGATTTCCTGGGTCAGGGCCGCCAGAAATGCTTCTTCCGGGTTGGCCATGCGGGATTTTTCCGCCAGTGCCCGGGCCATGAGACTCCGATAAATGGAGGCCTTCCAGAAGCCTTCATAATCGAAAGGCCCCACCTTTCCCATGGGAAATGCGTCGCGTAGGGAAATGGACAGAGCCAGCATCTTGAGTCGATGAATTCCCAGCCTCACCGCTGCCTGTGCCAGGGTTTTGACAGGGCCGCCCGACCCAAAAGCCACACTATTGGCAAGGTGAAGCACCCTTACAGCCAGCGAGGGCTCCATCTCAATCAAAGCAGCCATCTGCTTGATATCGGAGCCCTCTTCGGATGCCATCTCCACCAGCTTCATGGCAATGGGCGAAAGTGGAGGGATGCTGTACCCCGACTCCAGTTTCTTCATGACCTGGGAAACCTGACTTTTTTCCATGGGACCGCTCGTCTTCAATTTTATACAGCATATTTACGACCAGTCGTGCAAAGACATCGTTACCGTACCGTATGAGCACAACCGTACATGAACAGGTTGCCGATTTTGAGCATTAAAACAACTCTATCACAATTCCCTGTTTGTGAATATGAATTGTCATTGCTTCACGCAACTCAGAACATGCGCATTTGTCGCTCCGATAGGGGACGCGCAAGTCCCAGGTGCTCGTAGGCCAGGCGCGTGGCGAGTCGCCCTCGGGGGGTCTTGCTCAGGTAGCCTTCCTGGATGAGGTAGGGTTCGTAAACATCCTCGATGGTGTCTTTTTCTTCCGAAACGGCGGCGGCAAGAGTATCGATGCCCACGGGACCCCCATCGTATTTTTCGATGATGGTGGCCAGGATTTTCCGGTCCATGCGATCGAATCCCTTGGCGTCCACATCGAGCATCTTGAGGGCCAGGTCCGCCACCGGTTGCGTGATTTTCCCATCGGCTCGGACCTGGGCATAATCGCGCACCCTTCGAAGCAGGCGGTTGGCGATTCTGGGAGTGCCCCTGGACCTTCGGGCGATTTCCATGGCTCCGTCTTCATCCATGGGAATATTGAGAATGCGGGCGGACCTCAGGAGGATGCTCTTGAGTTCGCAAACCTTGTAAAATTCGAGCCGCAGCATGACGCCGAATCGGTCTCGAAGGGGGGGGGACAGAAGCCCCGCCCGCGTGGTGGCGCCGATGAGGGTAAAGGGGGGAAGGTCCAGCTTGATGGTCCGGGCCGACGGTCCCTGGCCGATGATGATGTCCAACTGAAAGTCTTCCATGGCCGGGTAGAGGATTTCCTCGATCACGTGGTTGAGCCGGTGGATTTCGTCGATGAAAAGAACATCGCCGGGATTCAGGTTGGTGAGGATGGCCGCCAGATCCCCCGCACGCTCGATAACAGGGCCCGAAGTGGTCCGCAGGTTGCCGCTCAATTCATTGCTGATGACTGCGGCCAGGGATGTCTTGCCCAATCCGGGGTGCCCATGAAACAACACGTGATCGAGAGGTTGAGAGCGCAACCGGGCGGCTTCGATGAACACCTTCAGGTTTTCTTTTACCTTTTCCTGCCCGATGTACTCGTCCAGGCGCCTGGGACGAAGCGTGCCGTCAAAGGGCAGGTCTTCCTCCATTTCTTTGGATTCGATCACCCGGTCCGTCGTTTTTTCCACTTTTTACTCCTGGAGAAGCGGATCAGGCAAGCATACGCAGGCTTTCCCGCAGCAGGCTTTCCAGGGGAGCGTCTTCCCCCAGCTTTTCCCGTGCCCCTTTGATCGCCCGGTCCGCTTCCTGAGGCTTGTAACCCAAATTCATGAGGGCTGAAAAGGCGTCGGCGCCGGCGCCGGCGCCGAGAGCCTCGATGGCGGCGGGGGCTTCCTGCTCACCCGTTTTGATCTTGAGCCTGTCCTTGAGTTCGAGGAGCATGCGTTCCGCAATTTTCCGACCCACTCCCGGAATGTTCTGAAGCCGCTTCTTGTCTTGCAAAAACACCACCTGGCGCAATTCTTCCGGACTGATTCCCGAAAGGACGTTCACCGCCAGCCGTGGGCCCACGCCGTTGATGCCGATCAGGTGAAGGAACATTTCCTTTTCCTCGATGGTTTTGAACCCGAAGAGCTGAATGGCGTCTTCCCTCACCTGGGTGTGTATGTGAAGAGCAACTTCCCGGCCGGGAGACGGCAACTGGTAAAAAGTGCTCAGGGGAGCCAGAACCACGTAGCCCACTCCCTGTACATCCACGATGAGGCCGTCGGGGGCCTTGTGGCGAAGTTTTCCTTCGAGGTGGCCGATCATTTTTTTCAGGTTCTCCCTTTGTTCCAAAGGGTTTGGACGGATTGCGTGTTGAGGTGACATACGGCAACGGCGAGAGCATCGGCGGCGTTGGCATCCGGTACTCCCCGCAGGCCGAAAAGGTGTCGGATCATCTGAGTCACCTGGTCTTTGCCCGCCTTGCCGTAGCCCACCACAGCCTGCTTGACCTGGAGGGCCGAATACTCGTGAATGGGCAGGCCTTTGTTGAGCCCCGCCAGGATGGCCGCTCCCCGAGCCTGCCCCAGCCGAAGGGCGCTCTTGACATTTTTGGCGAAAAAAACGTCTTCGACGGCCATGCACAAGGGTTCGTGGTCGTCGATGACGGCTGTGAGTTCCTGGTAAATGGTCCTGAGCCTTTCGGGAAAAGCCGCTTTGGCCGAAAGCCGTATGGTTCCGGCGGCGATGTGGCGCAGGCGGCTGCCGTTTCCTTCCACGATGCCGTATCCCGTGTAACGGGACCCGGGGTCGATGCCCACGACTCGGATCAAAGCCCCGGGAATGTTTGTGTGCCGATGGTCGTCGTTCATCCGGAGAGGGAATCGAGCAGTTCGTCGGGAATGTCGAAGTTGGCGTAGGCGTTTTGCACGTCGTCGGCGTCGTCCAGGGCGTCCATGAGCTTGAGGAGCTGTTGGGCCGTTTTTTCGTCTTCCACGGGCACGGTATTCTGGGGCACCATGGTGATTTCCGCCAGTTCGTATTTCATGCCCTTCTCATCGAACGCATTCTTCACATCGTTGAAGTCTTCCAGGGAAGTGATCACCTCGAACCGGTCGTCGTCCTCCTTCACGTCTTCGGCTCCCGCTTCCAGGGCCACTTCCATGAGCGCGTCTTCTTCCACTGCGTCCTTGTTGAAGACGATGCTCCCCTTTTTGTCGAACATCCAGGCCACGCAGCCCGCTTCCCCCAGGTTCCCGCCGTTTTTGCTGAAGATGTAGCGCACTTCGCTGGCGGCCCGGTTGCGGTTGTCCGTCATGATGTCCACCAGGATGGCCACGCCTCCCGGCCCGTAGCCTTCGTAGGCGATTTCTTCGTAATTGGCCCCCTCGAGTTCTCCCGAACCCTTCTTGATGGCCCGTTCGATGTTGTCCTTGGGCATGTTTTCCGCCTTGGCCGCCAGGATGGCCGTTCTCAGGCGGGGGTTGGCGCTTGCGTCTGCGCCGCCCATGCGGGCGGCCACCATGATTTCCTTGATGAGCTTGGTGAATACCTTGCCGCGTTTGGCATCCGCCGCGCCTTTTTTATGCTTGATGGTGCTCCATTTGGAATGTCCCGACATGTGTCCCTATCTCCTCATCTCGCTACCAGAAGGTATTGGTGCGAATCGCGAAAATAAAAAAATGATGAACTCACTGCTCCGATGAATTTGGGGGACTTTCGGGGGGCGGAGGTTTTTTGAAGTGCATGGCCAAGATGTAAATCTCCTTGCTTTGTTTTTTGGACGCATCGGGCTTCACCACTTTGACCCGTTCAAAGCGGCGTTTCACCTCCTGGAGGAGGGAGTGGAATTCGGAACCCTGGAAAATCTTGGAGAGAAAATGCCCTCGGGGCTTGAGCTGCCTCTGGATGAATCTTAGGGATTCCTCGAACAACAACTCCGAACGGGCACTGTCGGCAGCCTTGATCCCGGAAGTGGCGGGGG
Source organism: uncultured Syntrophobacteraceae bacterium (assembly GCA_964603955.1). GTDB lineage: Bacteria > Desulfobacterota > Syntrophobacteria > Syntrophobacterales > Syntrophobacteraceae > SLCH01. Next base: position 35,212 of record CAZRWT010000005.1, read on the forward strand.
CCATGTCGCTCACGACGACATCGAAAGGGGCGTGCTTTTCGAGGAGCATTTCCTCCAGTTGAGGATCGAAAACATCGCCCTGATAAACGATCACATGAGGTGGAAAGACATGAGATATTTCCTTGAGATCCACGCCCACCACCAGTCCGCGGGGCCCCACCAGGCCGCTCAACAACTGCATCCAGGAGCCCGGGGCCGCCCCCATGTCCAGAACACGATCACCGGGCCTAAAAATCTTGTGCTTTTTTTGAATCTCATCTAGCTTATAAACGGCTCGCGAAAGAAATTTTTCTTTCCTCGCCTTGTGGAAATAATGGTCCTGGTAATTATAAGACATTGATTAAACACCTTAAAATAAGTATGTTCGCGATCGAGCTTCCGTATAGCACAATCCACGAGGACTTGCAAACCTGACCTTGGAGGTATGTATGCAAAAAACAGTGAACGGTAAAACCATTCGGTTGATGCAGGGGGACCTGACGGAACTGAACGTCGATGCCATTGTCAATGCGGCCAATGCTCAACTGGTGCTGGGGGCCGGGGTTGCCGGGGCCATTCGGACAAAGGGGGGGCCGAGCATCCAGGAAGAGTGTAACCGCATCGGCCCCATCCGGGTGGGCGAAGCGGCCGTCACGGGCGGCGGCCTGCTCCGGGCAAGCCATGTGATTCACGCAGTGGGACCCCGCATGGGGGAAGGGGATGAAGACCGCAAGCTTGCCGACGCCACCACCAACAGCCTGTTGCGCGCCACGGAAAAGGGCCTGCGCTCCATGGCCTTTCCCGCCGTGAGCACGGGCATCTTCGGATTCCCCAAGGATCGCTGCGCCCGGATCATGCTCGGCGAAGTGAGAAGGTTCCTCGAAGAAGAGCAGACCAGCTTGCAAGAAGTGATCTTTTGCCTCTGGGCTGCAGAGGACATGGACATTTTCCGGGATGTGCTCCAGTTCATGATTCCCCATTAAATTAAATTGAGTGATCGAGCGATTCTTTTTAGCGCAGGATCGAGGATGAAAATCCACCTTTCGTTTCAAAACGGCAAGAAGGAAGCTCTGAAAATCGCACTGGTCTATGCTATTCTCGGAGGTGCCTGGATTCTGCTTTCCGACCGACTCCTCGGCGCTTTCATTGACGATCCGGTCCTCCTCACCCGCTTGCAGACCTTCAAAGGCTGGTTCTATGTCCTGGTCACCGCCGGTGTCCTTTTCCTCCTCATCTGGCGCACCGTCTCGACGGTCAAGGGCTCGGAAACCGCCTTGCAGGAAAGCCGCAGAAGGCTCGCCATCCTCCTGGCCAATCTGCCCGGCATGGCGTATCGCTTTCGCAACGACTCCCTTTGGACCACGGACTTTGTCAGCGAGGGCTGCTGTCGCCTTTTGGGTTGCGCACGCGAGGAGGTCGCCAACCGTAAGGAAGCCTTCCAAGGGTTGATTCATCCGGAAGATCGGGATGAGGTGTGGAAAGACATCGAGAAGGCCCTTGACCACAAGGGCGTTTACCGGATTGTCTATCGGGTTCGTAGTTGCCGGGGGGAAGAGAAATGGGTTTTCGAACAAGGGTTGGGCATTTATGATGATGAGAACATGCTGACGGCCACGGAAGGCTTCATTGGGGACATCACCGAAAGGAAGAAGGTCGAGGAAGCGTTCAAGGTATCGGAAGAGCGCTATCGAACTCTGGTGGAAAGCACTTCCGATGCTATTGTGTTTGTGGACCGGGAGCGCAGGATGCAGTCCTGTAATCAGGCTTTCCTCAACCTGTTCGGCTATCGCCGGGAGGAAGTCATGGGGCAACCCGTTCGGTTGATTCACGTTTCCGAAGAAAAGTTCGAAGCGTTTGCACGGGAATTCTACCCGGTGCTTCGCGAAAACCGGTGCGTGAGGACCGAATGGGAAGTGCGGCACAAAAGCGGTGCCGTTATTCCCGTCGAAGTCACTTATTCGGCGGTGGACGATGAGCAGGGCAGGGCCGTGGGATTTGTAGGCATCTTGCGGGACATTTCCCTGAGAAAAAAAAGCGAAATGGAATTGAGCCGCTACCGGGATCATCTGGAGGACATGGTGCGGCAAAGGACTCACGACCTCGAGGTCGCCCAGCGTGCCCTGGTTCAGGAAGAAAAGCTCAAGGTCCTCGGCTCCATTTCCTCGCAGATCGCCCACGAAATTCGAAACCCTCTCATGTCCATTGGAGGCTTTGCCACGCGGTTGCAGAAAAAGCTTCCCGATTCCCGAGAAGCCGACATCATCGTTCAGGAGTCCCAAAGGCTCGAAAGGATTCTCAATCGTATCGAAAACTATCTCAAGCCCGTCGAGATGAAGCCCAATGAATGTTCGGTCAACGAGCTGCTCACGGAGTGCATCGAGTTGCTGGCTCCGGAAATGAGCCGACACCCGGTGGATATCCACATGGACCTGGCTTCCGACCTGTCCGATGCCTATGTCGATCCGGACCTGCTCTGCCAGATATTCATCAACGTGTTGCGCAATGTGGCCTTGGCCATGGACCCGGGGACCGTCCTGCACATTTCCACTTATGAGAGTGATCAGAACATCCACACGACTTTTAAAGCCCATGTCGTCAAACGCAAGGTGCGAGACCTGGATGCCCTGCTGCTGCCGTTCAACGAGGAAGGGCAGAGCCTGGGTACGGCGGTCAGTTATCGTATTTTGCGCAACATGGGAGGCACTTTTTCCCTCACTCACAAGGACCTGGAAGTGAGCTTGAGCATCTCCCTGCTTAAAGCCTTGAAGCTGCAAGAAAGCCTGACGGACGAAACCTGAGGGCGGATGCTTGAAGTCCCATATCTTGAAAATCGAAACGCGAGCGTCCGCAGGGATTTGGAATCGGTTTCCGGGGATTCCATGAAAGACGGACGCCCATTTTTCGCACACCATCTCATGGAGTGAAAACTGTTTGACATGAATGTTAATGAACCTTCACAAAATCGCCTGGCCGTCCTCATCGATGCGGACAATGCCCAGCCGTCCATCACCGAAGCTCTACTTTCCGAAGTGGCCAAATACGGTGTCGCCAGCGTCAAACGCATTTACGGGGACTGGACCACTCCCAGCCTGAGCGGCTGGAAGTCCGTGCTGCTCGAGCATTCCATCAATCCCGTGCAGCAGTTTCGCTACACCGTGGGGAAAAACGCCACGGACAGCGCCATGATCATCGACGCCATGGACCTGCTCTACACCAAGCGTTTCGACGGTTTTTGCCTGGTTTCGAGCGACAGTGATTTTACCCGGTTGGCTTCCCGAATTCGAGAGGAAGGCCTCCTGGTCTATGGTTTTGGTGAGAAAAAAACCCCAAAAGCATTTGTTTCCGCCTGTGACAGGTTTATCTTCACGGAAGTTTTGCGCTTCCAGGAAAGCACCGAGACCGCCGTCAAGAAAAAAACGGCCAATGAACTCAAAGGGGACGCCAAGCTGGTGGCCCTCCTGCGAAGCGCCCTCGAGGCGGCTTCCGACGAGAGTGGGTGGGCTCACCTGGGAGCCGTGGGCAGCAACATCGCCAAACAGGCCCCCGAATTCGATCCCCGCAACTACGGCTTCGGCAAGCTCGGGGAACTGGCCGCCGCCATCAAGCTGTTCGACCTGGACGAGCGGGTACACAGTGACGGGCGCTCCCGGTCCATCTACATTCGGGACAAACGCAAGAAGGTGGTGGAAAAGTAGCAAGGAGATTTCAAATGACGGAGCCTGCAAAAAAGCAAGCTGTTTACGAAGACCTTTTTTCCATTCCCGAAAACATGGTCGGTGAAATCGTTCAAGGGGAGTTGATTGCCACACCGCGTCCATCGAGGAGGCACGGTATCGCGGCTTCTTCTCTGGGGGCGGAAATTGGTCCACCCTATCAGTTTGGTCGCGGTGGAGGGCCCGGCGGCTGGGTCATCTTGGGTGAACCCGAAGTGTCTTTCGGAGAGAACATTCTCGTTCCCGACATGGCCGGTTGGAAGCGGGAGCGGTTTCCCGTCGAGGAACCCCACAACTGGATATCCGTTGCTCCCGATTGGGTTTGCGAAATTCTTTCTCCGGGCACCGCCAGGACCGACCGGGTGAAGAAGATGCCCATTTATGCACAATATGGAGTTTCCCATGCCTGGCTCTTGGACCCCATTTTGAAAACCCTGGAGATTTTCCGTTTGGAATCGAGTCGGTGGGTGCTCCTGGGAGCCCATGGCGGATCGGATAAGGTGCGCGCGGAGCCCTTCATCGACGTGGAACTGGATCTTGGTTTGCTCTGGCTCGATTGAGGTTCGGATTCGACGGGAGGTGCGAAGGCGTCATGAAATGTGTGGACCTGAATTGCGACATGGGGGAGAGCTTCGGAGCCTATTCCATGGGCATGGATGACGAGGTGATCCGGTATGTGACTTCGGTGAATGTTGCGTGCGGCTTTCATGCGGGGGACCCCGTGGTGATGAGCCGAACGGTTCGCATGGCGGCAGAAAGGGGTGTCGGCGTGGGGGCTCATCCCGGCTTCCCGGACCTGATGGGATTCGGTCGGCGCGGCATGGACTGCAGTCTCGAAGAAATCCGCTGCTACGTCATCTACCAGGTGGGGGCCGTCCAGGCTTTCTGCAAGGCTCATGGGATCGCGTTGCAACACGTGAAGCCCCATGGAAGCCTCTATAACATGGCCGTGGAAAACGAAGCCGTGGCCCGGGTCATCGCCGAAGCCACGGCCAGGGTGAGCCGGGAATTGTTCCTGGTATCGCCGGCGGGAAAAAGCGCCGCGAACGTGTGGGAAATCGCCAAATCCGTTGGACTGCGGGCCGTTTTTGAAGCTTTCCCCGACCGGGCTTACACGGCTCGGGGCACCCTGGTTTCGCGCCGCAACCCCGGAGCCGTCATTCACGACCCGGAGACGGTGGCCGGGCGAGCCCTCATGATGGCGACCGAAGGCAGGGTCATCGCCGAAGACGGTACTTCCCTGCCGCTGGATATGGACACTCTCTGCGTCCACGGCGACAATCCCGCTGCAGTGGAAATTGCTCGCCATGTACGCCTCGCCCTGGAAACTCATGGTGTGGAGGTGAAGTCCATGGGCGAGGTGATGTCAACATTTCACAGGCGCTGTACTTTTTGAATCACGATGGGAGTTTCGGGCACGTCATCATGAGGTCCGACCCTTTTTGTCGGCCGGGCCAGTATCTTGTCCACCACGTCCATGCCTTCCGTGACCCGTCCGAAAACCGCATAGCCATAGCCTGACGGCGTGGCATTTTTAAAATTGAGGAAATCGTTGTCAATGGCGTTGATGAAAAACTGGGAAGTGGCGCTGTTGATGACGCCGGTTCTTGCCATGGCCACGGTACCCCGGTCGTTTTTGAGTTCCGGACGTGCCTCGTTCACAATGGGAGGGTGAGCGGGTTTGGGAACCATGTCCGCAGTGAGCCCCCCGCCCTGGACCATGAATCCCTTGATGACCCGGTGAAAAATGGTGCCTTCATAGTACCCTTCGTCAACGTATTTGAGGAAGTTTGCCACGGTGACGGGGGCTTCTTCCTCCCAAAGCTCCAGGGTGATGTTTCCTTCGGTGGTTTCCAGGGTCACCAGAGGTTTTTTTTCCTGCATTTTTCTACAGCCTTTCTGTCAAAATCATATAAATGTTTGAATGAAAACGGTTTTTTTAAATAAGAAAAAGAGAACTCCGTTTCGGGAGGTGTTCCGAGGCCGGCTCACGTTTCCCTGGATTTTTGCTCATCTTCTTCCAGAATTTTTCCCAGGGCATAGGCCGTGTCTCCAACCAGTTTGATGCAGTGTTGACGGCGGCTTTCGGGGTTTTTGTAAAATTCTTTTACCCGGTCTTTGTCGTGCCAGTCCACCTGAGCGATGTCGCGGCAGTTGATGCTTGCGAAGGGTTTGCACAGTTCTTCAAATTGTTTGGTCAGCTTGCGGCTGAGGAACCACATGCGTGGGTCTTCCTTGCTTTCCAGGTTTCCTCGACTGTACAAGGAGGAAATAAAGGCGACTCCTCCCAGCAAAGCTCCACAAACCCGTCCCGAACTGGCAAGACCTCCGCCGAATGCCCCCATGGCTTTGATAACATCTTCATTGATGGGGCCGATTTTCTGTTGTCCCGCAGCCAGGACGGCCTGGCTGCAATGAAATCTTTGCTTGAACAAATCAATGGCCTTGTCTCTCATTTGTTCTGCGGTCATATCTACCTTTCGATTATAAGGATGTGCGTTGCCTTCAACCATAAAAAAACCAATTTGATCAATGTCTTGAGCACAGACCATTAGCATATGAGGCTTTCTAAATCCAGCATTCTCTTGATTTAAACCGCGGTCTGTCCTCGGAATGTGTATATAAAAATTGAGATTACAGGAAAATTGTAAGTTGCGTCGCCGACCCTTGCAACGCAATATATGTTTATGTGTCATTGAGAAATGAAAAAACAGCAACGAAAGGATGCCCTAACGATGATGGAACTGGAGATACCCGGACAGAAGGCAATAAAAGTACGGCACTTGGTGCTCGATTACAATGGAACACTGGCCTGCGATGGAACACTGCTGGATGGTGTCGGCGAAAAGCTGACGGCATTGGCGGAGAGCTTCACCATTCATGTGATCACTGCGGATACCTTTGGGGGCGCGGCGGCGGCACTCGCCGATTTGCCCTGTGTGGTAACGGTGATTCCAAAGGAGCAGCAGGCAGATGCCAAGTGGCTCTATGTGAGGGATTTGGGGTTTGACGAAACAGTGTGCGTGGGGAACGGCCGCAATGACGCCCTCATGCTCAGGGACGCAGCTCTGAGCATTGCCGTGGTGCAGGGAGAGGGATGTGCATTGGAGGCCCTCATGGCTTCCCAGATCACCGCCCCGAGTATCCTGGATGGGCTGGATCTTTTAATCAACCCCCTAAGGCTGAGGGCAACCCTGCGCATTTGATATCCGGAATGGAGCTTTTCTCCAGTGTCCGGTCGGACTATTTTCTGGAAGAAGCTGAAGTACCCGGTGAGAGCTGTTCCCAAGCAATTCCTGAAAATGATTTTTTCAAGTGAAAGGTCCAAATGGAAGTGATTGAGCGCATTGCAGGATGTTCCAATTATTTTGCGACACTTATCAGGAGGAAGCCGGAATATGTCCGGTGGCTGGTGGAGGAGCGAAATCTCAACCGTCGCTATCCCCTGACGGGACTCTATCAAAATCTTCTCGAACAGTCGCAAGGGGCTGAAGATTTTCCTCATCTCCTGAGGATTTTTCGGGAGTTCAAGCAAATGCATTTTCTGCGCATCGGTGCCAGAGACCTGACGGGGCTCGCGGATCTGGCCGAGACCACTTCTCAGGTAAGTGATCTGGCCTGTGTGGCCTTACAGGTGGGGCTGAAAGTGCTCTCGGAACAGTCCCGACTCTGGGCTCCGGAAATAGACCCTCAATCACTTTTGCGGACACTGGAGCATTTTCCCCTGACCATCATGGGGCTTGGTAAGCTTGGAGGGCAGGAACTCAATTACGTTTCCGATGTGGACCTTATTTATTTTCATACGCCCTCCAAGGGTACCGGCGCAAAGTTGTGGGAAGAGCCCATTGTTCTCAACCGGTTATGCCAATGGTTATCGAGGCTCCTGAGCGATCGTGCGGAGGGGGACCGGGTTTTTGAGGTGGACCTCAGGCTCCGACCGCAGGGGAAAGACGGTCCTCTGGTGCCTTCTTCGGGCATGGCTGTCGAGCACTACCTGCTTCGAGGCCGGCCCTGGGAGCGCCAGATGCTCCTCAAGGCGCGGCCGGTGGCGGGAAACCGGTCCCTGGGCACGGCCTTCATCCACGAAGTACGCCCTTTTGTCTTTCGGCGCTTTTTGGATTTCCAGGCACTGGATGAACTGCGCCACATGAGGGACCGCATTCTCGCCGAAGCGGCGCAGGTTACAACGGGTTGGAAGGGCTTCAATGTGAAGCTGGGCATCGGCGGCATACGGGAAATCGAATTCCTGGTGCAGTCGTTGCAACTGGTGTACGGCGGGCGGCATCCTCAACTGGATGAGCCCAATACTTTGAAGTGCATCGAAAAGCTTGTGGAGCTCGAGTTGCTTTCATCCGATGTGGCCCGGGAACTCAAGGAAGCTTACGTTTTTCTCCGCGGTGTCGAGCACTGGGTGCAATTGGATCAGAATCGTCAGACCCAGAAACTGCCTCAAACCCCGGAGGCCATGAAGAGACTTCAACAGGCTCTTGGTTTTCATGATGACGAAGGAGCTTTTTTCGAAAAGCTTCAGGATTGTTGCATGAAAGTTCATAGCCATTTTACCGGATTATTTCAGTTTTCCACAACCCACGATGGGGCGGCACAAAAAACTTCCGACGGACCCGATGATTCCCAGGAGGTGGATGTCGAACAGGCCTATCCCTCTGATCTTCTGGAGGGCCTTCGAAGCCGCCTTGATCGCTTTCCTTCACAGCTCGCGGAGACGGTTGTGTCTGTTCTTCACAAATATTCCAGCGTGAAGAGTTCGAACTTGAGGGAAAAAATGGTGGTGAGGTTGGATCGCTACTTCAGCCAGGTGGGCAAGCGTCCGGGACTTATTAAGGTGTTCCGGCCGGGTAAGCCTTGGATTGCCCCGCTCTGTGAAGGGCTGGTCCGATGCGAACTCCTGGCCGATCTTTTGGGGCATCATCCCGGTTTGGTGGAGGGGGTTTCCACTGTGGACGGGGTTTTCCCCGATAATGAGACCTGGAGGGAAAAAAGCGAACTGCTGGTGACTAGAGCCGCCGATCTCGAAGAAGCCATGGAGTGGCTGCGAAGGCTTAAAAATGAGCGGATGGTCCAGATCGCCATCCGGGATATCGCGGGTGATTTGAGCTACGATGAGGTTGAACTGCTGCTCACTTTTCTGGCCGACTTTGTCATTGCACACACTTATGAGCGCATCCTGGATCACGTGGGACTAGATCCTTCCTTGCCCCTCGCTGTCCTGGCTCTGGGAAAGGTGGGGAGCCGTGAAATGGGTTACCTTTCCGATCTCGATCTGGCTTTTGTCTATGATCCCAAGCCTCATGAGACGCAGGAACAGATTCCCATGGAAGTGATGCGTTTTGTCCAGCGCTTCATGAGGATGCTCAGTGTGCCTCTCATCGATGGGCCGGGTTACCCGGTGGATGCCCGCCTGCGTCCCACGGGAAGCTATGGGCCGTTGATCGTCACCTGGAACAACTGGGTGGAATATTACGGAACCAGGGCGGATTTATGGGAAATACAGGCATTGCAGAGGGTGCGCTGCGTGGCGGGCCATGTCGCCATGAGGCAATGGATCGAGAGCGAGGCCTCGCGCGTTTGTTACGTGCGGAGGAGTCCCGATGAAGTGTGGGGACGGTTGTGCCACCTTCGTGGACGTATGCAGCGGGAGCGGGCCGATGAGCGGGCTGATGTCATTGACCTGAAGTTGGGGTATGGAGGATTGACCGACCTGGAATTTCTGGTGCAGGGAAGCCAGCTCATTCACGGTTGGAAGGAGCCTCGATTGAGGCAGTCCCGTGTGCGGGATGCATTGGGGGCGGCTCTCCAGCATGCTTTCGATGATGCAGACATCACCCGAGAAGTGTGTGGCCTACATGACGGTCTCAGAGCCCTGGAACACCGTCTGAGGCTTTACACCAACCTTGCTTCTTCCAGGCTCACTCCCCATCATCTTGCAGATATGAGGGATCTCGGTCTGTGGCCCACTACAGGCGTGAGAAATACTCTGGAAAACTGGGAGGACATACTTCGTGCCCGACGCAGAATTCGTCAGATGATACAATATTTTTGCCCCGACCTGTAAGTACCTCGATATTTTTTTTCCTGGAGGAAAAAGTTCTTTACTATAAAGTCTGACTAATATATTTTCCACACGAATGGGAAAAGGTACTGACGGTTTCTTGTTGTTCGGCTTAAAAACACTTTCTCTGCCATATAAAGCTTTCGGGTCATGAGTATCGTATTAGTAGGGCTAAAGCCTTTGGGGTGCTTATGAGCGGGGGGCGATAGGGGCCAAGGAGTCGGGTATGATGCTCAATAGTAGATTGGATTTGGGAAGGTCATCGAATTTTTATGAGATGAACGATGTGAAGACATTCGCTCAGAACATTGAAATGCAGGTGGCTTCCATGGAGCAGGGAGGATGGTTTCCCAAAGAAAACCGAATGAGAGGCTGGATCGTCGAGCTGAGAAGGGGTTGCCTGGAGAGGGAAATGAGGCCATCTCGTTTCCAGAGATAAAAAAGCATTCGATAGCCTCCCTTTTGATATCTGAAGGCCGAGGATTCCTGAAGTGGCTTATGCCGCCGCTCCAAGGGGTTTCTGCGTAACGCTTTCGCCCAGGGGAGGCGAGGTTTTCATCGTTGGGCTCGGTATTCCTATCGTGCCGGCTATTCTCACCCAGCCTCATCGAGAACTTTACCGATCATGGTCTGGGCTTCTTCTTGGATTTTTTTCAGGTGATCCCTTCCCTTGAAGCTTTCCGCATAAATTTTGTAAACATCTTCAGTACCTGAAGGACGAGCTGCAAACCACCCTTCCGTGCTCACCACCTTCAAGCCGCCGATTGCAGCTCCGTTGCCGGGTGCGTGGGTGAGTATTCCGGTGATGGGGTCTCCGGCAAGAGAGTCGGCTCTGATCATCTCTGGAGACAGTTTCTTGAGAACCTCCTTTTGCTTGCCCGTTGCCGGTGCATCGAGTCTCTCATAGACCGGCTCTCCAAAATCCATGGCCATGTTCCTGTAATGTTCTCCGGGGTCTCTGTTTGTTTTGGCCATGATTTCCGCCGCCAGCAAATCGAGGATGATTCCATCCTTGTCCGTCGTCCAGACTGTTCCGTCCTTGCGAAGAAAGGAGGCTCCCGCACTCTCCTCGCCCGCAAAGCCGAAGGTTCCATCCAGCAGACCGTTGACGAACCATTTGAATCCCACGGGCACTTCCCAAAGTTTTCTTCCCAGATGCCTGGCCACCCTGTCGATCAGGCTGCTGCTCACCAGAGTTTTCCCTATGCCTGCCGGACTTTTCCAGTCCGGTCTGTTTTGAAAAAGGTAGTTGATGGCCACTGCCAGGTAGTGATTGGGATTCATGAGCCCCACGCTTCGGGTGACAATACCGTGGCGGTCACAATCCGGGTCATTGCCGAAGGCTACTTGAAAGCGGTCCTTCATTTGAATCAGTCCTGCCATGGCATGGGGGGAGCTGCAATCCATGCGTATCTTTCCATCCTTGTCCAGGGGCATGAAGCCAAAGGTCGGATCCACGTATGGATTGACGATTTCCACGTCCATGCGATAGCGTTCTTGAATGGGCTGCCAGTAGCCGACTGCGGCTCCTCCCATGGGGTCTACTCCCAGTCGAATGCCCGAGGCTCGGATGGCATCCATATCCACCACATTTTTCAGGTCGTCCACATAGTTGGTGATGTAGTCATATTTGCGGATCATCCCCTTCTGAATAGCCCGCTCGTACCTGATCCTCTTCACCCCCATGTTGCCTTGTTGTAAAAGGCGGTTGGCCCTGTCCTGAATCCATTGGGTGACATCCGTGTCGGCGGGACCGCCGTGGGGTGGATTGTATTTGAAGCCGCCGTCTTCCGGGGGGTTGTGAGAGGGAGTGATCACGATTCCGTCGGCGCGCCGTGGAGAGCCGGAGCGGTTGTGAACGAGGATGGCATGAGAGATCACGGGAGTGGGGGTGTAGCCCATGTCCTCCTGGATCAGGACTTCCACGTCGTTCCCTGCTAAAACTTCCAGTGCCGTCAGGAAAGCAGGCTCCGAGAGGGCATGGGTGTCTTTGCCGATAAAAAGGGGACCGGTGATCTCCTGTTCTTTTCTATATTCGCAGATGGCCTGAGTGACGGCGAAGATATGGTCTTCGTTGAAGCTCTTTTTGATCGAGGATCCTCTATGGCCCGATGTTCCAAATTCGATTTTTTGGTGCTCCTGTGCGTTGTCGGGCTGCCGGGTGTAGTAAGCTGAAACAATTCGTGGAACATCGATGAGGATTTCTTTGGGTGCCGGTTTGCCGGCGAGTTCATGCAGGGACATTGCCAGACCTCCCATAAATGTCGCTTGGTTGACATCCTCCCCGGCCTGAAGGTCGAGGATTCCTGAAGCGGCTTATGCGGCCGCTCCAAGGGGTTCCTGCTTCAACGAGGTTGCCCATGGGAGAATCTGCTTGGTTTTTGCTTTAACTCCCACAGTGGAGAGTTTTACGGCTTTGAACCAACCACATACACTCCCCCAAGTCTCACTGTCTCTCCACAGGCTGACGCAGCATGCCCTACCGCCGGGAAAGAGATAAATGAAAACAAAGCGGTTGTCAACTCAACATAAATTGTTTCCCTGCCTCCTGCTTGTTGCAAAAGGCAGGGAAAGCGCCTTATATCCCCGCCCTGAAGAGACGGGGCTTTACGGCGCAGCGGGTAAGAGGCTCCTGCCTGCCTGGAATAAAGAGCCTGCCCGGCTATTTGGAAGCGTCCTGACGATGCAGAATCAGGTCGTCAACCACTGCGGGCTCGGCAAGTGTGGAGGTGTCGCCCAGATCACCGACTTCGTTGGCGGCCACTTTTCTCAAGATGCGGCGCATGATTTTACCCGAGCGGGTCTTGGGAAGGCCCGGGGCCCACTGGATGTAATCCGGAGAAGCAATGGGGCCGATCTCCTTGCGTACCCACTTGACGAGTTCCTGACGCAGTTCGTCGCTGGGCTCCCGCTCTGCCGAAAGAGTCACATAGGCATAAATGCCCTGTCCCTTGATGTCATGAGGGAAACCCACGACGGCCGCTTCAGCCACGGCGTGATGAGCCACGAGAGCGCTTTCTATCTCTGCTGTGCCGAGGCGGTGTCCCGAAACATTGATGACATCGTCCACCCGACCCGTGATCCAGTAGTAACCGTCCTCATCCCGGCGGGCACCGTCGCCCGTGAAATACAGGCCGTTGTAGGGCATGAAATAGGTCAGCTTGAATCTTTCATGATCGCCGTAAACGCTTCGCAGCATGCCTGGCCAGGAATCCTTCATCACCAGGTACCCGGAGCCGGGTCCTTCGATGAAATTGCCTTCATTGTCGATGATCGCGGGTTGAACGCCGAAAAAAGGGCGCGTGGCCGAACCTGGCTTCAGGTCCGTGGCTCCCGGCAATGGAGTAATAAGAATGCCGCCCGTTTCCGTCTGCCACCAGGTGTCCACAATGGGACAACGTTTCTCTCCCACCACGTTGTGATACCAGAGCCACGCTTCGGGATTGATGGGCTCTCCCACGGTTCCCAGAAGCTTGAGGCTCTTTCTCGATGCTTTTTTGACCGGCTCCTCACCCTGTCGCATGAGCGCTCGGATGGCCGTGGGGGCCGTATAGAAGATGTTCACCTTGTGTTTGTCCACCACATCCCAGAATCGAGACCAGGTGGGATAGTTGGGAATGCCTTCGAACATGACCGAAGTGGCTCCATTGGCCAAAGGACCATAAACGATGTAGCTGTGGCCCGTGACCCAGCCGATATCCGCCGTGCACCAGTAAATGTCGCCTTCATGATAGTCGAAGACATACTGATGCGTGAGGGATGTGTAAACGAGATAGCCGCCGGTTGTGTGAAGCACACCCTTGGGTTTGCCGGTGGAGCCGGAAGTGTAAAGGATGAAGAGAGGATCTTCCGCATCCATCTCTTCGGGAGGACAATCGACGGAAGCCCCGGCCATGAGATCGCTCCAGATCAAGTCCCTTCCCGGAGTGAAAGGCACATCGTTTCCCGTATGCTTTACCATGACAACATGCTTTACAAACGGGCATTGACTGACTGCCTCATCCGTGTTGACTTTCAAGGGCACGGGCTTGCCTCCACGAACCCCTTCATCGGATGTGATGACCACGCTTCCCTGACAGTCCATGATCCGGTTGGCCAGTGCGTCTGGGGAAAATCCGCCGAAAACGATGGAATGAATGACTCCGATGCGGGTGCAGGCCAGCATGGCCACTGCCAGCTCTGGGATCATGGGAAGGTAGATCGTCGCCCGATCGCCTTTCTTGAGTCCCAATCCCTTCAACACATTGGCGAACTTACATACTTCTTCATGAAGTTCTTTATATGTGATGAATTTTTGATCTTCCGGGTTGTCACCTTCCCAGATGATGGCAACCTGGTCGGCTCTTTTTTCCAGGTGTCGATCCAGGCAATTGTAGCTCACGTTGAGCTTGCCGTCCACGAACCACTTGATACGGATGTCGCCGTCGAAACCTCCCTCCTTGACTTTGGTGAAAGGCTTGAACCAGGTGATGCGTTCAGCCTGTTCCTTCCAAAAGCCTTCGGGGTCGCTGATGGAGCGATCATACATCTTGAGGTAGGTATCATTGTCGCAAAAAGAACTTTTTTTCCAGGATTCCGGAACGGGAAATAAAATGTTTGACATGAAATACTCCTGCATGTTTGAGAAAAAATTAATCCATAGGACAATCGCAAAAGCGATGATCGAGTTGTAAGACCAAGCGAGACGGGCTTGTAACGGTGATCTCGGGTGTTGCACTTACATCAATGTCTTATCCTGGACTGCGTCCAGAGGGTGGTAAGGAGGAGCCGATTCGCGAGCCGGTCGGATGTGCAGCAGGGGAAAAGACTTAATGCGCTTGAAATCCTAAGCAATTTGATACCTGGGTGTCAAATGAAAAGTGAAAGCCCGGCTCACGGCAAACTGTCCGTGGGAGCAAGGGGTTTATCAAATTTCGCCTTCATGCACAGAAGGTCATCTTCGACACTGGTTGTCACTTCATAGGGAAGTTTTTTAAAGAGTCGTATCATGGACCGGTTGTTGCGGGTCGTGTAGGCGAGCAACCCGGGGATTCCATTTTCCCTTGCCACGTCGGCGAGCTTTTTGAGAATGATTTTGGATAGGCCTCTCTTTTGCCATTCCTTGCTGACGGAAAAGGCCACTTCCGCCATATTCTGTCCCGGTTCCAGGGCATATCCCCCCACCGCGATGATCTTGCCGAATCCGAATTCCCCCGTGACGGCCACGATGGTCATCTCCTTCACATAATCGATCAGGTACATGGATGCGACATCGTTGCGCACGAAGCTCTTTTTCTTGTGAAAAAACCTGGCGACGATATCGTGCATGTCGAGATTGTAAAAATGTTCCTGAATACGCCGTTCGTCCACCGGTTTCACCGGGCGTATGGTGATTTCCTGGCCTTCGATTTCGATACGTTCCTCCCACTTTACAGGGTATACGGCTTGCATGTTTTCCTTGAGGCTGCGGTCCGTATCGATGAGTCCGAGATTCTTGGCATGGAAGAAAAGCTCGTCACGAAAGTCCGGGTGAGCCAGGCTGATCATGGCAATAGCCCGCTCCTGCATGTTCTTGCCGAAGAGGTTCACCACTCCGTATTCACTCACCACGTAGTGAACGTCACTTCTGGGAACGACCACGGTGATATTGTCCAAAAGGGGGACAATACGGCTCCTTTTTCCGTCTTGGGAAGTGGAGGGGATGAGGATGAGCGATTTGCCTCCAGGAGCGGCAGTGGCTCCCCTGACAAAGTCCATGACTCCCGTGACTCCTGAAAAATGGTTGTGAATGGGAGCATCGACGGCTACCTGACCCGTCAGGTCCATGACGGTTGCCACATTTAGAGAGGTCATTCGATAGTGAGAAGCTATCACTCCAGGATTATTGACATAATCAGATGGATGAAACTCGATGCTCGGATTGTCGTGAAGGAATTCATACAGATTGGTGTTCCCGATGGCGCTGCTGGCCACGATCTTGCCTTCATTCAGCCCTTTCTTGCGATTGTTGATCACGCCCATGGACACCAGTTCCATGACGCCCGGGGTGAGCGATTGTGTATGAATGCCCAGATCGTTTTTGTCTTTGAGAGCAATGAGGGTAGCCTGAGGGGTTGTGCCTAGGCCTATTTGTAATGTGGCGCCGTCTTCTATGATACGAGCGACATTTCCCGCGATGATCCCGGCCGATTCGGGCTCTTGAACACTCGGTGGGGTGAGAAGTGCTTCCTCATGCTCCACAATCGCATGCACATCGTTGACGTGGATGAAACTGCGTCCAAGAATCCTGGGCATCCTGGGGTTCACCTGGGCAATGATGAGGTCTGCGGACAGGGCGGCCGAAAAAGTTATGTCCACTGAAATACCCAGACTCATCCAGCCGAAGTCGTCCGGTGGTGAAACCTGTATGAGAGCGACGTGTATGGGAATCTGGCGGGTTCGGAACAAATGGGGAATGGCCGATAGATTGATGGGAATGAGAAAACGCCTGTTTTTGGCGAGTTCACGGGAAATGATGGAGCCGGAATAAAATGATCGAAAATTGAAGCTATGTCCCGTTTTCTTGCCTGATACCATGGTGATGGGGATGGATTCCAGGCTGAGAAGACGAATGATTTCAAGGTCGGTGAAACTGACGGATTGCGCGGCGAGTTCCTTCACCAGTACCTGTGGCTCACCGCAGGATGTGCCGATGAAAATACGCTGTCCGGAGCGAATCATCTGTATGGCCTGGGTTGCCGACCGTTGTTTGGACAGGTACTCATCGGGCCAGTAGTTGGTGATCATATTCACACCTCCTTTCATGAAAGGTCCGGCAAATCAAAACTACGTTGTCCAGGCTTTTGGGACCCGAGACCCCGGCTACCCGGCTGATTCGCCATGTTGCAGTATAAAAATCCACGAGTCGCCGGCCTCTTGATGCCTGAATCTCCCGTGGTCGGATTGATATCATACTTCATTGGGTGAATGTAAGTGGATTGCTCCATCATACCATTTTAAGGAGCGTGATGAGGCTTGAAAGACCATCTAAAAAATGATTTTATAGGTCAAGGAGTCTACAATGAATAATGTTCACCGAAAGCTGCTTTTGTTTGCACCCCTACTTGTGGGTGTTTGCTCTATCCTTCTCATTACCCTGGTTACTCCGGAAACCCTCATGCGTTGTATCAGCTACATCATTGGGGATTCCAATGTTTATGATTCTCACATAAAGGCTGTGAGCCATCGTTACGAGTTAGACCCCAAACTCATAAAGGCCATCATTAAGGCGGAATCGCGTTTTAACCACGAAGCGGTGTCCCCCAAGGGTGCCATGGGGCTCATGCAATTGATGCCCGGAACGGCAAGCGATATGGGTGTTGTTGATCCTTATGACCCGAAGGAGAATATCGAAGGGGGTGCTCGTTACCTCAGGATGCTCTTGAACCGCTTCGACAACAACCTCACCCTGGCACTGGCGGCCTACAATGCCGGTCCCGAGAATGTAAGAAGATATGGAAGTGTTCCACCCTTTCGCGAAACGAAGAATTACCTGGAAAAAGTTATGAAATACTATGCTGAATATAAAGAAGGGAGTTGACGCAACGCCTGAAGGGGTTTTATCCTATCTCCCTTGCCCAGGCGATTTGAATTTCTAGAAATGTGAATCCATTTATTGTCATGCATGGGTTGGTGTTTGATATGTACCAAAGATTCCATGCCGTGTGGGGAAGGAAGACCGATGAACCGAGTCAAGAATTCATAAAATTTTTTAAGGAGGTTTTTCTAAAATGGAAAGAACTTTGTCCCTCATTAAGCCGGATGGTGTTCAGAGAAAATTGATGGGAGAGATCATCCGGCGTTTTGAAAGTGCGGACATCCGAGTGGCCGCCATGAAAATGGTGCGATTGAGCAAGGAACAGGCCAGGCAGTTTTACGCAGTTCATAGGGAACGCCCTTTTTTTGAAAGCCTTACGGACTTTATGTCCTCAGGTCCCATCGTGGCCATGGTGCTCGAAGGTGAAAATGTTATCGCTAAGAACCGGCAGATCATGGGTGCCACGAATTTTAGAGACGCCGATCCTGGAACCATTCGACGGGACTTTGCTTCGGACATAGAGAAAAATGTTGTGCATGGATCCGATGCTCCCGAAACCGCTGAAACTGAAATTGCCTTTTTCTTCAATGCTCTTGAGCTTTGTTAAACTTTCGGGAAATTCTATGTCCCTGATCTTTTGATGCCTTCGGAAGTTTTATGGGTGGCGTTCCTGTTTTGTCGGGGCGCCGCTTTTTTATTTTTTTCATACGATTTTTGACTGCTGTTTTCGATGATTCCTGTCACCCATTGCTTGTGATGGTTCGTATGGACTTGACATCGTTCTGAGGGGGTTTTAGGATAAATCACTCTTTGGCTACTATCATAAAACTATCGGGATTCTGGTGATTTATGGATAAATGGAAGTGGGTGGCGGAAAATTTACCCCATAGTAAATATGCCATTGCTCTGACGGGTGCCGGCATTTCAGTGGAAAGCGGAATTCCCGACTTTCGGAGCAAGGATGGGCTTTGGTCGAAATATGATCCGTCACAGTTCGGACACATTGATGCCTTTCGAGCCAACCCTTCCAAAGTGTGGAAGATGCTTTGCGAAATGGATATGCTGGTGGAACGTGCGGAGCCCAATCCTGCGCACCTTGCTCTGGCTCGAATGGAGGAAATGGGGATTTTGAAAACCATCATCACTCAAAACATCGACAGTCTCCACCAGCGGGCCGGTAGCAAGAATGTGATCGAGTTTCATGGACACTGTCGAACACTACGCTGTGACAAATGCATGAAAAGATATGAAAAAAAAACTATCGATTTGAACCGGTTGCCGCCTGTCTGTATCTGTGGTAACGCGCTGCGGCCTGAATTTGTTTTTTTTGGAGAGGAAATACCCTCGGAAGCTTTTCGACAGGCCATTGAAGCTGCCCGAAGATGTGACTTCATGATTGTTGTGGGCACTTCGGCCACAGTGGCTCCGGCTTCTTACCTCCCGAGGGCGGCCAAGGAGGGTGGGGCATTGATTCTTGAAGTCAATCCCACCAAGACACACCTTACCGGTATGTATTCGGATGTGCATTTTGCGGATAGCGCGGGCAGGGTGCTGCCGCTGATTCTGGCTGAATTGAATTGAACGTCTCAACATAAAATAAAATGACCAGGAAAGTCAGGGAGTGATTGATCTCGATGATAATGGAAAGCCTTTCGGCTACTGTTTATGCCGCTTCTGAAACCATTCCCGTAGCGGCTACCGCCCATGCGCGCGACGGTGTCCTGAGCATGATGATTCAGGCCGGTCCCATGGTGAAGTTCGTTCTGGTGGTTTTGATTGTACTTTCCGTGTCGTGCTGGTGTGTTATTTTCATGAAAATCAGGCTCACCCGAAAAGCTCGGCGGGAGTCACAATCCTTTGTGGAATTTTTTCGGCAAAGAAAAAGCTATGCAGCTCTTTACAAAGAGAGTCGGCTCCTTCAAGACAGCCATCTGGGAGAAATTTTCAGGCTGGGATATCTGGAACTCAACCGATTGAGCAGGTCCATGGAAGCCAAAGGGCTTTCGGATTTAAAATCCAATCCCGAGATCATCCTGGAAAACGTGGACAGGGCCATGCAAGGAGGTATAATGGCTGAAAGGCAGCGCCTTGAAAGGTTTTTACCGCTATTGGCCACCACGGGAAGTACGGCTCCTTTCATCGGACTTTTTGGAACGGTCTGGGGCATAATGACCAGTTTCCAGGATATCGGCATCACGGGTGCGGCCAGTCTCGCCGTGGTGGCTCCCGGAATATCCGAAGCTTTGATTGCCACGGCCATTGGCTTGGGGGCTGCCATCCCGGCTGTCGTGGCCTACAATCACTTCTCCAACAGTATTCGTGTTATGGAAAATGAAATGATTCATTTTGCAGCGGATTTTACCAATCTTCTCAAAAGGGATCTCATCAAGAAGACGAAAAGTGAAGTGCCCCATTCCGACCCTCCTCAAGCGGCAATAGAGGGCTGATGAGGGGCTATGAACGTTTGCGATGATTGTTTGCATGGTGAATGTCGTTGTTTGCCGTGCGGCTGTTTTTTTTGCAGAGTTGAAATCGATGGGAGCTGATCGTCATGGGAATGAATATGAATGGGAGAGGGGGCAGTGGGCGGTATATGTCCGAAATCAATGTGACCCCGTTTGTGGATGTCATGCTGGTTTTGCTCATCATCTTCATGGTTGCTGCTCCCATGATGACCCAGGGCATCGACGTCAAGGTTCCTCAATCTGCGGCACCGGCCTTGCCTTCTGCTGAAGAACGTCTGATTGTCACTATCTCTCTGGACCGTAGTGTCTATATCAATGAGCATCTTGTAGAGCCGGCTACGATGGGTCCCAAGCTGGCGGCGCTTCATGAGAACCTGCAAGGGCAAAAAGCTGTTTTCCTACGTGCGGATGAAGGCTTGCCTTACGGTTTCGTGGTGGAAGTAATGGGGCTCATTCGGCAGGCCGGGATCGATCAGATCGGGATGGTGACGGAGCCTTTATCCGGGGCCGTGCCTTCTGCTCCAAAATGAGAAGAGTGTGTTTGGAGGGTTCGAGTAAATGGAGTTTCTTGACTACTCTCAGAGGAATGCACCCATCGAGGGGCTTTGGACAGGGATGGGAATATCCGTTCTCTTTCATGTGCTCGTGTTTTCCATGACCTTGCTTTCCAGCTGGGGAGGAGCCCGACATAAGATGGAGATGCCTTTTTCCATGGTGAGTCTGATTTCCCATGAAGAGTTGGGGGGCATGTCCGCTCCGTCTCCCGGAGTGGACCGACCCGAAGCGTCGCTCACCGCACCGGCGAGAGATGTGGCGCCGCGTGTGGAGAGACGGTCCGGAGCTTCTCCGGCGGAATCATTGGTTCCCATTCGGAGGCTTGAGGTTGAAAGGGCAGGACCGGGTTCCCCCACTGAAATCAGAAAATTGGATGCACCGGAAATAGCGAGGTCTGTCGAGGGACTCAGAAGAGCCCCGTCGGTGGAAAAAAACCTGGATGCATTGATTCCGAAAGCACGGACGGAACCCGGGCCAAAGGCTATTGTGCAGGAGTCGGGGGGGGGAGGCGCCGGGAGTACTGCCCGTGATTCCGCTTCTTCTACCACCGCCCGGTCGGCACCGGAGCAAATCGGATCCGGAGGGTCCGGAGAGAGGGAACGGCCTGGGACAGGGAGCCCCCAGGGTACCCAGATGGCTACGGCGGTTCTCAATGTGTATTCCGCCGGAATCAAGCAGGCCATCACGCGCTACTGGCAACTTCCGGAGACTCGAATCGCCGGACTTGAAACGGTTATCGTGGTGATGGTTCAAAAGAACGGCAGGGTTTCTTCATTGCACATCGAAAAGAAATCCGGCAACGCCCTCTTTGATGAAGCAGCCGTTCGCGCGGTCAGGAGAGCGGAGCCCCTGGCTCCCTTTCCGGAAGCTATCCAGGCGAACCAGCTTGAATTCAGCATCAGTTTTCGTCCTGAAGGGCTCAGTTGAAAAAATTGAGTTCAAGAAAGGTGATTGGAAAAGCGTATGAACAAGGTTTTTCAACCAAGGGGCGTGCAGGCTGTCGTTGCGGTACTGGTTTTATTATGGTCGAGCCTGTTGTGGACCGGGCTTGCATGGTCTCAAAGAATTCACATCGATATTACGCAGCCGAGCTTTCAACAGATACCCATTGCAATACCCAACTTCAAATTCCTCACTCCTGAAGAGCCGGGTTTCGCGCAACAGATGCCGGAAGCGCTGGGGAGTGCTTTGGAATATTCGGGAATGTTCAGAACCATGGATAGACGGGGGTTTCTCGAAGATCCTCAGACCATGGGGTTGACAGCCGGAGAGATAAAATTCCACGATTGGAAGCGAATGGGAGCGGATTATCTTGTCAGGGCATCCTATCATGCCGGAAGTGGGGCTCTGCGCATGGAGGCCCGCCTTTTCGATGTCATTAGTGGAAGAATGCTCATTGGGAAGGTTTACGAGGGGGAAACCCGCAACTGGCAGGCCATGGTGCGTCGATTTGCCGATGAGATTCTCCTGGCCATCACGGGTGAACGAGGAGTTTTCGATACAAAACTGGCTTATGTCCAACGTCAGGGCGATCATAAGGAAATTTTCATCTGTGACTTTGATGGGGGGAATCCCGTGCAGGTAACAAAAAATGGCAGTTTGAACCTGTCGCCCTCATGGCATTCCGGCAGTTCGGAGTTGGCTTTCGTCAGCTACAAGGATGGGGGGCCGAGAATTTACGCCATCAACGTATTCACGGGTGCTTCGCGCATGATTTCCGGGCAGGAAGGTCTCAACATCGCACCCTCCTGGAGACCTGGCACTTCCCAGTTGGCAGCCACTCTATCTTTTGGCGGCAACCCCGATATCTATCTCCTATCATCTACTGGTGCCATTGTGCGCAAGCTGGTTGAAAGTTGGGCCATCAACGTGTCTTCTTCGTGGTCTCCGGACGGAGAGCGCATGGCATTCGTTTCCAATGAGTCGGGCAATCCACAAATATATGTTTTGGATGTCTCCAGCGGGCAAAAGCGTCGCATCACTTTCAGCGGCCGCTACAACACGTCTCCCGCCTGGTCCCCAAAGGGAGATTGGATCGCTTTCAGCGGCTCCAGCGAGGGGCGACACAATATCTATATGGTGCGTCCGGATGGGGGAGACCTGCGTCAGTTAACCCATGGCGAAGGAGACAACGAATCGCCGACATGGTCGCCCGATGGAAGGATGGTCGCTTTCAGTTCCACTCGCCAGGGGGGGGCGTCCATTTGGGCACTTCTAACCAATGGCATGGGGCTGCGTCGTATAACTTCGGGAGGAGGCCAGGAGATGCCGGATTGGTCTCCTCGGCTGGGAAATTGATTTTTCTACCGGCGAAAATTTGATGGTTTTGTGATTGAGTGAGAATGAGCCTGGATTTGAAGTCGGGCAAGGGTTGGGGTGTGGAGGCGGGGTGTTCCCGCCGAGTATGTGATGAGGATCATCTTGAGGAGTATGAGAATGTCAAAAGGTTTTAGGAACCTGGCTTATCTGGGATTGTTGGTGCTCCTGGCCCTTACGCCTGGTGCGTGTGCTAAAAAGACGGTTCCCATGGTACCGGGTGAAGGGGCTGTCGGTGGGATTTACGGAGGACCCGGCGAAGGCATTGCGGCAGGGGGCTATGCGGGGTTGGAAGAGGCCCGGTGGAGGGAGCTCGGAATTTCCAGTGATTTGGAAAAACAGGAATTTTTGAAAAAAGCTGAAACATTTGAAAATCGAAATATTTATTTCGACTTCGATTCTTATGTGCTTACCGAGCCGGCCAGGCAGGTTTTAAACGAAAAGGTGGCCTTCCTCCGTCAATATCCAAAGGTAAAAGTGACCATTGAAGGGCATTGCGACGTCAGGGGAACAGGGGAATACAACCTGGCATTGGGAGAACGACGGGCAAATTCGGCCATGCAGTACTTTGTCAATTCAGGCATCAGCAGGCAGTCGTTGACTGTCATCAGTTACGGTGAGGAGCGTCCCGCCGCCATGGGCGACGATGAAGCATCCCACGCTAAAAATCGAAGGGCTCATTTTATTCTGAGCTATTGATTTGGAATTTGATTTCTCAGGAAGCAAGGGGGCTCCATGGATGGAAGCAGATACTTGAACCGTTTGCTGTTATTGTCATGCCTTTCCTTCATTGCCGCGGGTTGTGTTACGACTCAAGAAATTGATTCAACCCGGCACAGTCTTGCCATGCTTCACGATCGGGTAGTCAGTCTCGAACGACGTGTGGATGCCATGGGGGATCAGCAAAGTCAGAAAAACATCACGGCGGAGTTGTATTCCAGGGTCGATGAGATGCAGGTGAGGTTCGGGGCCATGAGCGGGCGGATGGATGAACTCGATCACAAGCTACGGACACTGGAACAACAGAGACCGGCAAGCATGGAACGGGCGAGCGTTGGAGATGAACAAGCACCACATGCTCAGGGGGTTGTTGTTGACTCCGCTCCCATGGTTCAGCCCGTACCGGCGCCGTCGGCGCCGCCGCCCGTGGATCCGCAAAAGGCACTCTTTGACAAGGCCGGGCAGCTCTTCGAGCAAAAACAATATGGGGCGGCGGCAAAGGAGTATGAGGGCTTTGCTGCAAAATATCCCAGGTCCCAACTGGCGGATGATGCCCTTTATGCCGCCGGAGAAGCACACCTTGCGGAAAAACGTTATAACCGAGCCATCGATTTGTTTCAGCAAATTTTGGACAAATATCCCGGTGGGGACAAGGTTCCACACGCGCTCCTCCAACAGGGAATCGCTTTTCAGGGAATGGGCGATAAAACGGCGGCTCGTATTCTTTACGAACGGGTGATACAGAGGTTTCCCGCAAGCCGACAGGCCAAAACGGCGGAAACGAAGTTGAAGGAATTGAGGTAGTGAGTGTATGTTTCTAAACCGGGGTCTGGGAACAAGAAATCTTGCAATACAACTTCACACCGTTCCCAGGCTCCAGCCTATAATATCAATTCCCATGGATGAGGTTTTGGGAGATGCCGATTTTTCGAATCATATGGATGAACTTCGCCGGAAGGGGCACTTCCCTCTCGGTGATCAATATCCCCAATTTTTGTGCCTTTTCCAGAGTGCTCGTGCTGTCCACCCCCTCCTGGTGATCGCAAAGGAACTGGATTCTCAAGGCATCCGTGATGGGAATGCGTAGTTCCTTCAAATGCGTTGACAGGGATTCCAGTTCTTTCTGCACCACATAACGGTTTTCTTCAGCAAAAACATACAGGGGTTCCCCTGTATGTTCCTGTTCAAACAACTCGTTGATCACCACGGCCGCCAGCCGTCGTATGTATTGCTCGTCTTTTTGGGGATAGCTCAGGGAAAAGTGCGCCTTGAGCTGTCTGAAGAGGATAATTTTCGCCATTTCGACGCCTTCCCGAAGGATGGGAATCAACCTTGTTTCGGCCATTTTTTGCTCCGGAAAATCGTTGGAATTTTTTATGGTTATTTGACATGCCCCTGCCACAGCTTGAGACTTTCCAGCTTTTCATGGGCCCGGCCTGATTCGAGGGCTTCTCTGGCCTTTTGGAAGCCTCCTGCATAGGTTTCAGTCAGACCGGCCGCATAAAGCGCGGCTGCTGCATTGATACAGAAGAAGTCGGCAATGGGGCTTTCATGTTCTTTTTCGAGCACTTTGATAATGGTTTCCGCATTTTCTCGAGCATTGGCTTTACTGGCGATGGCGGCGAAGGGAACGGTCCTGGTGCCGAAATCTTCCGGGGTGATCTCATAAGTTTCGATTTTGGAACCCCTCAGTTCCACCACTCTGGTAGGGCCACAGAGGGAAAACTCATCCATTCCCAATGACGGGTCCATGCCTTCCACCATACCGAAAGGGGCCAGGGCCGATTCCATTTGAATTTCTTTTAGCACGGCGATGAGCTGGTTGCACACCTTTGGAGAATAAGCGCCGATGACGATACAATTGGTTTTAGCGCAAGGTCGGGTGAGGGGGCCGATGATGTTGAATGCCGAAGTGAAGCGCATGGACTGAATGAGTCGTGCCCAACCCGACTTGAGAAAGGCTTCTCCCGGCAGGTAACACAGTCCGATTTTTTGGAGGGCTTTTTCCGCACTGGACAGGGGTGCATTGAGGTCGATGCCGAAGATTTCAAAAATATCGGATGCTCCGGATACTCCAGTGACCAGCCTTGCACCTTTTTTGGCTATTGGAACACCACAGCAGGAGGCGATGAAGGATGCCGGTGTCGAACAATTGATGGTTTTGAGAGGGTCGGAGCCCGTGCCCACGATGTCACAGACGGGACCCGGCAGGCGGCACTGGATTTTGGCCGTATCGTATCTGTCGAGAGCGTCCCAGGCACCCGAAAGCTCTTCCGTGGAGGGTCCCCTGGTGATGTGGGCCATGAGGAATGCTCCCTGTTGGAGCTCCGGTTGCTCGTTGAGAATGACCTGTCTGTAGGCCTCGCGGGATTCTTCTCGAGTCATGAACCTTCCTGCGGCAACGGAGCAGATCAATCGGCCGAATTCACGCTTGATGGCTTCATTGGTCATGTTTCTGTCGTCTTTCTTTAATAAAACAAAGTCGGTTGCACTGTGCATGCCGGGCATTCATATCAGCCTGGTGGTTGCGGCCTGATATGCACAACGATTTTCAAAAGCTCTCCACGAAGGATGGCGGGGAGCATCTCCTCCACTCCCTCCATGCCCACGAATCCCTCCACGAGGAGTTCCAGCACATCGGAATGCAGGGCCAGAAGCTCCAAGGCTTCCTTCATGTTCTTTCGAGTACACCCATATGCCCCCACCATGGTGAGCTGGCGATAGTGGACTTCGTTGAGTATTGAAGTGGGGAGCATGTCGTTTCCCCGGAGGCCGCTGAAAAAACACAGGCGTCCCCCCGTTGCGACCTTTGCAATTCCATCTACAAAAGCATCCAGGGTGGAAGCTGCGTTGACGGCTACATGAAAGGTATCATGGGGAGCGGTTGTCTCGATTTCCAGAACGGTTTTTTGGCAGAACGGTTTGATTTTGTGCGTGCGCGTGGACGACTTTTCCACCACTGTGGGCATTGCTCCCAAGGCCCTGGCCGCGAGGCTCATCATGAGTCCCACGGGGCCCGCGCCCGCGATGAGCACCCGTTCTCCCTTTTGAACACCGGCCTGGTGGAGTGCGTTGAGCGTACACCCCAGAGGTTCGGCCATTACGGCAAGGTCGGGGCGCAAGCCATCGGGTACCCGGAGGAGACAGGTTTGGGGTACGAGAACCTGTTGAGCCAATCCCCCATCTCGGTGAAATCCGATGATCCGCATGGAGGGGCACAGATTCTCATCGCCCCTGGTGCAGTGGTTACAAGTGCCGCAACTTACCCCGGGCCACGCAATATAGTATCCGGGATCATCGGCCAGAGTTCCGCAGAATTCGTGTCCCAAGACCCTGGGAAGCCGCAGGTCTCGGTGCCCCTTATCCCACATTTTCGCGTCTGTATGGCACAGGGCGCAATGGGTGACGTTCAGCACCACTTCATCAGTGTTTGCAGGGGGATGAAGGCTGTTGCCATTCGTCACTTCGAGTCTTCCGAAGGATTTTAACTGCAATGATTTCATTCGGTGTGATCCTTGGAAAAATTCAATCTGAAAGCATGGAACTGAGTAAAAATGAAAATCAGGAAAAATCCCTTTTTTTCATTCGATCTCGTTCACGAGCTTCTTCTTTCTTTTTTATACTTTCCCTTTTGTCATACATTTTTTTGCCGCGCGCCAGTGCCAGTTCAATCTTGGCTTTACCCTTGCTGAAATAAATTTTCAGGGGAATCAGTGCCAGGCCGCGCTCCTGAGTTTTCCCCAGGAGTTTTTTGATCTCATAGGCATGCAAGAGGAGTTTGCGAACCCTTTCCGGATCGTGATTGTTGTAAGAAGCATGGGTGTAAGGGCTGATATGAAGACCGTGCAAAAAAACTTCGCCGCTTCTAATCTTTGCATAGCTGTCTTTCAGGTTGGCCCGACCGTCACGGAGGGATTTGACTTCCGTTCCCACCAGTACCATCCCGGCCTCGAATCTTTCCAGAATCTCATAATCATGGAATGCTTTTCTGTTCTGGCAAACCAACCGAATGCCTTCCTTGGATGTTTTGTCGTCTTTTTTGGACATTGTCATACCCGGTATCGGTTAATGGCGAAAAAGGTGATGGAAGTCCGGTCAAGTCGATGGAGCCTTTCCGGAAGTCCCGGCACCGCAGTGGTACTCAGTGAATCATAAAGCCGGGATCGATCATTCTGAATTCTTCAGGATATTTCTTCAGCAAAACCTTTTGCAGCAGCGAGTTGATTTCCTGCGCAGTGGACAGCTTGAGCAGTTTGTTGACAAGGCGATGGTTTTCTTTGTATTGGGAACGACAAATCAAGTTTTTGACCCGGGGAATTGCCTGAGGGTTCATGCTCAAACTGTCCAGTTTCAAGCCGAGCAAAATAGGTATATAAAAAGGCTCTCCCGCCATTTCTCCACACATTCCTACTGGAATTCCCGCTGAGTGTCCCGCACTGACGGTTTGCTTGATCAAACGCAAGACCGCCGGGTGGAGAGGTTCGTAGAGGTAGGCCACGTGCTCGTTCACCCGGTCGATGGCCAGGCTGTATTGGATCAGGTCGTTGGTGCCGATGCTGAAAAAATCCACTTCCCTGGCGAGAAGATCGGCCACCGTTACTGCCGAGGGAACTTCGATCATGATTCCCAAGGGCATGTCTTCATAAAAGGGGATTCTCCGACGGGTCAGTTCTTCCTTGGCTTCCTTGAGTACCGCTTTAGCCTGCTGGAGTTCTCTTACCCCCGAAACCAGTGGAAAAAGGAGACGCAGGTTTTTTGCTGCCGCTCCCGCCCTGAGAATTGCCCGTAGCTGAGTTTTAAAAAGGTCTTTATAATGCAGGCAGAGTCGGATGGATCGCAGCCCCAAGGCAGGATTGTTCTCCTGAAATTTTGGAAACGCCGCCGCAAGTTTTTCCGCCCCCAAATCCAGTGTTCTCATGTTTACAGACCTGGGCGCCATCAGCTCTGCAAGTTCCCGGTATTCACAATAAAGGGTTTCTTCGTCGGGAACATCCGGCCTGTTCATGAAGAAAAACTCGGTCCTGTATAGGCCGATACCTTCCGCTCCATTGTCTCTGGCGGCCACCACTTCTTCCAGCAGTTCGATGTTGGCTTCGACGCTGACCGGCACCTGATCCAGAGTAACGGCAGGCAGATGGGTTTTCCGCTTGATCTCGCTCAGGTAGCCTTCCAACTCTTCCTGGCGTTCGAGGTAGTGCTGGATTTCACTGTCGGTAGGGTTGATGATGATGCAGCCCGATGTGCCGTCGACAATGAGTATGTCTCCTGTGTCCACCCACTGCGTCGCGACTTCGGCTCCCACGACTGAAGGGATATTGAGGGTCCTTGCAATAATGGATGTGTGGGAGGTTCGTCCTCCCATATCCGTTACCAATCCGAGGGTTCTTTCCAACTGTAACTGGGCGGTATCGGCCGGGGAAAGGTCTTTGGCGATCACGATGGATCGTTCTTTGATTTCGTTTTTGATATCCTGGTGATGACCGGCAAGGTTTCTCAAAATAAGCTCAGCCGCCGCATCCACATCGGCCACCCGGCTGCGAATGTATTCATCCCGGATGGAACGAAAAAGCTCGTGTGCCTTCATGAGTGAGCGGGTGAGAGCCCACAGGGCGTTGTATTTCTCTTCACGGATCATTCGGATCGTCTCATCGAAAATGAGGCGGTCTCGAAGGATCATCTGGTGGACTTCCAGGAGATGGACATGTTCCTTGAGTGAGGAATTTAGCCCCTCTTTGATGCTTTCAAGAAAATTTTCGGCTTTTTCCACCGCCGCTTCAAACCGCGCGCACTCGTCCTCAACCGCTTCATGACCCAGTAGATTATAGTAGGGAATGGGAATCTTTCCGAGGTTGAGCAGCTGTGCCTTGCCTATGGCAATGCCCGGAGAAACTCCTATACCTTGAATTGTTTTGGTGGTCTTTGCCATCGGGTGCCGGGGTTAACTTTCCCCAAACTTGGTCTGGAAAAGCAGGGAAAGGGCTTCCATGGCTTCGGAGGCGTCATCGCCGGATGCCGATACTCGAACCATGGTCCCCTGTGGGCAAAACAATGTCAGTACATCCAGGAGATTTTTTCCACTCACCGTATGATCTTTCTTGGTAATCCAGACATCGGATCGGTATTGTTTGGCAACCTTGACGATTTGAGCGGCAACCTTGGCGTGAATGCCCAGCCGATTGGCAACAACGAACTCCTGATCCTGTTCAGCCATGCTTTCCGAGCGATTCAGCTTCATTGTTAAGGATTCCACCTCCATTCAAAATTTCTGCCGTCATTTAGCACAGGGCCGATTTGAAGTCAACTGCTTGACTGTGCCGCACTTCCACACAAACGCTTTTGTTCAGCATCAATAAACACGATAGACCGCGGATGCAATCGGAAAGCACCCAAAAATATTCGATGTGCGTTTGGAGCAAGCTCAACCGATGGCTTCCCCATGAACTGGGGCAGCTTTGGTTCCGCTCATATGTGTTTGACTGTTTGCTCATGATTGTATATGCAGAAGCGGAGTGTATTGATTTCATAGTCAACAATAAACATTAATCGGGAGGTTCATTTATGAAAACATTGAAAGCGGTTCTTACCATACTGTTCGTGGTTGCTTTCCTGGTGGGGTGCGCGGGCATGAGTTCCACAGAACAAAGGACCCTCAGTGGTGCGGCCATCGGGGCAGGAACCGGTGCCGCCATAGGTGCCGTTACGGGAGGTTCCGCAACTACCGGAGCTGTAATCGGAGGCGCGGGCGGAGCACTGGGCGGCTACATTTACGACCAGCAAAAAAAGAAATGATTTAAGTTCTGGAAACGGTTGCCGCCCTTGAGTTCCAGAGTTTTTTATTTCAGGGGGGCGCCGTTTCCATCGAGGTGCGCATGACCCATTGGGTTCAGAGCTTCTATGAACTGCTCGGTCGGCTGGGTTATCCACACCCCATTCATCCGACTCAGGTCCACATGGTGATTGGGCTCCTGACGGGGGCCATGATTTTTGAATCCAACTGTGCAGGATGCCATCCCGGTGGAGGGAATGCCCTGGACCCCAAAAAGCCCATCGTGGACTCCATCACGCTCAGTGACTATGATATCTTCAAAAGTTTTCTCAGAAATCCACCATCCCCCATGCCCTCTTATCCGCCCGATGATCTTTCTGCGGAACAGGTGAGAGAGCTTTTTGAGTATTTCATTCAAGCCTTTCGGCTTTCTACTGAATGAACCCTGTATTCCAGGCCCACGCCAATAAACTCTAAGATAAGGATTTATTATGGAAAAAGAAAAAAAAGTAAAAGTGCTTGCAGCTATTGACGGGTCGCCTCTGTCGGAAACCGTTTTGAAACATTGTGTTCGATATGCTCAAATATCCGAATGTGAATTGACCCTGATCCATGTGCTGGAAGATGACATTTCCTATAAATCCTTTCCCAAGACCCCTATATACCAGGAGCGGGAAAAAACAGGTTACAAGATTCTCGACCAGGCAAAACAGCAACTCGATGAGTTTGGTGTGCAATGTAACACGATGTTGGTGGTCGGACCTGTCGCTGAAGAGATTGTTCGCATCGCCGAAGAGAACCATGTGGACTATATCTTGATGGGAAACCGCGGCTACCGGGGATTGAAACGGATGCTCCTGGGCAGTGTCGCCGACGAGGTCAGCAAACACGCCCACTGTGCGGTAACGATCGTCCGTTAGAATGATTTTCGTTTACCAACTTCACGATTGGAAGAGACTGAACAACATCCGTGTTCCCACCAAGAACAGAAGTACGGCGAAAATTTTCTTGAGCCTGGAAACGGGGAGGCTGTGAGCGAGACGGACTCCCAAGGGGGCGGTGAAAACGCTGGCGGATACGAGTCCTACGAGAGCCGGAATATAGATGTAGCCCAGGGAATATTCCGGCAGTCCGGCAGCCCTCATTCCATTGACGATATAGCCGATGGTGCCTGAAACGGCTATGGGAAAGCCTATGGCCGCCGAGGTACCGATGGCGTTGTGCAGGGTCATGTTGCACCAGACCATGAAAGGTACTGAAAGGGTGCCTCCCCCGATGCCCACCAGGCTCGACACAATGCCGATGACATTTCCCACGCCGAACATGCCGCCATATCCGGGCAATTCCCGTGACGGTTTGGGTTTACGATCCGCAAGCATCTGGATTGCCACATAATAGAGAAATACAACAAAGAAGATTTTGAGATAATTTGTGGTCATGGCGGCGGCAACATAGGTTCCCAGCAAGGTGCCTACAATGATGCCCGGAGTGATACGGCGCACCACGTCCCAGTTCACCGCGCCTCGCTTGTGGTGAGCCATGAAGCTGGATACGGAGGTGAAAACGATGCTGGCCATGGAGGTGCCCAGGGCCAGGTGCATGGTGAATTCATGGGGAATGCCCTGGAGTGCGAAACAAAGCACCAGCATGGGAACGATGACCAGTCCACCTCCGATGCCAAGGAGGCCGGCAAGGATTCCTGCCACGGTTCCTGCTGCCAGATAGGTGATCACAATGGTTGTCATGGAAAATTTCCTCCTTGATGAAATGATTATTTCGATGGTTGCTCGTCCGCAGCATCTTTAGCTTGAAACACCATTTTCTCCACTTCGAGCAGATGCTCCTTCATGGCGTAAAAAGCTTCCTGGGAGTTTTTTCTTTCCAGAGCGTCGATGATCTTGAGATGTCCCTCCACCGATGCCTGACGCCTGTTCCGGGTTTGTAAAAATTTGGACCGACTTTTTTTGAGAGTACTGTCCAGAGTGAGGTAAACTTCCTGGATCAAACGGTTTCCCGCACTCCGGCAAAGTTCTTCGTGAAAGGCAGCGTCAAGATGATCCTCTTGCTCCCCCGCAAGCAACTTGCGCTGCTGATCACAGGCAATGACCTTCAGGCGGTTCAGCTGTTCCGGGCTGATCCTGCGAGCGGCCAGAGAAGCGATCTGAGGTTCGATGATGAGTCGCAATTCCATGACCTCGTGCAGGATATCCCGGTGGGCGAGAATGGCGGCGGCCAGAGTGTCGGTCAGGATGGTGGAATCCGGTTCGCACACGTAGGTTCCGTCTCCCTGGCGACTTTCCAGAATACCCTTGTGGGAAAGGGCCTGGATGGCCTGTCGTACACAGCTGCGTGATACCCGAAAGTTTTCGGCCATGGTTCTTTCAGGGGGAAGTTTCCGGCCGGCTTCGATCTCTCCGTGAGTGATCATGTTTTCGATGCGCTCCACGACATTTTCATACAGGTATTTGCGTTCTTCAGTGAGAGTGTCTTGAGGCATGTGCATCTCCGGTTTATGTTGAACCAATTTCTATTTTTCATGAATATTGGTCTAGCCAATATCAGGGTACTGCAAGATGGTCAAGAGATATTTTCGCCTGCCTTTAAAGAAAGCATAGCGATTGAAAGGAGGTGGAGGAGCTATTTTCAACTGGCGGGTGTGTGGTTTGTTTGGGACGTGGAAACAGAATTTCCAGGCTCGATGGCAGATGGAGGAGCTTTTGTGGAACCTACTTCTTCATGCTTCCCAGGGTGCCCACGAGTCTTCCCCCGTCTGGAATCTTCGGATGGCAAATTCCTTGTGGAAGTAAAACTCTCGAGCTTCGTAGAGGGTCACGGCCTTGAACTTCACTTTGGTACCCGGCAGGGCCTGGGCAATGAGAGAAATGTCCACCGTCGCGATGGTGGCGATTTTGGCGTAGCCTCCCGTGGTGGGGCGGTCCGCCAGGAGGATGAGGGGCTGACCGTTTCCCGGCACCTGGATGGCGCCCATGGCCAGGCCGTCGGAAATGATGTCCGCCTTGTTCTCGTGCTGAATGTAAGGTCCTGAAAGGCGGCAGCCCATGCGGTCCGTGCGGTCGGTCACCGTGAAGGTGCCCGTGGTGAAAGCGTCCAGACCCGCTTCGGAAAAGGCGCTGTTCTGGGGACCCATCACCACGCGCAGCTCGATTTGGGAAGCGTAGGGGGGGATGAGGTGCTTGGGATAGCGCCCCGAGTAATGCCCCCTGGGAGTTCCCGTATGGATGCGGTCTCCGGTTCTGAGCGCCCTGCCTTCATGGCCCCCGAATTTTCCCTTGATGTAGGTGGATCGGCTTCCCAGGACCGGAGGCACGTCGATGCCTCCGCGCAGAGCCAGATAATCACGTAGCCCGAGACCTGCCTGGGCGATCTGAAGCACGTCTCCCGTTCTCGCCCTGAGAGCTTTCCACCAGGGAATGGGAATTTTGTTGAGGAAGGCGATTTTGTTGGCCCCCGTCAGTGCGAAGACAGTGTCCTGGAGAAACCTGGCTTCGAATTTTCCCATGGTGATTTCCAGGCAGGCGGCGTAAGGGTCGTTGCCCGTCAGGATATTGCCCATGCGCATGGCGCACAGGTCCACGGCCCCGGATACGGGCACGCCCAGGTGCTGTTGGCCGAGTCGTCCCCGGTCTTGTACCGTGGTGAGGGGGCCCGGTTGCAAAATTTCAATAGAGGGAGTATTCATCTTTGTTGATCGGCCTGAATCGGATGCTCATGCCCGCCTGCACGAGAGCGGGAGGGTTTCTGTCGGGGTCGAAGAGCTTGAGGGGCGAGCGACCGATGATCTGCCAGCCGCCCGGGCTTTCCAGGGGATAAATGCCCGTCTGCTGATCCGCAATGCCCACGCTGCCCGGTGTGATGCGAATCCTGGGGGTGTCCCGCCTCGGGGTGAAAAGCCTCGAATTCAGTCCTCCCAGGTAGGGAAAGCCGGGGGTGAAGCCGATCATGTAAACGTGGTAAAGGGGAGACGAGTGCAGGAGAATCACTTCTTTGGGACTCAAGCCGCAGTGCGAGGCGACAAAGTTGAGATCAGGCCCGAATTCTCCCCCGTAACAGACAGGGATTTCCACCATGGACTCTTGCCGGGGCGGCTCATTTTTGAGCTTTTTCAGGTGATCTTCCAGGTGCAGCGCCAGTTTTTCGAAGGAGCATTCCCAAGGATCGTAATGCACGAAAAGGGACCGATAGGTCGGCACCACGGACAGAACTCCATCGATGGGGTTTTCCCGGAGACGGTGAAAAAGCCGGTGAACTTTCCGGTTGGTCTCCAGGTCGATGGTCTCCCCCAGCTCGACGCTCACCGCCGCTTCCCCGCAATGATTGAAACGCACGCTCATTTTGAATTTTCTCGCCCCTGCTTTCTGCATGGTTTTTACCCGTGCTTCAAGTGCATCTGTATGCCACAACATGCCGCGCTTTGCAATCGCATGGCCCCGCTTTTTCAACGGTTGGGAAAACACATTCGTTCGGCAGGGAAATCTTCTACGCGATGTGCAACTTTCTCGTTCCCAAGCTCCGGCTTGGGAACGAGAAAGTTGCACATCGCGTTAAAAACCCGGTTGCATTATGGAATTGCGAACTGGTAATGGATAGCGCGATAATGCAACAATACAATGTCGGGTTGATTTTTTTAACAGACCTCGAATGGGTATGATCGGGGACTGAATTTTCGTCGGAAAACGGAGTTCTGAATGGCAACAATATCTGCACAATCCACACAGCAACGGATGGACCCCATCTTTTCACATCACCCTCCCACCCGGGACAGCCTGATACCCATCCTTCAGGACGTCCAGGAATCCCAGGGCTATCTTTCCCCTGAAGCCGTGGAAGCGACGGCCCGGTACCTCAATCTTTCGGAAAATGACGTTTACGGGGTGGCCACCTTTTACGCCCAGTTTCGCTTTCACCCTCCGGGCAGGCACCACATCAAGGTTTGCCAGGGCACGGCCTGTCACGTCCGGGGCAGCGGGCTCATTTTGGAAAGCGTCACGCGCGCCCTGGGCATCACGGCGGGGGAAACCACGCCCGATGGGGCTTACAGTCTCGAACGGGTGGCCTGTTTCGGCTCCTGTGCTCTGGCGCCCGTAGTGGTGCTGGATGACAGGGTGTATGGACGGATGACCACCAGGAAGACCCAAAAACTTATCGAGGGCACGGAATGAGCTTCAAACAAATCCAAGAACAGGCAAATCTGGAATGGGAAGCGTTCACACGTTCGGAACGCCTTCGGGTGCTGGTCGGCTCCGCCACGTGCGGACGCGCCGCAGGTTCCCTGGAAGTGCTGCAAGCCTTCAAGGATGAGCTGAGCAGACACTTGCTTGCCGAACAAACGGGGGTTTACGAAGTGGGCTGCCTGGGCATGTGCTATGCCGAGGTGCTCGTGGAAATCACGGGCCGAGACGGGCGACGGGTGCTCTACGAGGCGGTCGATCCCCGCATGGTTCCCCGACTGGTGGAATCGCACCTCGTGAAGGGGGAACCCGTCCTCGAAAACGCCCTGGCGGTCATGGAAGGGGCGGCTCTCGAAGGGGTTTCGGAATTTTCCCGGCTTCCCATCATCGAACACCAGGTGAGAGTGGTGCTGCGCAACTGCGGTATCATCGACCCCACCAACCTCAATCACTACATCGCCCGAGGGGGCTACTCGGGCATGCACCGGGCTTTGGGCATGACTCCCGACGATGTGGTGGCGGAAATGACCGCTTCCGGCCTTCGAGGACGAGGCGGCGCCGGTTTTCCCACGGGCGTCAAGTGGGGGTTTGCGCGAAAAACTCCCAGTGACCTGAAATACGTCATCTGCAACGCCGACGAAGGCGATCCGGGAGCCTTCATGGACCGTTCGGTCCTCGAAGGGGACCCCCATGCCGTCCTCGAGGGGCTGCTCATCGCCGGTTACGCCATCGGGGCCGGCATGGGCTACGTTTACTGCCGGGCCGAATATCCCCTGGCCATCGAGCGGTTGGAAGAGGCCATCCGACAGATGCGGGAAAAGGGGTTCCTGGGCGAAAACGTCATGGGATCGTCCTTTTCCTTCGACATCAAGATCAAGAAGGGGGCGGGGGCTTTCGTGTGCGGCGAGGAAACTTCCCTCATGCAGAGCATCGAAGGCAAGCGGGGCATGCCCCGTTCGAGACCTCCCTTTCCCGCCGTGTCCGGTCTTTTCGGCAAGCCCACCAATATCAATAACGTGGAAACCCTGGCTTCCGTTTCGGCCATCATGGAAAAAGGCGCCCAGTGGTACCAGGGTTTCGGCACGGAAAAGAGCAAGGGCACCAAGACCTTCGCCCTCGCGGGCAAAATCAATCGGACGGGGCTCATCGAGGTGCCCATGGGCATTTCTCTGCGCACCATCATCGAAGACATCGGCGGCGGGGTGCTCGGGGGCAAGAAATTCAAGGCCGTGCAGACGGGCGGTCCTTCCGGGGGTTGTATTCCCGCCCGGTTCATGGACCTGCCCGTGGATTACGAACACCTGGCGGAAGTGGGTTCCATCATGGGTTCGGGGGGCATGATCGTCATTGACGAAGAGTCCTGCATGGTGGATGTGGCCCGTTATTTCCTCACCTTCACCGAAAGCGAATCCTGCGGCAAGTGCGTGCCCTGTCGCATGGGAACCCAGCACCTCCTGAGAATTCTCAACGACATTGCCGAGGGGAGGGGGACTCCCGAGCAGGTCGAGGTCATGCGCAAGATCGGCGACACCATGAAAAAGGCGTCCCTTTGCGGCCTGGGACAGACGGCTCCCAACCCCGTTCTGACCACCCTGCGCCACTTCGAGGACGAATACCGGGCGCACATCCAGGACAAAAAGTGTCCTGCGGGAGTCTGCCGCGCCTTGATCACCTTCCGCATCGACCCCGAGCAGTGTACGGGGTGCATGGCCTGTGCTTCCGTCTGCCCCGTGGATGCCGTTTCGGGGGAAAAGAAAAAGACGCATCACATCGCTCAGGACCTGTGCATCCGCTGCGGCTCGTGCCGCCAGGCGTGCAAATTCCACGCGGTGATCGTGGAATAGGGGGGCGACGTTTTCGGCAACTCCTGGTAAGTAAAATACCCGGCATTGTCTTTATCACCACAGAGAACACAGAGAAACACAGAGGGAAAAACATTTTGCACCTGTTTACAGCCTGCTGCCAACGATTTTCGAGCTTTTCTCTGTGCCTCTCTGTGTTCTCTGTGGTGAAAGGTCTTTTCAACGCAAAAATCTTTCGCCCGCGATTCTCGTGAAGCCCTGATCATCGTGCAGGGACCTTCGGGGAGGCGGCGAACAGTTTGCACCATATTGTGAGGGAGATTGAATGGGCACCATCAGTTTGACCATAGATGATCAGTCGGTCGAGGTCGAGGAAGGCAAAACGGTTCTCCAGGCTGCCCGGGGGGCCGGAATCGCCATTCCCACCATCTGTGACCACAAGGACCTCAACCCTTATGGAGCCTGCCGCATGTGCGTGGTGGAAATTCAGGGAGTGCGCGGGTTTCCCACTTCCTGCACCACCCCCGCCGCCGCAGGCATGGTCGTGAAAACGCAATCATCCGAGCTTACCGCGCTCCGCAACCGGACCCTCGAACTCATGCTTTCGGGGCATCCCAACAGCTGCCTGGTGTGTGTGCATCGGGAAGCTTGCGAAAAATACCGCCCCCAGTCCACCAAGGCGGGTCGTGTCACCCGATGCGGCTTTTGCAGCAACCGGGAAGAGTGTAGCCTCCGGGACATGGCCCTGAAGGCGGGAAGCCACGAGCTGGCCCTGCCCACCCTGTATTCCGCG
The DNA here is from genome assembly GCA_964603955.1 of uncultured Syntrophobacteraceae bacterium. Taxonomy (GTDB): domain Bacteria; phylum Desulfobacterota; class Syntrophobacteria; order Syntrophobacterales; family Syntrophobacteraceae; genus SLCH01. The sequence goes on from CAZRWT010000005.1 coordinate 73,135, forward strand.
CACAACGTGGAACGGCAGGACCCCTTCATGGACCGGGACTACAACCTGTGCATCCTGTGCGGCCGCTGTTGGAGAATCTGCGAAAAAATCCACGGAACCCCCGCCATCAGCATCATCAACCGGGGGAAATGGGCTCGGTTGGGAACCGCTTTTCACAAGAGCCACGTCTTTTCCGGGTGTACGTTCTGCGGCTCGTGCATCGACATCTGTCCCACGGGGACCCTCACGGACCGCTTCGCCCGCTGGTACGGAAAACCCGATTCCCGTACCCTGTCCGCATGCACCCTGTGCGGCGAAGGTTGTTCATTCCATGCCGCCACCCGGGGCGGGCGGCTGACGGCCACCCACATGACCGCCTTTGAACCCGAAGCGAGCCTCTGCGCCCTGGGGCGCTTCGCCGTCGCCCAAATCGTCAACGCTCCCGAAAGACTCATCCGCCCCGTCGTCCGGGAAGGCCGGGAGCAAATTCCCTGCGATTGGGAAACGGCACTGGATGCGGCTGCAATGGGACTCAAGAACTTCTCGCAGGGAGCGGCCGTCGTGGTGTGTGCCTCGACCACGCGGGAAGACCGGTTCCTCTACGAACGGCTGGCTCGGAACCTGGGAGCTTCCTTCACGGTCGTTCCCGCATCCTCCGACGGATCGTCTCCCGTGCTCGATGAACTCCATGCGCAGGTGCAAAAGGGTTCCGTGCGTGCGGTCATTTCCGGAGGCGACTTTCTGCCCCTCGAACTCATGGAACGCCTGGAATTTTCCGTCCTGGTGGACTGCCTGCCGTCTCCGGGCATGAAGGCGGCTCATGTGATCCTGCCCGCAGCGGTGCTTTCGGAAGCGGAAGGCACCTGGCGCAATGCCGCAGGCGAGATCAAACCCCTGGCCGCCGTGAGCCTCCCCCCCGGTGAGGCAAGGCCCGAAAACCGAATCCTTTGCGAGCTGGGCCGGAAGATGGGTTTTGACGGCTTTGATTTTGCCACGCCGCAGGACGTGACCCCTCTCCTGGCCGACGATCCGGCTCCCGAACCTTTCCAGGGCCGTCCTCGCCACGACTTGCGGCAGCTTCCACAGCGCTTCCGAGGGCATCTGTTCGCCGATTTCGTCAGATCCCTCGAAGCTTTCGGAATGCCCGTCACTCCCTCCGCCGAACCGGAAGAGAGCGGGGCAGGGGAGGGCTTCGAGATCGTCGAGAAGCGGGAAATCGTTCCCAACATGCACTTCATGAAGGTGCGAGCGCCCCAGGTGGCCCGGTTCGCCAAACCGGGGCAGTTCGTGATCCTCATGGCCCGGGAAACTTCCGAGCGCTCCCCCTTCACCCTCGTGGATTGGGACGGGGAAGCGGGCACCATATCCATGGTCATCGAAGAAGTGGGGCGTTCGAGCCGGGAGCTGGTTTCCCTTCCCGTCGGCGGGCGTATGGCTCACGTGAGCGGTCCCCTGGGCATGCCCTTTCCCATCGAAAACAAGGGAACGGTGGTGCTGGGCGGCGGCTGTTACGGCATCGGGGCCGTTTATCCCATCGCCAGAGCACTCCGGGAAGCGGGCAATCATGTGATCTGCGTCATGGAAGCTTCCAGCGAATACCTTTTGTACATGGAAAAGGAGCTGGCGTCCGTGTCCCACGAACTCATCATCGCCACCAAGGACGGGAGCCGGGGAGTGCGGGGCGGCGTGCAGGAAGTTTTCGTGAACCTGGTGGAACGGGGGACTCCCGTGGCCATGTTCATAGCCGTGGGCTGCACCTTCATGATGCGCATGGCGGCGGAAGCGACCAAACCCCTGGGAATTCCCACTTTCGTGGCCCTCAACCCCATCATGGTGGACGGCACGGGCATGTGCGGCGCCTGCCGTGTTTCCATCGAAGGCCGCACCCGGTTCGCCTGCGTGGATGGTCCATTCTTCGACGCTCACGGGGTGGACTGGGACGAGCTTTTCTCGCGGCGCAGCGCCTACTCGAGGGAAGAAATCGAAGCGCTGCCCCAAATCCTCGACCTCAAGGCCCTCTCGCATCCCGTGGGTCCCGGTGGAGGTGGTTGCGGTTGCGGCAGTCATGGTCACGGTCAGGGCCATTGTCATTCATAGACGAACACGTTTTGGGAGAGCTTCATGGCAACGACTGAAGAAAAAACCGGCGCATCGAGCGATGCCCGTGAGAAATCCAAGAAGAAAAAAGTACCCCGTCAGCCCATGCCCGAACAGGACCCGCGACGGAGACGCCGTAATTTCGAGGAAGTGCCTCGAGGGTATTCGGAAGAAACGGCCGTGGTCGAAGCCGGCCGCTGCATCCAGTGCAAAAAACCCGGCTGCGTCCAGGGGTGCCCCGTGAACATCAACATTCCCGGATTTGTGGGACTCATTGCCGAGGGCCGCTTCGTGGACGCTCTTTTGAAGCTGAAGGAGCAAAACGCCCTGCCCGCCGTCTGCGGCCGGGTGTGCCCCCAGGAGAGCCAGTGCGAATCCCGGTGCATCCTGGGCAAGAAGGGGGAACCCGTGGCCATCGGGCGGCTCGAACGCTTCGCCGCCGATTACGCCCGCGAGCACGGGGGGGTTCCCGATCCCCCAAAAGCCCCGTCCACGGGGAAGAAGGTGGCGGTCATCGGAGCGGGTCCGGCGGGGATCACCGTTGCGGGGGAACTGGCCCGGTGGGGGCATCAGGTGGTCATTTTCGAAGCCCTTCACCTGGCCGGAGGGGTGCTCATGTACGGCATTCCCCAGTTTCGCCTCCCCAAGGAAATCGTCCAGTACGAAATCAATGCCCTCAAGAAGCTGGGGGTTGAAATCTTCACGGACTACGTCATCGGCAAGACCCAGACGGTGGACCAGTTGCTCGAAGAAGGGTTCGATTCCGTTTTCATCGCCACGGGCGCGGGCCTGCCCGTTTTCCTGGGAATTCAGGGGGAAAACGCCATCGGAGTATTTTCCGCCAATGAATTCCTCACGCGGGTGAACCTCATGAAGGCTTACGACTTTCCCCGCTACGCCACGTCGCCCATTCGCCCCAAACAGGTCATCACCGTGGGGGGAGGCAACGTGGCCATGGATGCCGCCCGGACGTCCTTGCGGCTCGGGGCTCAATCCACCATCGTTTACAGGCGGAGCCGATCGGAAATGCCCGCTCGGGAAGAAGAAATCCATCACGCGGAAGAGGAAGGGGTGGCCTTTCACCTCCTCACCAATCCCGTGCGCATCCTCACGGACGAACGCAACCATGTGAAGGGCATGGAATGCCTGCGCATGGAACTGGGGGAACCCGACGCCTCGGGGCGCAGGCGCCCCATTCCCGTCAAGGGGAGCGAATTTTTCATTCCGGCGGACACGGTCATCGTTTCCATCGGGAATCAGCCCAATCCCCTGGTGCCCCAGACGTCGCCGGACATCGAGGTCACCCGCCGGGGGACCATCGTCACGGACCCCGAGACCATGATGAGTTCCAAGGCGGGAGTTTTCGCCGGCGGGGACATCGTTTCGGGAGCCGCCACGGTCATCAGCGCCATGGGACAGGGCAAGAAAGCCGCGCGAGCCATGCACAAGCACATGATGGGAGAGGAGCCTCCGGGCTTCGAGCCTCCTCGCGAGGCGGCTCCGGCGGAGTGATGGGGGCCGAATGATCGAGGTCGGGTGATCGAGACCGGGTGAGCGGTACGGCCCATGGCGCCGGTAGATACAAACAATGAGAACACGGGAGTCGAAAGTGATCGGAGAACTGGGAACCGTGGTGCTCACCCGTGATATTCCCGAGCATGCCTTGAGGCGTGGGGATATGGGCGCTGTGGGTCACTGCTACAAGGATGGTGCGGCTTACGAGGTTGAATTTGTAGCCGGTAAAGGCGAGACGCTGGTGGTCATCACACTGGAACCCAAAGATGTTCGATCCATGAATTCCAATGAGATACTTCATGATCGAGAGATCAAGGCCGTATAGAATCGGAGGAACATTATGGAAGCAATCGGAGTCTATGAGGCGAAAATACATCTTACCCAACTTTTGGAACGTGTCGTCAAGGGTGAAAAAATAACGATCACAGAAGACGGCGTGCCTGTAGCGACCCTGCAACCGGCGGGTTCATCGAAAAGGATGTCCGTGCGCGAAGCCATCGATCAATTGAAAGGGTTTCGTCACAGCCACCACCTCGAAGGGCTTTCCATCCGCGACATGATCGAAGAAGGAAGGCACTGATGTTTGCGCGGTTTGTGCTCGACAATTCCGTCGTCATGTCATGGTGCTTCGAGGATGAGGGGAACGGTTATGCGGAAGCCGTTCTCGAAAGCCTCGAATTTGCGGAGGCCTTCGTGCCCGCCATATGGCCCCTCGAAGTGGGCAATGTTTTGCTTGTGGCTGAAAGGAGAAAACGACTCGGTCGGGCTGCGGTCGTTCGTTTTCTCACCCTTTTGGGCAGTCTGCCCATCAGGGTGGAACAGGAGCCACCCGAGCGGATGCTCAAGGAAATCGTTTCACTCGCACGGGAATACGGGCTTTCCACCTATGACGCATCCTACCTGGATCTCGCCATGAGATTCGGTGTTCCCCTCGCCACGCAGGACACATCACTGGCAAAGGCAGCGAAAGCATGCAAAGTACCTGCCTTCGAGCCGGCCCGTGCTTGCTGATAACATCACTGCTTCTACCGAATTCCGGGGCCGTTTGCCCCATCGCCGTAGTCCTCCGGGAAGCATACAATCATGTGATCTGCGTCATGGAAGCTTCCAGCCGAGACCGGGTGAGCGATACGGCCATGGCGGCGGCAGGCGGCGTCATGGGCTGATTTGTTATTGCCGGGAGGCAGGAAATTTTTTTTCTGGCTTCAGCCCCTGCGTGTGCCGGCCTGGAGAATACCCTCGCCTGTTTTTTGACTTCCAATGGGGATGAGGGACTGAGAGGGCGATACAATGAACCGGCCGAAGATATTTCTTTTACAACGTTCGCCAGGTCGATCGTTTCCCACGTAGGAGCATTTGCCCCATGAGCCAGGTAAGCGAAACACGACATCGTCTGATCCATGCCGACGCGAGGGATTTGTCTTTTCTTTCCGATGAGTCGATTCATTTGGTGATCACATCGCCTCCTTACTGGAACCTTAAACGTTACAATGAACATCCGGATCAACTGGGTCACGTCGAGGATTACGAGTTGTTTCTGGCAGAACTCGATAAAGTATGGCGCCATGTTTTTCGTGTTCTAGTGCCGGGAGGACGCCTGGTGTGCGTAGTCGGCGATGTTTGTGTATCTCGCAGGAGATTTGGCCGGCATCTTGTCTTTCCACTTCATTCGGATATCAGCGTATCCTGCAGGAGAATCGGTTTTGACAACTTGAATCCCATCATCTGGCACAAAATTTCGAACGCCAATTTCGAAGTTGCCAATGGCTGCAAATTTCTCGGCAAACCCTACGAGCCGAATGCGATCATTAAAAATGACATCGAGTTCATCCTCATGCAGAGAAAACCTGGGGGATACAGGCAACCCACTGAAAAGCAAAGGGAACTCAGCAAAATCAATAAAACGGACTTTGACACCTGGTTTCGGCAAATTTGGAATATTACGGGCGCTTCGACAAAAAACCACCCGGCGCCCTTTCCCCTCGAATTGGCGTCACGATTGGTCAGGATGTTTTCTTTTGTTGATGACACGGTTCTCGATCCCTTCTGTGGAACGGGCACTACACTGATTGCCGCCTTGAGGGCCGGCCGCAACAGTGTGGGCATAGAAATCGATGATCAGTATTGCCGTGCAACGGCACGCTATCTCAAGGCGGAGACAGCCAATTTGAATATATTTTACAAAGCTCGCCTGTCTTTTGAAAAACTCGGCTCCAACGAAGCCGGCAGTCTTCATGTGACGGAAAATCAGGATTTGTATAACTTGACATCCTCCCCGGCCTGAAGGCCGAGGATTCCTGGAGTGGCTTATGCGGC
>CAZRWT010000006.1:0-78624 GCA_964603955.1 uncultured Syntrophobacteraceae bacterium
GCCCTGGAACTGCTCGATCAGGCGCCGCCTGCCGATTCCACCGATGAAACGGTTATCCTGTCGCAGTCCTTCAGCCTCATGGCCAGGGAAATCCATGACCTCTTTTCCACGACCCGGCGCTACGCTCAGGAATTGGAGCGCCACAGCATGAAGCTCGAAGAACTGGTGGAGGAACGCACTTACAAGCTGGCCGAAGTCAATCTCAACCTCATCGAAGCCAAAGAGATCGCCGAAGCGGCCACCAACGCCAAAAGCCTTTTTCTGGCCAACATGAGCCATGAAATCCGTACCCCCATGAACATTGTCATCGGTTTGACCCACCTGGCCCTGAAAACACAGCTCACCGAGCAGCAGCGCGATTACCTGTCCAAAATCCAAACCGCATCCCATAACCTTTTGGGCATCATCAACGATATTTTGGACTTTTCAAAAATCGAGGCGGGAAGGTTGGATTTCGAGCACATTCCCTTCGATCTCGATGCGGTGCTCGATGGCCTGTCCACCCTGTACACTGGAAAATCCGATGCCAGGGGAATCGAATTTTTACTCTCCTGCCCGCCCACGGTGCCCCGTCGACTGATGGGGGACCCTCTACGTCTCGGTCAGGTGTTGACCAACCTAACGAGTAATGCCCTCAAATTCACGGAAAAAGGCGAGGTCAAGGTCATGGTGGGTATCGAGCAGCAGACCGAAGACCATGTGATCTTGCGATTTGCCGTTCAGGATACGGGTATTGGCATGAGCGAGGAACAAGTGGCCGGGCTGTTTACGGCTTTCACCCAGGCCGATGCTTCCACCACCAGACGTTTCGGAGGCACGGGGTTGGGGCTGACCATTTCCAGGCGATTGGTAGAAATGATGGGTGGAAAAATAGAAGTGCGCAGCACCCCCGGTGTGGGCAGCGAACTTTTCTTCACGGCACGGTTCGACAGGCAAAAAGGACTTTCGTCGCGCTCCACGTACCAGGGTGATTTTGGACAGCGCAGGGTCCTGGTCGTGGACGACAGTCTCAGTGCAGGAGAAATCCTGAGAGACATGCTCCAAAGCTTTCACCTGAAAGTTGACACGGCATCCGGGGCACGGGAAGGCCTGGATGCCGTGGATGCGGCTATCACAAGGGGGCAGCCCTACGACCTGGTGCTCATGGACTGGCAGATGCCGGGCATGGATGGCATAGAAGCCATCCGCCGCATCCGCTCCCGGCCGCAAGCCGTTCACATGCCTTTGATGGTCATGGTTACGGGCTATGCTCGGGAAGAGGTTATAAGTCGAGTCAGTGACCACGAACTGGACGGACTGTTGCTCAAGCCCGTCAACGCCTCCGTGCTTTTCGATACGCTCAAAAGCCTTTTCGCTCCAACGGGACTCCCTGTATCGAGTATGGATACTCCGACAAAACAATATCCTTCCGTTCAGGAAGCACCCTTGCGAAAACACCTGCGAGGCCATGTCCTGGTGGCCGAGGACAATCTCATCAATCAGCAGGTGGCGCGCGAGATCATCCAGGACTTCGGCTTGTCGGTGAGCATTGCGGGTAACGGGCGGGAAGCTGTGGATATGATTCGTACCCGGCCCTTCGACCTGGTGCTCATGGACATCCAGATGCCCGAGATGGATGGTTTCGATGCAACCCGGGAGATTCGGCGTATTGAGGCGCTGTCTGAAAACACTCGTTTCGTAGGGACGGACCTGCTTGCCGGTTCCATTTCAGAGCAAGTTTCCCGTTCTTTGTCACGCCTGCCCATCATTGCCATGACCGCTCATGCCATGGCCGGGGACCGGGAAAAGTGCCTGGAAGCCGGAATGGACGATCATGTGTCCAAACCCATTGATCCGGAAGCGCTTTTTGTCGTTTTGACCCGATGGTTGGAGCAGGGCATGGAAAACGACGAGCGGTGGCAAATAACGGAAGAACCCTCCGTGGATGAACCCTCAACCCCCTTTCCCCAAAGCCTGCCCGGACTGGACCTGGCCGGTGCCCTGGCGCGGGTGCGCGGTAATGGGCAGCTGTTGTTTTCCTTGCTCGAAGACTTTCGTGCCACCCATGGACGGGATTGGCGGCGCATTCAGGAATACATGGCGGCGGAGCAGTGGGAACCGGCCGCCCGTACCGTTCATGCGATCAAAGGTGTGGCCGGTAATCTGGGGGCCGTCACGTTGTTCCAGGCAGCCCAGGAACTGGAAGGAGCGCTCAAGAAAGTTGACCATGACAACAAGGCAATGCATGAGTCGTGTGCAGAGGCTTTCCGAGAAGCTTTTGACGTGGTCATGACTTCTCTGGCTTTCCTGGATGATGAACTGTTACGGGAGTCGGCATGGTCCGGAGGCAAGCTGGAGGTTCCTGTCGGGTCTTCGGAATCTCGATCTCCCGAAGAGGGTGAAGGATTGGAACAGTCCATCCGCGAAATCATAGCGGAATTGCACCAGCTTCTGGCCGAAGGCAGTCTCAAGTCCGAAGGTCTGGCAAAGCAGTTGGCGGTGCAACTGCGAAAAATCCATGAAACACGCCATGACGAACTGCTCGATGCCATGATTGGGGAAATCCGGGATTTCGCTTTTGACGAAGCAGAGGAAATGCTGCAAACTTTGGAAGCCGTCTTGCAATCTCAGGACCAGCCTTCCTAGGCATCCTTTTTGATCTTTTTTACGGGAGTCACAATGGACCAGGCCAAATCGCGCATTCTGATCGTCGATGACGAGCGCTCCAATATTCAGGTTTTGAATGCCATTCTCCAGGAGGAGTACGATATCAGCGTGGCTCTCAATGGCGAGCAGGCCCTGAAGCGTACCCTGGGAGAGAAAAAGCCGGACCTGATCCTGCTGGATGTCCAGATGTCGGGAATGGACGGCTTCGAGGTGTGCCGCCGTATTGTGAGCAATCCTGAAACTCAGGATATTCCGGTCATTTTCATCACCGCCATGACCAATGAAAAGGACGAGGAGAAGGGGTTTGCCTTGGGTGCGGTGGACTACATCACCAAGCCTTTCGGGCCGGCCGTGGTTCTTGCCCGCATCAAGGCACACCTGGAATTGAAGCGCAAACGCGATATCCTCAAAAGCCTGTCCACTCAAGACGGCCTGACCGGCCTCGCCAACCGCCGTCGCCTGGAAGACTTCTTCGAATTTCAGTGGCACGGTTGTGTGCGCTCGGGTGAGCCCATTTCCGTAATCATGGCGGACATCGACCATTTTAAGCTCTACAATGACCACTACGGGCACACCGCCGGGGATGATTGCCTGAGGGAAGTGGCATCCACCCTGGCTAGCCAGGTCACCCGACAAACCGACCTGGTGGCCCGCTACGGAGGAGAAGAGTTTGCCTGTGTGCTTCCCAGCACGGATTTTCCCGGAGCCATGGCCGTGGCCGATAAAATGCGACTGGCGGTTCAGAACCTGGGGATTCCGCATGGTTTCAGCTCCACCGCCGAATGCATCACTGTGAGCCTGGGGGTGGCCACGGCTTATCCCAAAGCTCATGGCCTCAGCTCTCGCGAGCTTTTTCAGATGGCGGATGCCGCTCTCTATGCGGCCAAATCCGGGGGGCGCAACCGTGTGGAAGGTAGCGACGGTATTCCTGGAAAAGAGTTGTCTGAGAAAGATTCCGTGGACGAGCCGGAAAGGACCTTCGATACACGGCAGCTCATTTTGATCGTGGACGATGAGCCGATCAATGTCGCGGTGCTCAAGGCCATTTTTGACAATACCTATGCCGTCGCAAGTGCCTCAACGGGAAGGCACGCCCTGGAAATGGCCCGGAAAACACCCCAGCCCGATATGATCATCCTCGATATCAAAATGCCGGACATGGACGGCTATGCCGTGTGTGAAACTCTCAAGGCCGATCCCCGCACACGAGATATCCCGGTACTGTTCATCACCGTTCTTGCCAAATATGCCGAAGAAGCCAGGGGATTGAAAGCCGGTGCGGTGGATTATATTCCCAAGCCTTTCGACCCCTCCGTGGTTCTGGCCAGAGTGGAAGTCCACCTCAAACTCCGGCGTATCCTGGCGGATCTGTCCCGGCGCAACAAAATTCTCGAGGAAGCCCTCAACATGCGTGACAGCGTGGAGCGCATCGTGCGCAATGATCTGAAAAAACCCCTGCTGCGCATCCTCAACGCAGCGGGCGATCTTGCCATGGATCGGGAAATGCCCCAACGCCATCTCCCGCAACTACAGAGTATCGAGCAGTCCGGCTTTGAACTCCTGGAAATGATTTCCGGCTCCATCGACCTGTGGAAACTCGAACGAAAGGCCTATCACCTTGACCCGCGTCCCGTGGATATCATCCGAATATTGCGCAATGTGAAACGCACTCTGGACGACCTGTGCACAGCCGGCGGTATTCACCTGGCGGTGACCCTTTCCGGGCGTCCGGTGTCCCAGTCGGACCGTTATGAGGTGATGGGGGAAGAACTGCTGTGCTATTCCATGCTGCACAACCTGGTCAAAAACGCAGTGGAGTCGAGCCCCGAGGGAGATACGGTGGCCATAGACCTGGAGGATTGGGAGCATGTGCGCCGGATCAGGATTACCAATACGGGAGTCGTTCCCCTGGAGATTCGCTCCAGGTTCATGGAAAAAGGGGCAACCTATGGAAAAAAAGATGCTCGAGGGTTGGGGGGATATGTTTCCAGGCTCATGGCCGAGGCCATGGATGCCGTCGTGCGCCTGGATACCGATGACGGCAGAGGCGTCACCAGCTTATCCATTGATTTTTCCTCCCGGAATGTTTCATGAGCTTGAAAACCCGAAAAAAAACATTCGAAAGGGGTTGACTCGATCAAGGTTCTTGTTAATTTACGCTTTCATTCTTAGCTTGTTGACATGGAAAGGCCTCGATGAGGATGGGGCGTGATCCATACAACGAAGAAACGAGAACATAAGGAAACATTAAGGAGAGAGTCCGATGATTCAAATCACTGAAAAGGCGGAAACAGTCCTCAAGGACTATTTCAAAGACAAGGAGATCGAGCCCATACGCGTCTTTCTCCAAATGGGTGGCTGAGCGGGGCCGTCACTGGCAATGGTTCTGGATGAACCAAAAGAAACCGACGATGTATTTAAGGTCAATGGATTTACCCTACTCATTGACAAAGATCTCCACACTCAGACCAAAGACGTCACCGTTGACTTTGTGAGCCATGGCATGGGCTCCGGATTCAAGGTGATTTCCGAGGTGCCCATAGCGGGAGGCGGCGGCAGCTGCGCATCCAGAGGTTGTAGTTGCTAGAGGTTGTAGTTGCTAGGGGCTTTCCATGGCATGAGTAAGAGCCTTTGCCCCATGGCCTGGGAAGCTCATGAATGATGCATGAAAGGGCTTGTAAGACAAAAAGCCCGGATGATGGAAAATTCATCGCCGGGCTTTTCGCGTTCATGGCTCGATAGCCTTCAGGACGGCGTCACTAAGCTCTTTCACATGCTCCGTAAGCCTTGCCTTCAGAAAAGAAGCTTCGTCGTGTTCCACCATTCCCTGTTCCAAAACCACATTTCCCAGGTCTTCCCATTCATCGGCGTCGAAACTTCGAAAGACTTCCAGCACGTTACCGGGGGCTGGAAGTGACGGATCTTTTCCGTGCTTTTCCTTCCAGGCTTCCAGGAAGCCTTCCACCATGGCTTTCATACATGATCCTTCGGCCCAGGCGAGAGCTCCCGTTCCATCGAGGCGATCGAGGCGCATGCGTATCGTCAAATTCAAAAAAAAGCAAATGATGCCGATCCACCTGTCTCCGTTGGTTGCTGCCTGGGGAGTGATACATCGGTAGTCCCTCGCCGTGATGAGCCTGACGCTCACGGTGTCCTTTTCACGCCTTACGATGAAATCTCCCGCTGCGTGGTGCCATGGGTATATCTGGCGGAAGTCTTCCATATCCAGGCAGGCCGTGAGGATTGCGGAAGCATGGCGGTAGAGGGATTGGGTTTGAAGGTCCGTGAGCCACGCATTTTCTCCGTTCTCTTCCCACACGATGATGCCGGATTTCGTTTCTCCAGGCGGCAGGGAGAGGTGAAATTCATGATACCCTTCAAACCATTCCGCCATGAAAAGATGCATGGGAAGTAGGGGGTGTTCCGTTTCGTGGTACAGAGCCTCATCCTGGAAATACACTTTCGGTAAGTGGAAAAGATGGAACCTGTCATGCAATGCATTCAAGACGCCCATATCCGATTCCAAAAAGGCTTTTTGCTCTCGGGAGATTGCCACATTGAGAGCGAAGGATACCTGTCGGTTCCTCAGTTGTACTTGCAGGTGAGCCACGTGGTAGAGCGCTCCATGTTTTTCGCTCGTGATGTGCAGGGCGGTTACGTCAGGAAGGCCTATGGGGGCTCGGAAATGAGAACCGAGAGCCTGCAGGAGCCTTGCGTACCCATTCCCGGACAGGCATTCATGGAGGCCTTTCAGGTAAGGGCCGTATCGAATCACGGGAGTTGGGGTCCTATCGTCTCTGGGGAGGGGTAATGCCGCGTTGCTTTTATCAAGGGCAATGGGGCCCCGGGGAGTGGCAATAAGTAGATGAACGGGAAAGGGATGGCTCATGAGAGGGAATCCTTACGCATTTTCCGAAAAGTTGAAAGGCGGCGCATGTGGACGGCCGGCATGGGAAGGGGGGCATTTAAAACTACAACCACACTTCCCGCACATGCGCTCCAGGAATGTTCATAAAAACGGGTGCGACCATAGCACATGCCATCCTCCGGTTACCACAGATTCCTTGAATAGTGATATTTTACCCATGATTTCGGCCGTATGGCTGTCCCTTACGGCTAGTGCGGCAATCGAGTCGTTGACGAGCCGCTACGGCTTTGCTTGTAATGCGTGAGTGGTGAGTATATATTGTGTTTGTCTTTTTTGGGGTTGTATGAAAGTTGCCGTTCCTATGATCGCGCTGTCTCATATGGAATGTAATTTTCAGACAGCCTGCCGAGGGATGCGCACGAATGTATTGTTGGTGCCTATCAAAGGGGTTTTGGTATGGTTCATGCCTCCGGCGTTTCTGGAAATCGTTAAGGGAGTCATCGTCTTGGACAATTTGGACCGGATGCTGCTCGATCGCATTCAGAGGTCTTTTCCTCTGGTGACCAGACCCTATCATGAACTGTCGTCGGGGCTGGGTATTACGGCCGGAGAGGTCATGGAGCGTCTCTGGGAACTCAAGGAGCGAAGGCTTCTCAGGCAGATCAGCGGCATCTTCAACACCGGCGCCCTGGGCTACAAAAGCAGCCTGGTGGCCATGGCGGTGGATGAAGCAAATATGGAAAAGGCTGCCGGGGTAGTGAACTCCTATGAGGGAGTTAGCCACAACTATTTGCGTCCGGGACGATTCAACATGTGGTTTACCATTGCCGTACCTCCCGCCGACTCCCTGGAGGGCATAGTCCATACGCTGGCCCGGGATGCAGGGGGATGCGAGACTCTCATTCTGCCGGCCTTGAAAAAATACAAGCTGGCAGTGGTGCTCGATGTTCTGGAAGAAAGCGATCCCGAGCTATCCGATGAGCGTTTCCAGGCTCCCCTCACCGAGGCACTGGAGGGTTTTGAGGCCGGTGCCGCGAACATTGCCGTTGTCCGCTGTGTCCAGGAGGATCTGCCTCTTCGGGATGAGCCCTTCCATGCCTGGGCGGATATCTTGAAAATGGAGCCTCAAGCCCTGCTCGATCTCATCTCCCTCTGGCTCCGTCAGGGCTTCATGCGGCGTTTTGCCGCCGTTTTGAATCATCGGCAGGTGGGCTTCAAGGCCAATGGGATGGTCGTGTGGCGCTGTCCTGAAGCCATGTTGGACAAATGCGGAAACATACTGGCTTCTCATGCGGAAGTGAGCCATTGCTACCACAGGCCCGCATATCCTGAATGGCCATTCAATCTGTACGCCATGATTCATGGGCGTAGCGTGGAAGAATGTAAAAAAGTGGCGGAGAAACTGGCCGACGCCATCGATGTGCGAGACTATGATATTCTTTTCAGCACGCACGAATTCAAAAAAACCCGGCTTAAGCTTTTTTGGTCGCAATGAAATGAGATGACCCTGCGAGAGGTGTAGCGCAGGAGAACAGGATTTTTTATGGTTCAGGATGCGGAATACGAAAAGAGCAAGAAAGCTATCTTTGAAACCATGTCCCCAAAGGGAAGGGAGAGGATTCTGAGGATCGGCTACGAGAACTGGAATCCTTTTCCTGAGCCCAAAGACCCACGAGATCGGTTGTTCGGCTCATCCGCCTTGCGTTCTCAAGAGATGGTGAACCGCTTTTTTCAAGAGCGCCCCGAGGGGAAATCGTCCGTCATGGTGCGCAAGGATGTTTTGGAAATTTGCAGAGGTCTCCTGGATGGAGACGAAAAGGCAAAAATCCTCCAGGAATTTTGCCGATGGTACGGGGAACAGGTGAAAGATTCGGAGTGATTCCGTCTAAAAGGCTGTCTGGAAATGCACAATCGCCCGATAGAGATTTGATTTTCAGACAGCCTCTCATTTAAACGCACCAAACATGCGTCAGTTGACTGTGCCACTCTGTCGGTCCTGCCCATCGTATTCGCAGGGTCTCAGGTATTCCAGCTCTTCGAGGGTTGCCGGCCTCACGTGAGCCACCTTCACCGAGTAATGGAGATCTTGTCCCGCCATGGGGTGGTTGAAATCCAGCAGTACCCCTTCATCGTTTTTGTCCTTTACAAAATAACTGTATTGGGTCTGGGTGACGGAGTCCGTGGCCAGTACCCATTTGCCCTTTTCCAGCTCCCGGCCTTTGGGGAATTCTTCAAACGTCTTCATTCGCACCTCATGGGGCATGTGAGGTCCGAAAGCTTCTTTGGCGGGAATGACAAATTCTGCGTCGGCACCATTGTCCAGCCCCATCAGCCGTCTTTCCAGGCCGGGTAAAACTTGATCGTAACCCACCACGAAATTCATGGATACAGGGGCCTGTTCCCCTTTGACATAAGAACCGTCGTCCAGACGAACCGTGTATTCGATGATGACAAACGCATCCTTGGTGATCTTCATGCTTTTGACCTCAAAAAATGATTCCCGCCCCTTTCAGGTCGGAGACGACTCCGGGGCCGGGGTTGGTTTTATGCCACGATATTCCACTCTTCTTCCATGGCGGCGTCCACGGGATAACCCATTTCTTTGGCCCGTGAATAGTGCTCCTTTGCCTTGGGGATGTCTCCCAGCAGGCGGTGAGCCACCGCAAGATTGTAGTGGGCGGGGGCGAATTGCTCGTTGATCCGGAGGGTTTGTTGGGCGGCCTCGATAGCCGCCGCCGGATCGTCTGCCTGGATGTGGGCCACGGCAAGATTATTGCGGGCTTGAATATGCATGGGGTCAAGCTCTATGGCCTTACGGCTGACCTCGATTGCCTTTTGGAAATCTCCTTTCTGGAGGTGGGCAAATCCCATGTTGCTATAGGCCAAGGGCATGTCGGGCTTTAGAGAGACGGCTTTCTGATTGGCCTCGATACAGGCGTCCAGATCTCCTCGCTGAAAGTGGATGCCTCCTAAGTTAACGTAGGCTTCTGCCAGTTGAGGATCGCAGTCTATGGCCTGCTTGAATTCGGAAACGGCCTCTTCCAACTGCCCTTTCTGACCATACGCCAGGGCCAGGTTGTAATGCAGGGGAGCTGAGCCCGGCTCGAAAAAAAGTTGCTGCTTGAGGTATTTTATGTGGAGGTTGAGCTTCATTTGTGCTTCGCTGGGGTGCGCCATGATCCCTTTACTCTCTTTGTGATTTGTAATAAATTTTGTGCTGTTTTATGATCCCGGCTCTCCATTGTACAAGCTTTTCATAAAGAGTCCGGGGGGCCATCTACGAGACTGCGGCACCGCAAGGGTTGCGCCCGGCAGGCGTTTGAATTGTCTGAGAGCGCTGTTTTGCCGCAGAGTTCACAGTATCCGTCGTGTTGGGGTTTCTTACCAATACGGCTCGGTTGTGTCAAGGCAAGCTCCGGGGGGGCGGGGCTTTGGGCGTATGAGAGGAGGGAAATCCGGCAGGGGTTGTGGTTAAAGGAAGGGGATATGAAGGACTTTTCTGTTGACAAAGGGCTTTGACCGCGATAATGAACCAAAGTGAATCTATTCACTTGATGCAACGTTAAAGGGTTGACAGAATTCATTTTCTGTTGTTCTTTGCAAAGTTCTACCGAACATTTCCTTACGAGGAGGCTGTGATGAGTGAGGATGCCAAACAACGTATTCTGGATTATGTCAAGGGACAGAAGAAGACCAAGCACTATTTCAATGATTTGTGTAAAGCGGTTCCCGAGATGAAAATGATGCAGGCCAAGAAGATCATCAATGAGCTGGTCAATGAAAACAAGCTGAAGTATTGGTCCAGTGGCAGCACCACCATGTACATGCTTCCCAGCGAAGGGGATGTGGAAAAAGAAGAAAAGGGCATGAACTGAGAGTCCCGCCGACTGATCCTACCATGACCTTCCATGCATTTCATGACGACAGATTCATGCAACACCGGATGGAGTGCGCTGGTCTGCGTGCTTGAAAAGGAGGTGAATTTCAGCTCAGCAGCAGGTTTTATGTCGAAAGAGGGGTGTTTGACACCATCGGATTCTAAAGAGAAACTGGCCTATGGAGGTAAATCGAATGGCGCTTAAGCATGCAACTCCTATGCTTGATGAATTAGAAAAAGGGCCCTGGCCGAGCTTCGTATCAGACGTGAAAAGGGTTGCCGAAAAAGGCAGCAAAGCGTGCGAAGACTGGCTCGGTCTTATGGAACTGTCTTACGAGGACAAAGAGACACACTGGAAGCATGGCGGTATCGTCGGTGTTCTGGGGTATGGCGGGGGCGTTATCGGTCGTTATTGTGATCGTCCCGACCTTTTTCCCGGCGTGGCTCATTTTCATACCGTTCGTGTGAATCAGCCTGCGGCCAAGTATTACACCACGGAAGTCCTCAAACAGATCTGCGATCTTTGGGATCGCAGGGGAAGCGGTCTTACCAACTTCCATGGTTCCACGGGTGACATCGTTCTCCTGGGTACCACCACGGACGAGCTCGAGCCCCTCTTCTATGACCTGACCCATGACCTGGGTATGGACCTGGGTGGTTCCGGCTCCAACTTGAGGACTCCCGAAGGTTGTCTGGGCAAGTCGCGTTGTGAATGGGCCTGCATCGATACTCAGGAAATCATTTACGACCTCACCATGGAATACCAGGACGCGCTGCACCGTCCCATGTTCCCCTACAAGTTCAAGTTCAAGGCTTCCGGTTGCCCCTGTGACTGCGTGGCTGCCATCGCCCGTTCCGACTGCTCCATCATCGGTACCTGGCGCGATAACATCCGCATCGACCAGGAAGCGGTACGTGCTTATGTTGCCGGCGAACTGGTTCCTCACGCCGGTGCGGGTGGTACGGAAAAGCGTGCCTTCGATATCAAGGAAGAGGTCCTCGATATTTGCCCGACCAAGTGTATGGAGTGGGATGGAAAGAACCTCAAGATTTGGGATGAAGATTGTACGCGCTGTATGCATTGCATCCGCGTCATGCCTCGCGCCCTGCGTCCCGGTCTCGACACCGGCGCAAGCATTCTGGTCGGTGCCAAGGCTCCCATCCTCGAAGGTGCGCAGCTGTCGAGCCTGGTGATCCCCTTCATCAAAATGGAGCCTCCTTTCGATGAGTTCAAAGAGTTCGTCGAAAAGATGTGGGATTGGTGGATGGAGCACGGGAAAAACCGTGAGCGTCTGGGTGAGACCATTCAGCGCCTGACGTTGCGTGAATTCCTCAAGGTCTGCGATCTGACTCCGGATCCACGTATGGTCAATACTCCTCGTTTCAACCCCTACATTTTCTACGATCCAGCGGATGTGCCGGGTGGCTGGGGTCATGACGAAAAAGGTTACCGTCAACGTCATCAAGCATAGGAGGTGATTATAATGGCTTTCGATCCTAACGATCTGATGAAAGATCGCATAACTGATATCGGTCCCCCAAAGTTCGACAAGTTTTTCCCACCCGTCATCAAGGAAAACTTCGGGAAGTGGAAGTATCATGAAATTCTGGAGCCGGGCATTTTGCAGCACGTTTCCGAGTCGGGTGCGGAGATTTATACTGTGCGTGTGGGTACCGGACGACTCATCAGTACCATTCTGATTCGTGATGCATGCGAGCTGGCCGACAAGTACTGTGGCGGCTATCTGCGCTGGACCACCCGTAACAATATCGAGTTTTTGGTGAGTGACAAATCCAAGCTGCAGCCTCTCATTGACGATATCAAGAGCCGCGGCAACTGGTTTCCCATCGGTGGTACGGGCAACTCCGTGACCAGCATCGTACACACCCAGGGGTGGGCTCACTGCCATACTCCGGCAATTGACGCATCCGGCCCTGTGAAGGCAGTCATGGACGAGCTTTTTGAGTATTTCGGCTCCCACAAGCTCCCCGCCCAGGTGCGTATCGCTCTGGCCTGCTGTCTGAACATGTGTGGTGCCGTACATTGTTCCGACATTGCTATTCTCGGCGTACACCGCAAGCCGCCTTTTGTCGAGCATGAACGCGTCCAGAATGTTTGCGAAATTCCTCTTGTTATCGCGGCCTGCCCCACTGCGGCCATCAAGCCCAAAAAAGTGGGTGAGATGAAGAGCGTGGAAATCAACAACAGCCGTTGTATGTTCTGCGGTAACTGCTACACCATGTGTCCCGCGCTGCCCCTGTCCAACCAGGATGGTGACGGTATCGCATTGTGGGTAGGCGGTAAGGTGTCCAACCTTATTCATCCGCCCATGTTCTCCAAGCTGGCGGTGCCTTTCATTCCCAATGAGCCGCCTCGTTGGCCGACTACGGTACAGACCGTCAAGAAGATCGTCGAAACCTACGCTGCGGGCGCACGCCGCTACGAACGCATAGGCGACTGGATCAATCGTATCGGCTGGGAAAGGTTCTTTGAAAGGACCGGTCTGGAATTCCAGCATGAGCACATCGACGATTACCGCCTGGCCATGATGACTTGGCGAACGACTACGCAGTTTAAGTTTTAATCGGCTTCAATAGAAGGGACTGTGCTGTTGGGGATGCCCGACGGCACAGCCTTGTTGAGGATGTCAATGGCATTTCAGAAACCGCGACTGATCATTGCAGCGTTGCGAGGTGGATCCGGCAAGACGTTGGTGTCTCTGGGACTCACCGCCGCGTGGCGACTTCATCGCGGACTGAGCATCGTACCCTTTAAAAAAGGACCCGACTATATCGATGCGGGTTGGTTGAGCCTGGCGGCACAGTCGCCCTGCTACAACCTGGATCCCTTTTTGATGACTTCGGATGCCATGCTTCGCTCCTTTGTTTATCGATCCAGCTTGGGGGTGGGAAGTGTGGTAGAGGGAAACCGGGGTCTTTACGATGGAGTGGATGCTCAGGGTAGTTATTCCACTGCCGAGCTGGCCAAGTTACTCCGGTCACCGGTGGTTTTGGTCCTGGACGGCACGAAAGTGACCAGGACCGCGGCAGCTCTTGTTCTAGGATGTCTACATCTCGATCCCGAGGTGCATATTGCCGGGGTCATTTTGAATCACGTGGCTGGAGCAAGACACGAACGGGTGTTGAGGGGGGCCATCGAGGAATCGTGCGGTGTGCCTGTGCTTGGGGTCATTCCCAAGGTTGCGGGAAACGTTTTTCCTGAAAGGCACCTTGGCCTGGTTCCACCCCAAGAGTCCACCGATGCTCTTCGCTCTGTCGAACTCGTGGCGGAGAAGATGTGTGGGTGGGTGGATTTGGATAGGCTCTGGCGGGTAGCACAGACTGCCGGGGTTTTGGGAATCCCCCTTCCGGAAGGCGAAGGGGAGTGCCGAATCGGCAATGAGGACCCCGTCGTTATTGGGGTCATCAGAGATTCAGCGTTTCAGTTTTATTATCCCGAGAATCTGGAAGCTCTGTGCCGGAATGGGGCTCAAGTAAAGGAAATATCGAGCTTTGAGCAAAAGCCGTTACCGGCCGTTGATGCACTCTACATTGGTGGAGGGTTTCCTGAGACTCACCTGGAGATACTGGCCGGCAACGCAATTTTTAAAAGTTCTCTTAGGGAAAGAATAGAAGCCGGTTTGCCCGTTTACGCCGAGTGCGGAGGGCTCATGTTCCTCTGTAGCGGTATTGTCCATCGCCGGGAAAGGTACCCCATGGTGGGAGTCTTTCCCTTTGAAGTGGTGTTGGAGAAGAAGCCGCAGGGGCATGGTTATACGGTACTGGAATGTGTCAACGACAATCCGTTCTACCCCGAGGGCACCTGCCTGAAGGGCCATGAATTCCACTATTCTCGAGTTGTTGGTTACAGAGGTGATTATCCCTTTGCCTTCAAAATGAGCAAGGGACATGGAATAGTGGAAGGATGGGATGGAATGTGCTACAAGAAAGTCCTTGCCGGTTATTCGCATGTGCATGCCGTCGGCAATGAACTGTGGGCGAAGGCAATGGTGAGAGCTGCGGAAGGTTTTCGGCAGCAGAGGCGCGCAATAACGATGTTCAGTGACGTTGAAGCGGAAGGGGGTGTGATTGGAACCCCTCGGTATTTAACTGTCCAATTTAGAGGAGATTTTGTCCATGGCAACCGTTGAATTCAAAGGCAAAACATTTGAAATCGATGAAGACGGCTTCATCAACAGCTTCGACCAGTGGAATGAAGAGTGGGTCGAGTATGTAAAGAGTTCGGAAGGTATTAGCGACATGACCGAGGAACACTGGAAGGTCATTCATGTGCTGCAGGATTATTACAAGAAGCACGGTATTGCCCCTATGGTCCGCATCCTGACCAAGGTTACCGGCTACAAACTGAAATACATCTACGAGCTTTTCCCATCGGGACCGGGTAAGGGAGCTTGCAAGATGGCCGGCCTTCCCAAGCCTACCGGCTGCGTCTAGTCATAGGGGAGAAGGATTTTGTGTGCTCAGGATAAGACCGGGATACCGGTTTGCCTGAGCATTCTCGATTGGAATGATCAACCATTACTTGATCCGGCAGAAAGCGAGAGCTTTTGAGGCATTTTGCTTCGCGATACCTTTGGAGGAAATGATGGGTTTCAAGGTTACTGTTGATAAAGATAAATGTGTTGGTGACGGCGAATGCGTTGACGTTTGTCCCGTGGACGTATATGAAATGATCGACGGCAAAGCCGATCCCGTGAATGAGGATGAGTGTCTCGGTTGCGAAAGCTGTGTGGAAGTATGCGAGACCAACGCTATCACGGTGGAAGAAGTCTAGAATACGGTTTTTGAACCGGAAAAAAAAGCCGCTCACTAGTGAGCGGCTTTTTTTTTATTGTGTCCGAAAGCGCCGGAACGACGATGCCGATTTACCGCTTACCGCCTGAATGGCATTCCCGGCAGGTGATCGGTGCCTGGCTCGTAATGTCGTCTCTGTTTCGGGCTCTGTGACAATCCTGGCATAGAGAATGAAAAGCCAGCTTCAAGTTGAGCTTCTGCTGGTCCGGAGGCAATCCCCTCTCTCCAGTGATGGTCGGCTCGTAATGGCATTTCTGGCACTTGTCGACCGGGTCACCTTCTTGCCAGACGTTATCCTGATTTTCAAATACGTGATGACAGGTATTGCAGGAGATGTCGTAATCCCTTGCATGTTGCTCGTGGGTGAATTCCACGGCTCCTCTGGTAGGCGACGGCCAAAGGGATGAGCGTATTTTGAGCACATCTTCAACATCATAACCGGCCCCGACAAAGGTTGCCAGGCAAAACAACAGGATGCCCATAACCCACAATACCAAAAAGTTTTTGCGCTTCATGTGTCGTTACTTCCTCCTTGTCTCTGATTTCCTTGTTGTATGAAGATCGGAATTGGAATGTAGAAAGATTGTGAAGCCACGCCCGTGATCCATAGTATTGAATGGCTGTATGCGAAGTCAAGGAATTCGGAATATCCGGAGGGGGCGGATGTGGGTGGATATCCGGTTTGCGATTTTTATTTTTCACAATTATCCGTAAGTATGGAATTTTAGCGATGATCGGCTTTATGAAGTTAGAGAGTGTTTTCTGTCCTCCTCTTGGACTACAATTGGAAAAAATGACTGACTCATCATCATGAGCCACAAAATGAGGAGGGAAAAAGAAAAATGCAATTTCAGAAGCTGTCTTTTAAAAATCCTGATGGCCGGATGCTTTCGGCGAGGCTGGATTTGCCTGCCGATGAAAAGCCCGTGGGTTATGCCATTTTTGCCCACTGTTTCGCCTGTACCAAAAATCTGAATACGGTGGTACATATCAACCGCGCATTGGCCAGGGAAGGCATTGCCGTGCTGCGGTTCGATTTCACGGGACTGGGAGAAAGCGAAGGGGATTTTTCCCAGACCAGCTTTTCATCCAATATTGGCGATTTGCTGGCGGCCTCGGACTTCCTGGCATCGAGTTATGAAGCTCCCAGGCTGCTCATCGGTCATTCTTTCGGAGGGCTGGCGGTGTTGCACGCTGCCGGTCAAATTCCCTCTGTCGAGGCTGTGGCCACCATTGCCGCTCCCGCCGGCAGCAGGCATGCCTTGAGCTTTTTGGGGCACAAACGGGCGGAAGTGGAACAAGAGGGTGAGGTGAAGCTTCAAATCGGCCCCAGGGTTGTGACCGTCAAGAAGGATTTTTTTGACGATTTGGATCGACTGGCTAAACAAGAGGTATTTCCAGCAAAAAACAAACCCCTGATAATCTTTCATTCACCGTCGGATACGGTGGTTGACTTTAAAAACGCTCAGGAAATTTATGATCGTTGGGATCAACCCAAGAGCCTCATCGCTCTGGATGATGCGGATCACCTCCTTTCGACGAAGGAAGATGCTCTATACGTGGGAGGGGTGCTGGCCGCCTGGGCCAAAAAGTACATGGGCAATTACGGACAGGAGGAACCTAAACGCGATATCAGGGATAATCGAATAATTGTGCGCACGGGCAAGGTGGGCTATCAAACGGAAATCAATGCCAACGGTCATCGTCTCATTGCCGACGAACCCATTGCCGTGGGGGGGGCCGACACGGGACCCACACCCTATGACTTGCTTGCGGCAGCTCTTGGAGCTTGCACCGGTATGACCTTGAGAATGTATGCGGATCGTAAATCCTGGCCTCTTGATGCCGCCACCGTCAGGTTGAAGCACAAAAAAGCTCACGTTACCCATTGCCGGACCTGTGAGGGGGAGGGCAAGAAGCTGGATGTGATCGAAAGGGAAATCGAGCTTGCCGGTCCCCTGGATGCAGAACAGAAACAAAGGCTTTTGGAGATATCCGACCGATGTCCCGTGCATCGCACTTTGCTTTCGGAGATACAGGTTCATACACGTCTGAGAGAAACATAGGGATCGAGCGAGGTTGTGACGGCTGTTAAAAGAGAGGGGTGAATCAGGATTTCAGGCGATTTCCTGCAAAAATGACTTGATTGAAAAGGCGCTTAGTTTTAATTTGCCTGCTCGTGCTTTTGAGCGAGCCTTCATGAAGAAATTCTCATTGAGCGGCACGAATTCAGAATGCTCGTTCATAAATTCCTTTATTTTGGCATCACCGGTGGGGCTATCGCGATTTTGAGTCTGCATGCGCCATCAAAGTGATCGGTTCGAGCGGACACAAATCCGCCGTTTGTATTTCTTGTATTCAACAAGGGAGAAGCGTCTATGAAACTTCCATTGGAAATCAGCGCAAAAAATGTTCACTTGTCCGACGAGATGGAAGAGCTTATCCGGGATAAGGCACTCAAGTTAGATAACTTTCACGATGGAATCATAGGGTGTCGCATCAAAGTCGACATGCCCCACAGAAGTCAGCGCAGCGGGCAAAAGTACAATGTGACCATTGACATCACCGTTCCCGGTGGAGAAATCGTGGTCAAGCGAGAACCGGATGAGGACCTTTATGTGGCCATCAGCAACTCTTTCGACACTGCTGAGAGGCGGCTGAAGGAGCATGCCGACAGGCAACGGGAGGACATCAGAGTCTATCCCGGCAAGCCCGTGGCCAAGGTGAGCAAGATATTTCATGAGGATGGATACGGGTTTTTAACCACCCTGGTGGAGGAACGCGAAATTTATTTCCATGAAAATTCCCTGATCAATGGGCGCTTCAAGGATCTCGAAGTGGGGACGCTTGTCCAGTTCGTCGAGCAAGAGGGGGATAAAGGCCCCCAGGCAAGTTCGGTTTCTCCGGCCTGAGAGCTGTCCGAAGGTTGCGATTTCGCAGGGGTGGACATATCGTCTGCCCCTGACGATTTACCGTCAAATTTTCATCCATTCCACCAGTAGTTGCAACAATTCATGGCGTCCCATCCCTGTTTCCGAGGAAAAGAGTATCGGAGCTTCGTGGGCAATTCCCAGCCGCTGCACTGCCTGGCTCACGAGGGCAGACCATTTACTGCGCTTGAGCTTATCCGCTTTGGTGAGAACGGCCACGGCGGGGATTTTTTTTACCTCGAGCCAGTTCCAGAGCGCCAGGTCATCAGGTGTGGGGGGATGGCGGAGATCCAAAATTTGGACCACCCCCTTCAAGGTGCCCCTCCGGCTCAGGTAGGTTTCCACCATCGGGCCCCATTGAGCCTTGATCCGTTCGGGAACTTTGGCGAATCCGTAGCCGGGAAGGTCCACAAAATAAAAAGAACGGTTGATGAGAAAAAAATTGATGGCCTGGGTTTGCCCCGGCGTGCGACTGGTACGAACCAGCTTTTTCCGCTGAGCGAGGCAGTTGACGAGGGACGATTTGCCCACATTGGAACGGCCCGCAAAGGCCACTTCGGGAAATTCCTCCGGAGGATAATGATCCGCTTGAAAGGCGGACTTGATGTATTCCGCCGACTTGATGATCAGTGGAGGTGCTTGGGGGGATTGTAGTGTCATGAGCGTCCCCTGAGGAAATTTTCGATTCGGTCCAATCCTTCGGCAATGTTTTTGAGGGAATTGGCGTAGCTGAACCGAATATAGCCTTCGCCGTTGTTCCCAAAATCAATGCCGGGAGTTACTCCCACATGGGCTTTCTCAAGAATTTCAAAGGCGAGTCGATAAGAATCCCCGGTGAATTTACCGGCATTGGCGAAGACATAAAAGGCTCCCGTGGGCTCTACGGAAATGCCGAATCCCATTTCTTTGAGGCGGGGGATCAGGTACTGACGCCTTCGGTTGTAACGCTCCACCATGGCGGCCACGTCTTTTTTTACCCGCTTATCGGTGAGGGCCGCATATCCGGCCGCCTGAGCGACGGAGCCCGCGGAAATGAAAAAATTTTGAACGAGCTTTTGTATGGGGCGTATCAATTCCTTGGGAACGATGAGATACCCCAGTCTCCAACCCGTCATGGAAAAGAGCTTGGAAAAACCGTTGAACACGATGCAGTGGTCGGTGAATTCGAGCATGGAACGGGCTCGTGCTTCATAGACCAGGCCGTGATAAATCTCGTCACTGAGAATCCAGGGACCCAGGCCGGCAATTTCCGCCATCCTGTCCGGTTCCAGCAAATTTCCTGTGGGGTTTGCCGGTGAATTCACAAGAATAGCCTTGGTCCTGGGGGAAATCTCCTTGCGAATATTTTCCGGGCGGTATTGAAATCCGTCTTCTTCGTGTACGGGAACTTTTCGAGGAGTTGCCTCCAAAAAATTGATGAAATTAGGGTAGCATGCATAATGCGGATCTGAAAGGATGATTTCATCGCCGCATTCCACGAGAACGGCCAGGGCGACGAGAAATGCCGGAGACGTGCCTGAAGTGATAATGATCTGGTCGGGCTCCAGGTGATAGACACCGTAGTTTGCTGCATAATGGGCACAGACGGCTTCACGCAGCTTGGGGAGCCCCAGGCTGTGCGTGTAACGGGTTTCATTCCTTTGAATGGCCTCGATGGCTGCCTGCTTGATGGGTTCGGGGGTTCCGAAATCCGGCTCGCCGATCTCGAGGTGAATGATGGATTCACCCGAGGCTTCCAGTTGTTGAGCCCTTTCCAGCACGTCCATCACAATGAACGGCTTTATTTCTGCTATTCGCCTGCAAATCACCGGAGGGTATCCTTTTCAATGGAAGTATCGGTATCTGTTGGAAAACCAGGTTAATGGGCGCTGTCACGGCAGTGTTTGCCGGGTACGTGGATCGTGTTTTGGACCTCAGGTGGATCACTCATCGGCAGGTATCCGAATGACAATGGCATCGGGAAAGCCCGCTTCTCGGACCCGGCTCACGAGTTCGAGAGCTTCGTTTCGGTTATCCACCGGAGTGATCTGCACCACGTAAAGTTCGCCCATTTCCTGGTGCTTGAAGGGTTTCACAACCGATGCATGCCCCTTGTCCAGCAAAGTTTTTTTGACATTTTCCGCATTGCGCGTATTTCCGTAAGTTCCTACCTGCACGACGTAGATCCATTGACCATCTTGAGTGTCGGTAACTGTTTCGGAGGGTGACCGGCCGGCGGATACACGGGTGTTGGGGGCATCTTTTTCGGTTGATTCCTCTGTGTGGGTAGGCCTGGGTTCCAATGGGGGAGATGATTCCGTCGAGGGAGAAGAGGATGTTTTGGAAGGGGTCGTCAGCGTCGACGGCTCCCGCTCCGAAGTATCCGCAGTGGGAATTGGGGAGTTTGCGGCGGTTTTTTCATCCATTGTGGAGGATGTTGTCGCACGGGATGGAATCGGCCTTGGATCTTGGGATGGTTTGATCCTTGCGCTCGGGCCCGCGGAGCTTCTCATGTGCAGCAAATAACCTTGAGCTTCTTCGGCCATGGGAGTATTGGGGGCCAGTTTTGTCGCCCGATCGAACGAATAGGAAGCGCTTTCCATATCTCCCAGAAAGTAGCTCATTATGCCGTAACGCAGATGAGCTTCCGGCATATTGGGGGCAAGTTCCACAGCTCTGGCATAGGCTCGCCGAGCCTGCTCCGCCAGTCTGTGAGCTTCCAAAATTTCACCCATACGGTAGTAGGCCAGCCCGTACCTCGGAAACTTTTGAATGGCCTCCTCGTAATATTGAAGGGCAACATCGGGAGCACCTCGTTTTTCCGAAAGAAGACCGAGGTTAAAAAGTGCCAGATGCGGCGTTTCATAAAGGGGATTGGCCAAGGCTTTCTGGAAGTTGATCTGTGCCTGGTCGAGGTCTCCATCTTTTGCATAGTAACGCCCCAAGGCATTATAGGCATCGGAATAATCCGGCGAAAGCTCGATGGCCCGACTGAGGTGTTGAAAAGCTTCCGCCGGCATGGACAACTCATCGTGAGTGATGCCCAGGTTGTAATGAATACGAGGGTCATTGGGTTTTTTGGCCTCCGCCCACCGGAAAAATTTGAGGGCCTGGATGAAATCATCCGCCGCCAGGAACTTCTCGCCCATGGAGGTCAATTCATCCGCACTGTATTTGTCCGGGATGCTGTCCCTGGTAGCGGCACATCCCACGGTCAACAAAAAGATTGCCAGAACGACAATCCGGGTGGAGGCTTTATGCAACGGCATCAGATCACCTTGTTCAATGAATATTCGATCACACCCTGAGCTCCACATTTGATTACCTGGGGAACCAGCTCTCGCACCAGATTTTTAGACACGACCGTTTCCACGGAAAGCCAGTCACTCTGGTACAGATGAGCGATGGTGGGGGCGTTGAGGCTTGGCAGCAAACGGATCACCTCGCTCAGTTTTTCCTCGGGAACATTCATCTTCAATCCCACCAGCTCTTCCGCTCGAAGGGCCGCCTGGAGGAGCATGCAAAGTTCTTCGATTTTCTGCCGCTTCCAGGAGTCCTGCCAGGACGCCTTGTTGGCAATGAGCTGGGTATTGGACTGCATAAGTTCCTTGGCGATGCGAAGGCCGTTGGCACGCATGGTCGTTCCCGTTTCCGTCACTTCCACGATGGCGTCGCAGAGGCCGGCGATGACCTTGGCTTCCGTGGCTCCCCAGGAAAACTCGACATCCACTTCAATGCCTTCCGCAGCGAAATAGCGTCGCGTGAAGTTGACCAGTTCCGTGGCGATTTTTTTACCCTGGAGATCTTTCAGCTCACGGATGGGGGAATCCATGGGAACGGCCAGCACCCAGCGCGCGGGTCTTTGGCTCACCTTGGAGTAGATGAGGTCCGCGATGACCACCACGTCGGAATCGTTTTCCATGATCCAGTCCTTGCCCGTCAGCCCTACATCGAAAGTGCCGTTTTCGACGTAGCGCGACATTTCCTGGGCACGGCAGATGGAGCAACTGATTTCGGGATCATTGATGTCGGGGAAATAATTTCTGTCTGAAAGAGATATCTTCCAGCCTGCCTGGCGAAACAGCCTGAGGGTCGATTCTTGAAGGCTTCCCTTGGGGATGCCCAGCACGAGTTGCTTCACTTTTTGTAGACCTCCTTGGGATCGAAAACAGGGGAACCTTCCTCTTGAAGGGTCCCATCAACATACTTTCGGTAAAAACAGCTTTCATAACCTGTGTGGCAGGCGGCACCGCCCACCTGTTCCACTTTCAGGAGGATGGTGTCCAGGTCGCAATCCAGATAAATTTCCTTGACGTTCTGAACGTGACCCGATTCCTCGCCTTTCGCCCAGAGCTTTTGGCGAGAACGGCTCCAGTAGTGAGCCTTGGAAGTTTCCACGGTCCTTTCCCACGCCGATTCGTTCATATAAGCCAGCATCAGCACCTTGCCGGTGGCGGCATCCTGCACGATGGCCGGGAGCAATCCCTGTTGCTTACTAAAATCCGGTTTTGCTGTCAATTGTCGCTTCCTCCATTCTTCAAGTAACCTGCCGCCAGTTGACCACATGCGGCGCCGATATCCTCTCCTCGGCTCTGCCGGATGATGGCGGTGTACCCGGCCTTTTGTAAAATTTCCTGAAATTGCAGCACCTGATCCTCATTCGGCCTGACGAAGCCGGCACCCCCATGGGGATTGAAAGGAATCAGATTGATTTTGGATCGAATGCCCGACAATAGCCCGACCAGTTGTCGGGCGTGTGTCGGTTGATCATTGACGCTGCCCATGAGGATGTACTCGAAGGTGATCCTCTTGCGGGGAGCCAGGGGGTATTCCCGACACGCGGCCATGAGCTTTTCCAGGCCATGGGAACGATTGACGGGCATGAGGTCGCTGCGCAAGGCGTCATCGGGTGCGTGAAGGCTCACTGCGAGGTTGATGGGACTCTCGCGGCCCAGCCGTAGCATTTGCGGTACCAACCCTGCCGTGGAAAGGGTGATGCGGCGGTGGGAAAAGTCGGGTCCGTTTGGATCCGTTAAAATATTTATGGCTTTCAACACCGCGTCGTAGTTGGCAAGGGGTTCCCCCATGCCCATGAAAACCAGGTTGGTGATGTGTTGCCCGGAGGCGAGAAGCTTTTGAACTCGGCAGACCTGGTCCACGATTTCCCCTGTCGAGAGGTTTCGTTTCAATCCCAGGGAACCGGTGACGCAGAATCGGCAACCCATGGCGCATCCTACCTGGCTGGAAACACAGAGGGTGGCCCGTGGAGGCTCGGGAATCAAGACCGTCTCGATGCAATGGCCATCCTGGAGACCGAACAGAAACTTGACGGTACCGTCCCGTGACTCCCGGCTTTCCATCAGATTCAGGGCATCCAGGCGGCTTCCCAGCTCCAGTTGCGTGCGAAAAAGCTTGCTCAGGTCGGTACACTCAATCCAGGAGTCAATACGTCTCGCGTACATGTGCCGAAAAATCTGGCGGGCCCTGAACCGACGCTCACCGATGCTCTCGACCCAATCTTCCATCTCGGACAGCGTGAAATCTTTCAAACAGGGAATGGACATGGCTCAGGACTTCACCCTTTTCTCACAAGATACTGATCGTGGGTACGGTCCTGGAGGTAAACCTGGTGATAAGATCGCATATTGGCAGCATCGTAGTACCGGTAGCCTTTTTCTCTACAATCCTTGCATGCCTTTCTGGGAACATGGATAGCGAGGATATGATGCCCACGATCCGTTTCCGAATCGATGAGGAGAAGGCCGCTGCAATCATTGCAAGCATGAAGCTCTTCCAGCTGAGTTTCCAGGATGTTGTCCGTATCGTAGAAAACGGATCGCTCCCTCCTGTGAACTTTTTTTTCCATCCGGTATTTTTCCCTCAATTGAGGACCTTTTTTCCAGCAGTCCAGCACGTCGTCCACCACGCGCTTCACCTGGTCGGCGGTATCCGCGCTCTGCCGTATCTTTTCGGGTTTGTAATCGGGCTCCGTTACCTTGCTGAAATCCATTCCCGCCAAAGCCATGATGATGCCCACATTGATGTAGGGCAGGGCCGTTTCGATGGAATAGCCCCCTTCAAGAACCGCGATGTCGGGCTTGAGGCGCCGCGTGAGTTCGGCATACCCTTGAGCGGAAAAGTTCATGTTGGTGATGGGGTCCGTGTAATGGTTGTCCTGGCCCGCAGAGTTGACGATGAGATCGGGTTTGAACTCATCGAGAATGGGAAGGATGGCATGATCCAACGTATAGAGAAAGCCTTCCTCGCTGGTCCGGGGCGGCAGGGGGATGTTGATGGTCGTACCCGCCGCCGTCGGACCTCCCATTTCGTAAGTGAAGCCGCTTCCCGGGTAGAGGGTACGTCCGTCCTGGTGAAGCGAGATGAAGAGTGTGTCGGGATCATGCCAGTAGATGTCCTGGGTGCCGTCACCGTGGTGGCAATCCGTATCCACGATGGCCACGCGGTCCACTTTGTAGGTTTCCCTGAGATACTCGACCATGATGGCTTCGATGTTTATGTTGCAAAACCCTCGGGCTCCATGAACCACCCTCATGGCATGATGACCCGGGGGGCGTACCAGGGCGAATCCTCGATCCACCTTTTTTTGAAGCACCTGCATGCCGATGGTCTTGGCCCCCCCCGCGCTGATGAGATGGGACTCGGTGAGCACGCTTCCCTCGTCCGGCACACAGAAGTGAGCACGCCTCACGTCCTGAATCGTCGCAAGCTCCGGTTTGTATTCGATGATGCCGTCAATGTCCAAAAGGCCCTCTTCGAAAACCTGGTCCTGCGTGTAGAGCAGTCGCTCTTCACGTTCGGGATGCGTCGGGCTGATGGCCCAGTCGAAAGCAGGGAAGAACACCAGGCCTGTTTTTGTTTTCACACTCAGCATGCTGCGGCTCCTCGCAAGAATCGTTGTGCAGGCTCGATTGCCTGGCGATCTGTCTTCATGTGGGGAATCTCCGTTTGTGGAGACGGTTGCTGAACCCATTCCGGAAAGTCCTCCCGACAAAACCTCCGAAGTCTTTGTGGACTCCTCTATAACGTTCCGGGAATGGGACAATCTTTATACATGCTCCTGGCAACGTCGTTGTACTCGGCCACCATGCCGGGCTTTACCTGTACCTTCACCCGTATGTTACGCCCGGTCGTATAGAAGTCTCTGATCATGTTGAACTGGACGTCTTCCAGCACTTCCATTTCCATTTCCGATTCCGACGCCCCCTCCTTGAGACATTTACTTTTCAGGAGTTCGAAGGCCATTGTGACGGCAGCTTTGCGGTCGAAATTTTTGTTGATCTGTTGATAGAACATTTCTCCCGGAGCAATGGCAATCCCTCTTTCCGTGTCGGCAAAAAGGGTGACTTCGGACGTGTTTTTGGCCAGTGCGGCACCCACGGCATTGGCTACCTGCCATTGGGGAACCACCTGAACCTGAAAGTCGGTCAGAGCCGCCAGGCGGAAAGCAAAGTAAGGCGCTGGTCCTCCCAACACAAGGATTTCTTTGGGTTTTGCCTGATAGCCTTCCAGCACTTCCTTGACCGTATAAACCGGCTTGCTGTTGATGTCTTCTATCATTTCCGCAGCGGCTATGAGGATCAGTTGGCAGGCATGATCAAAAATCTCGCCGGCCGCCTCATCGAGGGATACGCCCATTTCGGAGGCTATGGGCTCGATCCCGCGCCTGGATGCTTCCACATCGCCGTCGGTGAGCTTGCCGAGCACAAACAAGGCATCCGTGGGAGTTGGAGCCGGCCCTCCGTAGGCCATAGCGGGTCCCTGCCGCCCCGGGCCGATTTTCAGTTTACCATCGGCCATGCGCACGGTACTGTCTCCCCCGATGCCCACGGGATGGGTTTTGAGTGCTCGAATGAGGGTTTTGTACCCGCCCAATTCACATCCTACCGGATCCAGCAGGGGGACCCGGTGGATGAGGATGGCCATGTCCGTGGTGGTGCCGCCGATATCGAGCACCAGGGTTTCCTCGCTTTCCGAAGCGAAAGGGACTGCTCCCATGACGCTTGCCGCAGGTCCCGATAAAATGGTCTGTCCCGGAGCGAGCAGTGAAGCTTCAAGGCTCATGGTCCCCCCATCCGCCTTGAGAATATAGATGGGTATGTCCAGACCTTTTTTTTGCAAAGAACCCTTCACTGCCTGGAAAAACTTCTTGTAGATGGGGTAGACGGCGGCATTGAGATAAGTTGTGGCGATGCGTCTCGGAAAGCTGAGGTTCCCCGATAACCGGTGACCGTAGAGAACATTGGTGAATGCTTTACCCAGTGTCTCTCCAATCTGGATTTCATGCTTGGGGTTCCTTATGGAAAATTTTCCCACAACGCCTACATGCTCGATGCCTTCTTCCCTGAGTCTTGCCCCCAGGGTTTCAATTTCCTGGATATCGACAGGCTGGATTTCTCGCCCACGATGATTGATGGACCCCGCGACACAATAATAATGCCGACAGGTGCGGAAGAATTCGGGATCGATGCCTGGGCCCGCCGAAACGATCATGGCGGTTTCCACCATTTTCCCTTCGATGATGGCATTGGTGGTCAGTGTGGTGCTGAGCACGACCCTCCGTATGCTCTCGGGAGGAATGTCGCGTGTTACTTCATCCAGCCCGGTCCAGACGCATTCGAAAAGGTTCGAGGTGTCCGTTGGGACTTTTGCCTGGCGAAGGATACAGCCTTGACCGATCAAGACCACATCTGTATGGGTGCCGCCAACGTCTAAGCCTATGATCATCTTTTTCCCCTGAAACGGATTTGTTTCCGATTTTAGCGTTCCGCTGACCCTGCTTGCCTCGATTGTCCCGGATTCCAGGCTTCGAGATTTCAATAAAGTGAAAATGCTAGCGGAAAGGTGGTCCACTGTCAATGTTCCATTGGATACTCCCGCACAACAAGGGGGTGTTTTTGAACACTCATGGTTCCGGTGCTTGTTTGAATCAGCATCTGTCCATAGGCTGTCAGCTCAGTAAGTATATCCTGGTTTTTTCTCGATTTTAGGATGCGGAATGATATATTGGCGCCGGTTGGTGTCAAAAAGCCTTTTGATTTCCGGCAGGAATGTACAAACATTGTCAATGGACAGTCATCAAGACATGATTGGTGTAGCAATCGAAGTGGAAGGAAAAAAATGAGAATTGCCGTCATTGGAACAGGATATGTGGGATTGGTGAGCGGGGCGTGTTTTGCTGAATTCGGCCATGAGGTGACCTGTATCGATACGGATGAAAGTAAGGTTTCATTGCTCCGGAAAGGTGAAATCCCTATTTATGAGCCGGGGTTGGATACTGTGGTGGAAAAAAACATCAAGGCGGGGCGACTTGTATTTACGACCGATTACAGTCCCGGCATTCCCGAAGCTCAGGTTGTTTTTATCGCGGTGGGAACGCCGGCTTCCAGGCGCGGCGACGGTTACGCGGACCTGACGTACGTATACGGTGCCGCGCGCCAGGCAGCTTCTCATCTCAAGGACTATACGGTCATGGTCAACAAGAGCACTGTTCCTGTGGGAACTGCCCGGCAGGTGGCCAGAATCATTCGGGAAGTAAATCCCGATGCGGATTTCGATGTGGCGAGCAATCCCGAATTCCTCCGGGAAGGAGCAGCCATTCGAGACTTCACCCATCCCGACCGCGTGGTGATCGGGGTGGATTCCAGGAGAGCCGAAGAAGTGCTCAAGGCCATCTACCGTCCCCTTTACCTCCTGGATACCCCTTTCGTGATCACGGGGATCGAAACGGCCGAGTTGATCAAGTACGCATCCAATGCCTTTCTGGCTACAAAAATCAGCTTCATCAATGAAATGGCCAATATCTGCGAGGAAATAGGAGCCGATGTACAGGATGTCGCTCGCGGCATGGGCCTCGATGGGCGCATCGGGAAAAAATTTCTGCATGCCGGGCCGGGCTATGGAGGATCGTGCTTTCCCAAGGACACGCAAGCCCTCCTGCGCATCGCTCAGGAATATGGCGTGGCCTGCCGTGTGGTGGAATCGGTCGTGGAAGTCAACGCGGCTCAGAAGGCGCGCATGGCCCGCAAGATTCGCAAGGCCCTGGGAGGCTCGGAGGAAAACAAAACCATTGCCGTGCTCGGTCTTTCCTTCAAACCCGAAACGGATGACATGCGCGAAGCGCCCTCCCTCACCATTCTTTCGATTCTCCTGGAACATGGGGCACGCATCCGGGCCTATGATCCCCAGGCCATGCATGAAGCGGCAAAGCTCATGCCCGATGTGACCTACTGCGAGAGCCCGTACAAAGCCTGTGAAGGAGCCGATGCACTGGTGCTTGTAACCGAGTGGAACGAATTCCGGGCTCTGGATCTTGATCGAATCAAAGGATTGCTCAAACAGCCTCTCTTCATCGATTTGCGCAATGTTTACAGGTCTGAGGCCCTCACAAATCTTGGATTTTCCTATCACAGCGTAGGGCGCCTGCCTGTTGAATCACAAGAGAGTGGGGCTGTGTTTGAAAAATGAAGCATGATTGGAAGTGAAATAAGGGGGAACCCGGCCGAGAACGGCGCCAATTTCCTTTTGCCTTTTGAAGCGCTTTTCCACAAATTCGCGCACCTGTTTGCGGTTCCATCCTCCGGGATGGGTAAACCCCGTGTAGAGCGACAAGTCCCCATCGTAATGAGCGTGCTTGTGGAACTCTTGTCCGTCGGGACTGTGGATGGGCATGTTGAAAATGGCCACATTCATGAAGTCGATGGCATCGTGATGTTCCACAACGAATTCCAGGGTTTTTTGCGCCTGCCTTTCCGTTTCCGAAGGGGTTCCGAAAAGGAGGTAAGCGTATACGGCAATGCCCGCCCCGGCAAGATTCCTGAGCACCCGTGACGCCAGGGCCACCCCGGTTCCCTTCCCCTCTCTCTCGATGACCCCCTCATCGCCGGATTCCAAACCGAGCTGCAGCATCACGCAGCCGGCTCTCCTCAGGCCATGGCAAAATTCAAGGTTTTCCATGGCCTCGTGGACCCTGGCAAAACCGTACCAGGGCACGCCGGGCGGAGCTTCCGCCAGTGCCTTCAGCAGACTCGGGCTCATGGCGTTGTCGAGAAAGTGAATGAGCCCCGGTTTGAACTCCCGCTTCAATTGCCCGAGGTCTTCCAGCACCTGCCGTGGGGGGATGGGCCGGTAGGGGTTGCCCTCGGCTCTCTCGGGACAAAAGGCGCACTTGCTCCAATAACACCCACTGGAGGCACTGTAGGGAAGCACCGAAACGGGAGACAGATAATCCCGGAGGGCAGGCAAGCCGCCATAATCGGGAGCGCAGTGGGCCGTGTCATGACCGGCACCCTTTAGGAATGCGAGTAGCGGCTCTTCTCCCGGTCCCTTTACCAGGTGATCCGCCAGATCGTGGAAAAGGTCGTGCCTGTGGGGCCGGCTCATCCACGAGGTGACAAGTCCCCCTCCCAGCACCACCTTGACTTCGGGAAAGCTCCGGCGCAAAAAACCCAAAATGGCAAAAACCGTCAGGGCCTGGTGGAGAAAGTTGAGGGAAATGCCCACGCATTGGCTCCCCGTTTCCTCCAGGAGGGCCACTATACGCCTTGCAAACAGGGGATAGAACGGATTTTCCTCGGGGTTTTCAGCCGCATGGTAAAGGTCTGCGCTTCGCAGGGGTGAGAGCCGACGGTGCTGGTAGTTGCTCAAGTTGAGCCTGACCCCGTAGGGTGTTCCGCACAAATCGAGGACGTGGGAGAGATCATGCACCGCCCGTTTGTAACGGTCGATTTTTTTGAATGTTTCCAGATCTTTGATGCTCCTGAGGTGACCGGCTGCCATTTTGACGGCTCGCCGTGACCAGCGATCATTCGCAGGCGGGGGATGCTCGATCATCCACCGGATTCCTTCCATATTCAGGTCCAGAACGTGACTGGAAATCCCGTGTGCCGGTAGAAAACCATGAAGGGTCGCGATGCCGGCGGGAGGTTCGGAGGCTTTGGATATGGGGGGATGAATGAGCAAAATGGACATGGACATGACCCTGGAGCTGAAAATTCTGACGGATGGGTTCAAAAACCGAACCGGGGATCGGGCCTTTCATGCCCGATCCCCGGCCGGGGGAACAGCTTCCCCTCGTTTCCAAGCCGAAGCTTCCCCTCGACCCCAAGCTCCGGCTTGGGATCGAGAGTCATCATGGGGGTGAACTGCCGGAATCATTCCTCCAATTCGACGACGGTTTCCTTGCCCAGATCGAATTCTTTGTAAGTCTTGTAGCCTTGATCCAAAGCCACGGTTATGGGAATTTGCTTGCTTGCGGGTCCCCAATGCTGCACCGGACCGGGACTGCTGAAAAGATCTTTCAAAGCCCACTTCTCGCGGTTTTCCTCGAAAGCCTTGAAAGAGGGCGACGACGTTTTCACCAGGGATTTCTCGATGACCGTCTCTTCCTGACCTTTTCGCATTTCGCATGTGAGAAGCCCCGTTATGGGAAGCGCCAGGATGGTGCCTCCCTTGTCGAAATCCGTCACCGCGGCCATGTAGCCCGTTTTGCCCGCCAGGACGAGCGAGCCCGCCGTGAGCCCCAGGGCAAATGTGAAGGCCGCGTCAAAAGCCGTGGGCTTTCCGCTCCGGCCTTCATAGCCGAGAAAGTGCGATTGCGTGGACAGGGAGGTGGTTTGAATCTGTTGCAACTGTTCCGGGGTGGCCGGGATTTTCCCTTCACCTTCACCGAAATACTTTTTCGTGTGGCGCTTGAGTTCCGAGACCTTGTAGCGGATTTTTTCGATGAGCAGCCGTTCCGTTTCGATCTGCGAGACCTTCACATTGCCGTGGTCGTCGCGATCGAGAATGAGCATTTCTTCGATATCCTCGGGCAGGGATGCCATGAGCTGGGCCGAATGGGGAGTCAGGCGCGGGTAGATGAATTCCTGCTTGTTTTTCAGTGTGGGCAGGTCCTTGATGTCCTGTTCGTATTCCGCCAGCACCTTGTTGAGTTCCTGGATGAGGGCTCCCATTTCGGGGATGAACTCGACGAGCCCCTCGGGAACCAAGATGACGCCGTGGTTGATGCCGTTGAGGCGTCGGAGGGTGATGATGCGAACGATATCGTCCACCAGCTGGTTGAGGGAGATGTTTTTCTCGGCGATTTCCTCGGAAATGAGGGCGATGGCCGGCTTGGTCTGCAAGGCCACCTCGAGGGTGATTTTGCTGGCCGTGCGTCCCATGAGCTTCACGAAATGCCAGTATTTCACGGCCGATGCGGCGTCTTCCGCCAGGTTGCCCACCAGTTCCGAATAAATTTTGGTGGCCGTGTCGTATCCGAAGGAAATGGGAAGGTACTTGCCTGCGGCCATGTCACCGTCGATGGTTTTGGGAATGCCGATGACACTGCACGGAATATTGGCTTCCTCGAGATATTCGGCGATGAAGGCCGCGTTGGTGTTGGAGTCGTCCCCACCCACCACGATGAGCCCATCCAGTTTGTTTTTGACCACCGTTTCCTTGACTTTTTGGAATTGCTCTGGGGTTTTGATCTTGGTGCGGTCCGTACCCAGATATCCAAAGCCCCCCGTGTTGATGATTTGCTTGAGGTGGGAAGTTTGCACCTCAAAAACATCGCCCTTTATAAGCCCTTTGGGGCCCTTGCGGATGCCCAGAAGCGTGTTGTCTTTTCCCAACGCGGCCTTGAGCCCCACCAGGACGTTATGTCCGCCTGCCGCGGGGCCCCCGGAAAAGAGCACCGCCACCCGTTTCCCCGTGACGTTCCGGGGACTTTGGGCTTTGATGCCCCGCAGAACCATGTTCCTGGTCTTGGCCATGGTTTTGGGAAAAGTTTTTTCCGTCAGGCTGTGGTCACTGCACATGAAAAGGGTTTCCGTTTCCTCGAATGCCGCCGGAGTGATTTTTCCATCGTCATCCACGAAGATGGAACTGATGGGTATGGGCAGTTTACGGACGGCGTTTTCGAAGAGAGAGTGTTTTCCTTCCGTACAGATGATTTCCGACGCGAGATTTGCGTTTTTGGTCTCTTGATCTGTCATTTGGCGACCCTCCTCTTTGGGCCAAATCATGGGCCTTGCATTGAAGTGTTCACCGTCACGGCCTCAGCCGGCGGGGCGCCGGGTTCTCGATGCCTGTGGCTCCCCCTTGCCGAAGGGATGACGGTCCTGATCGATACGGAGCCGAAGCCGTTATCCGAACCGACCGCTGTCCGAGGCAGCCCCGGACGGCGGTATTCAAT
This sequence comes from uncultured Syntrophobacteraceae bacterium, assembly GCA_964603955.1. Classification (GTDB taxonomy): domain Bacteria; phylum Desulfobacterota; class Syntrophobacteria; order Syntrophobacterales; family Syntrophobacteraceae; genus SLCH01. The sequence continues at coordinate 32,313 of CAZRWT010000006.1, forward strand.
CACTCAAACCTTTATCTTTCATTATGGTCTGTGGGTCAAGGGGCTTCAATCGTGAGGCAGGGCTTTCCTTGATCCCCATGCGCACGGGCTCTTCTCCGCAGAACGCGAGGAGAGTTCAAAGTTTTCATTGAAGGTTGATCTTGCAAGCATGCCGCAACTTGGGTGTGAACCGCTCCGGCCCTTCCACGACGGCATTCCCCGATTTTCGAGCAATGGTACGGAGCATGCCCTCAAAAATCCAAACGTGAAAAGGGTAAAGTGCATACCAGTAAAGGATTCCCATAAGTCCCCTGGGCAGGAAGCGAGACAGCAGGACCAGTTCGGTTTTATCCGCGCCCCCTGGGTTGAGCTGAAATTCCATGACGGCCTCCCCCGGTGTCTTCATTTCCGACAGCAGCAGCAGACGACGGGGTTCGTCCACTTCCAGAACCCGCCAGAAATCCAGGGCATCTCCCGTGCGGATTTCCCTGGGGTGGCGCCTACCACGGTTGAGGCCCGCGCCCCCTGCCAGGCGGTCCAGCCATCCTCGCAATATCCACAGGGGATTTCCGAAATACCAGCCGGCTTCTCCACCGATCCCGGCGATTCGCTCCCATATTTCTTGTGGGTTGCCCTGCAGTACGACACGGAAGCCGCAACGGAGTACCGTTCCACCCGAATATTGCGCATCGCCGCACTGGGTCCATTCGGGTGCCGTGAGCTGCCCTGCATCGCTCCAGCAGGTTTCGACGTTTTGTTGACGCAGTCTGTCCAGGGAGTTTTTCATGGCCTCCCGGCAGGTATGCAGGCGGATGGGAATGATGTCTCGGATGTTGTTTTCCCGGCATACGGCTTCATTGCGCAGGCCTTCCGCAAGGGGGTGGGCGATGGCGGCCGGTATGGGGGTTACCAGGTGAATCCACAGGGCGCTGAGACCGGGAGTGAGAATGGGTACTCGAATGACCCTTCTCCTGGACAAACCCGCCAGTTCGGCATAAAGGCGGACCAGGTCCTCGTAGCTGACCACATCGGGGCCGCCGATATCGAAGGTTTTTCCCCTGACGGCTTCATGGTCCAGGCAGGCTTCGAGATATTCCAGGACATTCATCACGGAAATGGGCTGAGCTGGAGTCCTTACCCAGCGGGGGGTGATCATGATCGGCAGACGATCCGTCAGGTAGCGGAGCATTTCAAAAGACGCGCTTCCCGAACCGATGATCATGGCAGCCCTGAGAACCGTGACAGGGACGGGGCCTTTTTGAAGTATCTTTTCCACTTCGTGACGGGAATGCAGGTGTTTGCTGAGGTGAGGATCGTCCTCACGGCCCAGCCCCCCCAGGTAAATGATCCGGTCCATTTTTGCATTGGAAGCCGCCTGTACCATGTTTTCCGCAGATATGCGGTCCACCCGTGCAAAATCCTTTTTGGCGGAAATCATGGAATGCACCAGGTAGTAAGCTGCCCGACACCCTTTGGCCGCATCGAACATGGACGGAAGGTCCATCACATCCCCGCGCACCACTTCCAAGCCGGGATGCCGCCCCCAGGGACGGCACAGAATTTTCTGGGGTGATCTGGCCAGAGCGCGTATCTTGTGGCCGGATTGCAGCAACCTGGGTACCAGGCGACCGCCGATGTACCCCGTGGACCCAATGACCAGAACGGGACGGTTATCCATGGATGATTTCTCCTTGATCTGTAAGAAGCTGTCTGAAAATTCTTTTGTTTCCAAGCTCCGACTTGGAAACGAAAGTCTTGGTACGGCAGAGTCTGGGTACAACCGCGCTTTCCCCTCTGTCCATTTCATCCATCATGTCCACCATGTCCACAATTCTCCGGACAGTTTCTCACATGCTTCAGGAGCTCCAGGGGCGCATCGATCAACACCTGCGCTCCATCGGCCAGAAGCTCCTCCTCGCTCCTGTATCCCCAGGTGGCTCCTACGGCGAACATGCCCGCTTCTCTTGCCGTTTGCATGTCCGTGCCCGTGTCTCCCAGGTAGAGAAAGCAATCGGGAGAAATTCCGAGGCTGTGGGCGATGTGGAGGGCGGAGCCCGGGTGAGGTTTCCTGGGAATGCCCGGACGCTCTCCCATAACCGGCTCGAAGCTCCAGGAGGGCAAGTGCTCCCGGACCATCCGGCAGGTGAATTCATGGGGCTTGTTGGACAAAACGGCCAGCTTGAGAGACCTTGCCGCCAGAGCATCGAGAAGTTCCGGGACATCCTTATAGGGATGCGTACCTTCATGGCCGCGCCTGCCGTATTCCGCTTTCATGGCGGCAACGCAAGCATCCGAAATCGCCCGGTCATGGCGCGCCTCCTCGGGCAGGGACCGCCGTACCAGGTTTTCCATTCCATCCCCGATGAACCGGCGGTAAGCATCCGTTGCGTGCGTGGGGAAATTCCAGTGCCCAAGCACCCTGTTCATGCAGTCGGCAAGGCCCGCCAGGGTGTTGAGAAGTGTGCCGTCGAGGTCGAAAAGAACAGCAGCCGTTTTCATGATGCCAATCATCCTTATGGTTTCAATGTAGCGTGGATGCGGTGCAAACGTCGTTCAATGGTGAACGACGGCATGGAATCAACGCCCGGTTCTGTTAAGATGCGAGGTGTAGTTCCTGAGCATCCGGTAAATATCGTTTTGCTTGAGGGCCGATGCATGGGCTGTGGCCGTCAAGTTCGTCAGGTCCTCGGCATGGATGTCCGCGCCCGCGATGATGAGCAGGCTTACGGCATCCTTCTGGGCATGCATGACGGCCACGATGAGGGGTGTTCTGCCGTATTGATCACGGGCCTCGATATTGGCTCCATGGGAAATGAGATGATAGGCGATGTCCGTGTAACCGGCTCGAACCGCATACATGAGGGCCGTTTTCCCTTCACTGTCTCTTTGCTCCATGTCCGCATGGCGGCTCACCAGCAGTTGGACCAGGCCCAGGTTCCCGCGCATGCAAGCGGCCATGAGAGCCGTGGCGCCCCGGTGCTGAACCCGTGAGATTTCCTCCGAACTTCGCAAGTCCATGTCGGCGCCCCGGTCCAGGAGGAGTTCGGTGATTTCATTCTGACCGGACCATGTGGCGTGCATGAGTGGAGTGACACCGAAGACATCCCTGGCATCAATGGCCGCTCCCCTTTCGAGCAGAAGCTCGGCCATGTCCCTGTTGCCTTTGATGGCGGCATGCATGAGAGCCGTGGTGCCTTCCGGGTCCATGGCGTTGGGGTTCGCTCCTGCATCGAGGGCTTTCTCGACCTCTGAAAAATCATTTTCGACGGCCGCCTCGATCAAGGATTCATTGAGCTTGTCGAGGTCCGGCTCCTTGCTTGTATTTTGAGAGGCAACCGGCAAGGGGCCCAAGAAAAACAGGGCAATAATGATAACACAAAGGGATTTCAAAAGTTGTGTGTAACGCGACATGGGGTATGCTCCTTTCATGGCGTCATGGCATATCGTCAATGACCGTGATTCTTGAACGTCGTCACGGTGCATATTTGCCCCATGGCGACCGGCATTTTGAAACATATTAACAAGTTTTTTGCTCCGATTGTATGAAAATTGAGCCAAAATGATGATGGTGTTTTGGAATCATTATTGATTGGTATTTTTTTTTAGTGAAAAGGCTTGACCAAAAAGAATTCAAGTTTATTATTCTGACAATTGTCGCATGTTCCGATGAAAAATAGATCGGGACAATAGCTTGAGGGGTGCATACTAATAAATAAGGAGAAAAGAATGAGCGATGTAGCAACTCCAGCAGGACGCACTCAATTCGTATGGGTCAAAGACAAAGCAGGTAATGAATTTGTTTGTGAAATCGGTGCCCTCAAAGACCCTAAAAATGTTTCTCCAGATGAGCTGAAAAGCTGCGTGGACGATGCAAAAAGTCCTCAGCCCTTTGCCGGTGGTTGATTGACACCCTGACTCTGATTCATAATGGTTCCTTCGGGAGCCATTTTTTTTTGCTCTTTTCCCTCGTGGCCTGTTTGAACGAGACAGCGGCTCCCAACTCCACACAGCACTCAGAGAAAGGAAAAGCACCATGGAAAAGGATACCCTCAAAAACGACGCGCTGAATCTCCTGGAAAAGTTGGCCATGGCCCATGGGGCTCCCGGTGCGGAACACGAGGTGCGTGAAATCTTTCGAGAGCATTTTCAGGGCAGGGTTTATGCAGACAGGAGTGGGAATATTTTTCACCGCATCGAGGGAAAGGAGCCGGGGCCGAAAGTCATGCTGGCAGCTCATATGGACGAAGTGGCTTTTGCCGTGCAAAGCATCACGCGCAGTGGGCTCATCAAGTTCATCCCCCTTGGCGGCTGGTGGCCTCATACACTGCCGGCTCAGCGCGTCCGCGTCAAGAATCGGGCGGGCAGGGAAATTCCGGGGGTCATCGGTGCCAGGCCGGTTCATTTTTTGAAAGAGGCCGAGCGAGACAAGGTCATGAAGATCGAGGACATGTTCATTGACGTGGGAGCATCGAGCGCCTCGGAGGTCGAGGAAGAGTTGGGGATTCATCTCGGAGATTCGGTGGTGCCCGGCAGCCCGTTCATTCCCATGGCCAATCCCGACGTGCTCATGTGCAAGGCCTTTGATGATCGAGTGGGTGTGGCCTTGCTCATTCAAGCCTTGAGCCTCATCGAGGGAGAGGCCCTTCCTTGCGAGGTGATTGGGGTTGGAACCGTTCAGGAGGAAGTGGGCGTTCGTGGAGCCGTCACGGCGGCTCACAGTGCGGACCCCCATGTGGCTGTCGTCTTGGAGGGGGCTCCTGCGGATGACCTCCCCGGCAATCCCGAGGATGAATGCCAGGGCAAACTGGGCAAGGGCGTTCAGATTCGACTCATGGACCCATCGACCATCATGAGCCGCACCTTCGTGGAAAAAGCCGTGGCCGTGGCCGAAGAGCACGGCATCCCCTATCAAAAAGCCGTGCGTCGGAGCGGCGCCACGGACGCTCGGGCCATTCACGTTCACGGACAAGGAGTTCCCACCATCGTCCTGGGGGTTCCCGCACGCTACATTCACAGCCACAACAGCATCATTCACCTGGATGACTATATGGCCGCCCTTCGGCTGCTGGTGGAGTTGATCCGAAAGCTGGACGCCCAAACGGTGAAGACTTTCACGGATTTTGGGGTGGAGCCAGTGGACGGGGGACTTCATTGAGACTCTTCCGTCGCATCTTTTCCTCTGCTCTGTGGGCGGCCACGGCCTCGTAGTACACAGAGCTGCCCAAGGTGAGGGCCACTCCAATAGCCAGGTAAATGACGGCTGGGATGACTCCGGGAAGGGGAGAGTGGCGAAGGACGTGCCCCATGAACATCATCAGAAAGATGAGCAGGTACCCTCGCCGACTCTGAAAGGCAAAAAAGCAGCACGGCCCGGTTTTTTGCAGGATGCGTTCGATATTTTTTCCTGCGATTTTCGGAAACTGGAACCGGCAGCCCACCAGGCCCAGGGAAATGCCCGCCAGTCCTCCGAGCAGGGTTTCCCACCAGCCCAGGTGAAGAAGGCGATAGGCCGCGACCATGCTGAGGACGGTTCCCACCACGGTCCACATGAGCCCCCCCGTCATCAAAAGGCAGGTTCGAGAAACCGTGGGAGTGAGGGCGCTTGTCGATTTTCTGTTTTTCACACAATTACCCCGCATTTGTCGACAATATAATCGGCAATGGCCAGAGACGATGTAGCTGCCGGGGAGGGGGCATTGAGTACGTGAGCCATTCTCCCATGGCGCACGATGACAAAATCGTCCAGGAGCCTGCCCTGGTCGTCGAGAGCCTGGGCCCGCACGCCGGCACCGCCGGGAGCCAGGTCCCTTTCCCGAATGGAGGGCACCAGCTTTTGAAGGGTGAGTGTGAACAGCCGTTTGGAACAGGATCGCTTCATTTCACCCACCGCAGCTTTCCAATGTCGGGCAAGCAGGCGCCAGAGGCCGGGAAAGGCCACCATCTCTCCAAGGTCCGCGAGGGAAATGCTTGCCCTGGTGTAACCTTCTCGGGCAAAGGCCAAAACGGCGTTGGGGCCTGCCTCCACGGTTCCGTCCACCATGCGCGTGAAGTGAACTCCCAGGAAAGGGTAGCGGGGGTCCGGAACGGGATAGATGAGGTTGCGCACGAGATGGGCTTTTTCGGGGAGCACGGTGTAATACTCTCCACGAAAGGGAACGATCCGGCAGGGCGGATCGGTTCCCGCCAGGCGCGCCACTCTGTCCGCATGCAGACCGGCACAGTTGATCAGAGCTTTTGAGCAAAACTCTCCCTGGTGTGTCTCTAGGCGAATCTCGTGGTTCGTGCTTCGGATACGGACGGCCTTGCAACCCGTGAGCACGATCCCTCCACCTTCCTCGAACTTTCGGGCAAAGGCCCGTGCCACTTCTCTAAAATCCACGATTCCCGTGGACGGCACAAGCATTCCCTGTACCGCCCGCACATGGGGTTCGATATCGAGCACTTCTTCGGGACTCAGCAAGCGCAGTCCCTGCACTCCGTTGGCCGTTCCCTTGCGATGCAGCTCATGCAGCCTGGGAATTTCGTCATGGGATGTGGCCACGACGACTTTTCCGCACCGCTCGAAGGGAATGTTCTGCTCCGCGCAAAAGCGATACATCTCCCTGGCGCCGTCCACGCACAGACGTGCTTTGAGGGAACCGGGCCGGTAATAAATACCCGAATGGATGACGCCGCTGTTGTGTCCTGTCTGGTGGCAGGCCACATCGTTTTCTTTTTCCATCACGGCGATGTGCTTGCGGGGGTGGGCCTCGCTCATTTTCATGGCGACGGCCAGGCCGAGGATTCCGCCGCCGATCACGATCACGTCATAGGTCTGCTTCATAAATGCCTTTGCGTTGTCCACGTGGAGACAAAATCTTTAGCCTTGAGATAAGCCGAGGCGGACTCAAGTCCCGGCATCGAGGCTCGGGTTGAAATAGCCGAATTTCACCTGGGGAAACCGCTCCGAAATTTTTCCCATGAGTTTCCTGATCCCCATGCCTTTGGCGTCCGTGGGAGGGGACAGTTCCCGCAGGTACCATTCGGGGTCTATGTTGAGATTGCGCATCTGGATCAGGTCCAGGTCGGTTTCCTCGATGAGCCCGCACAGGGCGTCACATTCGCTTTCCGTATCCGTGAATCCCGGCAGGACGAAATAGTTGATGGAAGCGAAGCCGCCCGCTGCCTTGACCGTTTTGAGTGAGGATTTAACGGCATCGAAAGCATAGCCCCTGGGGTTGAAGTAAGCCTCGTAAAACTGGGGGCGGGCGCTGTTGAGGCTCACCCGTATGCTGTCCAGCCCCGCGTTGCAAAGCCGTTCCACCGCGCCGGGGAGACTGCCGTTGGTGTTGAGGTTGATGGTGCCTCGCACGGTGGACTCCCGCATCATGGCGATGGCTTTACTCAAGGTCTTTTCCTGCAACAGAGGCTCCCCTTCGCACCCCTGTCCGAAGCTCACCACGGCCCTCGGAGCCTTCTGGAGGTGCGGGACGGCCACGCCGCAGATTTCTTCGGGAGTGGGTACGAAGGCGATGCGGTCCTGGACGGCGCACAGCCCTTCCCGCTCCTGGTGACTGATGCAGCCCAGGCATTGAGCGTTGCAGACGGGGGATGTGGGCAGGGGGGCTTCCCAGCGGTTCATGAAGAGATTGCGGGCTGCGGGACATCCGTAGGTGAGAGCACACTTGCCCAGGTGGGTGATGAGGCGGTTTTTGCCTTCCTGCTTCATCCTGCGCACGGCGTTGCGCTCGATGATCTTGGGGTCGAAGTTTCTGAAATCTTGCCTTTCATCGGGGTCCACCCTCAGGCATGCGGCCACGAATTCGCCGTCTTTCCACCCCACGGCCGTGTAGGCGAAAAGGGGCAGCAGGGGGGCATTGTGCGCGGGGTCATAAGCGACGGAAAATGTTTGAGTGTGTGCCGGGGCGATGAAAGCTGCAACGGCCTGGACGGTTTTGCGAGGGTTGTAAGGGTCTTGAATGAGCGTTACGAAGCGCTTCTTTTGAGGGCTCCAGCCCACGGGATAGCGATTGGGGAGGAGAAAAAGCTCACTGCCGGGCGGGAGGGGGAGCCAGTCTTCCTGTTGGAGGCGCTGCCACCTCCAGGCGCTTCTTCCCGCCATTTCGAGATTGGGCCAGTCGTAAATATTGCCGTCTTCAGCTGCGTAAAGGAGAGTCGGGTTAGACATCGTCACTCTTTTCGAGAATGTCTCTGAAGCTCAGGAGGCGAGCCCCTACCTGGTGCCTCAAAAGGTGAAGGAATTCATCGAGAAACTCAAAAGCGAAACCGTTCATGTGCTGATGATGGATCACGATGCCCACGGGCTCCCTGCGCCCGATCCACGCGGTCAGTTCCTCGCACAGGAATCGGAAATCATCCAGGCCCTGTTTCTTTTTGCGCGCGTGCAAGATGATTTGGACCCGGAGATTCTTGAGTTCATTGCCCGGTTTGATGCCCCTCGGAAAAGGACCCAGCATGGAAACTCCCTTGAAATTGAGGTCCCGAATGACCTCGATGGTGGTGGATGAAAGGTGATTCCATGGAGGGGAAAATATCTGGAGGAGGTGACGGCCGAAAATGGAAACCATTTTTTCCCTGCCCAAAGAAATGTCTCGATATTGTTTTTCATAGGGTCTTTCCGCACCGAATTCAGATTTTTTGCCGGTTTTTTGCCAGTCCACGTGGCGCCAGCCATGCTGGTGCCAGTTCCACAGGGGTTCGTCCAGGGGGGCAACCTCAAAAAGATTGTCGCACCGTGACGCGCTCAGCCATGCGGGCACCACGGCCATGGCCAGGGGCACTTCATGTTTTCGGAACAAACCGCAAAGGGTTTCGAAGGGACGGCCCCCCGCTCCGACGGCATCGGCACGGAAATAAAACCTGGGGATGTGGCTTTCAATTCCCTGGTGAAGGGCGTCGGCCAGTTCCTGGCGCCAGTTTTTTGCGGGGGGCGAAAGCCAGATTTTCGAGCATTGGCGAGGGTGGAAATCGTGGGCCGGGTTCAGGCCGGTTCTTTCCCGGATGTCTCTGGACGTCAAAATTGCTCCTTTCACAATGCTCTACAATGCACTTTCATGGTGACCGTGTTTTCTAAAGTAACGACAAAGTATATAAAGATAGGTTTGTTCGTCAAGGGTGATGGGGAAAGATGACAATCTCGGAAAAGGGAGATCGGGTGGAAGGAACAAAAGGACATCAACGCAGGCTACAGCGCCATGTGACGGGACCGACGCAACGGATCGTCGTTATCGTGCCCCCTCGATTGGCCCCTTTGTGCCGCATGGAACTCGACCGGCTGGGAATGCCTCCGGGAGAGATCACGGAGGCGGGCATTGTCTTCGAAGGCAAACTCCGCGATGCCTACAAGGTGAATCTTCACTCCAGGATCGCGAGTCGTGTGGCATGCATCATGGAAACTTTTCGAGCCGGCACCCGGGAAGAGATGTTTTACAAAATATCCCGCCATCCCTGGGAGTTATGGCTGAACCCCCGGCATCCTTTGAAGGTTTGGGTCCGTGTGGAGCATTCACGGGTGAGCCACGAGGGGCAGGTGAGAGACGCGGTCGTGGAAGGTATCCAGCGACGTTTCGTGGACCGGGGATTGTCCCGCCCTGCCTTGTACGGCGAGGAGCAGGCCATCGAGGAAGCCCAGCGCCTGTGGGTTCACCTGATCGACAACCACTGCACCCTTTCCCTGGACACCACGGGGCCTCATCTACATGAGCGAGGTTACCGGCAGGTGCATTCGGGAGCCCCTCTGCGTGAAACCCTTGCGGCGGCCATTTTGCTCAAGTCTCAATGGGCCGGGGATGTTCCCCTGGTGGACGGCATGTGCGGATCGGGAACTTTCGCCATCGAGGGGGCGCTTCTCGCACGCCGTATTCCTCCGGGGCTTCAAAGAAGTTTCCTTTTTGGAAAATGGCCTTCCTTCCAGGAAAAAACCTGGAACCACCTTTGCAAAACAGGGAGGGACGGCGTCCAGGCTTCTTGCGAGGCGCCCATCATCGCCCTGGATATGGATTCAGAAGCCGTGGCCGTGACCGGGCACAACGCGGTTCGTGCCGGGGTGGCGGATCATCTTCATTTGGAAAACATGGATTTTTTTCGATTCGACCCGGCGGATTTCAACCTGAATCCCGGCCTTGTGGTGCTCAATCCCCCCTACGGTAAGCGCATCAAAAAAAGTGACGGCAGCCTCTATCGCAGGATCGGCCGGCACCTTCAGAATGTTTTCCAGGGCTGGCGCTTCGCGGTGGCGGCTCCCGACGGGAATGCCGTCGAGCAGTTGAAGCCGCTTTCCGGGGAACTGTGGCCCTTGAGCCATGGGGGGCTCAAGGTGCTGGTGGTGCTGGGCAGGGTGGCAAAACCCGCCCAGCCGTGAGCTTTATTGGCGTGGAGTCATGAATTCCGGACCAATGGGGGTTTTGATGTGTTTGCTCAGGATGCTTTCCACTTTTTGGAGGTCATCCCGGGAAATTTCCCAGCCGGCCACACCGGCATTGTCTTCCACCTGCGCGGTGGTTCGGGCTCCGGCAATGATGGTGGTCAGGCCGGGCTGCTGGAGAGCCCACCTCAAGGCGAATTGTCCCACCGTCTTGCCGTAACCCGCGGCAATTTCTTTCAGTGCGTTCACCGCTTTCACATATTGCTTGAAGCGATCCGGCTTGAATTTGGGGTCCCCACGGCGCAGGTCTCCCTTGGGGAAGGTTTCGTCCCCTGAAAATTTTCCCGTGAGGAGTCCCCGGCACAGTCCCCCGTAGCCCAGGGTACCGATGTTCTGTTCGAGGCAGAAGGGGAGCAGGTCCTTTTCCGCGCCTCTTTCGAAAAGGTTGTAGGGGGGCTGGAGGCTGTGTACTTCCCCGGCGGAAAGGCACTCTGCAATCTGGTCTTTGCTGAAATTGCTCAGTCCGATGTAGCGTATTTTCCCCTCATCCCTGAGCTTCATGAGCGCTTCCATGGATTCCTGGAAAGGGGTTTTGGTATCGGGCCAGTGGAGTTGATAGAGGTCGATGCGGTCCACGCCAAGCCGTTTGAGGCTTTCGTCCACCTCGAAGCGGATTCTCTCTGCACTGCAATTGCGCTGGATGTTTTGCTTTTCGTCCCAGTCGAGGCCGCACTTGGTGGCGATGACCGTGTTTCCGTCGCGTCCCCACTCCTTGAGGGCCTGGCCGATTACCGATTCCGAATGTCCAAAGCCATACACGGGAGCTGTGTCGATGAAGTTGATGCCCAGCTCGAGGGCGCGGAGAATGGCGCGTACGGACTCCTTGTCTTCGGCGCCGCCCCAGGCCCACCCGCCGGTGACCCAGGTGCCCAGCACGATGGGGGAGACTTGCAGTTCCGTGTTGCCCAGTTTCCTTCTTTCCATGAGAGTCACTCCCTCCTTTCAGGTTTTTGCGATTTACCCCGGTCAGTTGTTTCATGATACAAAATTCAATTCATTGGTTCAAAAGTGTAGGCACAATCGCTATAGGAAACAAGGACCATTCTTGGAGCAATGGGTGAAAAAATCCTTTTGAAGGAAACCGATGGCTTTTTTGCATTGTCAAGACCGCTCTTGTACCTGTATTTTTAAAAACAGACGTGACGATTTAGCCGTAAGAGTTCAATAAGGAGAGCAGTCGTGAAAGTCACCTGTCAAAGCTGCCGGGCTTCTTTCTCCATCCAGGACGGGAAAATCCCTCCCGGCAAGGATGTGACGGTGCCGTGTCCCAGGTGCAAAGCACCCATGACTTTGAAGGGAGCGGAAAAAGGAGAAGGGCTTCCCCCTGAAGAACTTCTTATGGGTGGGGGCGGCGGCGGCAAAGGGCAGGACTCCCAACTTGAGGTTCAATCACAAGACGAGAATTTCGAGCTGGACGTACCGGCAGAAGGCTTGCAATCCGCTCTGTTGTGCATGTCGGATGAAGATAGGATCGACCTGTTTGGAAAAACCCTTTATTCCATGGGCTTCCAGTCCTTCGTCGCTTCCGGTTCCGCTGCGGCTCTCAGCAAAATGCAGCACAATCACTATGATTTGATTGTATTGGGTGATGGAGAGGGAGAAGCCGGCCACTTGCTTCTGCGTCATTTTCAATTGTTGCCCATGCACTTGAGGCGAAAATTTTTTCTTTGTTATGTGACGTCCAAACTGCCTTCTCAGGACCGCTTTGCAGCATTCCGTGCAGGTGTGGATATGACTCTCAATGTCGATGATTTGCAGCAATGCAAAGTTCTGGTGGAACGAGCCGTCAAAGAAAGGGCCACGTTTTACAGGGTTTTCAGGGCTGAACTGGAAAAAAGGGGGCAATTCTGAAATGAAACCCATAAGATTCCTGCTGGGTCGTCTGGGTCGAAAAGCGGACAACAGGCACCTCCGAGTGCGCCTGGAAAGTTGTGTGGAGACGGTTTTGCTTTTGGGGCGTGAAGTGGGCGAGGAAAATATGGGCAGAGATGTTGTGGCCCAATTTGAAAAGTTGCGCGAGACCCTCCCTCATATCAGGGATGATTCCGTCAATGAGCAGGACATCTGCCGTATCGAGCAGATCACCAACAATGTGCTCGACGGAATGCGCAACATTTTGTCCGAGAAGCCCCTCACTACTATTCATGAAGGCAAAACGCACTAGGCGTTTGGGCTGGTACGAATTCAGGCGTCAGCTTGAGTACAGGCAGGTCTGGAACGGCGGTCGGGTCCTGACGGTCGATCCCCGCAGCACATCGAGGAAGTGTTGCTCAGGTGGTTTCGTGGGGGGTATCTTTTTTATCTTCGAATTCCGCACAAAAAAAGAAAGGGAGTGAAAGGGTGGATATCTTCACATTTTCCAAGAAAGGCGATCAGGGCGAGACAAGTTTGTTGACCGGAGAAAGAGTTTCCAAAGCCGGCCTGAGACCCGAGGCCTATGGTACTTTGGATGAAGCCAGTTCCGCGCTGGGGCTGGCAAAGGTTTTCACTCAAAACGACCTGATACGTGAGATGATTACCCAGATTCAGGAAGATCTTGTTTTGCTCGGGGCTGAGCTGTCCTGTGAGGGAGCCGCCAAGGAGGAGTACCGGATCATGCCGGCTCACATCGAGAGGATCGAGGAATGGATTGCCAGGCTTCAGAAAGAGGTACCGTTGCCCCGACAATTTATTTTGCCCGGCGGAAACCCCGCCAGTGCAACCCTGGATCTTGCGCGCACCATAGTGCGAAGGGCCGAAAGGCGAGCCATGCGCATTCACGAGGCTGGTTTTTTAGAAAGAGCCGAGGTGCATGCTTATCTCAATCGCCTGGCGGATTTTCTGTTCACCCTTGCCAGGTATGCGGAAAAGAAGGCATGAAAAGAGGGGGAGCCGAACTCGATTCTTATTACATGGTATGTGATTTTTCTTGCCGGTAAAGCCTGAAAAGTATATTCACAACTGTTTGTTTTATTTCATCTTGAACTATGTATGGTCCGGTTCGGAGGGCAAGCCCCTCCGAATCTTTTTTTTCTAAAACAAGGAAATGCCAAGGAGGATGGGCTCATGGCTCGAGTGACCATTGAAGACTGTTTGAAGAAAGTTGACAGTCGCTTTCACCTCATGCACCTCACTGTGCAGAGGGTGCTTCAGCTGAGGAACGGCATGCCCCCCATGGTGGATGCTCCCAAAAATAAGGACGTGGTGGTGGCATTGCGCGAGATCGCGGCAGGGAAAGTTACTCCCCAAAACATTCTACAGATCGGCGAGACCAGGAGGATTGATTCCCCCAGTGCCAAAGAGGACATAATGCGCGCCGATGTCCGGGATATCATGGAGGAGGCTTCACAGTTCGAAGGGCCTTCCGATCATATTGTCGTTCAGGAAACCATCGATGAAGATGAGGATTGAATGAAAAGGATTTTGGACCGCCTTGAATGAAGGGCTCCCGCATAAAAATCAGCACGAGCAAGGACTGTACATTAGAGGGGGTTGACAAAGGAGTTGGTCGTGTTTACGAGTTTTCAGTATTGGTTTTCTTCGTGAAATGTGACAGGCATCGATAAACAATATGTCCTCAATGATATGATTTAAAAAAATGGAAGCAGGTTCAATGGACAAAAGAGATTACTATGAAGTTTTAGGGGTTTCTCGTCAGGTGGGTGAAGACGAGTTGAAAAAAGCCTACCGCAAACTGGCTCTCAAGTACCATCCCGACCGCAATCCCGGCGACAAAAATGCCGAAGAGCAGTTCAAGGAGGCCGCTGAAGCTTACGAGGTACTGAGAGACCCCCAAAAGCGTCAAATTTACGACACCTACGGTCATGAGGGACTCCGGGGCAGCGGGTTCAGTGGATTCAGTGGGGGGTTCGAGGACATATTCAGCTCTTTTGGAGATGTTTTTCAGGATCTTTTCGGTTTCGGCTTCAGGGGAGCCAATCGCCCACGCACCTCGGCCCGTCCCGGTGACGACCTGCTGTATGAACTGACACTGACGTTCGAAGAAGCCGTTTTCGGTACGGAAAAGGAAGTACAAGTGGAAACCCTTGTCCGATGTGATCATTGTGAAGGCAAGGGGGCCGAACCGGGCACCACCGAAAGCACCTGCCCAATGTGCCACGGAAGCGGCCAGGTAGTACAGGCTCAGGGGTTTTTTCGTATCAGTACCGCTTGCGTGCGCTGTCAAGGAACGGGACGTGTTCTCGTTTCTCCTTGCAACACCTGCAATGGGCAGGGACGTAAACGGAAATCCAGGACCGTTCAGGTCAAGGTACCGCCCGGAGTGGATGCGGGAATGAAACTGAGGCTGAGGGGTGAAGGCGATGCCGGGTATCGTGGAGGGCCTGCCGGAGACCTTTTCGTGAGGCTCGATGTGCTTCCTCATGAATCCTACGAAAGGGATGGAGAAAATCTTTTTCGTAAGGTATCCATTTCTTTTGTGCAAGCCATTTTGGGCGACAAGGTGACGTTCTCTCTCCTTGACGGTACGGAGAAAACCATCGATGTGGAGCGTGGTACTCAGCCGGGTTCCATCGTTCGATTTTCCAATGAAGGCGTGCCCCGGTTGAGGGGGTATGGCAAGGGAGATCTGTTCATCCAACTCGATGTGGTCATTCCCACCCATGTGACCCAACGCCAGGAGGAACTCCTCAGGGAATACGACGGCATGGGGGGTGACCAGGGAGGCAAGGCACAAAAGCAGGAAAAGAAGATCAAAATGTGGCCCTGGACTCGTCAAAAAAACCATGACGAAGGTTCTCATCCACAAGCTTCGCGTGAGGCTCGCTCTTAGAAATCAAACCTTCCGTCCATAAGATATTCGAGAGGTTGGGAAATGCAACGCGGCAATCCTCAGAGACAATTTGAAGAATTTACCGCAACGGAATTGTACTGTCCTCATTGCAGGCGCGCCATGCCCGTGCAAAGTCGTTTGCTCCTGGTTTTACCCGGTGGGGAACTCCATGAATACCTCTGTCGCAGGTGTGCATCCTCCCTGGGAACAAAAACCGTCAAGGAAGCACGAGACACCGCGGTGCTTATGGCCTGATTCGCTCCAGCTTTTGTGACCTCATTTTCATATCCCCGCTTGAAGAAGACTTCACCAAGAAAATCGGAACCAGAGGTCGGATAGGGTGCCGACCGTATCCGGCGATAGTGCTGAAACCATGTGTCAAAAAGGAAACATGGTTTCAGCAATGCCTGATTCTTTCAAGGAGTGAATCTCATGATAGAAGCTGAAGGGCTCACAAAATATTACGGTCCCCTGCCGGGCATCCGGGATGTGAGTTTCCAGGTGGAACGAGGAGAAGTGGTCGGATTCCTGGGACCCAATGGTGCCGGCAAATCCACCACCATGCGCATTCTCACCTGCTACATGCCTCCTACGGCCGGTACTGCTCGCATCGACGGCCTGGATTGTTTCGATCAATCCCTCCAGGTTCGCTCGCGTATGGGATATCTTCCTGAAAACGTACCCCTTTACACGGATTTACCCGTCACGAGGTTCTTGCAATTCGTGGCCGCGGCCAAAGGGGTGGAAGCCCGGAATCGGAAAAAGGAATTGGACAGGGTGCTTGCCGTTTGTGGCCTGGAGTCTCATGCAAATCGCATCATCGGCCACCTTTCCAAGGGATATCGACAGCGTGTGGGCCTGGCACAGGCTCTGCTCAATAATCCTCCGGTCCTGGTGCTCGATGAGCCCACCATCGGCCTGGACCCCACTCAAATCATCGAAATTCGCCATCTCATCAAAACCCTGCGAGAGCACCACACCATTCTCTTGAGCAGCCATGTTCTGCCGGAGGTGGCTCAAATCTGTCAGCGGGTCATCATCATCAACAAGGGGCGGATCGTCGCCACGGACACCCCGTCCAACCTCACTCACCAGTTGCAAAAGTCGGCTCACGTGAAGATCGAGGTGGGAGGGGCCGATACGGCCTCGCTGGTCGCCGCTCTGGAGGCTCTGCCCGGAGTTCTCGCGGTGAAAAAGGAAAATGATCGTGAAAACCACTTCCTGGTGGAAACGGACCCGTCCAGGGATTTGCGGCCGGAAATGGCCCGGCTGATCGTGGAGCGAGGGGCTGCCCTCCTGGAACTGAAGCGGGTGGACCTGACCCTGGAAGACATTTTCATGCAGCTGGTGACCGATGAAACGGCCCAGGAGGAGGAGTTCGCGGCATGAGCATGAAAGGATTCGGTTCCGTCTATCGCAAAGAGATGTACAGCTTGTTCGCTTCCCCCATTTTCTATGTGGTGGGGTTCGTTTTCCTGGTCATCGCGGGCTACTTTTTCTACAGCAACGTGGCCTATTACAACCTCGTCAGCTTTCAGGCGAGTCAGAATCCCTTCGCCATGAGCCGTCTCAATCTGACGGAAATGGTTCTGGGGCCGTTCTTTCTCAATATCAGCATTGTGTTGCTGTTCATGGCCCCACTGCTCACCATGCGCCTCTATGCCGAAGAGCGCAAGACGGGAACCATGGAACTCCTATTCACTTATCCCATTTCCGATCGGGCCGCCATACTGGCCAAGTTCGCTGCGGTGCTGAGCGCTTTCGTCATCATCCTGGCGGGTACCCTGCCGGGCATGGTGATTCTGCACTTCATTTCCGATCCCAACTGGAAAGTCATCTTTTCGGGCTACATGGGGCTCATTCTCATGGGCGGCGCCTTTCTCGCTCTGGGAGTTTTCACGTCCTCCATCACCCAAAACCAGATCATCGCCGCAGTTTTGTCTTTCGGTCTGCTGCTCATGTTCTGGATCATCGGCTGGACCCGCGCATTTGTCGGTGAAGAATTTTATCGTTTCATCGAATACCTGACGCTTCCAAGCCACCTGGAAAGCTTCACCAGGGGGGTTCTGGATTCTCGAGACATTGTTTTTTATCTCCTTTTCATGCTCTTTTTCCTCTTTCTCACCCAAAGGCAGGTGGAATCATATCGTTGGAGAGGGTGACCGGCGCAGGTGATATGAAACAGCTTTTGATCCACGAAAAGCTTTTAGAAAGGCTACGGGCATGTCGTTACATAAGCAGCGTGCGGGTGTTTGGAGCCGCACAGGAAGCAGCGTTCTTTCTTCTCTTTTTTTTCTTGGAATTCTCGTTTTTGTGGCGCTCATCGCGGAAATGCATCCCTGGCGGCTGGACCTGACGGAAACGGGCAGGCATTCCCTTTCCGCCCAGACCCTCAATGTTTTGCGCTCCCTGGATGAGTCCGTCGAGATCAAGGCCTTCTTCCAGACGGCAACCCCCGAGGAGGCTCAGGCCAGGGAGTTGCTCGAAACTTACCGCTACCACGGCGACCGCATCGGGTATCGGTTCATCGATCCCGACCGTCGTCCGGAAATGGCCCGACGTCACGAAATTCGCACCTACGGAAGTTTGGTGTTGGAAGGTTTTGGGAGGAGCCGGACCATTTCCCATGCGGACGAGCAGTCCATCACCAACGCTCTTCTCAAGTTGAGTCGGGAGGAAGAAAAAAAAGTCTATTTTCTGACGGGGCATGGGGAGCGCCCGGCGGAAATGGGGGATAAGGAAGGAATTTTCGCGGCCAGGTCCGCCCTGGAAAGAGAAAGTTACCGTGTGGAAGACCTGCTGCTCATGCAAAAGCAGGCGGTGCCGCGGGACGCATCCCTGGTGATCATTGCGAGTCCGGGAAAGCCTCTTTTTCCCGAAGAGGTCGAGCGGCTCGATGCGTATGTGAAAGGAGGCGGACGCCTGATGATGCTTTTGGATCCTTTTCACGACGGCGGTCTGAAGGAGTTTCTCCTTTCCTATGGTATCGAACTCCGTGAAGACGTCATCGTGGACGAGTCCGTGGGGCTTTTCGGCGGCAGCGCCCTCATGCCCGTGGTGCTCACTTACGGGGCTCATCCCATCACCGACAACTTCGCTTTCGCCACCTTTTACCCCGAGGCACGTTCCCTGGGGATTCTCGAAGACCTTCCCCGAGGAGTCCATGTGCTTCCCCTGGCCATGACATCCGAAAACGCATGGGGGGAAACCGACATGGAGATGCTCCAGGAAGGGATGGTGAACCATGATCCCCAAACGGACCATGAAGGTCCTCTCAACATCGCAGTGCTGGCCGAAGTCCATGCAACAGAAAAAGACGCCGGTGCCGATGATCCCCATGTGGAACCTTCGGGCATAGCCCCCCCCATGGGACGGGTTCTGGTCGTCGGCGACGGGGATTTTGTCTCCGACGGTTATTTTTCCCTGTCGGGCAATGGAGATCTGTTCCTCAATATGGTCGGTTTCCTGGCCGAAGAAGAAGACCTCATCACCATCGAACGCCGAGAAACACAAGGGCAGCCCCTGCTGCTCTCGGAAGCTCAGTTCCGGCTGATCGTGTGGACTGTTCTCGTCTTTGTTCCTCTCCTGATGGTTCCGGCCGGATTCATCATGTATCGCGTGCGGAGGCGACAGAGATGAAATGGCGGCATTCTCTCATTTATCTGGCGGTTTTTCTGGGATTGGGCGGCTTTTACTTTTTCCAAAAAACGAAAATGGAGGAAAAAGAAGCCGCCGAGCAGGCCGCACAAAAAGTTTTCGCCTTCCGGCTCGCTGACTTACAGTCCCTGGAAATCCTGCCTCGGGGGGAAGAAGGAGTGTATCTTTCGCGCAATGGAGCTTGGAAAATCATCCGGCCCATCCAGGCGGAGACGGACGGATTTGCCGTGGAAAACTACGGCATCACCCTGATGGAGCTTACTCGGGAGCGCGATATGGATACGGAAGCGTCGAAAGAGGCCCTCAAGCGATATGGACTTGATCCGCCGAAGCTCCAGGTGCGCTTTCAGGCCGGAGGCCAATGGGGGGAGCTGTTGTTGGGTGATAAAAACCCGTTTGGCGACGGGTTTTATGCTGCGGCCGGTCACGTTCCAGGCGTCTTTCTCATCAGTTCGGGCGTGGGGGATGGACTTTTCAAGAGTGCCGGAGACTTGAGAGAAAGGCAACTCCTATCCTTCAGTCCTGAGGAGGTTCAAAAACTGCTCATTCGGTGGCATGACGGTACATCCGTGGTCGTAGAAAAAGTGGAGAGGGAGGGCGACCGGCTTTGGGCGGCTCCCGCATTTCCCGAGACCAACATCGATAAAATCAAAGTGGATCACTTGTTGCAACAACTCCAATGGCTGCGGGCGAGAAATTTTCTGGAGGAAGAACCTGTTCGGATGGAAGCTCACGGTTTGGCTCCTCCATGGGTCAATGTCGTCATGGAGGCTCACGGCCGGGAAACCCCTCTCGAACTCCGGATCGGAAAGCCTGCGGATGGCCATGGAACCCTGACGGCTTTCAGTCCTCGGTTGGGCGCCGTGGTGGAGATCGATTCCACCATTTGGGATGAGATTCCCCAAGATGTGTCCGCCCTGGAAAACCGCTCCATTTTGACGGCCGATACCGGGAATTTGACCCGGGTCCATTGGCTCCTCCAGGGAAAAAAGGGCCAGGTTGTCAGGCAGGGGCGGGATCGCTGGGCCGTTGTGAAGGAAGACGGCGAGCACGTCCCTCTTACCGATTCCTGGTTGGTGCAATCGCTTTTGTGGAATATGGGTGACATGGAATACCTGGAGGAGTGGGAACTCATGGGAGATGATGTCGTGCCGGAGTCGATGGGAGACGGTGGGACCCACTCCATCGAGCTGTGGGGGGAGAATGAGCTTCTGGTTAAAATTTCCTGGGTATTTCTTGAAGGACGTAAAGAAGGGATCCAGGCCATCAGATGGACCCGGGCCGGAAAGAGTCGCGAAGTGCTTGTTTCTCTTGAGCTTTTAAATAGGGTGACCTCAGCTCTCCAAGCCCTTGATCGATCTGTTTAGGCTATTGAACAAAAACTATCATTGCATCCTCGTTCAATACGAGTTAGTATCATTCCGTCAAAAGAAATTTAATGACAGCCGTTGGGGGTGCTCGGACAACCGGGCTGAGAAAAACCCTTAGAACCTGATCTGGGTAATGCCGGCGTAGGGAAATGGTTGTGCACAATGGGTACTCTGCTTGTCGCGCTTAAACCGTTTCCCTTTTCCGGGGGAGCGGTTTTTTTATGATACGGGCAGCTAAAACCCGCCTGACGGAGTTCCAGCGGGAACTCTACCACCGCAACATCCTTCTACCCCAGGTGGGAGAGGACGGGCAGCTGTGCCTGCTCGACAGCCGCGTCCTGGTCATCGGCGCGGGCGGCCTGGGTAGTCCCATCCTCCTTTACCTGGCGGCAGCCGGGGTCGGGGAGTTGGGGATCGCGGACGACGACACGGTTTCTCTTTCCAACCTGCAAAGGCAGATTCTTTATACCCGGCAGGATGTGGGGAAATCCAAGGCCGGCAGCGCCCAAGAAAGATTGGAGCGTATTCGGCCTCATCTCCGTTTTAGGACGTATGTTCACAGGATTACTTCAGAAAATGTGTTGAAAATCCTGGAACCCTATCATTTCATCATCGATGCCACGGACAACTTTCCATCCAAATTCATGATCAACGACGCCTGTGTACGCCTGGGAAAGCCTTTTTCTCATGCGGGTGTCACGGAAATGTACGGACAGACCATGACGGTCATTCCAGGGCAGAGCCCCTGTGTGCGTTGCGTCTTCAAGGAGGCTCCCCCGGAAGGGGCCGTTCCCCCTGCGGACACCGTAGGAATTTTGGGTACCGTGCCCGGTGTCGTGGGAGCCGTTCAGGCCACGGAAGCTTTGAAATATCTGCTTCGGTGCGGAGAACTCCTTACGGGGAAGCTACTCACCTGGGATGCCTTGACAATGGACTTTCGCGTCGTGAGCCTTCCCGATTACCGGGGCTGCTCTCTGTGCCGTCGCGAATCTTAACATTCTATTTTTGAGAGGATCAAAAATCATGGACAAACCTCTAGTCATTGCAGGTCGAACATTTCATTCCCGTCTTCTCCTGGGTACGGGAAAATTTGCCTCACCCCAGGTCATGACGGCGGCTATAGAAGCTTCGGGTACCGAAGTGGTCACCGTGGCCCTGCGCAGGGTCGAACTGCATAATCCCCAAGACAGCATTCTCAGTCATATCGACACGAGCCGGTGGCTTCTGTTGCCCAACACCTCGGGGGCTCGCGATGCGGAAGAAGCGGTGAGGCTGGCTCGCTTGGCACGCGCCGCAGGTTGTGAACCATGGATCAAGCTCGAGGTAACTCCGGAGCCCCAGTACCTCTTGCCCGATCCCGTGGAAACCCTGAAAGCTGCGGAAATTCTGATCAAGGACGGTTTTGTGGTGCTTCCCTACATCAATGCGGACCCGGTGTTGGCCAAAAGGCTCGAAGACCTGGGAACGGCCACGGTCATGCCCCTGGGAGCCCCCATCGGTACCAACCGGGGTGTGAAGACTCGGGATTCCATCGAGATCATTATTGAAAGGGCTACCATCCCCGTGGTGGTGGATGCAGGGCTTGGAGCTCCATCCCATGCGGCGGAAGCCATGGAAATGGGAGCCGACGCGGTATTGGTCAACACGGCCATTGCCGTGGCGGGAGATCCGGTGCTCATGGCCCAGGCATTCAAGAAAGGGGTCGAGGCAGGTCGAGAAGCGTTTGTGGCGGGCATGAGGCAGCCGAGGAAAAAGGCGGAAGCTTCCAGCCCCTTAACAGGTTTTTTGAGGTGAGCGATCATGAGTTTTTATGAAATCATGCAGGAATACGACTGGAATACCGTGTTGGAGGAAATCCAGGGGCGGGACAATCGAGATGTGGAAAGAGCCCTGGGCGGATCGACCATCGGCATGGACGATTTCATGAGCCTTCTTTCTCCCCGTGCTGAGAGCTACCTGGAGGAAATGGCTCAGATAGCACACGGAATCACCGAACAGCGCTTTGGAAAGGTCATTTCCCTTTTTGCTCCTCTGTATGTGTCCAATGTTTGCACCAACCAGTGCCGGTATTGCGGGTTCAATGCGTCCAATGTGGTCGAGCGGCGCACTCTAGATCTGGAGGAAGTCGTCGAAGAAGCGGAGCACATTCATCGCATGGGGTTTCGGCATCTCCTGCTGGTGTCCGGTGAAGCACCCAAGGTGGTACCCCCCGAATATTTCGCAAAAATCGCCGGTCGTCTGGGAGAGCTTTTCTCGTCCATCGCAGTGGAAATCTATCCCATGGCAGTGGACGAGTATGCCTTGCTGGTAAAAAATGGAGTGGACGGCCTGATTGTTTACCAGGAGACTTACAACCGAGAACTTTATGCTGAATTGCATCCTGCCGGCAAGAAAAGGGATTTCCGCTGGAGACTCGATACTCCCGATCGAGGAGGTCGTGCCGGGCTTCGACGGTTGGGGCTGGGGGCTCTCCTGGGACTGGGGGATTGGAGGGCGGAAGCTTTCTTTCTTGGTTTGCACGCCCGTTACCTCCTCAAAAAATACTGGATGTCCCACATCACCGTGTCTTTCCCGCGCATGAGACCTGCTGCCGGAACCTACGAACCGGCCCGCCCCATTTCCGATAGAGAGCTGGTGCAGATGATCACGGCCCTCAGGATTCTGTTGCCCGATGCGGGGCTCGTTGTCTCCACCCGTGAGAACCCGGATTTTCGGGATCACCTGATCCCGTTGGGCATCACCTCCATGAGCGCGGGTTCCTGCACGGAGCCCGGCGGCTACACGCATGCCCACGAGGCGGAAGCTCAATTTCAGATCGCCGACGAACGGCCCCCCGATGTCTTCGCCGGGGTGATTCGCGACAAGGGTTATGAACCCGTGTGGAAGGATTGGGATGTGACTTTTCTTCAGCGCTGAATGGGAGTAACCATCATGAAAATCACCGTCAATGGAGAGCTTCGGGAGATGGATGGGCCGACCACCCTGGAGGGTCTCCTTATTGAACTGGCCATAAAAGCGGATTCCGTGGCCGTGGAGCAAAACTTGAACATCGTGACCCGGGAACATTACGGCACAACCCCCGTGCAAGACGGGGACGCTATCGAAATCATCCGATTCGTGGGAGGAGGTTGAATGGACAGGCAGGCACGGCTTGAACGCTTTCACCAGGTGGATGTCTATCCCGTCACCTGTGAGCGGCTGTCATCGGGACGCACCAACATCGAGGTACTGGAAGGCGTCATCGCCGGAGGCGCTCGCATCATCCAACTACGGGAAAAAGACATTTCCCGGCGCGAACTTTTCTTCCTGGCGGAAAAATTCAGGGAAATCACTTCCGCGGCTCGGGTGCTCCTCATCATCAATGATCACCTGGATATCGCCATGGGGGTGGATGCCGACGGGGTACACCTGGGGCAGGACGATTTTCCCCTGCCGGTCGCCAGGAAGCTGGCACCTCAAATGATTTTGGGCGCGTCCACCCATTCCCTGGAAGAAGCCTTGAGAGCGGAAGTGGAAGGAGCCGATTACATCAACATCGGTCCCATTTTTCCCACCCAAACCAAGGAGGGGGTGACGCAAGCCCTGGGTCCCGAGGCCATCGAGAGCATCGGTTCCCGTGTGAAACTTCCTTTCACGGTCATGGGAGGCATCAATCAGGTCAACATTCGGCAGGTTGTTGCTCGCGGTGCAAAAAAAACGGCCATGGTGACGGCCGTCACCATGGCCCCGGACATCGCCCAGGCCGTGAGGCATTTGAGGGAGATGATCCAATCCGGCCCCTGAAGCCTCGATATCGTCAACTCCATCGCAATCGGGAAAGGAGAGCCGGGGCTTTCTCTCTCGCCCATACGGTGTGGGCGGGCAGCCCTAGCCCCACCACAGGGTTGCGGGGAGTTGTCCTGCCAGGGCTTCCGTACCCAGGGGCGTGCCGGCGAGCACTAAAAGGGCCAGCCCCACGGCGGCCAGAAGGTGCTTTCGGGGCAAGGGAGGCAATCGGACGGGGAGGTCTTCCCGGTAGCCGCGAGCCGACAGGGCCAGGGCCATTTCATCGGCTCGCTTCAGGGATTTGCGGAAAATGGGCAAGGCCATCCATTTGATCCTGCGCAGGGGGTTTTTTCTCTCGGTTCCCAACCTGGATTTCATGGCCATGCGCACGTCGTCCGCCTGGTCCATGATGAGGGGCAGAAAGCGCAGCATGAGGGTGACCATGAGTCCCACCCGGCGAGCGGGGATGAAGGGAAAGGGCTGCAGGAACCACGCGATGGCGTCCTGCAACTCCCTGGGGCTTGTGGTGAAGGTGAAAAGGGTCGCGAAGCAAAGAACCAGGGCCAACCTCCAGCAGGTGAGCGAAGCCTGCTCGAGCCCCGTCCAGGTGAGAGGAATGGATGATGTCCACACATGATCCGTGGCGGGGTGGAAGAGAGCCTGGAGCAAAAAAATGGCCGAGAGCAGGAACATCCACGTGCGCAGGTCTCGGAGGAATGGTCTGAGAGGAAGCTTTGAAGCTCCGAAACCCAAGACCATGACCAGGGTGAATGTGACAAGCCCCGGAAAATACATCTTGAAAAGCCCGATGGTGAGGACCATCATGGCAAGAAATTTACACCGCGCATCCCAGCCGTGCAGGATGGAAGAACCTGCGTGATAGTGAAAGCCTATTCCGTGAGCCATGAAATCATCCTTTCTCCCAAAAGGCTGAAGCAGGGAGGCCGTATTCCATATTGGGACAAATGTGGGAGTGCTTCTTGGGGGGGGACCGCCATCTTGAGTTCCCCTTTGTGAAGGATGGCAATGGTGTCCACATGGGCCACCACTTTTTCCACGTCATGAGTACTTAGCAGGAGAGTGCGGCCCATGCCGTGGAGCCTGACGATTTGCTGAAGCACCTGAGTTACTCCGGGATAATCCAGGTTGGCGAAAGGTTCATCGAAAACCAGAACATCGGGGCGCATGGCCAGTACTCCCGCGATGGCCACCCGCCTTTTTTCACCTCCCGAAAGCTGGTGACAGGACTTTTGTGCCAGGGCAGCCAGTCCCACCAGTTCAAGAGCTTCCCGCACTCGTTCGTGGATTTCGGCTTCATCAAGTCCCAGGTTTTCGGGGCCGAACGCTACATCTTCCCATACCGTTTCCCCGATGATCTGGCTGTCCGCATCCTGGAAAACCATGCCCACCCGCCTCATGGCATGCTTCGCATCGCGAGCCGTATCGATCCCATCCACCAGCACCCGCCCCGACGAGGGCAGCAAAAGACCGTTGAGGTGCCGAATGAGCGTGGTTTTCCCACTGCCGTTGGGACCGCACAGAAGCATGAATTCCCCCTTTTTCACATCGAGGGTGACACCCTTGAGGGCAGGGGTTCCGTCGGCATACCTGTATTCGAGATTTTCGATGCGAATCATGCGGGATTCGGGGCCTTCAAGCGGCGATTGAGCATGGGGCGCACGGCTCGGGCCAGGAGAACCGCCGAAGCCGCCTTGAGCACATCCCCCACCAAAAAGGGAACCATGCCCAGAAGGGCGGTTTTGTGCCAGTCCATCCCGGTTACCAGCTTGAGCCAGGGAACCCCTACGGCGTACACGGCCAGAGAAGCCGTTGTGACGGCCAGGATACTCCAGGCCATGCTTCCCGGTGATCTCTCGGAAATCCATCCGCACACGTAGGCCGACAGGGCAAATCCAAAGAGGTACCCTCCCGTGGGTCCGAGAAAATGCCCAAGGCCGCCCCTCCCACCGGAAAAAACGGGCAATCCGAGGGCTCCCACCAGGAGGTAGATGCCCACACTGGCAAGCCCCCATCGGCTTCCCAGCAGCAGCCCCGCCAGGAGCACGAAAAGATTCTGGAGGACGATGGGCACGGGCACCATGGGAATGTGAATGTAAGCTCCCACGGCCATGAGAGCGGCAAAAAGGGAGGCGTGGACCACACGTTGCAACTGCTCTGGATTCATGTACCAAACCTTTCGGGGCACGAAGCATCACTTCATTAGTTGAATGTAAACTCCATATCGCCAGGGACGTTAACCAAATGGCAATCCGCTGTCAACACAAACTAGCTTCCATTAGATCCAAACCACCGACACGGATAAATAAAATCGTCGGGAATACAAGAAAAAACAGCCCCGGGAAATCATCCCGTGGCTGTTTTCAGTAGAAAGAGGGTAGCTTGATAAGGGTTTTAAGAGCTTTGTCCGATCAGGGGATATCCGTCACCTGAATCCAGAGCACGGCTTCCTGGGTCATTTCCTTGCCGTTGTGTTCGAGTTCCCCCACACCAAGCGCGGCGATGCCCCACCAACCGGCCTTGGGCAAGCCGACGGCGAATTCACCGCGCTCGTTGGCTCGAATGCCCATGGCTTCGAAAGCAGGATGCGGCGCATTGATCTTCGCAGCTCCCTCGAAAGCGTTCTTTTCCATATTGGGCATGCGATTCAAATATTCTATTTCGAGTTCCGCATGGGGTACCGGCCGGCCGTTGGACATGACCACACCGCGAAAAATGCCTCCCGTCCAGTTGGCATAGGGCTTGTCCAATGGTACGATTTCCGCCGGCAGCCCGAGAGGTGCGTGCCAGTTACCGGGAACGCCTCCCACATTGACGATCATTTTGGTGAATTGTTGGATGTACTCCCCGTCCTTTTCTTCATAGTAGGGACCGGGCGTCAGAACGAACACGTAATCGCCCATGGAGCGCATCAAGCGGGCGGGGACAGCGGCTTCATAGGCCTTTCCCGTGCTGTTCCCCGCAGTCCACTTGATCTCCTTGAGATGATCCTTGAGATCGGTTTTCCGGGCTTCACCCTCTTCGCCTCGCTGGTGAACCACGTAGAACTCCTGAATGGGGGCCATGTCCATGACATGAGAGCCATCGAAAGGATGGGTGAAAATCAATTTAAGACTCATGGTTCCCCCTTGTTCCAAAGCGCTTTGAGGGGTGTACAGCATTTGAAAGTGAGCAAGGGCCGGGGTGCTCAGAAGCAGTGTCATCAGGCCGGCAAGCAATAATCCTCGTTTCATGTTGCTCTCCTTATTTTCCAGCGGTTATTCTTTCGTCTATTCAAAAATCTGTGAGCCGGCGATTTCAATCTCATGCCCTTCCCCTGCACTGAAGGTCACGGAATAATCGCCATCCGGTTTTTTGAATTCAATGTCACTGTTTCCGGAAAGCTCACCCAGCAGAATCACCTCTCCCGAAGCATTCTTGACGATGATGGGTACTCCCGTAGCGCTCGACCCATCGGAAAAGCCCCCTTCGCAATAAATGGTACCATCCCCATTGTCGAAGCAGGAAAACAGGGGGGTGTGAGCAGCGGAAAGCCCTGGAAATGCAAAAAAAACAGCAGCCATGACCAAAAGAAAAAACTTCCTCAACACAGTAATCCTCCATCATTTAAATGCCACACTTAGAACGGATACTTCGTTCACGAAAATGACCCTGACAGCAGGGCACGGAATTCCGTTCGCTTTCTCCTTATCGTTACTTGCGTGCAGTTGTATCAGGATTTTTCTTCCTTCTTCTCCTCATGATCGTTTGCCCGATCCATCACGTCCCGGGCTTCCATGGTTTGCCCCATGCAACTATCTTTTTTGGCCGACGGACAGGAGTCGCACACGCAACCTTTTTTTTGAAAAAACGTGCGCCACAGATAAAAAACCGCCCAGACCAAAATTACGGCCAGTATCAGATATTCCCAAACCATGAGAGATCACACTCCCTTCGTCTTGATCATCCCCGATTGTTGCCGTTCCCACGCCGGGTCTTTCAAGAAGGACAGGCCCACGGCCGTGGCCAAAGCCAGGACATAGAAAGCCCCCATGGCCTGGATGCCGTTCAAACCGAGAAGGGAGGCCACGGTGAAAACCCCGCTCGCCACGGCCAGACCAAAAAGCGTGGAGAAGGTAATGGAAAAAAACATCCACTTGTATGACCCCGTCTGGACCTTGACCATGATGGTCGTGGCCAGGCAGGGAGGATAAAGGGCGAAAAAAAGCATGAGGGCCAGGGCATGCAACGGCGTGCGCCCTCCAGCTTCACTTTCCCGCTCCATACGCTCCTCCAGAGTGATGTTTTCATCCGCCCCTTCCTGGAACAAAACGCCGAGGGTGGCCACGCTGGATTCGCGGGCGGCAAAGGAACTGATGAGCGCTACATTGATTTTCCAGTCAAAGCCTGCATATTGAGTTACTGGTTCCAAAGCACGCCCCATGCGCCCAAAGTAGCTGTAAACAATGGTTTCCTCTCGTATTTTGGTGCGCAGCGTTGTCCGTTCGTTGGCCAGGTTGCGGAGAGCCCGGTTTATGCTCCGGGTTTCGGCATCCCTCGGACGGAGCAAGGGGAAGAGTTCGGGTGCCATGGCTTCATAACGCACATCCACTGCCTGGGAAGTCTCCTGGGTAACGGCAGCCAGTTTGGCTTCCCGGTAAGTTGCAGAAAGGTTTAGAAGTTCCAAAACGTGGTCTTCCCCCTGCAAAAGATCGGCATGACCCGTACCTGCGATTTCTTCCTGGAACAAGGCGATGGCTCGATCCATTTCCGCATCGAAAAACGATTTTCGCTCTTCCGGAAGCCCGGGAAACTGGAGCAAGACGAACACACATACGGCCACAGCCACGACAATAGTGCCCACCTTCTTGATGTACACCCAGGTTCTGTCAAAGGCCCGGCGCAGCACTCCTGTGATGGTGGGCAGGTGATACTTGGGCATTTCCATGACAAAGGGTGCCGTCTCCCGACCGTACAGAATGGTCGAGGTGAGCAGCTTGGCCACGATCATGGCCATGATGATGGTGATGGTCGAAATGAAGAGCATCACGTAAGATTTGTGCGCCGTGAAATAGATGTTCACCAGCAGAGTGTACAATGGGATTTTGGCCAGGCAATTCATGTAGGGAACAGTGAGGATCGTGGCCAGGCGTGAGCGCTCGTCGGGAATGCCCTTGGTGGCCATGATGCCGGGCACGGCGCATCCCCCTGTGAACACCCCCGCCAGGATGAAAGGCAAAGTGGACTGCCCGTGCAGGCCGAAGCTCTGAAAAACCCGGTCTAGAATGAAAGCGATGCGGGCCATGTATCCCGAGTCTTCCAGGATGGCGATGAGCACGAACAGGATGAGAAATACGGGAACATAGTTCAAAAGGGTGTTCACGCTGTCCACCATCCACAAGGACAGGGAGCGGATCATTGTGTCGTGCAGCAGGCCGGGGTCGGGCAGGAGCCCCGCCACGGTCGCACGTACCCAGGCCAGGGCCGGCCAGGTCAGAAACGTCAGCTTGTACCCCTGGACAATGGAAAGTTCGTAGATCAGATAAACGGTAAATACCAGGAACAAAGGCGCGAAGCCCCGATGCAGCAGTACCCGGTCGATTTTTTCGGAAAAATGTACCGTGTTCTTGTCGATC
Source organism: uncultured Syntrophobacteraceae bacterium (assembly GCA_964603955.1). GTDB lineage: Bacteria > Desulfobacterota > Syntrophobacteria > Syntrophobacterales > Syntrophobacteraceae > SLCH01. The sequence continues at coordinate 61,911 of CAZRWT010000006.1, forward strand.
ACCTCGACACACTGTTCCACGAGGGAGGCAGCCAGTTTGTCACGGCAGGAAACAATGTAGTCGGCTGGAGAAACGTCCATTTTTTCCTGGAACGACTCCATCGCCTCACTTACCATTTTAAGGACTTCCCCTGCCTGGTCGTGGTGTTGTTGTATCAGTTTGCGAGCTTCGGAATCCCCTTCGAGCAACTTCACGGACAGCCAGCGCAAAGGCACGATCTGAGACAGGGCTTGAGAATGCACCAGCCGATCCGTAAGTGCCGTCACATGCCCTTCAAGCTCCTCATAATCAAGCCGAAAGGTATTTTGTAACGGCCTTTCGGTTTCCTTCTTTTCCTGGGCAACTTGCCGGATAGCCTCCCGCAACGGCCCCTTACCCTGTTTTTTACGCCCTACAGTGGGAATGACCGGAATACCCAACAGGTCGGAAAGCTTTCCATGGTCCACTTTGCGGCCGTTGGCTTCGGCCACGTCCACCATGTTCAAGGCCATGACCGTTGGAAAAGACATTTCCAGGAGTTGAAACGTAAAATACAATCCCCTACGCAGACTGGAAGCGTCGATGACGTTGAGTACGGTATCGGGTTTTTCATTGAGCAGAAAATCCCGGGCCACGCGCTCTTCAAGGGAATAGGATGTCAGACTGTAAGTGCCGGGCAAGTCCACCACTTCCACCCGGCCCACTTCATCGCGATAATGCCCGACCTTTTTATCGATGGTCACGCCGGGATAGTTGGCAATGTGCTGATTGGCCCCCGTGAGCATATTGAAAATAGTCGATTTGCCGGCATTTTGCTGACCGGCCAGGCCAATGACGATGTTGCTTTTGGAGGATGACATGACGACCTTTATTTGTATGTGATCGTGTACAATCACGAATCATGAAAAATTAAAACCCTTTCACAGCCCATGTATCGGGAGTTCTGTGCAAACATGTTTTTTGTGAAGCTCCAACTCTGTTTTGCAGGAGCTTCGTCTTAATGAAAGAAGTAAGGTATAGCAAACATTGTGTCAAGCTTTTTTTGTCGTGAAGTTGCCATGCCCCCAAATCAGCGTATGCCGACCGGGGGCCTGCTGAAGGACAATGATGCTCAATGGCGATTGTAGCGGTATGACAAGTACGAATTTGCAATGGGAGATCAAGACTCGCCAGGCAGTTTTTTTCCCTTTGGCCCCACGGGTACCTCCTCCCAGCCGGTACACATGGCTTTCATGTGGCTCCAGAGAGTATGCCCGGTGGTGGTCATGTAAATATGAACCACGAGAAAGGCCAGAAGGGCGTAAGCTCCAGCCATATGCAGCAGAGAAATGGTTCCCAGGCTGAAAGCCCACTGGGTCTCCTGCCAGTGGTTGTAGGTGTAGTAGAGGACACCTGTGATGACCTGTAAGGGAATGAGCACCATGGCGATTCCCAGGTAAGTGAGCCTCTGCAAGGGGTTGTGCTTGCTTCCCTCGCTCTTGGGAAAGGGATGCTCCTCTCCCTTGAAGATACCGTAGATATAGTATCGAGCCACATTTACGAGTTTTTTAGTGGTGGGAATGTAATGCTTCCATTGGCCTGTGGTGAATTGCCAGAAGAGGATAAACACATAGAGCACGAGCCAGCCGATTCCCATGGCGTTGTGCAGTTCGACCGCTTTCTTGAATCCCAGCAGGCGATAGGTCCCGTGGATTTCGAGCCCTGTTACCATGAGGAAGATGATGAGGAAAGCCTGAGCCCAGTGCCAGAATCTTTCAAACCGTGTGTACAGATAGATGCGTTCTATAGCATGGGTTTCCATGAAAACCTCCTCATTGTTTGCGCCGGATGAATCTCAATGCGCCATGAATGGTCACGCCCAGGAGCGAAGCCAAAACCATGCTCCACCCCATAAAGTCCAGGGCCTTGTGGCGGTCCCGCCCGGGAATGTAAAATCCCTCCAGGTTGCCGAGGCGCCCATCGCGGCTGTGGCATTCGTCACACCGGAGTGACTGCTCCCTGGGGGCTACCATGTGAGTGGTTTGCAGGACATATTCCGTCTCGACGAACCCCATTTCGCCGCTGTAAGGCAGCTCCATGTAGCGCATCCCCGTTTCTATGGATTTTTCCCAGTCGAAGTTGCTCCAGTAGGCGGCATCCCCCTTTCCAAAAAGGTGAGGTGCCAAGAACGTGTTGTTCTGCTTGTCGTAGGGCTGCTTGCCGCGGTGGACTTTGAAGGGGTAGATGCGCGCATTGGGATCGTCGTAAGAGCCTACGGGCGCGTTGATGAGCACCGGGCTCGAAGGATCGATGCGGTCGGTCAGGGTGACGTAGGTGAGCTTTCCATTGAACCAGAAATATTCGGGTTCCACATGGCTTGCCCACACAAAATCCCCTTTCCTGCTGTCATAGACGGGCCGACCATCCTCGTGGCGCACCACCGGCTTGCCGTCGGGACCCATTTGCCCGGCGGTGGACCAGTCCCAGGACATTTTCGTGGAATGTTTCCTTGCGTACTGGGGGATGTGACAGGTCTGACAGGCCACCTTGTCCGTGTGGTCGTTGGCCTTCATGCCCGGGGGGTGAGGGGTTGTCGAATGGCAGGAATAGCAGGTGATGCGCTTGATCTGGTCGTCTTGGAGGAGGCTCCGCCGATCGGAGAGCTCCGTGGATTTGTAGCACCTTCCCGCAATGGCGTGCTGTTCCGTGGTGTGGCAGCGGGTGCAGGTAAAATTCCGGCCATCGGCGGCCATGTGTACATCCAGGTTTCTTTCGGGAGTCAGCAGGCTCGCATCGAGGTCTCCATGCTTGACTCCTTCCCCTCCGCCTCCATAGAAATGGCAGGCGCCGCAGTTCTTTCGAGTGGGGCGTCCCACCGATTGGGCCACCAGATTCCAGTCGGGGGGATGCCACATCCTGCCCCCAAAAGGAGTGGGCTCTTCCACCGTCATGCCCGCCATGGTGGGAAATTTTTCGTAGGTGCCCGTCTGTTCATGGCAAACCAGGCAATCGACTCGATCTTGAGCCGTGAAGTCAAAACTTTTATCCCTCCAGCCGTAACCTGCGTGGCAGGAAGTGCAACGGGGCTCATTGGATCCGATGTTGATGCAAAAGTTGTTCAGCGCATGCCCGCCTTTTCCCAGTCTGGCTTCAGGAGCGGCTGCGGGGCAAAGCCAGGTCCAGTGAATGGTTTTATGCACCTGGCGCGCGGCTTCCGTATGGCATGAAAGGCAGGCGGCGGTAACTTGAGGGCCCGAAGTGAATTCCTGCTGGAGAAGCAAAAATTTGGAGTGGTCCGCCGTGTTGTTCAGTGAGTGAACCCGGCCATATCTTTCATTATCCACCTGGGGGCCGACACTTCCGGCTACCGGCTTCACGGATAAGGCCGGGGTGAGCACCAACGCGAATAAGCATCCCCAAAGGCATAGGTCTTTTCTCATGTTCGTCCTCCAATGGATGGTCCGAGCCAAAACCGCTGAAGACATCTTCAGAAGGTAAAAACTTTGTATTCCGGTGAGGCCATCATGGAAACCAGTTCGCCGCCCGAGGAAATTTTGGAGCCGTCGATCAGGTCTTCAGGGGAAACCAGCCGTTTGTCCGCACACGCCTTGCATACATGTATGGCGCTCTTTTTGGCGACCAGCTCATCGAGCAGATCTTTCATATGCTCTCCGGTGGAGGAGCGAATTCCCTCGGCCATTCCTACCTGAGCCCAATGAATGGCATCGTCGATCAGGAACACTTCCACATGATGCCCCTGTTGAGCTGCAATGGAAGCAAACTGCACGGCACGGGTGGCTCCTCCCGACTTTTCAAAACCCTTGGACAGGATGAACAGTAATTTTTGCATCTTTCATTCTCCTTTCTAAAGTTGAGTTACATGAGGTTGTTACCTACCGTCATGCCTCTGAGAGGCACAAACAAAAAAGCATGAAAACGGCTACATCTCCGCACATAAGAATACCTTCTCTTCACGATTACTTCTACTTCAAACAGATCGTTGATATTCATTCCGGGTCATTCTCCCCTTGTTGTGGGTTGTGTCGCTAGTATCGCCCTTGCCTTAAACATGCTGGAATTTTCCAGGGCCATGGGCGTACAATAAAATGGTTATCCACCATCATGGCCATGATGGTGGATAACCGCGGGATTGTTCGGTTTTGTATTTCTACTGGTGATCCTTCCATAGGGGGAAATCATGACCGTGGACCAAATCGTCGTTTTTGCCGTTCTCCTGCTGGCCCTGGTTTTGTTTGTCCATGGGTGCTGGAGGTATGACCTGGTGGCTCTCACGGCCTTGCTGGTCGTGGTGGCCGCCGGCATCGTTCCCGCCGATCAAGCCTTCCTGGGTTTCGGCCACCCTGCCGTGATCACTGTGGCTGCGGTCTTGATCATCAGTCAGGCGTTGACCAATACGGGCATCGTGGATCGCTTGGCCCGCGTGCTGTCCATTTCCAGGGGGCGACCGACCCTCATGCTCATCCTGCTCATGGCCATGGTGATTCCCGCATCGGCCTTCATGAACAATGTGGGTGCCCTGGCCCTGTTCATGCCCGTGGCCATTCGCATGGCAAGAAAAAACAATCTTTCTCCCTCCCTGTTCCTCATGCCCCTGGCTTTCGGTTCCCTGCTCGGAGGACTCATCACACTCATCGGGACTCCTCCCAATATCATCGTGGCTTCTTTTCGAGAGCAAAGTGGAATGCCGCCCTTCGGCATGTTCGACTTTGCCCCCGTGGGGCTGGGGGTGGCCCTGGCGGGATCGATATTCATGGTTGTGCTGGGCCGACGGCTCATTCCCGAACGTAAAGGGCAGGCTTCGGCGGAAGAACTCTTCCAGATCGATTCCTACCTCTCCGAAGTGCGTGTGCCCGAGGTATCGAAAGTGGTGGGCAAGACCTTGCGGGATTTGGAATATCTGAAGGAAACCGATATGGTCGTACTTGGCCTGGTGCGCGGCAAAAAACGTTTTGCCGTGCCGTCCAGCTTTGAAATCCTGAAAGCCGGCGATATTCTCATCGTCGAGGCCGATTCGGAAGACCTCAAGAACCTGATGGACACGGCCGGGCTCGAACTGGTGGGCAGCAAGGATCACTGCAAGAATATTCTGGAGTCGGTAGCATCCGGCAGAAGCAAAGACGCGGATGTGGATCTGGACGAAGATGAAGTGTGCGAAAGCCCCATCAAGGCCGAACAAATGGGTTTTTTGGAAGCGGTCGTTCAGATGGAATCGCCCATGATCGGGCGTACGGTTCGTGATATGAACCTGCGTTGGCGTCATGGCATCAATCTGCTGGCCGTGGCCCGGCAGGGGGCGCGTATGGGGGCGAGGTTGAAGCATGTTCGCTTCAGGGCCGGAGACATCCTGCTGCTTCAGGGTCCCGAGGAGTCCATGCGGGAAGCTTTACCGGCTTTGGGGTGTTTCCCTCTTGCGGAAAGAGCCCTTCGTCTGAAGCCGGCCAGGGGGGCAATCCTTTCCGTGGGCGTTTTCGTCGCGGCGGTGGTTCTGGCTACCTTGGGCTGGTTTCCCATTCAGGCTTCCCTGACGGCTGCCGCCATGGTCCTGGTCATGACGGGAATCATTTCCCTCAATGAAGCCTATAAGAGCATCGATTGGCCCATCGTCATTCTCCTGGGAGCCATGTTTCCCATCGGGCTGGCCATGGAAAGCACGGGGGGAGCCGCCCTGATCGCTTCCCGGCTCTTCGATCTGTCTGCCCACCTTTCTCCCGCATGGATTCTGGTGCTTCTCCTGGTCACGACCATGCTCCTGTCCAACCTGATCAATAATGCGGCTGCCGCGGTGCTCACGGCCCCCATCGCCGTGAGCACCGCCCAGGCCCTGGGCGTTTCGGTGGAACCTTTCCTCATGGCTATTGCCGTGGGAGCCTCTTCTCCCTTTCTGACTCCCATCGGTCATCAGTCCAACACATTGGTCATGGGTCCCGGAGGCTACCGGTTTGGGGACTATCGGCACCTGGGGTTGCCCCTTTCCCTGGTGGTGCTCCTTGTTTCCGTTCCCCTTATTTTGTGGTGTTGGCCCCTGTAAATGCACTATGATGGAACGATCGACGTGCATGGCGGAGTGGATGGCGGACAATGAGCAGGATTCCCGGAACTGTCCGGGACGAACGGAAACCGGTCATGGCTCAACGGGTCATGAAAGCGAACGGCGCTTTCCCAGGTGAGAGCGCCACGTTTTATATCAAGGTCGAATCGGGTAAAACTGAAGGAAACCGGACGGGAGCAAGTGAGATTTGGATATGGAAGGCATCGGACATAAGCTGGAAATCAGGAATATCGTCATCGCGGATTATGAAGATATCAGTGAAATCATGAAGCAGGTTTATGGGGACATGGGGGGGGCCTGGGCTTACGAAGAGCTGGCCAGACTGCTGACCCTGTTTCCCGAAGGGCAAATCTGCATCGAGGACAAGGGCAAGGTGGTGGCTGCCGCCCTGACCCTTCTCATCGACAACAACAAACTCGAAGTCAATCACTCCTATGAGGACATCGTTTCCGGCGGGACCTTCAAAGGGCATGATCCCAAGGGAGATTATCTCTACGGCATCGATCTGTTCGTACACAAGGAATACCGGGACATGCGCCTGGGGCGAAGGTTGTACGACGCACGCAAGGAACTGTGCGAAAAGCTCAACCTCAAGGGGATCGTCATGGGGGGGCGCATACCGGGGTATGCCCTGTACTACAAGGACCTGACGCCTTCCCAGTACATCGAAAAAGTGAGAAACCGCGACATCGTGGACCCGGTGCTCACCTTTCAACTGGCCAACGAATTCCATCCCAAGCGGGTCATCACCAATTACATGCCCGAAGATTCCCATTCGAGAAGCCATGCGGTGCTCCTGGAATGGAACAACATTTATTACGTGGCCAAGAAAAAGATCGTCTGGGGCCGGAAATCCAATGCCCGCCTGGGAGTCGTTCAGTGGCAGATGCGCGTCTTTGGATCGGTGGATGACCTGCTCCAGCAGGTGGAATTCTTCGTGGACGCGGTTTCGGGCTACAATGCGGATCTGATCCTTTTCCCCGAGCTTTTCAACGCTCCCTTGCTCGCCCTCTACGACCAGCAGGACCCCCCCAAGGCCATGAGGTCCCTGGCCGCCTATACGGAGCAGCTACAGGAAGCCATGCTCCACATGGCGGTGACCTACAACATCAATATCGTCAGCGGCAGCCTGCCCGAATACAACAACGGAAGACTGTACAATGTGTCTTTTCTGTGTCGCCGCGACGGAACCTGGGATGCTCAGTATAAGCTGCACATCACTCCGGACGAAGCCGAATACTGGGGGCTCCAGGGGGGTAATGAACTCAAGGTGTTTGAAACGGATATCGGGAATGTGGGAATCCTCATTTGCTACGATGTGGAATTTCCAGAACTCCCCCGCATGCTTGCGGACAAGGGAATGGAAATCCTAGTGGTTCCCTTCTGGGCGGACACCAAAAATGCCTACCTGCGCATTCGGCGGTGCGCTCAGGCACGGGCCATAGAAAACGAATGCTACGTGGCCATCGCGGGAAGCGTGGGGAACCTGCCCAAAGTGGAAAACATGGATATCCAGTATTCCCAGTCCGCCATTTTTACCCCGTCGGATTTCGCGTTTCCCCACGACGCCATTGCCGCGGAAGCAACCCCCAACACGGAAATGACCCTGGTGGCGGACGTGGACCTGGATCTTCTCAAGGAGTTGCGGCTCCACGGAAGCGTGCGCAACCTGGAAAGCCGCCGCAGGGAGTTGTACACTGTTGCCTGGAACGGCGGATGAGCCGGTCGTTCTCAATAGTTTTTTGATGTCAGGAATTGCCGACCCATTTCCCGGCATTCGTCCAGAGCGGAAGGATGGGTCTGGATGGTGCCTCGTTCGTCCACTTCACGGTAGCACAACTCTCCCGTGTGGACCGTTCTCAGGGCATCGAAAAAATATCGCATGCACAGGACGGCGCAGTCGAAAAGCTTCTGGCCGCGAGTGGCTCCGGCGCTCAGGAGGAAGCCCCTGCGGTCTCCATCGGGTTCCGGGGCGAGTCCTTCCCTTTGTGCCCGGAGGTTTTTCATGTACAGGGCCTGGGCTCGATCCACCAGGAGCTTCAACTGCCCGGTGATTCCGTAGAAGTAGATGGGGGAGGCGACGACGATGCGGGGTGAGCTTTCAAGCAAAGGATAGACTTTGGCCATGTCGTCTTGCTGGATGCAGGCGCCTTCCGTGTCGCAATGGCCGCACCCGAGGCAGCCGGCCATGCGGAGGTCTCTCACATAGACCCGCTGTATGTTTCCTCCGGCCTGGGCGACCCCTTCGAGGAACGCATCCATCATGAGGTCGGTATTGCCGTTCTTGCGGGGAGAGCCGTAAATGGCGGTTGTCAGCATGGGCTTGAATCCTTTTTTCTCTCTCTTGTTCCCAAGCTCCAGCTTGGGAACGCCTTTATTGTTGTGGAAGCTCCGGCTTCCGCCCGCTTGGAAACGGGAAGCTGGAGCTTCCGGGCAAGTGTGTTCCCAAGCTGGAGCTTGGGAACAAGAAAGTTGCACATCGCATACGAGCGACCGCAATCTAACAAACAAGCAGGTGGACCTCAATGTATAATTGTGGTGTGCATCGAACATTCAGGAGACAGGAGTGATGCAAATGACCGATTGTATTTTCTGTAAAATCGTGAAGGGGGAAATTCCCTGTGCCAGGCTCTATGAAGACGATTTCGTCCTGAGCTTCCTCGACATCAACCCCATCAACCGGGGACATGCCCTCGTGCTGCCCAAAAAGCACTATTCAACCCTGTTCGACGCTCCCGAGGAGGACCTGAAAGCCTGTATGGCAGCGATCAAAGTGGTGGCCCATGCGGTGTATGACGGCATGGGGGCCGAGGGGCTTAATTTGCTTCAAAATAATTATCGCGCAGCCGGGCAACTGGTCGGTCACATACATTTTCACATCATTCCCAGGCATGTGGGGGATGTCTTTTTGAAGTCATGGCCCGCCAGGGGGTATGCCGAAGGCGAAATGGCGGAGGTTCTGAGTAGAATCACGGGGAAGCTGTAGGGTGTGAGTGCGCGAGGGCAGGGGACAGGGGCAGGGTAAAAATGACGGAACTGCCCTGACCCGGTTGGGTCTCGACCCAAATCCTTCCCCGGTGGTGCTCGATGATGCGCCGGGCAATGGTCGGACCCAGCCGCTTTCCCTGTGATTTGCTCTGATCCTCGCCTGTGTTTTGTCCCAATTCCTCGAAGCACTTTTCCAGCTGATCTTCGCCAACGGTCTCGCTTAAATGGCGGACTTCGACCCTCAAGACGTCTCCTTCCAGCACGGCCACGAGGCTCAACCGTCCCGGCCCATGGAATTCGGCCATGTGGGACAGCAGATGGGCGACGGCCTGTTCCATCCGGACCTTATCGAGGCATAGTTCGGGTAAGTTTTCCGGCAAGTCGAGATGTGGTTGCAGGTCGGTTTTATCGCCAAATTCCTCCTGGGCCGTTCGAATCGAGGCCTCGATGAGTTCTCGTAAGCCGATCTGTTCGTCCCGCCATTCCACCCGACCGGACTCGATGCCGTCAAGCTCGAGCATATTGTGGATCAATCGATTCAGTCGCCATCCCCCGCACTCGATGATTTCCAGATTCTCCACAATCCTGGCTCCTCGCTTGTGCAGCTTTTGATCTTCCCCGGCCAGGGGCATGAAGAGCCTCGAGAATTCACGTTTGATCAGCGTTGCATAGCCCAGGATCGATGTGAGCGGGTTCCGCAGGTCGTGGGAAATCGAGAAGAGGAAAGATGATTTGCTTCGGTCCCGTTCATCCAGGCGGGCATTCTTTTCGCGCAGGGTTTCGATTTCTTTTTGCAGGTTGTTGATCTCCTCCTCCGTCGCCTTTTGCCGGGATCGGAGAAGAACCTTGATGAAAGCAAGCAGTGTTCCCGTCAGAATCATGATGATTGCCGCCGGGGGAAGGGCGGTGCCCATGACAAACCCGTACAAGGCTTCGTCAAGCCGGCTCTTGTAAACCGAGGCACAAAGGTACCAGTCCGTTGCTGAATCCCTGATGCACCAGGTCACTTTGGATGGTCCGGAATCTTCCTTGCCGTTCCCTCCATCCCAGTCGTGGTGGAGGAGGCCGTCTATAGAGGCTTGTTCCGCGATGTGTTTGAATTTAGAGCAGATGGAAAGACCGGATGGGGATCGTTGCAGCAGGGTCATGGCCTCGCCTTCCAAGGTGGGGTGACCGATGACAAGGCAGTCTTCCTGGAAAAAAAACAAGTAGCCTTCCCGGCCCATGTCCGTATGCCAGGAGGGCTTGCCGGCCTGATCATCGGGCTGAAAGGCATTCAAGATGTCTTCGGTGTATTCCCCGAACCGGTTTTCACCTTTGTCTCGATCCTGGGTACGTCGGGCTTGTGCCGATTTCATGGAAACATCGAATCTGCCCATGAGATCGGCGGTGGTGCGAAGCACGGTGAGGCTTTTGTCCGCATAAAGGTTATGGATGACGGTCCGGCCGACTTGAATGCTTGAAAACATGACTCCCAGGCAGGCCAGCAGTCCCAGCGCGATGGCGATCCATGCAAATCGCTGGAATGATGAGGTTGGGGTAGTCCGATTCTCCTGCCCGCCGCCTGCTTTGCTCATGGGGAATCCTTTTCATCTTCTTCCGGTAAAATCACCACCAACACGTCATTGAGGTTGGAAATGGCACTGATGGTCTCGGGGACCTGTTTGCCGGGACTCGATAGAAAAACCGTACCGGAAAACTTGTCCGAAAATTGGGTCGTGATTTCTTCAGGTTTGATGTAGCGCAACTTGCCTGCGGAAATCATCAGCATGTTGCCTCCAGGCTTGATGCTGGGTACCAGAATGCATTTGCGGCCGTTGATGCGCCCCCCCTGAATCAGTCCTCTCACGGTCTGGACGAGCCGAAGTTCATCCACGGGCTTGGTGATGGAAGCGTCCTCGCCGGGGGTTTTCCGGCTGGGGTATGCGGAAAGGACCGTCACGGGAATGTCTTTGGTGATGGGGTTTTCTCGGAGCCGTCGGATGGTTTCCCCACCATCCATGCCGGGCATCATGAGGTCCATGACAATACAGTGGGGCAAAATTTCCTCGGCTTTTTGCAGAGCACTCTTACCGTCCGCAACGGTGACGATTCGGAAACCCTCGTCCGCGAAGAGCTGTTCCAGGTATTCTCGAATTCCGGGATTGTCGTCCACGGCAAGGACGAGAGGTGCGTCATGGCCGGGTTGGACTGTTTTTTTCCGCCCGAGCTTGCCGAAGGTTTCGCGAACAGGCGGCCCTGCGGCCGGGATACGAAATTTGAAGGTGCTGCCCTTGCCGTATTCGGAGTCCACCCATATGCGGCCCTTGTAATGTTCCACGATTTCCTTGCAAATAGCCAGTCCCAGGCCGGTGCCCTTGATTTCCTCACCATGACTGCGTTTTTCCAGTTGGTGAAACTTGTCAAAGATTTTGGTCATTTCCTCCGGGGGAATGCCGGGACCCGTATCCGCGACCCTGATTTCCACGAAATCATTGTCCACGTTCACCGCTTCCACGGTGACAGTTCCTTTTTGCGTGAATTTGGCTGCATTGCTCAAGAGGTTGATCATTACCTGGAGCATGCGGTCCAGGTCCACGAAGAGCTGGGGCAGAGCCTCATCCACCAGGACCCTCAGTTCCAGGGCGGGTCTGGCCTCAAATTGGGCACGGAGGGAGTGGGCCGCATGCAAGATAAAGTCCGAAACCCGCACCAGCCTGTCGTTCCATTCGACCTTGCCGGCCTCGATCTTGGTCAGGTCCAGGAAATCGTTGATCAACCTGGCCATGCGTTCCCCTTCATGTACCAGGATGTCCAGGTTGCCGAGAATTCTTTCACCGACGGCGTGCAATTTTTTGTCGTCGCGGGCCAGGGGAAGGTAGTGCCGGGCGAAGGTTTTACCCGTGATCTTGGCGAAGCCCAGGAGGGAAGTCAGGGGAGTGCGCAACTCGTGGGAAACCGAGCTTAAAAAGGCAGATTTGATCTGGTCCATGTGCCTCAACTGCTGGTTGGAAAATTCCAACTCCTCGCTCTTGCGCGTCAGCTGCCGGGTGCGTTTGCGCACCAGGAATTCGAGGTTTGCGTGGCGCTTTATCAGGGTGGCCACCATGTCCGATTGAGTGATGAGTCCAGTCATGAGCCCGTCTTCATCCGTCACCACCAGGCGTCGGATTCCGAGCGCATTCATCATGGATACGGCGTCGAAAGCGTACAGGTCTTCCTCGATGGTCTGTACGGGAGTGCTCATGAGCTTCTCGACGGACCATTGCAGAACATCGGGATCGCCAACCGCCAGGCGGCTGAGGTCCCGCTCGGTAATGATGCCGAGGGGCCGTCCCGCCTCGACCACGGGCACGCAACTGATGTTGTACTTCATCATCCTGTCCAGGGCCGAAGCGGCGAGATTGTGAGGTTGTGCCGTGATGATGTTTCGGGTCATCACGTCGGCCACGGTCTTGATTTCCGCCAGATATTCCCGTCCCAGGGAGGCCATCAGGTCGGTGAAAGTCTTGACTCCCACGATCTCGCCCCGATCACTTGTGATCACGATGTGGCGGATGCGGTTTCCGCACATTTTGGAGTAAACATCGAACAGGTCTTCCTCCTCGTGTGCCGTGACCACCCGTGAACTCATGACGTCGCGAACCAGATAACCGCTAAGGTTTCGATCCGTTCCGAGCATGATCCGCACCATGTCCCGTTCGGTCAGAATGCCCACGGCCACTTCGCCTCGGACCACGGGCAGACATGAAATATTTTTTTCTCGCATGAGGGCCGCAGCCTCGAGAAGGGATTGTTCCGGGCCGACGGCATAAACGTGCGTTGGCATGATTTTTTCCTTGTTATGCTTTTTTTTCAGGTTTTCATTTTCGATCATCAGACACGCAGCCCTCCCTCATCCTTTGCGGATATTGCGGAATGCTTCGGCCTGGAGTTCAATCTGGTCGATGTGGTTGCAAAAAAAATCCACCAGCCGCGTGTCCAGTTTTCCCGATTCCGCTTCCTCTCGCAGGATTTGCAATGCCCTGTCCCTGGAAATGGCCGGTTTATAGTGGCGTTCCTGGGTTACGGCGTCGTAGATGTCCACGATAGCGATCAGTCGGCTTTGGAGCAGGATATCGTCACCACGGAGGCCTCTTGGATAACCCGATCCGTTGAGCCGCTCATGGTGCTGAAAGATGATTTCGGTCAGGTTGCCCATGTTCTTTTTGAAGGGAATATGCTGCAAGATACGCTTGCTCTCCGCAGGGTGGCGCATGATCTCCTCACGCTCTTCCCGGGTCAGGTTGCCGTAATCCAAAAGGAGGCAGGAAGCTTCCTCCGGCTCGATCAAAGGGTAGCCCACACTTTCCATGGGAAGGTTCAGAGATGCCAGTTCCTTAACGAAATCCTGGTCTCCACTATCGGGAATCATGGTTTTATTCAACCGATCGAGCCGGGCAAAGGTATTTTCCCAAGAAAATCCGGTCATCTGCCCATACAGGCGCAAACGTGCCTCGATGATCTTCATCCGTTCGGAAGAAAGGCGCGAATCCTTGTTGAGGACTTCCTCGCGTATGCCGATCTTGCCCACATCGTGCAAGATGGCCGAATAGTAGATCTCTTCGACCATGTCCTCGTCCGGGACGATTTCCGGGTATCGGTCGTCCTGGGCCAGGGCCGAGGCGAAGGATCGAGACAGGAGGGCCACTCGTTCCGAGTGACCGGCGGTGAGGTGATCCCGTGCGTCGATGGCTTCGGCCAGTGCCCGCATCAAGGATTGCATCAAAATTTGAGTGTCCTCGAAATGGCGCGCGTTGCTCAACGCGATGCCGGCAATGGACGCCAGGGTGACCAGGTGCTTCAAATCCGTGGAATTGAAAGAGTGCTTGTGGGGGGAAGCAAGGACCAGAAGCCCCAAGCATTGTTGGGTGGAGAGCAAGGGGGCCAGGACCATGGAGTCCGGCAGGGAGGCTTCACCTTTCCAGCGGGCGTCGCCGGGCAGATCGTTCACGATTTCCGGGCGTCGGCTTCCCATTACATCGAGAGCCAGCAGGCTTTCCGTAATGGATGCCAGGTCTTCCGGGTGTTCACCGAATCCCGAAGTATAGACCGGGGGGCCGGTTTCATCGTCCACGAGAAACAGGCAACCGGAGTGCGCATGACGAAAGCGTTTCATGCATTCGCTCATCAACGATGCGGCCACGTCGTTGATTTTGAGGCTTCCGTTCAGCTCCACGATGGCCCGGTCGAGCATGGCCAGCTCCCGGTATTTTCCCAGGGCTTCCTCCGCGATGGCTCGACGCGATGCTCCGATCTCCACGCACTGTTCCACGGTATGGCGCACAAGGTCCAGGGACGCTCGGAGGCGAGCAAATTCTTCCCGTTCCACATGGAACAGCCCCTTTTTGAACAGGGTCAGCTCAAATACCGGTTTTTCGTCCAGGAAAACGGTGGTGGCCAGACAATCTTCGTCCGCCGATGTCTTTTCGGTTTCGTAGGAGCCCACCCGTATCGGCGGTTCATTCCCGCGCTGTGCCCATAAAGCGGCATCCTTACCGAACAGGGATAATGCCTTATGGAGGATTTTTTCCAACCTGGATGGTCGGATGAATCGTCTGATTTTGCTCATGAACGTGCCATTCGCAAAGTCCCTTGGATTTCGGATTATGTCGATTCCAGCAGCAATCGGGACATTTCCAGGATTTCATCGGGATCGAAAGGCTTGGTCATGTATTTGAAGGCCCCAAGCTCCAAACCTTGCCTGCGGTCCACTTCCTGGCCTCTCGCCGTCAACAGGACAATTTTCACGCCACGGAGACGAAGATCGGCGGATACGGCCTCACAAACTTCATATCCACTCAACTGAGGCATCATGACGTCCAAAAAAACAAGGTCGGGAAGCTCCTTGCGTATGGTATCGATGGCTTCCCGACCGTTGGAAGCCATCAGGATATGTATGTCGAAATCATCTTCCAATTCCTCCAGGGTTTGCTCGAGAAGCATGCGAACATGTACTTCATCATCCACAACCAGGATTTTTTTGAGTTTGGACATTATTAGGAACCTCTAAATACTCAACTTACCGGCAATTGTGCTCCAGGTTACGGCGGACTTGATTGGAAAACCCGCCTTCTCAAGCAGGGAAATTACCCAAATCCGCTCCGTATCCACCCGGAAAAAACATGTGCGACGGATACTGAATCATGGCTTGAAGACGGAAGGGGTGCAGTTGCTTCTGGAGATCGGAGAGGCCACGATTTTGCCGGACCTTGAGAAAAACGGCAGGTCCTGAACAGGATTTTCGATGCTCCGAGCCATCGAGCACCAGCAATCGACATTTGCATATATCCTTGATATTCCTGTTTGCCACAAATAGAAGACGTAATTAAACATAAAGATATTTATTACGCAAGGCAAATTAGGGTCGGGCAGCCAACGGTGGAGGGGATTTGGGTTTTGTCGTGGAGAATTTGTCTGTGAGGCGTTTCCACCCTGAGATTGATGGAGCTATTTTGCTGGTGGAGTGGT
Source organism: uncultured Syntrophobacteraceae bacterium (assembly GCA_964603955.1). Taxonomy (GTDB): domain Bacteria; phylum Desulfobacterota; class Syntrophobacteria; order Syntrophobacterales; family Syntrophobacteraceae; genus SLCH01. The sequence goes on from CAZRWT010000006.1 coordinate 77,416, forward strand.
CCCCATGGGGACGGAAGGGAAGATTACGATGCGTTTGGGAATGGGTGAGGTCGGTAATGGTAAAGATTCATCCATAACGATGAAAAAGCGGGTTTTCGCCGTTTTTTGCGTGGCGTTTTCTGCAACTCTCGTTTGGCTTCTCTTGAGCCGAATCGACATGGCGAGGGTGGCTCTGGTACTGAGGCATGCCCGGTATCCCTGGCTTATTGGCGCTTTTACGGTCACATGTTGTATTCCTTTTTTCACCGTGTGGCGGTGGATGGGGGTTCTGCGAACTCAGGAAGGGCTCGATGTGGGTTTTTTCGTGGCACTTCGAGCCATTCTCATGGCCAATGTACTCAACAGCTTTCTTCCCTCCAAGGCCGGTGACGGAGCCAAGGCTTTTTATCTTAGAAAACAGGGAGGGCTCGCCAGGGGCTTTGGGACCGTGGTTCTCGAACGATCCGTGGATTTCACCGTTTTGGGATTTTTGGGAATCTTGGGTTACTGCATGAGCGGCGTCGTGTGGGGACTGTTCACAGGATTGTTTCTTCTTGCCGCCATGGCCTGTCTTTTTTTCGTTGTGTTTTTCCTTCCCATGGAGAAGCTTCCCTTGCCCCCGAGCATTGTCCAAAAGCTGGACACATTGCCCCGGCTCTACAGAAGCTGGCTGCGTTCTCCCATGGCTGTCCTTCAGACCGTGGCGGCATCCTTTTGCTGCTGGTCCATGGCGGGACTCATTGTGTGCTGCCTGGTGTCGGCCTTCAATGCGAGCGTGAGCTGGGGATACGCCTACGGTGTGTTTCCCATGGCCATTTTGGCCGGACTCGTTCCCATTACCGTTGGCGGGGTGGGTACCAGGGATTCGGCCTTCGTTTTTCTTCTCGCCGGCCGAATGCCTCTCGAAGAAGCCACCCTGGTGGGGCTCGGCTACACCGTTTTCGCTTACTGGCTCCTCTCTCTCATCAGCCTGCCCATCGTGTTCTGGGAAATCGTTTCGTATTTTCGAACCCGACCGGCCGCATCTGTTATCGAGCGCGAGTGAGCTTGCACAAGAGCTTGTGAACCGCGTGCTTGTTGCTGAAAAGCGCCTTGGAAGTTCATTTTGGCCAGTGGAGGAGGGTGCTCCCGGACGAGTTTGACGTGGTGGATTCTCCCAACAGCACCACTGCCTCACCTCCTGATGAAACGGGGTAGACTGAAATCGAAAAGGGAGCCGATACCGGGTGG
>CAZRWT010000007.1:0-11883 GCA_964603955.1 uncultured Syntrophobacteraceae bacterium
CGCCTTATATCCCCGCCCTGAAGAGACGGGGCTTTACGGCGCAGCCGGTAAAATTCTCGTTCCCAAGCCGGAGCTTGGGAACGAGAAGCAGATACCAGCGGTTCCCGGCGCAAAGCGGTATAAGTAGTTGATTTTATTAATTTTCAATCTCAAAAGTTTACGAAAAGAAAGTTATCTTTTTGATTTTATTAGAATAATTTTTCTTTTGAAATCAATTACTTAATAAAGTTTTCGTAAACTTTTTGATACTGAACCCAATAAATTCAAATACTTAAGTTGATTTAGGCCGGGAACCGCTAAGCAGATACCAGGTATTTCCCCGCTCACCTCTCGCCCCTGTTACAATTTTGCACCCCACAATGTCACAAATCATACCACATGTATTGCCCTGTATCGTTTTGATACATTTCCAAATTTATCAAACCATTGCATAGATTTACCTTGTGTCATCCTGACCCGCTTCCTGTTTCCTCATCCGTTCTGTGATGAAATGCAACAAATGATCATGACGCCCTGCCGGGCATATTTTTAATCATACATAATTTCAAGAAGTTACCCAATCACCACCTTTTTGGCGCACTAATTGCGCCTGCATTACATTGACTCACTTTCCACATGTTTTTAAAAAGACATGTGGGATGGTCGTTCCATTGGAGGCTGGAGGTCACATGGATGTTTTCTATTATGGATCGAGCAAATGAACAATGCTGATATGACCGTCATGGTCGTGGACGATGTACCCGCCAACCTGGATATTCTGTCGGATCTCCTCGAGTCCCAAGGGTATCGCGTGACGGCGTTTCCTCATGGTGATGCGGCCTTGCGTGCGGCGGCTCATAAACCACCGGACCTGATTCTGCTGGACATCCTCATGCCCCACATGGATGGATTCGAAGTTTGCCGGCAATTGAAAGAAGACCCCAAACTCAAGGACATACCGGTGATCTTCATCAGCGGCCTTACGGACGTGGTGGATATCGTTCGAGCTTTTTCTCAAGGTGGAGTGGATTACATAGCCAAGCCCTTTCGAAGGGCGGAAGTTCTTGCGCGGGTGAAAACGCACCTCCACTTGCTCTTAGCTCAAAAGGAGTTGCAGCAACATCGCTTCCATCTGGAAAAACTGGTGTGGGAGAAAACCGCCGATCTGGAAATCGAGCGCCGGCGCCTGCAAACGGCTCTCGACGCTGCCCGGGCCTGTACCTGGGAGTGGAATGTGCAAACCGACGCCGTTCGCTTCAACGACCGCTGGGCACGTACTTTGGGCTACGAACTCGAGGAGCTGGAGCCGACGACGGAAAAGACCTGGGAAGATCGCGTGCATCCCAAGGATTTGCCCCAGGCGCTGGATTCCCTTGGGCGCCACCTGCGGGGCGAACTTGATCGCTACGAGGCCGAATATCGCATCCGGCATCGAGACGGCCATTGGGTGTGGCTGCGCAGCCTGGGGCGTGTCATGGAGTGGACGTCAACTGCGGTGCCCCTTGTGGTGGCAGGCATCGATATCAACATCACCGAACAAAAAGCACATCAACAGCAACTGGAGTTCTTGGCGTACCATGACGCACTCACCGGTTTGCCCAACCGCAACCTCCTCACCCAGCTCCTCAATCAAGAAATCATGGCCTGTTGCCGGAGCGGAGAAAGCATCGCGGTGATTTACATCGACCTGGATGACTTTGCGGTCATCAACGATGAACACGGGCAAACCACGGGGGATCGTCTGCTGGTCGAGCTTGCCCGCCGTTTGACGGAATCCGTGAGCGGGCATCACCATTGCGGGCGGATGGGAGGCGACGAGTTTGCCGTGGTTTTGTGCGGACTGAAACAGGCGGACGGCTTCCGGAATTCGATCCAACTCTTGTCGGATGCTCTTTCCCGCCCCTTTGAAATGGACGGCGTCGGCATATCCGTCACTGCCGGCATGGGGGTCGCTCAGTTTCCTCAGCCCTTGAAAGTCGATGCCGAACAGTTGTTGAGGCAGGCCCATCAGGCCATGTACCAGGCCAAGGTTGCGGGGAAGAACCGTTTCCACTTTTTCGATCCCGATTCCGACAGGAACACGCGCACGAGATTCGTGCGGCTGGAAGAAGTTGCCGCCGCCCTGGCAGCAAGGGAGTTTGTGCTCTATTACCAGCCCAAGGTCAACATGCGCAGCGGGGCCATTTTGGGCTTCGAAGCACTGATCCGCTGGAGGCATCCGGAGCGCGGCTTGCTGCCCCCCGCCCTCTTCATTCCATTGCTGGCGCAACATCCCCTGGCCATCCGGGTGGGGGAGTGGGTCATACAGGCGGCCCTCGATCAACTGGCCCGGTGGAGTGCCGCCGGGCTGACGACGTCGGTCAGCGTCAATGTGGATTGCAGCCAACTTCACCATCCCCACTTCGCGGACTGGTTGGAGCAACAATTGCCGGCCCATCCCGGCGTGGCTCCCCATCAGCTCGAGCTGGAAATTCTCGAAAGCGGAGCCATCACCGACATGGCCCGAGTGTCCGCCCTGATCACGCGCATCGAGGGAGTGGGGGTCACTTTCGCCCTGGATGATTTTGGAACCGGCTTTTCCTCCATGACCTTTCTCAAGCATCTGAAGGCGCACACCGTCAAGATCGACCAAAGCTTCGTTCGCACCATGCTGGCCGATGTCGAGCAGGCGCTCATCATCGAAAGCATCTTGAGCCTGGCACGCAATTTGGGACGTCATGCCCTGGCGGAGGGAGTGGAAACGGAGCTTCACGGCAGCCTCCTGCTCGAGCTGGGCTGCGAGTTGGGGCAGGGGTATGCTGTCAGTCGGCCCATGCCTGCCGACGACGTGCCGCAGTGGGCAGCAAACTGGAACCTGCCCCCATCCTGGCAAAACGCGCCTCCATTCGCCCAGGAAGGCCTGCCGGTGGTCTTTGTGGAGCTGGCTCACCGTGCCGTGTTCAACGCCTTGCAAGCTTATTTGCAAGGGGAGCGAGAGGCGCCTCCGCAACTCGATTCCCGGGGACACCGTATGGGACGCCGGCTCCATGAAGCTGCAACTGCGGGGCAGTGCCACAACCGGCCTTCCTTCGATCACCTCATCACTTTGCATGATCGCTTTCATGAACTGGCCGGCGAGCTTGTAGAGCGGTGTCGTTCCGGCCGACACGATCATGCGAAGGCATCTCAACCCGCCTTGGAACACCTGAACGAGGCCATCCTGGCCGAACTTGGATTCCTGCGTCGATCGGGTTCGAATGCAAAGCCGGTCAGGTAAACAGGTAAACGCCATGTGCAACTTTTTGGTGTTCCCTTTGACAAGCCCTCTCGTTCCCAAGCTCCAGCTTGGGAACGCCTTTATCGTTGTGGAAGCTCCAGCTTCCACCCGCTTCAAAACGGGAAGCTGGAGCTTCCGGGCAAGTGTGTTCCCAAGCAGGAGCTTGGGAACAAGAAAGTTGCAGATGGCGGAGGTAAAATAAGGAGTAGTATGACAAACGACGGCAAACGCAAATCCCCAAAGGAATCAACCCGTTCTTCCCATCATGCCGGCACCCATGACGCGCCCGCCTCCATGTCTGCGGAAGAGGCCATGCGCCTGGTCGAAGAACTACAGACCTACCAGGCCGAGTTGGAGATGCAAAACGAAGAGCTGAAGCGCGTCCACCTGGAACTGCAAACCGCCCGGGACCGTTGCTTCAACCTGTACGATCTGTCTCCCACGGGCTATGTCGCGGTCAGTACCATGGGGCTGATCAGCGAAGCCAACCTGACCATGGCCGACATGCTCGGCGTGCAGCGCACGGACCTGCTCAAAAAACCCCTGACACGCTTCATTATCAAGGACGATCAGCATTTGTATTACCGCTGCTGTCAGGAACTCCTGAACACCAGCCGCCCCCAGGTGATGGTGGAGCTGCGCATGATGAAAAACGACGGCGCCCTGTTTTGGGTGCGCCTCGATGCCAGACTCCTGCCGGATTTCGATGGTTTGCCCATCTACCATATGGCTCTGAGCGACATCACTGCGAGGAAAGAAAACGAAGCTCGAATCATCGCTTCCAACTCGTTGCTGGCATCGACCCTCAATGCCACGGGAGACGGCATCATGGTGTTGGACAATGCCGGGCAAGTCACTGCTTTCAACCATAAATTCATTGAAATGTGGAACATACCGGAGCAACTACTGGCAAAAACCCGGGATGATTTCAAGTTGTTGATGTTTGTGAAAGACCAGTTGATGAATCCCGATGAGTTTGTCACGGAAGTTCAAACACTGTATGGGACTCCCCATGCCGTTTCGCACAGTGAGCTGCATTTCAAGGATGGACGTGTTCTGGAGCGTCACTCCACACCCCAATATACGGACGGTGCTCCAACGGGTCGAGTCTTCAGCTTTCGGGACATCACTGTTCGACGGCGCATGGATAACGTCATGCAGACGCGCCTGCGCCTGCTGGACTTCGCAATGGATCATGCGCTGGACGATTTCATCACCCGGACCCTGGATGAAATGGAAGCTCTGACCGGCAGCCGAATCGGCTTTTATCATTTTCTGGAAACGGATCAGCGGACGCTGCAACTGCAAAGCTGGTCCACCAATACCCTGACCCACAATATGTGTCGTGTACCCGGAAAGGGCTTGCATTACGACATCGACCAGGCAGGCGTGTGGGTGGACTGCATTCACGCCCGCGCTCCGGTGATCCACAACGATTATGAGGCTCTGCTCCACCGCCGGGGGCTGGTGGACGGGCATGTGCCCATAACGCGACAGCTCCTGGTGCCCATCTTCAGAGGACAACAGATCAGGGCCGTCATCGGCATGGGCAACAAGCCGGCCGATTATCTTGAAGACGACATTCAAGTCGTGTCCCAGTTGGGGGACCTGTCCCTGGACATCATCGAGCGCAAACGCTTCGAGATGAAAGAGCGCCTGTTGCAGGACAAACTGGCCAGGACCATGGAACTGCTCGAACAGGCGGGGCGCATGGCCAAATTCGGTGCCTATGAACTGGATTTGATCCATACCACCATGCACTGGACGGCTGTAACGCGGGAAATTTTCGAGGTCCCTGAAGATTTTGCTCCCGATCTTGAAAACTGGTTCCGTTTCTTTCGAGAAGATTGGGATCGTGATCGAATCAGGGAACTGGTTCGGTCGGCCGTCCAAACGGGCGAGCTGTTCGATGTGACCTTGCCCATGATCACTGCTCGGGGCAATGAGCGCTGGATTCGGGCCATGGGCAAGACCATTGGGGAGGACGGCCGTACAGAGCGCTTTTATGGTACGTTTCAGGACATCACCGAAAGCAGGTTGACCGAAAAAGCACTCGAGGAAAATGAGAGGGCCTATCGTCACCTCTTCGATACCATGGCTCAGGGCGTTGTGTACCAGGATGCCCGGGGGCATATTTTCAAATCCAATCCTGCGGCCCGGGAACTGCTGGGATTGAGTTCCGAACAGATGGACGGCCGGTTGCCCACCGATCCCCGCTGGAAAGCCATTCGAGAAGACGGCACTCACCTGCCGGGCGAGGAGCATCCCGGCATGACGGCGCTCCTCACCGGAGAATCCGTCAGCAACGCGGTCATGGGCATTTTCAATCCTCGAAAGGATGCTCATGTCTGGCTCCTTGTCAACTCGGAACCTGAGTTCCGTGAGCAGGAGGATGTTCCGTACCAGGTCATTACAACTTTTACGGACATTACGGACCAGAAGGAGGCCGAGCAGGAGCGGGTTTCACGGCAGATCGCCGAGGCCGCCAATCGGGCCAAGAGTGCTTTCCTGGCCAACATGAGCCATGAAATACGCACGCCCCTCAATGCCATCATCGGCTTTTCCCAAATACTCGAGCGAGATGCCTCCCTTGGTCCCAAGCAGTCCGGGCAGGTGGGCATCATCGCGCGCAGCGGGCATCACCTGTTGACTTTGATCAATGACATTCTGGACCTGTCCCGCATAGAAGCAGGCCATGTCACATTGAATCCCACCGACTTCGATCTTCACCGCTTTTTCAACGACTTGATGTTGATGTTTCGTTCCCGGACCGAGGCCAAGGGGCTGCAACTGCATCTGAGTGGGCTGGAAAACGTTCCCCGGTTCGTGACGGCCGATGAAGGCAGGCTGCGCCAAGTGTTGATCAATTTGTTGGGAAATGCCGTGAAGTTCACCCAGGCCGGCGGCGTGACCGTGCGTGTGAGAGCCGCCGTGAATTCGGACGTGTGTGGGGATGTGGATCCAACCGGCCATGTGGGTTCCATGCGCCTTTGGGTGGAAATCGAAGACACGGGACCGGGAATTGCCGAGGCAGACGTGGACCGTATTTTCGACGCCTTTCAGCAAGGCGAATCGGGGCGCAAAAACGGCGGTACCGGACTGGGATTGGCCATCAGCCGGAACCTCATCGGTCTCATGGGCGGAGAAATTTCCCTGTCGAGCCGGTTGGGGCGGGGCAGTTCTTTTCGTTTCCATGTCCCGTTCAAGGTTGCCGGGGAAATGGCGGCAAAACCCTCCATCATTTCCAGGCGCGTTGTGGGTCTGGACCCTTCCAGGGGCAAGGTCCGCATTTTGATCGTTGACGACAACCTGGACAATCGCTGCCTGTTGAAGGACCTGCTGGCCCCCGTGGGTTTCGATCTCGAGGAAGCGACCAACGGTTGGGAAGCTCTTAAAATCTTTGAAAAATGGGCGCCCCATGCCGTATTGATGGACATGCGCATGCCCGTAATGGACGGTTATGAAGCCATCCGGCGCATCAAAGCCATGCCTCGAGGACTCGAAACGCCGATCATTGCCGTAACGGCCAGTGTCTTTGTGGATGCCGAGCAATCCATTCTCGCCACCGGCGCGGACAGCTACATTCGAAAGCCGTTTCAACCGGAAGAACTTTTTACGGTTTTGAAGGATGCACTGAAATTGAACTATGTTTTTGCCCAAGACGAGAGTCCGAAACAGGATGGGGGCCAGGGGGACGGCACCCCCATGCCGGAAATGGCGGTGGAGCTTCCCCGGGAAGTGCTGCTCACCATACGGGATGCGGCACTCATGGGCGATATGACTCGCCTGAAGTGGGCCATCGGCCAGGTTGAAAAGCTCAACCCCGCCCTTGCCCAAGATTTGAAAAAGCTGGCCCGGCAGTATGCCTATGAAGAACTCATCCAGTGGGCTTCACGGCATGAAAATCCCTGACAAGCCGGAAATGGAAAGAACGGACCCGGCCCCAAATCCTGAGAAAAGAACCGGCGACAGGTTCCGGAAGATGGGATGATGGGGGCAAATGCTCCAACAAAACACAAACAAAGACGATAACCACAGGGTAAGGAGAAAATACATGAATCAACGGGAACCCGAAGCAATGATCATGGTCGTGGATGACACTCCGGCCAACCTCAATCTTTTGGACGACATGCTGCAAGCCAACGGCTATCGCGTGCAGGTCTTTCCCAAGGGCTCCCAGGCATTTAGAGCCATCGAATCGGCCGAAAAACGGCCCGATTTGATCCTGCTCGATATCATGATGCCCGAGATGGATGGTTTCGAGGTCTGCCGACAGCTCAAAACCGATGCTCGCTTTAAAGATATCCCGGTGCTTTTCATCAGCGCCCTCAATGAAACCATGGACAAGGTCAATGCCTTTTCCCTCGGGGGAGTGGACTACGTGACCAAACCCTTTCAGGAACAAGAAGTGCTGGCACGGGTGGCCGCGCACCTGAAAATCGTGGCCCTGCAACGCAAGCTCCGGGAACACAATGAAAATCTCGAGCGGATGGTGGCCGAACGGACCCGAGAGCTTGCCCAGGCCAATGCCCGGCTGCTCGAAATGGCGCGTCTCCAGAATGATTTTCTGGGCATGATCTCCCATGAGCTTCGCACTCCCGCCAACGGTGTGTTGGGCATTGGAGAACTGCTCATCGACCTGTGCCCCGAGACCGACGAGAGCATCATGTTTGCCGATCTTTTTCGCCAGAGCAGCAATCGCATGAGGAACCTGCTCGATGACACATGCATGATCGCCGACATGGAAAAGATGGCCGGCAGGCTGGATAAAAATTTGTCCTTTGATGCCGTCATGGAGGAAGTGCGGGGGGCTTTGCCGGAAATACACATCTCCGTGGACATGCCCGCCCGGGCTTCCGCCCTCTTCCTGAATGCGGACCGCACCCTGTTGCAGAAAGCCATGGCAACGGTGGTTTCCCTGGCGGCCTGCTTTCAGAACAACCAACGCCGGGTGCATATGAAGGCATCGAAGGAAGGGGAGCGCCTGTCTCTTCGCGTGGACCTGGACGCCCTGTCCCTCAAGCAGGAGCAGGCCGAAACCTTTTTCCACATCGAATCCATGGCCAGGGGCTCGTCCAAGGCGCAAGAACTGGCCCTGGCGCCCGTCGTGGCCCATAAAATCCTCACCGCCTTCGGGGGAACCCTCGAACTGGTGAAGACCCAAGGCAACCAGGGCTGCCTGCTGGCCGCCCTGTCGGTCGCCCCGCAGGCCAACGGCTGACCCAAGAAGCTGTCTGAAAATTGTCGTTCTGTCCAGAAAATTGTGGACAGGGTGGACAAAGTGGACATGATGGACGAAATGGACAGAGGGGAAAACGCAGGCTGTATTTCGCTTCTCTCAACCCGACTTGCAACTTCCCCGGCAAATCCTATTATTTCTATTCAAGCACCACGGTAGCTGGAATCTCGTTCCCAAGCCGGAAAATGTTTAAAAAATCCTGCTTGGGTACTTAAAATCACGAGCACAACGGAGTAAGCCATGTCCGATCACCAATTCCGGATGCTGGTGGACAGCAGTCCGGAAGCGATCTTCATTCAAACTCATGGTCGGTTTGCCTATGTGAACAAGGCATGTGTGGAGTTGTACGGAGCGAAGTCGTCCGAGGAACTGATTGGAACGCCTGTGCTCGATCGCTGCCATCCCGATATGCATGCGATCATCCGAGAACGGATACGCCTGCTCAATGAAAAACGTCAGGAAACGTCTGTCATAGAACAGAAGCAATTCACTCTGGACGGCAGGCTCATCCATGTGGAGGTTTCCGCCGTACCGTTCCGGTTTGACGGATATGACGGAGCCCTGGTCTTCACGCGCAATATCACCGAACGCAAGCAGGCCGAGGACGAGCTGCGCAAGTATCGTGAACAGTTGGAGTCCCTGGTGGAAGAGCGGACCCTGCGCCTGGAGCAGGAAGTGGAGGCGCACAAGGAAGCCCGGTCGGCATTGCAGGCCGGCGAAGCCAAATATCGCCAGCTCTTCGAAAATGCCGGTGATCCCGTGTTCATCGCCGACACCGTCACCGGAATGATCGTGGATGCCAACTTGCAAGCGCAGGAGTTGTCCGGGTACTCTCTGGAAACTTTACGGTCCATGCATCACACCCGGCTTCATCCTCCCGAATCGGCCCAACAGGCTCAGTCGGATTTCAACCATGCGGTGGCAAAGGTAAAGACCCGCATGGAGCAAGTCCTGATCACCTCCTCCGGACGGCGCATACCTGTGGAAATCAACGCCACCGGAATTTTCGAGACGGAAGAGGGAAAGTTCATCATCGGTATCTTCAGGGACATCACCGAACTGAAGAAAGTCGAGGAAACCACCGTCAGGGCCATGCGGGAGGCTCAAGCCGCCAGCATGGCGAAAACGAGGTTCGTGGCCAACATGAGTCACGAATTGCGCACGCCCATGAATGCCATACTGGGTTTTGCCGACATTTTGCAACGGGATGCAACCCTGACGCCCGAACAGGCCAGGAAAGCCCGTCTGATCCACACCAACGGACGGAACCTGCTGCGGCTGATCAATGAAATCCTGGACATGTCCAAGATCGAGGCGGGCCAGGTTTCCCTGAAACAGGAAGACTTCCACCTTCCCGGTCTTCTGGTCGAGGCGGCCAACCTGTTCCGCCCCATGGCTCAGGCCAGAGGATTGGACTTTGTCCTGGAAACCCATGAGACCCTGCCGGCAGCCATTCATGCCGATCAGGTCAAGCTGCGCCAGATCATGATCAACCTGTTGGGCAATGCCGTGAAATTCACCCGGTCCGGCCGGGTGACTCTGCGCGGTCGCGGCACAGGTCCCCCCCAAGCCCCGAGCGCCCGGGGGCTGGGAGTGGTGATCGAGGTCGAGGATACGGGACCCGGTATTGCCGGGGAGGATTTGCCCTACATATTCAATCCCTTTCACCAGGCCGCCGTGGGCATCGAAGCAGGCGGAACGGGACTCGGGCTGCCCATCAGCCGTGAATACGCCCGGCTCATGGGCGGAGACCTGACGGCAACGAGCCGAGAAGGACACGGCAGTTGCTTCCGCCTGGAAATCACCGTGCAGCCGGCCGTGAACGAAGTCGGCAGTAAGGAGGTGCCCCGGCGAGTGGTGGGTATCGAACCCGGCACAGGTCCCTGGCGCATTCTGATCGTGGACGACAGGCCGGACAACCTGACTCTGCTTTCGGAACTGCTCTTGCCCGTGGGTTTTGAAGTGCGTGAGGCGGTCAACGGTGCGGAGGCTTTGAAGGTTTTTAAAGACTGGCGGCCTCATGCCGTCCTCATGGACATGCGCATGCCGGTCATGGACGGGTACGAATCAACCCGGCGGATCAGGGCCACCGAAGCCGGTCGGGAAACCCTCATCGTGGCCCTCACTGCATGGGCCTTCAAGGATGCTCGGGAAAAGGCCGGGGAAGCCGGAGTGAACGCCCATCTCACCAAGCCGTTCAAGGCCGAGGACCTGTTCGACATGCTGTCTCAGAGGCTGGGCCTGCGCTACATTCATGGAGATGCCCCTTCCCCGGCTTTTCCGGAGCCGGTTCCCGGCATGCTCCCCTCGAGTCCACCGGACTTTCCCCCGGCACTGACCAGGGATATCCTCAAAGCCGTGCTCGAAGGCGATATCTCCAGCATGAGAAAACTCGCCACCCAGGCGGAACACCATGATCGCCAGGCCGCCGGAACTCTACGGACACTGGTCGAAAATTTCGACTACAGCGGAATCGAAGCCTGGCTGGAGATGAAGTGATGGATCGGGGGAAAATCACCCCGGCCTGAACGACCTTTGTCATGTTGCTGGCCTGTTCAACTGCTCCGTCAGGGAGCACACGCCGCACAGGGTTTCATAAGTGGGTTCGCCGCATTCCCGGCAGGTTCCAAAATCGGAACTTCCCTCGGGGGGGCTTTTATCACTCAGGTGCTTGAACAGAAAGTGTCTTTTGGTGCCCGGCATTTTTTCTTCCAGGAAGTGAAGAGCCTCTTTGAACAGGTGGCTGGTGGCGCCTCGGGACATGGGGCATTTGGTTGCGAGAAAGGAAATGCCTTTCACCTTGCAGTAGGAGGTGATTTCGTGGGAGTCCAGGCGGTAGAGGGGCTTCACCTTGGTGGGTATTTTAGGATGAGGTGAGGGCAGGTAAGGGTACAGTTTATCCATGTACTGATCGCGGTGGCGCACGATGTTCCCCAGGAGCCTGCCCGCTTCGTCGTCCAGGTTGTGGCCCACGGCCAGAACCTGGAATCCCTCCTCGAGGGTGAGACGGTTCAGGAACCGGCGTTTGAGCATGCCGCACATGGCACATATCTTTCGGCGTGTGCGGGATTGAATTTCGGGTATGTCGTGGCCGAAGGCTTCCCGCAGGGAATGGCGGACCCAGGGCAACCCCCGTTTGCTGCTGAATTGTTCGATGGCATGGACCGACGCTTCCGAAAACCCCTCGATGCCCAGGTCGATGTGCAGCCCCTTGGTTTTATGGCCCAGGGAGTGCAAAACGTCCCAGAGGGCCAGGGAATCCTTGCCCCCGGATACGGCGACCATCAGGGGCTCGCCGTGTGGTATGGGGAGCTTTTTCCAGGCGCGCTCGACGGCGGTGAGCACGAACCGGGTGAAGCACTCGGGGCAAAAATTGGCGTGGTGAGCGGGCATGCGCAGGGTGGCCCTG
>CAZRWT010000007.1:11983-54491 GCA_964603955.1 uncultured Syntrophobacteraceae bacterium
ATTACGAAGGAACGGTCATCCGCCCGCCCAGCGAGGCCGACAGCATCATCCTTCAGGTGACGGTGGGGTGCTCCCATAACAAATGCACCTTTTGCGGGACCTACAAGGGGGAGCGCTTTCGCATCAAGGACGACCGGGTGATCGATGCGGACCTGGATTATGCCTCGAAACATCTTTCGTTTCTCAGCCGGGTTTTCATCGCGGATGGCGATGCTCTCATCATGCCCCAGAAACGGCTGGTGGCTCTCCTGGAAAAAATTCGGGAAAAGATGCCCTGGGTGCGCCGGGTGGGGCTCTATGGAAACGCCAAAAGCGTCCTGCTCAAACAGCCGGAAGAACTGGTCAGGCTGCGCGAACTGGGGCTCGGGATTGTTTACCTGGGACTTGAAAGCGGGGACGCTCAGGTGTTGCGAGACATCCGCAAGGGTTCTTCTCCCGAGCGCATGACGGAGGCCGGACGGCGGGTCAGGGAAGCGGGCATCAAGCTTTCCGTGACCGCGCTGCTTGGAGTGGCGGGGCGAGACCGGTCTCTGGAACATGCCCGTGCCACCGGGGAAATTCTTTCTGCCATGGACCCCAATTACGTGGGGGTGCTCTCCCTCATGATTCTTCCCAATACGGAAATGGCTACGGCTCTGCACGAGGGGAGATTCGAAATGATCTCTCCCGAAGAAATGCTCCTGGAATTGCGGGAGATGCTGGCTCACACGCAGCTGACCCGTGGTCTTTTTTTCTCCAATCATGCTTCCAACTACTTGCCCCTGAAAGTGAAAATGCCCACGGACAAGGAAAAGGCTCTGAGAACCATTGATGAAGCTCTGGAAGGTCGGGTGAGGCTCAAACCCGAATGGATGCGGGCCCTCTAAGATGGCCCGGTGGATGTTGGCGGCATAAAGCCTTTCAGCTGAGTCCCCATTTGAGCTTTGATCGCAGAATTTCGAAGTACTCGACGGAAGGAGTCTTGATCAGCCGCAGGGGGGTGTGGGCTGCCGAGATAAGAATCTTGTCTTCTTTTTCCAGGTTACAGCCCACCTGACCGTCGCAGGTCAGAGTGACATCGGGCATGGGGTTTTTGAGTTCCATGGCGATGGAGGCTTCCGGTGGGAGGATGAGGGGGCGGTTGTTGAGGGTGAAAGAGCAGATGGGGGTGATAATGATGGCCTTGGCTGTTGGGTAAACGATGGGGCCTCCGGCGGAAAGGTTGTAGGCGGTGGAGCCTGTGGGGGTGGCCACGATGAGGCCGTCGCCCCGGTAGCAGGTGAGGTAGCTGCCGTCGATGGTGGTGGTGATGTCGATGATGCGGGCCAACGCCGCTTTGTTCAATACGGCATCGTTGAGGATGACCTGGCGGAAAATGATTTTACCACGGCGCAGTACGGAAACATCGAGGCGCATGCGGTCTTCGATTTCGCAGTGCCCTTCGAGAATTTTTTGCAGTTCTTTGAAGCAGCTTTCGCGGCTGAATTCCGTGAGAAATCCCAGACCTCCCAGGTTGATGCCGATCACCGGAGTCATACGGTTTTGCAGCAGGCGAGCCACGCTCAACAGGGTGCCGTCTCCTCCCAGAACCACGACCATGTCCACATTGTGAGGTATTTCCGGTTGAGAGTCGCTTTCAGGTTTCAAGTTGGGATTGTCCGGATTTTCCATACAAAAAGTTTTTATGTGGCGGGCTTCCAGCCAGCAGACAATTTCCCGCGAAAGTTCGAGAGCCTCCGGACGAAACCTTTTATGTATGACGGCAATGTAGTGCAATATACTTTTCCTCCCGGCAATCCTGAATAAAGTTCTTCACTTCACCCCAATGATTAAAGCTTTTTCGCCAAACCATATTTCATTTCCATGGTAAATAAAATTTATGAAATCATAGGCTGTCCGAGCTGAAAAATGCAAACAAATTTGTTTGTAAATATATAGCAAATGGGATATACCCGCAGGGAAGCAAGGCTCAGATTCCATCGTCATTATGTTGTAACTGTTGATTTTGAGGGATTCCGGTTCGTTTGGTGCTCAAGGTAACGCACTCGATAAGGATTCAGTGGTTTGCGGTGAGGAGCGTGCTCTGGTTCTTATGAAAAATCACAATGAAATTTACCCTCAAAAAATACTGCTTGTGGATGATGAAGAGCAAATGCGGGAAATCATGCATGAGGCTATTTCCATCATGGGGCATGATGTAAAAACGGCCGGAGACGGCCATGAAGCACTTGAAATCATCCAGGAAAATATTTTTGATATTGTCATCACGGACATCCACATGCCGAGGATGAGTGGCATGCAACTCATCGAATTCCTTAGCAACAACCATCCAGAAATAGATATTGTGGCCATCACGGGCCATTCCGTGGATTATACTTACACGGACGTGGTCAGAAACGGTGCTTCGGATTTTATTATCAAACCTTTCAGCTTTGATGAGATGGAAGCCAAACTGCGGCGCATTGCCCGTGAGAGGTCCTTGCGCCGCAAGCTGGAGCAACTGGCTGTTCGTGACTCACTGACAGGGCTTTACAACCGTCGTTACTTCGAGGATAGCATCCGCAAGGAAGCTGCACGTGCATCGCGCTATCGGTATCCTCTGGTTCTGTTTTTTATCGATATTGACCGCTTCAAGATTTTCAACGATGAGAAAGGCCACCGTGCCGGGGATGAAGCGCTGATTCAATTTGCGCGAGTTTTGCAGCAGTGCGTGCGAAGCGATGTGGACATTGCCTGTCGGTACGGAGGGGATGAGTTCGTGCTTCTATTACCGCACATAGAACCACGGGAAGCAGTGATTGTCGCGGATCGAATTCGAGAGAGGTACAACGATTTGGGCTTCGCTCCGACTCGCCTTTCCATCGGCATGGCACAGTTGCAAGTCACGGGGGATCTGGAAAAGGACGTGGAAACCCTGATCCATCAGGCGGACAAAGCGCAGTACCATGTAAAACATAATCTCGGGGGTGATCGTGCGATTTTCAACACGACCGCTCATTACGAAGAAGCATTTCAGCCGGCTCCTTGATGTTCACCCTTCTTTTTGTGGGAAGATTTTTTCTTTAACCTTTCGTACGCGATATATTTTTTCTTGACACACCCCATAGGGTCCTTTATATAGTGCTGACTTTGTTGGTAGATATCCAGGATATAGATAAACACTTGAGAATTCTTGAAAAATCTACATGCTGGAGGTTGGCGCCGGGCTGGAAGCACAACAGATCGGCAGAAGCGGAAGTAAGGGGCGACTTCAGATTTTCTGAAGACATTTTCAAATCGCAAAAAATTTGGGCCACTGGTCATGGTAAGGGAAACCGATCCGCCCCCTGAATTCAGGAAGTAAGTCCATCGCATATCGAGTGGCCGGGTACGCACTGGCACTGCGTAGACTCCGGTCTTCACAGGGTGGCATCTCCAGATGTTGGGCGGCAAGGCAAGGTTGGACGTTTTTGGGGAGAACGGGACGGTTCTCGCAAGAAAGATTGGAGGTGACTGCCATGGGTAAGGGGAAACCCGAATTCGGCTTTGGGGTTCACTTGATGATCGATGGGTACGGTTGTGATCGGCCACGACTCGAGGATATGAGCCTCATTTATAACTTTCTGGACGATTACCCGGCTGAGATGGGGATGACCAAGATCATGCCTCCCTATGTTTTCAGGTACAGCGGCCTGGTTCCTGAGGACTGGGGAGTTTCCGGCTTTGTGCTCATTGCTGAAAGTCATATAAGTGTGCATACTTTTCCGGATAAACAGTATCTCAGCCTGGACATGTTCTCTTGTAAGCCTTTTGATACGGATCGGGCGGTGGAGTATGTCAAAGCGTACTTCGATATACAAAAATCCGAAGTGAAAGTGTTGGATCGCGGCCAGGAATTCCCCAACACCATCCGAGAATCCGCGCAGGTTGTGCGCATGGATCGAATGTTGATGCAGCGATCTCGTTGATATTGACCAGTTGAGCCGGATAAACAAGTTTTGGGGCCCTCACCGTCGATGTGGGCCCCTTTTCTATTTTTTGGTTCTCGCATCCGACCGATCCAGGATCAACAGGCAACATTTGTGTGGACAACACAGGTAATGACTGATAGATTAATCGGCAATCAAAGATTTTGAGGAAGGGCAGTCGATTGTAACCAGAGCGTGCTTGCATTGGGGGTAAGCGGTGGGTTTGTCCCTATGCATGGACCGGCGATCCCAGGGAAGAGAATCTGCTTTGGATGAAGAATCGGCCAAGGGCTTTCAGAATTGGCTAAAGATGTGCTTCCGTCGGCTTTCCCGAATGGAACGGGCCGAAGACATAGAAAAAGAGATTCAGAAGCTCGTTGACGAGGGGGAACAGCAAGGACTTATCTCCGAAGACGAAGGAGACATGATTCAGGGCATATTTTCTTTTCGAGACACTACAGCCCGCGAAATCATGGTTCCTCGAACGGAAACGATCTATGCGCGATCGGAAACAAGCATTTCCGAAGTGATTCAGCTCATCATTCAATCCGGACATTCCCGCATTCCCATCTACGAGGAAAGCATCGACAACATCGTAGGCATTCTCCATGCCAAGGACCTGCTGAGCCACTGGGGCCAAAACGATCTTGATGCTTCCGCGCTCATGCGATCCCCCTATTTCGTTCCCGAAACCAAAAAGATCAGCGCGGTACTCAAGGACCTGCGTTACAACAAGTCGCACATGGCCATTGTAATCGACGAATATGGGGGAACGGCAGGTATCCTCACCCTGGAGGATATCATCGAGGAAATAATCGGGGATGTGATGGATGAGTATGATGCGGAACTCAACATGATTGTCGAAAACGAAGACGGCTCGATCACCGTCAACGCCCGTCTCGATGTGGACGACCTGGAGGAGTACCTGAAGGTGGAGTTTCCCGAAGGCAAGTTCGAATCCGTGGGAGGGTTTGTAATCAGTTATCTGGGGCGAGTACCGGGTACGGGTGAAAAGATGATTTACGGGGACCTTGAGTTTGTCGTTGAAAATGCGGATTCCCGCAAAATAGAAACCATCCGCATCAAAGACATCCAAAGCATTTCATCTCCTGCCGTTGATGCTGAAGAGCCTGCCTGACCCTCTTCAAATACACCGCTGCAACCAAAAAGTGCCTGGTCCGGCCACCCTTTACCTTACAATCCACCGGCTCATGTAAGCGAATCCATGATTCGCACGATGCTGCGGAGCAGTTAAATCCCCATGAATCCAAAAGACTTTTTTTTCAGCGTTCTCAGTGGAGTTTTGCTGACCCTTGGATTTCCCAAGTTCAATTTGTTTTTTGTGAGCTGGTTTGCCACGATTCCCCTGCTCCTGGCTATCCGGAACAAGCAGCCTTGGGAAGCTTTCCGTCTCGGCTTTGTGTGCGGGATCGTTCATTATGTGAGCACGCTCCACTGGATACAGTACGTGGTGCAACACTACGGAGGACTGCCACTCCCCCTCGCATGGGGTTGTGTCCTGATCCTGGCCGCTTATATGGCGCTCTACCCTGCGGCATTCTGTTACGTGGCCGGCAGGCTCGAACCGAATACCCCTCTTTGGGTATTCGGCCTCCCCGGGGTATGGGTGACCATGGAATTCATTCGTGCTCATGCCTTCACGGGGTTCCCCTGGGCCTGCCTGGGGTACAGTCAAACCCCATGGAATCTTATCATTCAAATTTCTGATATTACAGGTGTATATGGAGTGAGCTGGCTCATCGTTCTCACGGGAACGGTTTTGACAGCTTTTACAGCAGGTTATAGGAACGCCCTCCATCTCACGATACTCATTGCTTGCCTTTCGCTGGTACTCACTTACGGCTCATGGCGGCGAGCCCATGTGGACGAGTTGTACCAACAAGCTTCCCCATGGTCGGTTGCCGTCATTCAGGGAAATATCGACCAGGCAGTCAAGTGGGACCCTGATTTTCAGCAAATGACCCTGGAACGTTACAGGCTCCTTTCCATCGATGCGGCTCAAGCGAGCCCGGCTCCGGAGTTCGTGGTGTGGCCGGAGACGGCCGTTCCTTTTTTCTACGGCTTCGAAGAAGACCTCACGGAGCAGTTGAACGACACGTTCGCCCAAGTGGGGAAACCCGTTCTCTTCGGACTGCCGTCGATGATTTTGTTGGAAGGGATGCCAAAGGTTCAAAATTCAGCCTACCTGGTCCGTCCCGACGGGACTCTGCTCGGTACTTACGCCAAGCAGCACCTGGTACCCTTCGGCGAATATGTTCCATACCAACATGTTCTTTTTTTCGTCAGCCGACTGGTTTATGCGGCAGGAGATTTCGAGCCGGGCCGGGGACCTTCCGTCATGCAGTTGGGAGACCATTCCCTGGGTGTGCTCATCTGCTACGAAGCCATTTTTCCTGAATTGGCCAGGGCTGCGGTGCGACAAGGGGCCAATGTCCTGGTCAATATCACCAATGATGCCTGGTACGGGGACACGGGAGCCCCCTACCAGCACAGGGACATGGCTCTATGGAGAGCTGTGGAATTCAGGGTTCCCATCATTCGAGCCGCCAACACGGGGGTGAGCGTTATCGCGGATGCCGCAGGTCGGGTGGCCGGAAGGATTCCTCTCAATGAAACCGAATGGTTGGTCGCCGATATTCATCCACTGCAAGTACAGACCATCTATGAGCGGTGGGGAGATTTTTTTGCCTGGGTGTGTAGTTTGACCACGGTGTTTGGTGTAGTATATGCGAGGTGGAAGCTTTGAAGCTTCTTTGTGCAACGCTAATTTTCCATATTACTCCATGCCCCAAGAGGTCATGGGGTGTAAACAAATTGAGGAGGATCACGTCATGGCTTTGGACCTTATGCACCTGAAATCCAATCTGAAGGAGCTTCATCAACGGTTTGAAATCCTTGGAGGCTATCTTTGACCTGGATGCCAGAAAAAAACGCTTTTCGGAACTGGAGCACATTCTGCTTCAACCCGGTTTCTGGGATAAACCCGAGGAAAGCAAGATCATCCTCAAGGAGCGTTCCGATATAGAACAACTGCTCCAGGCCGTTGGAGAATTTTCCCAGGACCTCGATGACTGCCGGCTTCTCCTGGAAATGGCTCTCGAGGAAAACGATGAGGACACACTCCGCGAAGTGGCTCACAAAACCGATCAGTTGCAAGAAAAACTGCGGGCCATTGAACTGGGGAAACTCTTGAGCGATGAAAACGACGACAAGACCGCCATCGTGAGTATCAACGCGGGAGCGGGTGGCACGGAAGCTCAGGATTGGGCCGAAATGCTCCTGCGCATGTACCTGCGCTGGGGGGAAAAGAAAAACTTCAACGTTCACACGGTGGATATGCTTGAAGGAGAGGAAGCGGGTATCAAAAGCGCCACGTTTACCGTGGAGGGCCCCCATGCTTACGGATTCCTCAAATCCGAATCGGGAATTCATCGACTGGTGCGTATTTCCCCCTTCGATGCCGGCGGGCGGAGACATACCTCGTTTGCTGCGGTGTTCGTCTACCCCGAAGTGGACGACAAGATAGAAATCGATATCAAGTCATCCGATTTGCGTGTGGATACTTTTCGTGCCAGTGGCGCGGGCGGACAGCATGTGAACAAGACCAGCTCCGCAGTGCGCATCACCCATATGCCTACGGGAATCGTGGTTCAGTGCCAGAACGAAAAGTCGCAACACCGCAACCGCGATATGGCCATGAAGATATTGAAGGCCCGCCTTTACGAGAGGGAAAAACAGGCGCAGGACGAAAAGCTTCAGGAGGTTCATGACAACCTGGACGACATCTCCTGGGGCAGCCAAATTCGCTCCTACATCATGCAGCCTTACCGTCTGGTCAAGGACCATCGTACAGGAACCGAAAAGGGAAATGTCGACGCCGTGATGGATGGGGATCTGGACGAATTCATCGAATCCTATCTGCTTCATCTTATGAATGAAAAGTCGCGTGTGACTCATGGGTGATCATGTGAAGATGACGGACAATCCGGTGGAGGACACTGGCGAGTATGGCCCCGATGCGACTCTAGTCGGCAAGGGATGCTTCCTGCCAAGGCCGGAAGGCGGAGATGTCAAGGCAAGCCTCATCGTGATAGGCGGCGACGAAATCGGCCGCGAGGTGGGCGTGCATGGCCGGGCCCAGGTACTGGGCCGCGCCATGCAGGCAAGCACCGTGTTTCCCAATCCGGGAGTATCCCGCAAGCACCTGCGCATCGACCGCGTGGATGAAGGTGGACGAACCTGGTTCAAGCTCACGGACCTCGACAGTTCCAACGGCACGCTGGTCAATGGGGTCCGGGTGAAGGAGGCACGCCTGCAAAATGGCGACAAGATCATTATGGGAGAAATCCTGCTCAAGTTTGTGATCGAGGACGCTCTCGAACATGAGTTCCACCGTCGGATTCATCAACTCATTCACTACGATCAGCTCACGGGGCTTCTCACCATGAAGTCATTTCGCATGCGCCTTGATGAGCATCTAAGGGCCGCCGGGGACGAAGACCGGTTTGTCCTCGCCATGACCGACCTGGACGGACTCAAGAAAGTGAACGACACGTACGGTCACCTGGCCGGTCGCATGGTTGTGCGTGAAATGGGGAGCATCATGTGCGGCATCCTGCGCCCCTATGACAGGGCTGGTCTCTATGGGGGCGACGAGGCCATCATGCTCTACCCCAATTCAAACCTGGAGGATGCGACGGGGATAGCCGAAAATCTGCGTCGGGCCATCGAGGAGCGGGTTTTCGAGATGGACGGCAATCAATTCCAGGTCACCATCAGCCAGGGACTTGCCGAATGGCCACGACATGGCCGCTCGGCCCGAGAAATCATCGCTGCCGCGGATCGGGCTCTCTATAGAGCCAAGGCTTTGGGACGTAACCGCGTCGTGTGTGTTGAGTGACCGCCCATATCATTGAGGGAAGGTGAGGTAGGATAAGGCATTGAGAAAGCATTCTTTCTAAAAACCAGTTGACCGTGAGTTTGAAGATTTGTATTTTGCATCGTATTTCTAACTTCGGATGTACGGAAAATGAAAAGATGCAGTCTGCTTCTATTTGTTTGCGATAGCGTGTGAGTTCGGGAACCGGCAAGCATCGGTTCGTGCCCCAAAGGCCCACGACGTGGTGTTTTCCGGTCCCGTGGGTTTCCTCTCTGAAAAATAAGCTTTTCCGGAAAGCTCTTTCAAGCTTTGGCCAAAGGGCTTCGGCAGGTGGTGTTGTCTGCTCTCCCGGTGAACATCCGTCTGA
Organism: uncultured Syntrophobacteraceae bacterium; assembly: GCA_964603955.1. GTDB lineage: Bacteria > Desulfobacterota > Syntrophobacteria > Syntrophobacterales > Syntrophobacteraceae > SLCH01. The sequence goes on from CAZRWT010000007.1 coordinate 21,177, forward strand.
AGCTCTTCCCGGTTTCCGTTTTTTGCCGAAGGCAAATTCTTGATATTATATGTGATGGCTGGGCTTATGTTTTCATGATTCGGCGGTTTGCTTTTTTAAAAAGGAGAATGACCTATGCGTACGAACAGGTTTGTCGTTGTTTCATCGATCCTTGCATCTCTCCTGCTGTTTACAGTTTCCGCCATGGCGCAGGGACGTCAGGACTTCAATTTGACCAACAAAACGGGATACGACATTTATGAAGTCTATGTTTCCCCGGCCAATGAAAGCGACTGGGAGGAGGACGTTCTAGACCGCGATATTCTGGCCAATGAGAAAAGCGTCCATATCCGCTTTCCCCATCGCCCCGGAATCTGCATGTGGGACCTGCTCGTGGTGTACGAAGACGGTGAGGAGGTATCGTGGCTTGGCTTCGATCTTTGCAAAACCAGCAACATCACCATCTTCTACAACCGCAAGTCGGGAGAAACCTGGGCTGAATATCAATAGACAATAGGTTCAATCACGTTCCCTCCATTCAAGCATCGAATGTCTCTATCACCCGGAGACGTCTTCGTTGGAAAATTGATTCCCATGCAGGCGTCTCAGCGTGAATTTCCATGGTATGGAACGCGATGTGCAACTTTCTTGTTCCCAAGCTCCGGCTTGGGAACAAGAAGTAGAGGGGCCGCAGAGGGTGGTAAACATACCATCGAAAAGTTGCACATGGCGTTGGTGTGGAGGATTTCCGTTTCGAATCTCCGAGATAAGCCGACCGGTCAAATTTTCGTATCACAAGTCCCAGGCGAAGCGGCCTGCGAGCTGTTCTCTTTGAGGTTCTCCCGTTTCTTTTGGCATGTCTTCACAACGAGACCACTCATTCCAGCCCGCAAAGTACATTTTTGCCGCCGTGAATCCGGCCAGTCGTAGTGCCAGGAGAACGGCACTGGACCTGGCTCCTTTGAAGCAATACACAACGATATCGTCATCGGGTTCGATACCGGCAGAGGTGAAGAGCCGTATCAGTTCGCCCGTACGCTTGAACTTCCCTGCCCCATCCCCTTCCATTTCAAAAACATCGGTCCAGGGAAGGCCCAGAGCGCCTGGGATTCTTCCCGGTGCGATGGAAACTTCTTGTGGGGGGTTGCCTTCCATGATTTTATAGGGTGCGCCTTCCCGAGCCAAAAACTCCGAGCTGTTGCGAACATCGATAAACTTTGCGCCCCGTTCCAGAGCCTTTAGTGTTTCACTCCCGGTCAGCATGGATGTGCCTGGGATATGGAAACCCGTGTTAAAATGTGCGGCAGCAAGTACACGTGACCGGCCTTCAACGATGGGAAACCCCGCTTTTTTCCATTGCCGGTTGCCGCCGTCGAGAATGTGCATTTTGTCCATGGGAATGCCGAGCTGCTCCGACATGTACAGGGCTCGGCTCGATCGTCCGAAGCCCGCAGCCGGAAATTGTTCGGTAAAAACGAGCTTGCGGTCTCCATCAATGCCTTGCATGCGAAGGGCCTCCCGAAGCGCATCACACATGGCGCCCAGACCACCGGTTGCTTCGAGGGCACGGTAGGTCCAAAATCGGGGAACATTGCGTGCTTCGGGTATATGGAATTTTTCAAAATCAGTGGGATCGGACACATCGACCACCACCACGTCATCCAGTACCGATGCCAGTTCGGAGGGAGTGAGAAGAACGTTTTCCTCGTGGGTGGAAAAGGATTTTGGCGACTCAACACTCACGGAATTCATTCCTCCATGTTTCGATTGGAAATTTCAGAATCCGGCTTTCATCTCAAAAAGGCCGCAAAATCGGTCACCGGCTGATCTCCCATGAGCAAGGGAAGCTTTGGGTGAAGAATCCCCGCAGCCTGGGTGGTCATACCCGCCCGACGAAGATCGCGCGCATACTGATTCACCTGGGTGAGCAGGGCAAAGTATGCCTGACTTGTTGATTCCTTTCGGGATTTGCTGGAGGATTTGTTGGCTTCCACAATGGCTTCCACAAAGTCATGAACCGCGCGCATGACCCGGTGGCCGCATTTGGAATACAGGTCCAGGAGATTCATGAGATGAGCCACGTGGCCCGGCACCTTCTTGCTCCTGCCGTCAAACTTGATGGTTGTGCCGCCGAACAGGCCGACCTCCCAATTTCGGCTCATCACGAAGTCCATGAAACCTTCAAGCAGATTACGGGTACGGGGAATGATATCGCCTTTCTGGTATTCGGCCCCCATGTTTGCAGCTACCGCCAGTGCATTGTGATCAACCGGGTCGATGGTTGCACCTCTCGATCCGCCATAGCGCTCCGATGGAATGTTTGTGCCTCGACGCTTGTAAAGCATCACCTCCCAGGACGCTCTGATACGCTCTTTGATATAATAATCGAATACGTTGCAAAATCTCAAGAAATCCGGGTCCTTGGATAGTTCGGCAATGAGTGTGTTGCGATTTTCGCAAATTTTGGCTTTGACCCTGTTCCAGAAGAGCGGCACCTGGCTGGTGTCGGTGGCGTTTTGGGCGATATGCAGATAGGCGGCTTCCGAAGTGAATGCAATTTTTGCCAGTGCCCAGTATTTGGCCATTTCCATTTTTTCGTATTTTTCCTCACCCAGGTAATCGATAAGGGGAAGGAGCCTGGCATCGTAGAAGGGTGAAGCGCTGGGCTGGTTGGTGAGTTTCGAGATGTAGTCCTTGGTCACACATCCATCGACAAAGTCCATGACAATGCGATCGAAAAAGGCATGCGTCAGCTGGTATTTTCTATGATCCCACCAGGTCATGCCCAGCGTGCCTATGGTCGAACGCTCGCTCTTGACCCGCAAATCCTTTATGGGGCGAGGTATGATGGGAGGGAAGTACTTGATTTCGGCCTTACCGAGCAGTTGTTTTTTGATCTTCGTCTTGGGGTTTGAGTGATTGGCGGCAAGACGCATTTCTTCCTGGATGCGGAGCGTGTTGAAGGACTGGCCATGGTCGATTTTGACGAAACCGATGAAAGTCCTCGGGTTTTGTGCCGGGTCGAAGGCCAATCCGTAGTTGTTGTCCGAGAGGTCGTTTTCCTCGAAAAAAACGGACGACAGCACAACCATCATGAAGCCTTCGATGTGCTCGCAGAATGCTTTCTGGAAAGTATTGTAATACTGCCGTTCCGCAGGCTTTTCGATGAGGTTGCGAAAGGAGAGGAAATTGACGGATTCGGAAGCCACGATGTTTGCACTCTGAACACGAATCTTGGGTTGAGGGGGGCCGATGAGGTAGCGGTATATCTCACCGGTCATGCACTCGATTTGGGCTTCCTGGGCGCTTTCCAGGTCCTTGGTGTACCATTCGGTGGTCTTGTGGAAGCCCGTGCGGGCGACCTTCAAAACGGGATGAGCGCTCTCACCGAGCCGGGCAATCTCGTTTGCATCATTGAAATCTTTGAATCCCTTGGGCATGGTCATTCCTCCGGTATTTTGGGATGATGTGCGATAGTCTCAAAGATATTTCATCTCATGGCGGAGTGTCCAATGCTTTTCTTTCAAGGTTGTTTCCGAAAATCAAAAGGATTGCGTGTGCGCAAAAAAAAAGAAAAAGGGATTGAGCCTTGTGAGCCGCAATCCCCTTATCTTCTGGTGGCGAGGCTCAGAATCGAACTGAGGACACGAGGATTTTCAGTCCACTGCTCTACCGACTGAGCTACCTCGCCGTTGGGTGGGCTCTTTACTACCCAAATAAATCCCTACTGTCAACAGTTTTTTGCGAGGTATCGAATTTCAGCCTCGATCATCATGGGAAAATAGGGGAAAAATAAGGTTGAACATCCGGCATGGAGGAAAGATCGCTTTCAGGAACCTGGAAAAATTTTTGATTTTGGGTTATGTGCTCGGTCGTCTGGTGGAAGTTTTACAAAAAATATTTTACAGGAATTGTGGAAAGGGGGATAGCGATATGAAAGAGAGCATCTTCCGTGCCGGACCTGTCGGAATTGTTTTGTTGACGTTGACACTTTTTTTCACTGCGGGGTGTGCGGCACCGCCGCCTCCCAAACCGCCAGGGGTACCGGACCCTGGGGTGTTGCATAAAGAAAACAGGCAGGAGGTCAAATTTCGAGTGGGCAAGCCGGAATATGTTGAAAAAGACACCATAGACGAGTATGAAAGCCGTGACGGCGGCATTCTCGACAATAAAGCTATAGGTGTAAAAAGCATCTGGAAATTTTGACGGAATTGCCGTTGAATTTTTGATTCACCTGGAACGATAACCCATTACCTAACTTATGAAGGATAATCCGTGACCCCTCTCAGCGGTTTTCAAAAGCAATACCTCAAAGGACTGGCACACCACCTCAAACCCATTGTCCAAATTGGTAAAAATGGACTGACGGACCAGGTGTGTGCCGACATCGACCGGGCTCTACTTACTCATGAGCTTATTAAAGTCAAGTTCCTGGAGCACCAGGAAGAAAAAAAATCCCTCACCCAATCCATTTCCGACAAGCTCCAGGGATACCAGGTCGGGCTTGTGGGCAACACGGCCATTCTGTATCGTCCCCATCCGGAGAAAGAAAAAAGAAAAATTTCCCTGCCCGTCAAAGCAGGTCCTTGAAATTCCATCCCAGGGATGTGCCCCCGCAACCTTGTCGTTTTGTCTGCAAATGGTCCCGATTTGTTCCCTCAATGGATTCAACCGACGTACATCACATGAAAATCTTACAGGAATTACGTGAAATGTGGCCCACGGAAAGCGGGCTTCTGGATGAACTACTGGAAGTGTACCCTTTTCGTGCCACCAGTCACTACAGACGCCTCATGGAGCATCCGTGCGATCCCATTGGCCGCCAGATGCTTCCTGATCCCAGTGAACTCCGGGATGGAAACGGTTACGAAGACCCCCTGGCCGAAGAGGCTCTTTCCCCGGTCCTCAATCTCGTACACCGCTATCCCAATCGCGTACTGTGGCTGGTGGCTCACGACTGCGCCATGAACTGCCGCTTCTGCACACGCAAAAGACGGTGGAAAAACCCCATCCCCCTGACGGAAGAAGATTTTCAAGCAGGGCTCCGCTACATTGCCGGGCACGAGGCCGTCAAGGATGTTCTTCTCTCCGGCGGCGATCCTTTTCTCCTGCCTCTGGAGCAGCTCGATAGGATTCTGGCATCCCTGAGAGCCATTCCTCACGTCCGGATCATTCGCATCGGCAGTCGCATCCCCTGTGTGCTGCCCCGGAAGATCGATTCCGACCTGGCGAATCTTCTGGCCCGATATCACCCGATTTTTGTGAATCTCCATTTCAACCACCCTCGGGAGATCAACAGCCAATCCCGTCACGCCTGTGAATGCCTCGCCAATGCCGGTATTCCCCTGGGAAGCCAGACGGTACTCCTCAAAGGTGTCAACGACCAGGCCGAAACCCTCGGCGAACTTTTCCAGGAGTTGCTCACCCTGAGGGTACGTCCCTATTATCTCCTCCAAATGGACCTGACCCGCTCGACTTCCCATTTCAGGGTTCCCGTGAGCACGGGACTCGGCATTTTAAAACAATTGAGGAATCACATTTCGGGCCTGGCCATGCCCCAGTATGTCATCGACCTGCCGGGAGGACGCGGAAAAATCCCCCTGCTCCCCCAGTGTGTGCGCAAGATCGAGGACGACATCATGGTGCTGCGAAATTACATGGGGGAAGACTGCCCTTACCCCCTGCTCCCAGGAGAAAACACCAGACTGAGGGAACTTTTGGAAACATGAACGGCACATGATGCCGCGACTTCCCTGCCTTCGACATCCCCAAGGGAGACTCAACCCGTTTGGCCCAAGGTCACTTTCATGGCAATCATGCTTCTCACCAGCCTTCGCCGGGGATGTGGCTTCGGGATTTTTTGATCCGGGTTCTCTGGTGTTTGTTCTGGAGCCGTCTTTCCTGTGATGCCCTGCTGGGCCGGGTTTTTACCCTGGGCTTGCGGGGAGTGGCGGCCTGGCGGATCAGGAAAGCCAGTCGCTCACGTGCATCCCGCCGATTCTGCTCCTGAGTGCGGTGCGTGCGGGCCGTGATGATGAGCATCCCGTCCCTGGTGATACGATTCTCCGCAAGCTTCAACAACCGTTCCCTGACCCCTTCGGGCAGCGACGGTGAACGCACCACGTCAAAACGCAGTTGAACGGCCGTGGCCACTTTGTTGACATTCTGACCGCCCGGGCCCGAAGCCAGGATGAAGTCTTCTCGGATTTCCCAGTCTTCAATGACGATGTTGTCGGTAACTCGAAGCATGAGGATCAAAACACCTTTCATCCATGCGGCAAGCGCCGATGGGAGTCCACGAACCGGCCGCCCATCCGCTCATGGAATCGGTTGTTCATAGTACAAGTTTTGTGCTCGGCTGTTGTAAACCATGCCTCCACCAGTGGCGTATTGCTGCAAAACGGATATCGCTTCCCGTCTCAGGACATCCCTCACCACCGTGATGTTTCGCTCTTCCAGGCTCCGAGGCCAGTCTTTCATTTTGGGGCCTTCCTCGAAGCCGACACTCCGGGCGTCTTCTTCCCTGGCACCGCAGACCAACCTCGTGACTCCGGACCACGGTACGGCCCCAAGGCACATGGCACATGGCTCCGTGCTCGTCACCAGTTCCATGGGACGCTCGGGATCGGCACCCAGATCATAATGCCCCACCACCTGCTGGGCCAGCATGATGGCCGTCATTTCCGCATGAGCCACAGAACAGTTGAGCCACAGAACCAGATTGACGCCGGGAGCCACAAGCTTTCCATCGGCAAGATCGAACACCGCCGCGCCGAAAGGTCCTCCCGTCCCCTGCCGGACGTTCATGCGTGCAAGGTCGATGACCAGTTGCATCCTTTCCTCGATGGATTCATATGCCCTTTCAGGGTTCTCGATGAGCGATTCAATCCACGGAGGCAAGCTTAGAGTGAAATGGGGAAACATGCGACTTGTTCCTTGCGGGCTTCCTGGAATGATCATGTCGGCTCCATGGGGGGAATGCGAGGGCTGTAGTGCCTTTTGAGCCAGCGGGTCAGACCATCGAGCCCTGGAAACAAGACCCTCTCCGTCATGTTGCCCTGGTCCAGTTTGTCGCGGATTTCCCACTTGAGTTCCGCAGGGATGACGATTTTGCGCCACAGATCCGTATGACTCGTCAGCCAGTCGTCAAAAACCTCATGGGATTCTGACATTATGGAACACAAAGCAAACTGGTTCACGATACGATCATCTATGGACGGCGGTTCGAGAAACACGACGAAGGGTTTGTCGCAAAGCCCGGCCAGCTCTTTCAGGGAGCGAACGGATTCGGAAAGCATCTCCACCGTAAAGACATTGGCGCCCTCCTGGTTGAGTTTGGACCGAAGGATGTCCGGCAGCAGCCGATGAATTTTGAGATAATTGACGGCCCAGATGGCTGAATCCAAATCGAACTTTTCGATGTTTGCCGTGGCAAAGTGCATGGCCACAAAAGGAGAGTAAGTCCAGTCCAGAAGCCGGGTGGGCAAACCATAGTGCTGAGCCACCGAAAGCCAGTGCCATATGGAATCTCCCTCGACAACGTCCCGGTGTGCATATTTTTTGAAGTTCCTCAGCAGGTGCCGCTCCAATTCGATGTAGGCTCCGCCCAGGCGAATGAGGGTGGTTTCCAGACGGTACTGGGAATCCGAAAGACCTCGAAATGCATACCTGGAACGAAACCTTCCCAGGTCCGCGTTCCAGGAATCGGCAAACAGCTCGCTCTGAAGCTCATTCCAGCTGGAAACCCGTATTTCATTCATGAAAAAAAGATCTCGTGTCGTGATGGATTCGTTTTATGATCAAACAGTATGATCATTTCTGCGGAAGTTTCCGAATTCTTTTGTCGATGAATTCGATCAGGTGAGAGCCCAGCTTCTTCATTTCTTCTTCAAGCTCGCTCAGAGGGCTGGAATCGAAGGAGGAAGCCCCGGACTGCAAGCGTACCTCCACGAGCTTTCCAACGGCCGTCCCCAGACTCTCGGCGTATTTTTCCTTTTTGGTCAGGTAGGTTTTCTGAGTCATCATCTCTTTTTTTAGAGCCACAAGCTCCAGGTACTCTTCGATGGTGACGGCAATGCGCTCCACCAATGTTTTGAGCTCATCCTCGTTCATCTGGAAAATCCTTTCGTTTTACTGTCTTCATATCAACCAGAGGGGGTATGTATTTTGAGAATGGACACGATTTTGCCGACGAAAAAGCTATTAGCTTGTATTTCCTCATGAGGTATGGTCCAAATACACAAGAATTATGGTCCAAATCAAAGGGAAGTGCAATAGAGAGCTTGGGGAGCATTGACATCCCTGGATGGTTTTTCTATAAACGCCACTTTCCGGAAGGCAAAAACAGCGGGGAATCGAGTGAAAAGATCAAGTGTATCCCTCTGGTTTTGCGTGTGTTGACTCCCATGAACATTTGAATTCGAGGAGCCATTTCATGAGCAAGGTGATGATCATTGGTGCCGGGGGTGTGGGCGGCGTGGTAACCCACAAGTGTGCGCAGGTTCCAGAGGTATTTTCGGAAATCCTCCTGGCAAGCCGGACCCTCGATAAATGCGAGCGTATCAAGAATCAACTGAGCCGTCCCATCGAGACGGCTCGCGTGGATGCGGACAACACATCCGAACTGGCGGCACTCATGAAGACCTTTTCACCCAAACTGGTCATCAACGTGGCCCTGCCCTACCAGGATCTCACCATCATGGATGCGTGTCTCCAAACGGGCGTGGATTACCTGGATACAGCCAATTACGAACCGCCCGACGAAGCCAGGTTTTGCTACAAGTGGCAGTGGGACTACCATGACCGCTTCAAAAAGCGGGGCATCATGGCTCTCCTGGGCTGCGGCTTCGATCCCGGAGTCACCAATATTTTTTGCGCTCACGCCCTCAAGCACCACTTCGATCAAATCCACACCATCGACATCGTGGACTGCAATGCGGGAAATCACGGCCATCCCTTCGCCACCAACTTCAATCCCGAAATCAACATCCGGGAAATCACCGCACGGGGCAAGTACTATGAAGACGGTCGATGGGTGGAAACTGATCCCATGGCGGTGCATGAAACCTTCGATTTTCCCGAGATCGGCCCTCGTGAGATGTACCTCATGTACCACGAGGAGCTGGAATCCCTGGCCAAAAACATCCCCGGAGTGAAACGCATCCGTTTCTGGATGACCTTTTCCCAGGAATACCTCACTCACCTGAGGGTGCTTCAGAACGTGGGAATGACCCGCATCGATCCCGTGGATTACGAAGGCACCCAGGTCATTCCCCTAAAGCTCCTCAAATCCCTCCTGCCCGATCCGTCGTCCCTGGCGGAACGTTACACGGGCAAGACCTGCATCGGTTGCGTCATCGAGGGTATCAAGGACGGGAAGCCGCGCAAATATTTTATCTACAACATCTGCGACCATGCCCAATGCTACCGGGAAGTGAAGGCTCAGGCCGTTTCCTACACCACGGGAGTTCCCGCCATGATCGGCGCCATGATGATGCTCCAGGGACAGTGGGGCGGCAAAGGGGTCTTCAACGTGGAAGAGTTTGATCCGGACCCCTTTATGAAAGCTCTATCCGTCCATGGACTGCCCTGGACGGAAGAATTCCTGAATTGACGGCACCCCCCCGGGTTCGGGATAAATGAATGGATGGATGGGTGGATGAAGGAAAGGCATACGGTTATGTGGACATCCATTACAAAAGACATTCCCACCCCCTGCTACGTGGTGGACGAGGTTGCCCTCGAAGGCAACCTGGAAATCCTGGACCGGGTCCAGAGGGAAGCCGGCTGTAAGATCATCATGGCTCTCAAAGGCTTTGCCATGTTCAGCCTCTTCCCTCTCATCCGCAAGACCCTCCATGGCGTTGCGGCCAGTTCCCTTCATGAAGCCCGCCTGGGCTTCGAGGAATTCGGCAGGCAGGTCCATCTTTTCGCTCCGGCCTATCGGGACGGGGAACTGAATGAGCTGCTGACCTACAGCGATCACATCGTTTTCAATTCCTTTTCTCAGTGGAAGCGCCACAGGGCAAAAGTGTGGGAGGCTTCCAGGGAAATTGTCTGCGGTATCCGGGTGAATCCCGAACACTCGGAAGTGAAAATTCCCATCTATGACCCCTGCGGGCCCTCTTCGCGCCTGGGAGTCACCCGGGCAGGTTTTGAAGAGGAACACCTCGAGGGAATCAGCGGCCTGCATTTCCACAACTTGTGCGAACTCAACGCCGATTCCCTGGCGCGAACCCTGACGGCTTTTGAAAAGCGATTTGGAGAATTTCTTCCCCGAATGCGGTGGGTGAATTTCGGAGGAGGACACCACATCACACGAGAAGACTACGATGTGGGGCTGCTGATTTCGCTTATTCGGAACTTTCGAGACCGCTATCCCATGGAGGATGTCTTCCTGGAACCGGGGGAAGCCATCGCTCTCAATACGGGCATCCTGGCGACATCCGTCCTGGATGTGGTGCATAACGACATGGACATTGCCATCCTGGACACTTCAGCTGCGGCTCACATGCCCGATGTCCTGGAAATGCCCTACCGACCCGCCGTCCTGGGGGCGGGCCGTCCCGGCGAATTCCCTCACACCTACCGACTGGGAGGGATGACTTGCCTGGCGGGAGACGTGATCGGAGACTACTCTTTTCCCACCCCCCTGGAAATCGGTTCCAGAATAGTTTTCCTCGACATGTCTCACTACACCATGGTGAAAAACAACACCTTCAACGGCATCGGGCTCCCCTCCATTGCCATCGCCCAACGAGACGGCACATTACACATGATCCGCCAGTTCGGCTACGAAGATTACCGCAACAGATTGTCTTGATCGTACCCTGTCAACAGGCTGGAGGCACAAACCCGCTCGATGACGGCAACATTGGCCGACGGAAATTTGAATAAAATCCTCGCGGTGGATCTCACTGCTTGTCCCGATAATACTTTTCCCAGCACCATTCACAGATGAGGTTTTCATTTTCATCGGTCCGCTCAACCATGATGTGAGGGTGGAGGAGGGGGAGAGCCTGGCCGCACTTGTGACAGTCCAGGTGGAAACCGCTTCCTTCCTTGGGTACACACTCTTTTGAGGGAGTTTTGGGCTCGGCCATGATGCGTTCGCTCCTTGCAATTACAGGTTGATCTCATCGTATGTTTCAGAAAAATACAAAACGGTATGAAAAACCAGGTCCACTCACAAAAAAGGTATTGTATAGCAGACAGGGAAGTTTAGCAAAGAATAGCATGACATTACCGAACAAAGTGATCACGAGGGCAAACGCTATCTCACCCTGACCAGAATCAGGAAACGCCTGTCACTTCATAATTGCAATCGGGACGCCCGGCTCATTGAGTTTTGTAAATATAAAAGGGTTGACAATTTCTCGGCCAGGCCTGAAAATGCTGCTTCAGACAGCAAGTTGAAATAAATATACGAATGCATCCTAAATCGATAGTTGATCTGGAGCGGCTTTGCACTCTTAAAGGGAGTGGACAATGACAACCTGTCTATTTTTTGATATTTAATGACACATTGATACATCGAGCAGCATAAGTTCAGGCACACAGACATCACATCACCCAACCCAGGCGCGGCTGGTTGCCGCAATGATCTTTGTATTCCCGCAACCCAATGAAGGAGAACGAAGATGAGCGAAAGCAGCAAATGTCCCGTAACAGGAAAGTCCGGCGGTACTGTCGGCAGAGGCACATCGAACCGTGACTGGTGGCCCAACCAGCTGAACTTGAGCATCCTTCACCAGCACACACCGGCATCCAACCCCATGGACCCCGATTTCAATTATGCGGAAGAATTCAAGAAGCTCGATCTGGCCGCCCTGAAAAAGGACCTGTATGCACTGATGACCGATTCGCAGGACTGGTGGCCGGCCGACTGGGGCCACTACGGCGGCTTGATAATCCGCATGGCCTGGCACAGCGCGGGCACCTATCGCACTTCCGACGGGCGGGGAGGCGGCGGCACCGGCAATCAAAGATTCGCCCCCATCAACAGCTGGCCCGATAACGTCAACCTCGACAAGGCGCGTCGGCTGCTCTGGCCCATCAAGCAAAAGTACGGCAACAAGATATCCTGGGCCGACCTGCTGATCCTGGCGGGCAACTGCGCACTCGAGTCCATGGGCTTCAAGACCTTCGGCTTCGGCGGCGGCCGTACGGACATCTGGGGACCGGAAGAGGACATCTACTGGGGGTCCGAAGCCGAGTGGCTGGGTGACAAACGCTACAGCGGCGACCGCGAACTGGAAAATCCCCTGGCCGCCGTGCAAATGGGGCTCATTTATGTGAATCCGGAAGGTCCCAACGGCAATCCCGACCCGGTGGCATCAGGTCGCGATGTGCGTGAAACCTTTGCCCGCATGGGAATGGACGACGAAGAAACCGTCGCGCTGGTTGCGGGCGGCCACACCTTCGGCAAGTGCCACGGCGCGGGAGATGCCAAGTTTGTGGGCCCGGAACCCGAGGCCGCCCCCATCGAAGAGATGGGACTCGGCTGGAAAAGCACTTTTGGTACCGGCAAGGGTGGAGACACCATCACCAGCGGCATCGAAGGCGCATGGAAGCCCCATCCCACAACATGGGACAACGGCTACTTCGACACTCTGTTCGGTTACGACTGGGAGCTGGTCAAGAGCCCGGCGGGAGCCTGGCAATGGCTGGCCAAGGACGTCAAGGAAGAGCACATGATTCCGGGCGCCCACGACCCGTCCAAGAAGTACCGACCCATGATGACCACGGCCGACCTGTCATTGCGTTTCGACCCCATTTATGAGCCCATCTCGCGCCGCTTTCACCAGGACCCGCAAGCTCTCGCCGACGCCTTCGCTCGCGCCTGGTTCAAGCTCACCCATCGCGACATGGGCCCCAAGGCACGCTACCTCGGCCCTGAAGTCCCGGCCGAAGACCTGATCTGGCAAGACCCGATCCCCGCCGTGGACCACCCCCTGATTGATTCCAAGGACATCGCCGACCTCAAGGCCGGGATTTTGGCTTCGGGCCTGTCGGTGGCCGAACTGGTTTCCACCGCCTGGGCCTCGGCCTCGACCTTCCGTGGATCGGACAAGCGCGGAGGAGCCAACGGCGCGCGCATCCGCCTGGCGCCCCAAAAGGATTGGGAAGTCAACCAGCCGGAGCAGTTGGCCAAAGTACTGGGCACACTCGAAACCATTCAGCAGGCTTTCAACAGCGCTCAGACGGGCGGCAAGAAAGTTTCTCTGGCGGACCTCATTGTCCTGGCCGGGTGTGCCGGCGTTGAAGCAGCTGCCAAAGCTGCCGGGCATGCCGTCCAGGTACCTTTCACTCCGGGCCGCATGGACGCATCGCAAGACCGGACCGACGTGAAATCATTTGAAATGCTCAAACCCCAGGCCGACGGTTTCCGCAATTACCAGGAAAAAGCGTTCACGGTGTCGGCAGAGGAAATGCTGGTGGACAAAGCGCAACTCCTGACCCTGAGCGCGCCGGAAATGACGGTACTCATCGGTGGTTTGCGCGTGCTGGGTGCCAATGTGGGCGGATCGGCGCATGGCGTGTTTACGAAGCGCCCCGGACTTCTCACCAACGACTTCTTCGTCAACCTGCTCGACATGGGCACCGTGTGGAAGCCCGCCTCCGATGCACGGGAAACCTTCGAAGGCCACGACAGCAAGACGGGCGACCTCAAGTGGACGGCCACCCGCGTGGACTTGATTTTCGGTTCCAACTCGCAACTGCGCGCCCTGGCCGAAGTCTATGCCCAGGACGATGCCGGGGAAAAGTTCGTGCGCGACTTCGTCGCGGCCTGGAACAAAGTCATGAACCTGGACCGCTTCGACATCTGATCCCGCAGCAAACCCCCTCATCGGCAAAGCAGTGAATCAAATTACCGGCTCGACGCGTGGCATGCAGCCACCGCTGAGCCGGTTTTCTTTAACCAGTAGAAACCATGAGGCAGCACGGAATCACATGGATCGTCGGTACTGGCCGCCCACTTCGTAGAGGGCTCCGGTGATCTGGCCGAGGGAGCACACACGCACAGCGTCGATCAGATCGGCAAATACGTTGCCGTTGTTGATGACGGTTTGCTTGAGGCGGTCCAGCATGGGGCCTGCGGCCTCTTTGTTGCGCTCCTGGAAGTCGCGCAGCCTCTTGATCTGCGACTGCCTTTCCTCTTCGGTCGAACGGGCCAATTCGATCTCGATGGGCATGTCCCCCTTGGGATTGCGGAAGGTGTTGACGCCGATGATGGGATAGGAACCGTCGTGCTTGCGGTGCTCATAGTAGAGCGATTCTTCCTGTATCCGGCTGCGCTGGTAGCCCGTTTCCATGGCTCCCAGGACTCCTCCCCGGGCGGCGATGGCTTCGAATTCCTTGAGCACCGCTTCCTCAACCAGGTCGGTCAGTTCTTCGATGATGAAAGCCCCCTGGTTGGGATTCTCGTTCATGGCCAAGCCCCACTCGCGATTGATGACCAACTGAATGGCCATGGCCCGGCGCACCGATTCCTCGGTGGGGGTGGTGATGGCCTCGTCGTAGGCGTTGGTGTGGAGGCTGTTGCAGTTGTCGTAGATGGCGATCAGGGCCTGCAAGGTGGTGCGGATGTCGTTGAAGGCCATTTCCTGGGCGTGGAGCGAGCGGCCCGAAGTCTGGATGTGGTATTTGAGCTTCTGGGAACGTTCGTTGCCCCCGTATTTGTGCTTCATGGCCACCGCCCAGATGCGGCGGGCGACCCGGCCGATCACCGAATATTCCGGCTCCATGCCGTTGGAAAAGAAAAAGCTCAGGTTCGGCGCGAAGTCGTCGATGTGCATGCCGCGCGCCAGGTAGGCTTCCACATAGGTGAATCCGTTGGCCAGGGTGAAGGCCAGCTGGGAAATGGGATTGGCCCCGGCTTCGGCAATGTGGTAGCCGGAAATGGAAACCGAGTAGAAATTGCGCACCTGTTCCTGAACGAAATATTCCTGAATATCGCCCATCATCTTGAGAGCGAATTCCGTCGAAAAAATACAGGTATTCTGGCCCTGGTCCTCCTTGAGGATGTCCGCCTGCACCGTGCCTCGCACCGTGGAAAAAACCCGCTTGCGGATGGCTTCGGCTTCTTTTTCCGAAGGGAGACAGCCGTTTTCGGCCACGAACCGGTCGATCTCCTGGTCCAGGGCCGTGTTGAAAAAGCAGGCGAGGATGATGGGTGCCGGTCCGTTGATGGTCATGGAAACGGACGTGGTGGGGGCACAGAGATCGAAGCCGCTGTAAAGCACCTTCATGTCGTCCAGGGTGGCGATGGAAACCCCCGAATTGCCGATTTTTCCGTAGATGTCCGGACGCTCGTCCGGATCGCAGCCGTACAGGGTCACCGAATCGAAAGCAGTGGAGAGGCGATGGGCGGGCATGCCCTCACTGACCGCCTTGAAACGGCGGTTGGTGCGGAAGGGGTCCCCCTCACCGGCGAACATGCGGGTGGGGTCTTCGTTTTCTCGCTTGAAGGGAAAAACGCCGGACGTGAAGGGAAACAGTCCCGGCAGGTTTTCCTTCCTCAGGAAGCGGAGCAGTTCGCCGTCATCTTCGTAACGGGGCAGGCAGACCTTGGGAATGGCCGAACCCGAAAGGGACGTGCGGGTCAGTTTGGTGCGGATTTCCCGGTCGCGAATCTTGACCACGTGTTCGTCGCCTCGATACTGGGCGGCCAGTTCGGGCCAGCGGTCGAGCAGCTTTTTCACCTGGGGATCGACTTCCCCTTCCTTCCAGGCGAGCACTTCATCGAATCCGTCCATGGGCTTTTCACAGGCACCGAACAAGTCTCGAGAAACTTTCAAAGCCCGGCATTCTCGCACTTTTTTCATCTGGTCGTCGGTGTGAGCGTGGTAGCGGCGCATCGTGTCGGAGATTTCGGCCAGGTAGCGAATGCGTCCGGCCGGAACGATGGAGCGATGGTCCGCCGATTGGGGCACGGCAACCTTGGGCAGGCGGCCCGGTTCGAGATCGAGTCCCAGCTCTTGCAAATCGGGCAGCATGGCCTGGAAGAGCGCGGTGACTCCCTCGTCGTTGAAACGGGCGGCGATGGTGGGAAAGACCGGCATCCGTTCGGGCGGGGTGCCGAAAGCGCCGTGGTTGCGCTGATACTGCTTGCGCACATCGCGCAGGGCGTCTTCAGCACCTTTGCGGTCGAATTTGTTGATGGCCACGAAGTGAGCGAAATCCAACATGTCGATTTTTTCCAACTGGGAAGCCGCTCCGAATTCCGGAGTCATGACGTAGAGGGACCGATCGACAAAAGGCACGATGGCCGCGTTCCCCTGTCCGATGCCCGAAGTTTCGACGATGATCAGGTCGAATCCCGACAGCTTGCATGCGGCGATGACTTCGGGCAGGGCGGCCGATATTTCGGAACCGGTTTCGCGGGTGGCCAGCGAACGCATGTAGATGTTGGGGTGCTCGATGGCATTCATGCGGATGCGGTCGCCGAGCAGGGCGCCGCCGGTGCGTTTGCGGGAAGGGTCGATGCTGATGATGGCCAGCTTGAGGCGGTCGTCCTGGTCGAGGCGGAAGCGGCGGACCAGTTCGTCGGTGAGGGAAGACTTGCCCGCGCCGCCCGTGCCCGTGATGCCCAGGACCGGTGTTTTGCGATGCTCTGCAGCTTCTTTGATGCACCGGCCCAGGTCTTCGGGATAGACCTTGTTTTCCAGGCAGGTGATCACCCGGGCCAGGACCCTGCGGTTGCCGCTCTCGAGCCCCGCCAGGACCTCCTCCGGTGATTGAGGCGCGAGGTGCGTCACATCGGCGTCCGTCATCTCGACCACCTCGTTGATCATGCCCTGCAACCCCATTCTCTGGCCGTCCTCCGGCGAGTAAATGCGGCTGACTCCGTAGGCGTGCAGCTCTTGGATTTCTTCGGGAACGATCACCCCGCCGCCGCCGCCGAACACCTTGATGTTCCCGCCGTCACCCTCCCGGAGCAAGTCGATCATGTACTTGAAAAATTCGAGATGCCCGCCCTGGTAACTGGTGATGGCAATACCCTGAACATCCTCCTGGAGTGCGGCATTGACAATTTCCTGGACCGAGCGGTTGTGGCCGAGATGGATGACTTCCACTCCCGTGGACTGAAGGATGCGGCGCATGATGTTGATGGTGGCGTCGTGGCCGTCGAAGAGCGAGGCGGCCGAAACGAAGCGGACCTTATGGGCGGGCCTGTACGGCTGCGGGATGACATGCTGTTCCATCAAGAATCTCCCATATATTTGGATGTACAATTAATTGAAACTCACTGCCGATACGTTTTTTTTTCTTGCTTCTACTCTCTATTCGTTCCCAAGCCTGTTCTTCCTACTCGTTCCCAAGCTCCGGCTTGGGAACGAAAATACTTGGAAGCTCCAGCTTCCTCTTTGTACACAAGGGAAGCCGGAGCTTCCCGGCAAGGGCGTTCCCAAGCCGGAGCTTGGGAACGAGAGAGGGTATCCAGCTTGGGAGCGAGAGGAAAGCGCCTTATATCCCCGCCCTGAAGAGACGGGGCTTTATGGCGCAGCGGGTAAAAAAAACGGACCGGACATCGCGGAAAAGCGATGTCGGTCCGTCAGGTGGCCCTTACAAAACCGTCAGTCTTTTTTCACCTTGGGAATGAAGATCTGATCGGGATCGAGGACTTCATGGATCAGGCGCAGTTCCTCGCGGGTCGGAGGCGAAGTTTCGCCCTTGACACGGGAAATGTCGAGATCGAACTGGCACAGGTCCTTGATCTCGGCGGGGGTTTTGCCGGGATGGCAGGTATCGAGGTACATGTGCCCGTCCTGCTCGTCGAAGCGGAAGACTCCGGCAGTGCTGATCACCGCCGAAGGACCGCCGCGAAAAGCCGACCCGTAAAGCTCACGACGATGCACCCACTCACCTCCGGGCCACTTCTTCACGCGCCAGCCGGGGCTGGTGATGTAGCTCACGTTTTCCACGAAGCGGCGTTTCTCATGCACCATGATGAAGACTGTGCGCCTGGCGAAGGAATTGATGTCCGGGTTGCCGCCGCTGCCCGTGAGGCGCAGGTCCGGCTCCAGGTAATTGCCGATGCAGGTGGTATTCACATTGCCGTATTGGTCGATTTCCGCGCCGCCCAGGTAGCCCAGGTCCACATAGCCGCGCTGGGCAATGGAAAAGGCATCGTACAGGCCGGAAGAACGCGAAGCTCCCGTTTCACAACGGGCGTCGCCCACGGAAGTCGGCAACTCCGGTGGACGGCCGTCGAGGGTACCGGCTTCGAAGATCAGCTTCAGGTTGGGGGCATGGGTCAGTTGAGCCAGCATGATGGCCACCATGGGCAGCCCCGTACCGGCAAAGACGATCTCATTGTCCTGGACTTCACGGGACGCGGCGCAGCACAGCAGGTCCGCCAGGCCGTATTCTTCAGGGGATGCGTAATCGCTCATGGTTGTTCCTCCCTTGTTACTTGCGGGGTTTGTAGTTGAGGGCGGTGTTGGCCCGGAGGTTGAGCATGCGGGACCAGCCGAGCTTTTCCAGGTAGCCGAGGTGATCCAGCCCGAAGACCCACTCCTTGGCGAAGGCGTCGAAACCTTCCTGGGTGCGGGTTTGCGCATAGAAATCCTTGAGAAAGGGGCCGTCCACGTCGTATTTGCCGAACATGCCCGTGGGATGGGCTCCAAAGGGGCATTCAAGGATGTAGTTGACTTCGAAGCTCGGGATGGTGTTGTGATCGGCATCGCGACGCAGGTAAGCTTCCGGCACGATCTCCTCGGCCATGACTATGGTGATGTCGGCTGCCCGGGCCACTTCCGGATCGGAATACAACTGCCCGTTGACCCGAACCGTACCCTCTTCGCCGACTTGTTGGACGCACAGAATGGCCACATCGACTTTGGCGGCGGGAATGAGCACTTGGGGACCGGCATCGAAGAAGGGGTCTTCGGTGAAGATGTACTTGTGCTTGCCGATGCGCTTGCCGTCCCGCTTGCCGGCCCGGCCGAGCGTGTCGAATTCGGGATTGTGGATGTCGGTGCCCAGGGACGTCTGGGTAACCGCGTAGGGAGCCCCTTGAGCGGCGGCGGCGAACCGGAACATCATTTCCGCATGGCTGTAGTCTTCCACCAGGATTTCTTTTTTGCCCACACGCCGGGACAGGTTGGCTCCGTACTTGCCGTAAAGCTCATGGCCCACCCAGCAAGACTCCCAAATATCGACGCAACCGGCTCCCACCAGGAACTCGGTCTGAGGACCACCGTTGACTTCGATCAGGTGCAGGCCACGCTTCTGCTGACGGATCAGCTCGAAAACAACGGCAAATGGACGCCGCCAGATGGTGAAACCGGAAAAGGTCAGGCTCGATCCGTTTTTGACGATCTCGGCAGCCTGCTGCAAAGTGATGCGCTTGTCGGTACTCATGTTTTCCTCCTTGAGGTTTAAACCGAAAGTCCCCGGAGAATTTCCCGGGAAATGATCAGACGCTGGATTTCACTGGTTCCTTCATAAATGCTGGTGATTCGGACATCGCGGGCATACCGCTCAACGGGGAATTCCTGAGTGTAGCCGTAGCCTCCCAGCATCTGCAAGGCGTTGTAGCAGGCGCGGTTGGCGCTTTCGGTGGCGTATAACTTTGCCATGGATGCTTCCTTGGCGAAGGGACGCCCCTGTTCCTTGAGAAACGCGGCGTTCATCAGCAAGAGACGGGCCGCTTCCAGTTCGGTGTAGGAATCGGCGATCATCCACTGAATGGCCTGGAAATTGGTGATCTTCTGGTTGAACTGCACCCGCTCGCCGGCGTAGCGGGCCGCGTGGTCCATGGCCGCGAGCCCGAGCCCCAGGGCGAGAGAACCGATGCCGATGCGTCCTCCGGCCAGTTCCGCCACGGCGATGCGGAAGCCGTCGTTGAGCTTGCCCATGAGAGCCGTGGCCGGTATGCGGCAGTTGTCGAAAAGCACTTCGTTGGTGGCCGAAGCGTTTTGCCCCATCTTGTGCTCTTCTCGTCCGACGATCAGGCCGGGAGTGCCCGCTTCCACCAGGAAACAACTGATTCCCTTGCCTTTGGGAGCATCCTTGTCGGTCACCGCCCAGACGACGAACACCCCGGCATAAGGGGCGCTGGTGATGAAGATTTTGGAACCGTTGAGCACATAGGAATCCCCATCCTTGACGGCGACGGCGCGCATGCCCGAGGGATCGGAACCGGCACTGTTTTCGGTGAGGGCGAAACTTCCGGCGGCATATTCGCCCGAACAAATTTTGGGAATGTATTTGTTCTTCTGCTCTTCCGTGCCGATGGCCTGGATGACCTCGCAAACCATGTTGTTGACCGAAACCGTCACCGCAGTCGATGCGCAGGCTCGAGCGATTTCCGTCATGGCCAGGCTGAAGGCGACGACGCCCGCTTCCGAACCGCCGTATTCTTCCTTGACGTTGAGACCCATGAAGCCCAGTTCGGCCAGTTTTTTCAGCCCGGCCAGCAGGGTTTCTCGATCCTTTTCCTGGTCGAGCTTTGCGGCAACCGGCTCCAGTTCGACCCGTGCGAAATTGCGGGCCGTGTTCTGTATCAGTGTTTGTTCTTCGGTCAAATCCAAATTCATATTCTGCTCCTTGTCATTTTTGTGACCTGATATTCCACCCGACCGAAAGAGCGCCTCACAATCCATGGCGCCAATGCGGTCCGGTGAAAAGTGGAAGATTCAAGTCCCGGTTCAACTTCAGCCGGTGAAGTCCAAATCCGGCAAGTGCCGGCGTCACATCAGCATCATTTTTCGTTCCCAAGCCGGAGCCCGGGGACGAGAGAGAAAGTTTCCAGGCCGGAGCTTGGAAACAAGAAACCACAGGGTCATCGGCACGGGGTCATGGGCAAAGGGCCGTTGACAAGTTGCATACGGCGTTCATTCCCTGGCTGCGGGCGGTTTGGTGAAGAAGGCAAGAGCCAGGGCAATCAGGCAGGAAATTCCACCGATCAGAAAAGCGGCTCTGAAATCGCCGGTCATGTCCTTGGCCATTCCCGCGACAATGGGAGCCCCGATGGCCGATGTGCTGAAGGCCAGAAGGAGCACGCCGTAATTCGTCCCAAGGTTTTTGGCGCCGAAGAAGTCGGCGGTCGTGGCCGGCATGGTCCCCAGGATACCACCGTAGCAGAAAGCGACGATGCCGATGCCCACCAGTGACAGAGCGCCCGTCATCTGGTTGAGGAACAGCATGGTGGTTCCGGAAACACAAAGGATGATCATGATGGTTCGCAGGCGACCCAGCTTGTCGGATGCGGCTCCCCAGAGAAAACGACCACCCGCGTTGCCGATGGAAATGAGCATGATCGCCGAGGTGGCCACCACTTCCGAAAGCCCGGCCTGGGAGGCGAGGATTTTACCAAAGGGTATGACCATGAGACCGGACATGGTGCCGATCAACAGAATAACGGCCAGTGACCAGAACTGGGGAGTCTTCAGCATGACCGACGGGGGATAATTGCGCACGACGGCAGCCGCGCTCCCGGCAGCGGGGGGCGTCCAACCCGCAGGTTTATAATCGGCCGGGGGATTTTTCAGAAAAAGTGCGGATCCGATAACAATGCAACCAAAAAGTATGCCCATGACGGCAAAAGTGCTCAGCACGCCGTAGTTGGTCACCAGACTTTTGGCGACGGGAGTGCAAATGAGTCCGCCGGCACCCAGAAAGCTGACCACCAAACCGGTGATCATCCCCTTTTTATCGGGATACCATTTGGACAGGCAGGCAATGATGGGCGTATAAATCATGCCGACGCCGAACCCCATCATGGCCCCGTAAGAAAGATAAAGCAGCCATATCCTGTCGGCGTCGATCAGGCTGGCCAGGAAGACGCCTCCGCCGATCATGGCACCGCCGGCAACGGTGACTTCCCGAGGACCGAACTTGTCCACGATACGACCTCCAACGACGGTTCCCACGGCAAAGATTCCCAAAGTGAGGGAGAAAGTGCCGGCGGTCGCTGCCTGCGTCCATCCGAACATTTCGACCAGGGGTCCCTGAAAGACGCCCCAGATATAAACGGCGCCGGAACAGAGCATGACCAACATGCCCGCCATGAGAATGAGCAGGCGGTTCGGGGTTTTTTCCATCATTCCTCCTTCAGGGCCGGGACGGTGCCGATCATCGGCCGGCACCGTCGAGATTTGAAAGCTTCTTCCGCCATACTGTGGTCCTCCTTGTTTTGAGTTGGTTGGTTGAATTTGGGGATCATCCCCGCTTGACGATCATGGCGACCGCTTCGCCGCCGCCAAGACAAAGCGAAGCCAATCCTCGCTTTTTGTCCTGACGGATCATCTCGTACAACAGCGTCACCAGCACGCGACAGCCGCTGGCTCCGATGGGATGCCCCAAGGCCACGCTGCCGCCGTTGACATTGACTTTGGCCGGATCAAGTTCAAGGGCCCTGAGCGCGGCCACGGTGGAACCGCTGAAAGCCTCGTTGATCTCGTACAGATCGATCTCCTCCTTGCTGATCCCTTCCTTCTTCAAACACTTGGGCACCGCCCAAATGGGGGCCACCAACACGTATTTCATGTCGATGCCGTAAGATGCCTGGGCTCCCACGGTCGCCAGGATGTCGCACCCCATGGCCTCGGCCTTTTCCCGACTCATCACCACCACTGCGGCGGCACCGTCGCTGATGATGGAGGCGTTGCCGGCCGTGGTGACTCCCCCCTGCTTGAAGGCGGACTTCATTTTGGACAGCTGTTCGTAAGTGGTTTCCTGGGGGCACTCATCCCGGTTGAAGATTTTGGGATCGCCCTTGCGCTGGGGAATCTCGACGGCCATGATCTCGTCATCGAATTTACCGGCGGCCTGTGCAGCCAGAGTCCGACGATACGATTCGGCGGCATACCGATCCTGATCTTCCCGGCTCACCTGATAGCGTTCGGAGCAAAGCTCATTGGAAATGCCCATGTGGAAATCGTTCACGATGTCCCACAATCCATCATGCACCATATGGTCATGCATGGTCGCATCGCCCATGCGGTACCCGAAACGGGCTTTTTTGAGGAAATAAGGAGCCATGCTCATGTTTTCCATACCACCTGCCACCACCACGTCGGCATCGCCCGTCTGGATGGCCTGAGCGGCCAGCATCACCGCTTTCAGCCCGGAACCGCACACCTTGTTGACGGTGAGGGCTTCCACTTCGTAAGGAAGTCCGGCTTGAACCAGCGCCTGTTTAGCTGGATTCTGCCCATAGCCGCAGGGCAAAACCATGCCCATGACGGCCTCATCCACATCTTTCCCGGTAATACCCGCCCGACGGATGGATTCCCGGATGGCCAGGGCACCGAGCTTCGTGGCTCCCATATTGGCCAGCGAACCGTTGAAGCTTCCCAAAGGTGTTCGAACCGCACTGACAATCACTGCTTCTCTCACAATCTTCTCCTTCCATTTGCATGTGACTGATTCATCCTGAAAAACATAGCTAAAGTTCAATGGATATTCTGTATTCATGTGCTGATCTGATGAGTACATCTCCACCTCTCACAGCCGACTATCTATTGAGGCTCTGTAATAGCCGCAACCCTCCTTCTCAAACTAAAAAATAAAGGAGGGTATGCATATCGAACTTTTTTTTCAAGCTATTTTTCAGAAGAATGTTTTGTATATATCGAACTTATAGGTTTGTAGTATCAGGCAGGTTTCAATGTTATAACCAATTCAAATTACATAAGACTTTTTCCCATAGAGTTATTAGGCCTGAAAAAGACGATAAAATGCAATAAAAGACCATTCGCTTCCTACCTTGCACCCAGGGCGATTGCATGACTTTGCAATCATTTTCAGGAAGTTATACCAATAGATACTGTCAGAGAGGGAGAACATTAAGCTTTCACGTCTTTTGACCTAGACGAATCGTAGGCTATACTAGCCTCCTCGCTGGCAGCCCGAAAAAGGACATGGGCTAAGTTGTTGATTTTATATGCGCATGTCATGCAATCGCCCTGACCTTGCACCAAGGCAAGGCAGGGAGCCGTCTATACAAATTCAAGCACAACAAAAGATGGATCAATATTTGACCGGCAGGCAGAACTTCTGTGCAGCCCGTTCAAGAAACCCCAAGCCCTCTGAGCAGCGGAGACTTGCCGACAACATGCCGCACTTCCGCCCGGAAGGCACTGTGGCGAGGAAACTTGACTCGAGTGAATTCGTGGAGAAGTGAAGCGGCTTTTTCTTTTTGACCGGAAAGGACATGGAATTCCGCAAGCGCCCCGAGCACCTGGGCTGCCCTGTCGTAAACACTGCGGTGCTTTCCGGACACAATGTCCTGGGCCCTGCTGCGGGAGACTTTATCCGCCCATGCCGCGTATTTTTCTTTTTGCTCCCCGGTCAGTACAATCCCTTCAAGGCCTTTCATGATTTGAGCATACATTTTTCCTCCATCGCCATCCCCGTGCGAAAAGAATGATCGGCCCGCATATTTTTGCAGCAGGTCTTTGATCACAACCATTTGGGGAGAATTTTCAACCAATACGCTCAAAACGGCTCCGAAAACAATCCCTGCATTTCCATGACTCCAACCCAGGCTTGCCACATTTTTTTCTTTTTGGAACGCTTCCTCGATTTTACCCGCCATGAGGAGGATTTTTAAAAACAAGCCATCGAAATGGCTTTTTCCTTTTTGCCCCGCGATTTGCTCTCTCAAGGTGATAAGAACTTCCAGTTCCCGTGCGCGAACCTTCTGCTTTTCCGCTTCTTCGAGATACTCTACCAGGCTTGCTTCTTCGGGAGCGGATAAAAACCTTTCCCGTTTGCCCTGAAGCACGGTGCCTAAATCCCCCAGTTCGTCAGCGGATCGAGCGAGACAAGCGGCAGCCTGTTCTCTCAACTTCCCCGCAGACAAAGTGTCGAGAGCCTCCCGGCAGGCAACGCGCATTCCCTCCCAGTCTCGTTTTTCCTCCAGGGCTTTTATCCAGAAGAGGTATCCAACGGGCTGCAAAGACTTCCACTCTCGAGCCAGACGAGCCACCCCCTCGATGCCTTCCAGGTGTTGTACGGCTTCCATACGAAGCAACGCGGCCCTGGCCCCATGGCAGGAAGCAAGTCTTTTCTCCCAGGCCGGCAAAAAGGTTTCAAAATCGGGCATGTCATCGTAGGCCGCCTCCACGATATCCCGTAGCGTGGGAAGATGCCCGGATGCCGGATCGAAACGCTGATCGAAACGAGCTCGATCATCAGTACCCATACATTGGAGAAAAAGTTCCACACGTTCTGCCGAATCCGCAAGCTCATAAACACAACGGCAATGCCTCGCCTTCGATTCACGGAGGTCCAAAGACTCGCCGGAGATCATGCTATCGAGATAATCGACTGAATCCAGGATATCGAACAGAGCATGGTACACATGCATGGCCGTTTCCAGGCGCCCATCCAAAAACAGGCCATCCGCCTCCAGAAACAGGGTCTTCAGGTCCTCCAATTGCTCTTCACTCACGGAATCCGGGTCTTCATCATATCCATCATCCCAACCGGAGGAATCATCCCAGTAAGTGCCGTTTTCTATGGACGCGATCCTCTCGTCGATTTCCTCCTTCAGGAGCGAAATGCGTTGGAGCAGGGCCTCCTGCTCATCGTCTCCATCCCCTTCGTCTTCCTCGACAACAACCCTGCTGCTGAAAGCTCGAATCTTTTCTAGAAACTCTTTGCGCTGCCTTATGGGCACCTCCTGAGCCAGTTCCATAAGGGTCTTGATCAATTCCTCCCTGGAAAGGGCTTCGCAATGGGCCTGAACAGCTTCCATGTAGGGCTTCAAAGGCATCCTGGAATGAGTGTTGCTCATTGTCTCGTCATCTCCTTAAAATAAATTGGGGGTTCCTTCAAACGATTCAGCGGGGCCACCCGCTTCGCACCATGCGGAGGTATTCCATGGACTTGCGGGCGGCTTCGGGGGCGTTGTTCGCGTAAGTATAAAGCTCCACCGTCACGAACCCCCGGTACCCCAGCCCGTCTATGGCTTCGAGCACTCCCGGAATGTCGATGGCCCCGTCGCCCAACATGAGATGAACATGCTCCCGAGATGCGGCGATGTCTTCCAGATGATAGTGGTGGGTCACATCATCGAGGCGCGTCACGAGAGCCGCCGGGTCTTCCCCCACGCAATAGAAATGGCCGATATCGAAGTTGATGCCGAAAACTTCCGTATCGAGTCCCTCGAAAAATTCGATGAACTGTCCGCTGTTTTCGATGAGAAGCCCCGGTTCCGGCTCGATGAGAACCCGGATGCCTTTCTGCCGTGCCCTTTCCCCCACGACATCGAGACCTTCACGAAAGAAACACACGCCCTCCTCCCGCGTCATGCCGTTTTCGAGAGGCCCTCCGGGCTCGGTGGATAGGGTCTTGGCCCCCAGTCGGGCAGCCAGATCGATGCACCGAAGAGTGTACTCCACACGCCGCCGCCGCTCCGCTTCATCGCGTTCGATCCAGGACGGGTGGTACGTGTCCCCGTCGGCATGGTGCATGAACGCATTGATGTTGGAGATTTCGAGCCGCGAATCTTCCAGGTGACGGCGAATCCGGTCCACGGCCCGGTCGTCCAGGTGTGTGGGATAGGCGTGGGGCACATCGGCCATGATCTCGATACCTTCGTAGCCCAGATCGGCCAGGATGGTGATGGTTTCCGACAGGTCATGATGCAGGAAAGCATTGGAACTGAAAGCAAATTTCATGATGAATCCTTTGGAAAATGGAAACTCGAATCAGGATACAAAAACCTCCTGAAGATAGCTCAGGGACCGATGGGCCGCATCCACGGGTTCATGAGGGTAGGTGTACAGCTCGACGGTGACGAACCCGGCATACCCGACGTTTTTCAAACACCGGTACAGGTTGCCGAAATCCATGTCTCCGAACCCTGGAATGAGGTGGTAGTGCTTGCGAGATTTGATGTCCTCCAGGTGAACATGAAAAATCTTTTCACCCAGGCCCGAAATGACCGTTTCGGGATCTTCTCCCAGCACATGACTGTGCCCCAGGTCCAGGTTGGCCCCCAGTCCGGGAGATTCCATTTCCTGGAGCAAGGCCGCAAGCTCTTCATAGCGTTCGATGAGCAAACCTGGCTCGTATTCGATGCCCACCCGTACCTTATGCCTGCGGGCATAGGGCAGAATTTCATGGAGGGAAGTCTTCAACAAATCCAGCGACCTTTCAGGCAGAATTCCCGGCACCATGCGACCCGATGTGATGGAAATGGAAGGGGCTCTTAATTCCGCAGCGATCTCGATACACTTTTTGGTATAAGCCACACGCCACTGCCTCAGCATCTCCTCGGGATGCGACAAGGACGGTTCGAACAGAGGTTCCCAAAATTCCTGGCCGTAGTACCCCACCGCAGTGTTGGCGTTCACATTGGCCGCCCGGATACCCAAACTTCCGAGCAGTCCTCGAAGGGCTTTCAGGTTCTTATGGGAAACATTTTCGGCATAAAAATGCGGCACGTCGGCCACGATCTCGACGCCGTCGAAACCAAGGAGCGCAATGTGCTTCACGGCTTCCACCAGGCTGAATCGCACAAAGGCGTTGGTGCTGAAGGAAAGCTTCATCTCTTTTTTCCTGACGCAGGGCAAAGACATCGATTTCTGATTCCCGGCAACGGGGACATCGACCGAGACATCTCTTGCGGCGGCCCGTGCATAGGCCGTCAGGAGTTCGTATTGCCGGTACAGGCGGTGCTCGTCCACGCCAAGGGGAGCCTTGAAGTAAGACGCCAGGTGAAGCATGAGCCCCCCCTCCCCTCTCTCGGCGGCCAGGTCCGCCAATCTCACCAGGTCCAAAACAAGGGGTGCGGCCAGGAGAGAATCATATCCCTGCCAGATAAACTGGAGGGACATCCTGGCTCCCAGGAAGCCTTCGAAGTGGATGAAATCCCAGGCGGTTTTCTGGTCGTCCAGGGAGGGAACATAATGGATGCTCACGTTGGAATGGGGAGAGTACCCCAGGATATGCCCGAGAACCTGGTCCTTGGTTCGGATCTTGGCCTCGCGATTGTCGGGGTGGCTCAACACACTGCCGTCCATGTTCCCGAGAATGTTGAAACCGGACCAGCTCAGCACATCGAGGTTGCGGCAGGTGAACATGGGAGCGAGCGCGGACTTGACCAGGGTTTCCCCCGTCTTGCCGTCGTTGCCCATGACGGGCACCTTGCGCTCCACTGCCAGTTGAATCACCGCATCCACCAGGGCCCCATTGGAGGGGGTAAAGTTGATGTAAGGGCACCCCTCACTGACGGCGGCATAGGCATAAAGGGTACCCGCTCGCACGGCCCGGTGATTGTTTTTTTCGATTTCATCGCGGAATGCGGGCAGGTCTTGGTGATAGCTCTCGATGGGAAGGTGCGGTTCGGTGGAAGCCAGATTGACCACGATCACTCGATCCAGGCGATGCTTCTCCCTAAAGTTCCGAAGTTGTCTCCGCACCACCCGTATCTGTTCCGCCAGGGACAGGCCTTCTCCATCCGCCGTATCGGCCATGCCGCAGATGGCTTCCCCGCAGTTGACCGCCGTTCCCATTTCCACATCGTCATTCATGGCGGACAGGCGAGGGGCCAGTTCCTCGATGCATGCAGCATCGACGATCCGTGTTTCCGTAAGCAAATGGCGCGCGGCTTCCTCCAGGCGTCCCTTTCTGATGTCGCAGCCGCCGAAAGTGAGAGCTTCCATGGGAAGGAGATTCAGTTCTCGAAAGGGTTCGGTCGCGGTGACCATGCCCACGGGAGCCGTTTTTCCCTTTTGCAGCATCAGAGCCCCCACCATCACCGTGGTGGCGATGGAGCCCAGGGCTCCGATAATCCAGACGCCCACTCGTCGTTCCTTCATGGCCTCCTTCATCCTCGGCCGCCTCGATACGCGGTTTCTCCCAGGGGCAGAGGGCGACAGCCGACGGGCAGTTCCCCCCATTCCACCACCACGTCGATGGGAATGCCCCCACGAGGACTCCACAACCCCACGACCCGGATGTATTTGGGGTTCATGGCTTCCCTGAGCCGCTTGAGTACATAAACCGTGCAATCCTCATGGAAACTCCCGTGATTGCGAAAGCTTCCCAGGAACAACTTGAAGGACTTGCTCTCCACCAGCAGGTCGCCGGGAACATAATCGACGATCAGGGTGGCGAAATCGGGTTGCCCCGTGATGGGACAGACCGTGGTGAGTTCGAGGGAGGTCAGTCTCACCACGTAATCCTGGTCGGGATGAGGGTTGGGGATGGTTTCGAGCGTGGCTTCACGGGGCGTCCGGGGCGGTTCCACCACCGCGCCCAGTTGAGTCAGGGAAGTGTTGATGTCGCCTGTCATTTGAAACTCCAATCATTTCAATGTATCGCCGCCCGTCATGGCACCGGGGGCGTAGGGTGTCGGGTCGGGAGCATCGGCATCCAGGAAGCCCTTTCTCCGCAGTCGGCAACTGTCGCACCGACCGCAGGCCCTTCCCTCCGAATCGGGATCGTAGCAGGAGTGAGTGATGCTGTAATCCACTCCCAGGTCGAGGCCCAACCGGATGATTTGCCCCTTGGTGAAGGCCATGAGGGGGGTGCGAATTTTCATGCGACTTTTTCCTTCGACGGCATCCCGCAGACCTTCGTGAGCCATCTTCTCGAAGGCTTCGATGAAGGCCGGTCGGCAATCGGGATAACCCGAATAATCCAGGGCGTTCACCCCGATGAAAATGTCGCCCGCACCGAGCACTTCCGCCCAGGCCAGGGCGAAGGACAGGAAGATGATGTTGCGTCCGGGAACATACGTAGCGGGAATACGGCTTTGCATTTCATGGAGGGGCACGTCCTTGGGGACTTCCATGTCATCCGTGAGCGCCGATCCCCCGATGCGATGGAGGGGCAATTCCAGAACCAGGTGCTCCTTGACGCCCATCCGGGCCGCCACGCGCCGGGACGCCTCCATCTCCACCCGGTGGCGCTGGTGGTAAAAAAAGCTCAGGGCATAAAGATCAAACCCTTCCGAACGGGCAACGGCCAGGCAGGTGGCCGAATCGACGCCGCCCGAAAGGAGCACCACTCCGAGCTTCGGCGTTGTTGCATCGGACAAGGAAATCACGCGCTCACACTCTCCACATCCACAAGGTTCCTGAATAGCTTCCGAAGATTTTGTGCAAAAACACATCTGTTTTTCAAGCCGACCTTATACCCCGATTCCCCCGGTCGTTCAATCCAACAATTGTTCCCCACCTCGAGCACGACAAGAAAAAACAGACTTTCACACGCCCCGCCGGTGAGGGTCCCAGATGACCTTGTGCAGTTGCACGTTGAGCCTCACGGGAAGACCGTCCTCGAGTATCCACCGGGCCAGGTGATCCAATGCGAGGACTCCGAACACCGCTGAAAAGAGCACGGCAATCCGCCCTACCCTTTCCTTCCGGATGCGTCTTGTGAGTTCCACGGCAAACTCATAATCCTCGCGATTTGCAATGACGAACTTGACTTCGTCGTGCGCCTGGAGTCGGCCGATGTTTTCCAGGTCGTTGGAAAGGGATTCTCCGCTGGACGGACATTTGAAATCCACGATCTTGACACACCGGGAAGATACCCGGGAAATGTCCCGGCTCCCGTTGGTTTCCAGGAGCACCTCATAACCCGATTCCAGCAGCCCTTCGACCAATCGCGGCGTGTCTTCCTGGATGAGGGGTTCGCCCCCCGTGATTTCCACCAGGGGACAGTGAAACACTTTCACCCGAGCCGGGATTTCCTCCACCGAGAGGCTTTCCCCCTCGTCATGAGCGTAAGCGGTATCACAATAGAGGCAGCGCAGGTTGCAGCCCGTCAGGCGTATAAAAACGCACGGCCGCCCCGCATGGGTCGATTCCCCCTGGATGCTGTGAAAAATTTCGTTGACACGGAGCATTTTTTGTCCTTCCAAAACCTCCCGAGCTTCACCCGAGGACAGGATACGAAATGAAAGCACTCTCCACTTGACGCGCGACACCAAAGCGTGACACATTTGTGTCGTGCTTCGATGTCGCGCGTCATCGAAAAGGAGTGCAAACCCGCTTCGTTCCCGTGCTTTCCAGGAGGATTTTCATGTCACGCATTGCGCTTTGGGAAAGCATGCAAAGCCGAAACCGCCCGTGAAGAATGTGCGGGCGGCCCGGCCGGCCTGGCCGGCGCAAGGCACGCCTATTCCTCCCAGTAATAGGCTCCGGCGCCGGGTGTTTCACAGACCTTGACCCTGGAGACTTTGACCACATCCGTGTTGATGATTTGGGAAAGTTCCCGGTACAGGTAGCGGGCGATGTGTTCCGAAGTGGGATTCACTTCCCGAAAGGCGGGCAGTTCGTTGAGGTCGCAATGGTCCATGCGCTCGAGCACTTCCTTGACTGCGCCGCGAATGTCCCGGAAATCCATACCGATGCCCAGGTCATCGAGGGCGCTGCACCGCACGTACACCTCCACGATCCAGTTGTGCCCGTGCATCCTGGCGCAATCCCCCGGATACCCGTGGAGGCGGTGGGCGGCGGAAAAATGGGTCTTCACGTAAACTTCATAAACTCCGGGCATTCCATATCATCCTTGTTATCGATTCAGTTCATTTCAATCGGTCCCCATATTCGAAGCATTTACTCGAACAAGGAAAGTTGAATCTACCATAAATGGGGCCTGAATTGTTCACTGTTGAGGATTTTCATGGCTTCTCCACTTTGCCCCATCACGAACAATCCTTTTTTAAAAGCATAACGAGCGACATTCTCCTGAATCACCATGGCGGCAACAGCACCCATCACACGCATGTTTGCATAATGGGGTAAAAGCCGCTTGATCTTACCAAGGCGCTCCAGATGCTCATTCACATCATCGATGGAAAGGGAGCTTTTGCACTCCACCGCAACCATCTCACCATCATTGACCACCAGAAGATCAAATTCCGCAGACTCGCCGGCACGCTCCACATACACATTGCGGGAAACAGAATGCACCGCAATACCCCTCTCGCGCAGCAGACGCACTACAGAAGGCCGCACCATTTCTTCAATGAATTCACCCAGGCGATTGGTCAGTTTTCCTATTTTTTTATCTGTTTCCTTGAACCGTCTGTCCGTCTCCTTGAACCGTCTGTCCGTTTCCAATGACTGCTCTTTCATGAAACGCTCGGTTTCTCTATAAAGATCCTTGATCTCCTGAAAAAAATAGAGAACTTCCGGAGATAACGAAGTTTTTTCCGATTCCATCACCCCCTCCTTTTCATGTGGTTTAAGGCAGTTTCCGGAATTCATGTCCTTTTCACCGGCAGCTTCCTCCGGCCCGGCGACTGAAGCGCCTGCTGGTCACCTCTCAAGCAAGGGCGCTCAAAGCATCCTTCATGAGCTTCCCTATGGGCATCTTTTGGGGGCACATGGCTTCGACCCGTCCAAAATCATCCCGTGCCATGTGCCTGCGGGTCTCTTCGGGGATGGACGCGAACAGCTCCCGAGCCGCATCAGCCCGGCCGTTTCGATGATACATCAGGCACCGCATGACGTCTTGCACGGGAACATGGCGGCCCAGCCCCCCCTCGCAGATATCCGAGCAACCGGCGCAGTAAGAAGATGCCGTTTCCCGCGCAAACCGCATGAGGTCTTCCTTCCCCTCCCGTGAGAGGGAGGTACGTTGGAGCGCGGCTGCCACATTGCTCATGAGCAGGGTCAAGTTGGGCATTTGAGAGCAGATGTTGGCGATGCGGGAATCTTCCCACACGGCCAGGAGCTTGGCCTGACCGTCCGTGAAACCTTCCTGAAGGAATCTGCCCCCCATGCGCATTTCCGATTCACTGTCGATCCTGACGGAGCCGCCGCCCTGGGTTTTCATGGCCGTCAGGCCGATGCCCGCCCGGGTACAGGCATCCACGGCCCTTTTCATCCTGTCCGTATGCATGATGCGGAAATTGTAGGTCATCATGATCACGTCGATCCAGCCGAGTCCGGCAGCCCCCATGAGGCAATCTTCCATGTTGCTGTGAGTGCTGAAGCCGAAAAAGCGAATTTTTCCCTGAGATTTGGCCTGTTCCGCCCACGCCTTGATTTCGGCGTTGAAGCCGTTCACATTCCTCACGGCATGGACAAAATAAAGGTCCACGTAATCCGTCTTCATGCGCTCCAGGGAGCGGTTCAAGCTTTCCGTCATCTCCCTGGTGTTGCGAGCCTCCGATTTGGTCACGAGAAAAATTTCCTTGCGTGCATCGGAATTTCTCTCGAAAAACTGGCCGATTCCCTGCTCGCTCCGCCCCCCGCTGTAGGAAGCCGCCGTATCCCAATGGGTGACTCCCCAGCGCATAGCCTGCCTCAAGAGCAGCTGATTGGACGGAATGTCGAACATCCCTCCCAGGGACAGGATGGACACCTCCACCCCCGTCTTTCCCAAAGGGCGTTTGGGAACCACCGATTCACC
>CAZRWT010000007.1:54591-73123 GCA_964603955.1 uncultured Syntrophobacteraceae bacterium
CTCCGGAATCGTCTCGTTCCCAAGCTCCTGCTTGGGAACGCCTTGCCTTGGAAGCTCCAGCTTCCCCCATGTCTCCATCCTGCCGATCTTGTCCATCAGGTGCTGTCTGAAAGTTGCCGTTCTGTTCAGAGAGTTGTGGACATGATGGACAAAGTGGACGGAATGGACATCGGGGAAAGTTTAGGCTGTATTTCCTTTCTCTCAACCCGACCTGCAATTTTCCGGGAATATCCCATCATCACCATTCAGTCCCTGCCGTACCGAGGCTCTCGTTCCCAAGCCGGAGCTTGGGAACGAGAAAACCTGCGAGAGATCAACCTGATGGTAATCAACGTCCCAGCACCATGGAGCGTCGTTTGTCGCGGCTTTCGTTTTCCGCCGTCACACGAATGGCGCGCCTGCCGGTCACGGGGCATTCGTGTTCGCACACGCCGCACCCGATACAACGCCGTGGGTCCACCTGGGGCAGGTGCAGCTTGACGAGCACTTCCACCCGATCTCCCGCATCGTAAGGAATGACCGCGTCGTGTCCCGTATCGAGGACGATCTCCCGATCCGTGTTTTCACGAATGCGCCGGCGCTCGTCACTGCCCGCCCATCTCACATAATAATCACCCGTGGCCAGACTTGCCGACACCAGGGCCGGTTTTTCCAGGGTGATCACCGTGGAGCCGTTCCCGTCCCGGGTGGAAAGCACGTCATGAACCCCATCATGAACGGGCCTGAAAACCTCGCGTATCACAATGGCCTTGGGGCTCACGGGGCAATTTTCCTGGCACACGATGCAAGGAGTATCCATGGCCCAGGGCAGGCAACGCCCATGGTCCACAAAGGCCATGCCCATGCGCACGGGTCCGGAATGGGCGAACGCCCCCACCCCGAGCTTTTCGTCCAGGCTGAGGGGGCGTATGGCTGCCGTGGGGCAAATATGCCCGCAGGCGATGCAGTTGAGCCGGCAGCCGCTGGTGCCCACGCGAAAATTCAAAACGGGCGTCCACAAAGCTTCCACCCCGTGGGAAAGCCCCGCCGGATGAATGATGTTGGTGGGACAAATGCGCATGCACTGACCGCACTTGATGCACCTCCGGAGGAATTCCCGTTCGCCGAGAGCCCCGGGAGGACGCACCATGTACGGGTCCCAGTTGTCCCCCACAAGACCGCTCAACCGCAAGGACGGGATACTCACCACGCCCGCCGCCACCGCGAGCACCACGCCTCTGCGGGACAGGTCGGGGGAACTCGCT
The DNA here is from genome assembly GCA_964603955.1 of uncultured Syntrophobacteraceae bacterium. GTDB lineage: Bacteria > Desulfobacterota > Syntrophobacteria > Syntrophobacterales > Syntrophobacteraceae > SLCH01. The sequence goes on from CAZRWT010000007.1 coordinate 55,836, forward strand.
TCTCCTCCTGCGGATATCCCGGTTCCATATCCCATCACCCCATGCCGGCAATCCTCGATGCAATTCATGCACAGCACGCATTCGTGCAGGCGAATCCGCCCCAAAGGATCGCACGCCCCTTCACAGTGAGCTTCGCAAAGGGAACAATCGCGGCAGGCTTCATGGGTCTTGCCCACTCGCCACAACGCCCACTTCCCCAAAATGCCCATGAGAGCACCCAGAGGGCAGACAAAACGGCAGTAAACCCTCGGGATGCGCATGCAAAGCACGATGACCCCGACGAAAATCAGGCCGATCACCCAGGCGCCTTCATACAACCTGCCATCTACCGCCCCCCGCCGGAAGGGCTCTCCGAGGAGGGGAAAAACGAACAGGTCCAAGGAACGGTGCATGAGGGGGATGGGGTCCAGGAGTCCCGTTTGAACCGAAGCTTCCAGCAGGCGTTGTCCCCCGTGGAGGAAGGAGGCGAGAAATCCCGAGGCGCCCGTGAGGAGCAAGATCGAGGCCGGTGCTTTCTCTTTCTTTCCCGCAAGCCGGGTTTCTCGAAAAAGGAACAGCAGGAAAGCCGTGATCCCTCCGTACAGCAGAGCCGCCGACCAAAAGCCCGAGGAAATGATTTTTTGCAGGGCAACTCCCACGGCCATGGCGAGGAGGAAAAACAGGAGGTAATACTTCACCGCCTGGTAGGGGCTGTAGCGGTTGCGATCCGGGAGTTTCCCCATGGGAGTGAGCCGGGCGCTCCAGTAGCCCACAAAATGCTGCAAGGTTCCCAAAGGACAAACCCACCCGCAGAAAAACCTTCCCAGCACAAGAGTGAGCACGATAGTGACGACGGCCCACAGGAGGCCCGCGTAGATGGTGGAAGTAGCCAGGAGGGTGACCAGGGCCGTCAGGGGGTCCAGTTGCAAAAACCAGTTGGCGGGCCAGCCTCGAAGCTCCCACCACTGTTCCCCCTCAGTGGAAACGAAGCAAAACCAGGCAAAGAGCAGGAAAAAAAAGACCTGGCTGATGCGTCTTACGGTCACAATGGACATGATGGGCACCCCTTTCCTTGGTTCAAGAGGTTTGCAGGTGTATGGGCCGGAGAAGCTCGTGGTTCGAGGTGCCCACACCCGCCGACTCGGCCATGAGGATGAAAGGAAGGTCGGAAGGTGTTTTGTCCAGAAGGGTGGCGCCCAGTGTGTCCACCGCCACCTGGTCGGTCCCGGCAATGAGCGTATGGGTTGCCTTGAGATCGGCCAGGGAGCCTCCCGTGGGACCGTTGGTCATCATGGTGGTCGTTCCGTCCAGAACCACCAGGGTCGGTTTCACCATGACGGCCAGTTCGGTGATGATGCCGTGAATATCCTGGTGAAACACGTTCCTCCGTCCCCCCAGGAGCCCATACCAGTTTTTCATGACCATGGACGCCCCGCTTCGGTGATGGTCCTTGACCGGTGTCACGCCGATCAACTTGTTCACCCCGTCGAAGGGCCGGTAGAGCAGGGGCCAGGACCTTATGAGCCTGCCGCCGGACAGGGTCGTGGGCCGGAAGAATTCTTCCCTGGGGTAGAGGACTCGAGCCCCCGAACGACGAGCGGCTTCCTCGATGCCCGAGAGCAGAAAGCAGCTCTGAGGATCGTTGATGGGATTGTCCGTGACGATCACGTCCGCCGCCCCGGCTTTGAAGCAATGAAAAACGAGCCGCTCGACCAGGGTGGGATGGGTGGTGGCCGACAGGATGGGAGGCGTGGCAAAGGCGGCGTTCACCTTGACGAGCACCCTATCCCCCGATTTGATGAAGGCATTCATGCCACCCAGGGATTCGAGGGCCTGGTCCAGGCCGGCGGCACGGTCCTCACCCCGAACCACCGCCATCATCTGACCCAGCTCCGGCATGGAAAAATCGGGCAGGCTGACGGTCTGTTCATCCTCGAAAACTCCCGATGGTCCCTCGGGATCGTGAAAGGTCCACCCCAGCAGCCCTGTGACGCCCACGGCAGCACCCACCTTGAGGGATCGGAGAAGAAAATCACGGCGATTCAAATGTTTGTCTTCATTCATGGCGTTCCTGGAATGATCAAGAGTACAAAGCAAATGCCGGTCATTCTCCCGCAGCATGCCTTATATGAGCATGCATGCGCTCGGCCAGTTCGAGGGCCGTTTCGAGGTCGGGAGCTTCATGCACTCCATAGACCATCCTGCCGTGATGCACGATCACTTCGTAGGTGTCGAAAACCCGGAGCACCACCGCGTCCTGCATGGTGGATGCTTCCGGCAGAAGTTCCGCTCCAAAAAAGGCCAGAAAATCCGCGAAGCCGGCCGCAAGGCTTCGAGCTTCCTGTGGAGACTCCCTCAGGGAGAGGAAAGCCGTAGCTGTTTCCCGACCCATTTCATATTGAGCCGTGAACACATTGTCGAAGGCATCGAATCCGAAGGCATCGGCGGCAATGAGATACACACTGTCCTGCCGGAGTCCTTCCTCGGGGAGCAGGTCCATCTCCCGGAGGGCTGTGTCTTGCGATGCCCCCTGGGAAACCATGTTCCGGGCAAAAAAAATCATCATTTCTTGCATGACGGGATCGGAAAGGGAAGCGATGATTTCCACGTAATGGCCGCCCAAAGTGAAAAAGACGGCATTGTCCGTCCCATAGGCGTGGACGGTCAGGTCCAGGTCTTGCGCACCGCTTCGCCTCTGCCCGCTGTACACGGCAAAAGCATTGCGAGGGTCCCCCATGTCATAAAGGAACACCTCCATCCAGTGGCCGGGAAGGCTTTGGGCGGCAAACCTTTGGGCAACCAGGGCCTTGAAGCCTGCGGGAAGATAAAATTCCGCCTTGCCGTTGATTTTGTCGGAAAGATTTTCGCTGTCGAAGAACTCCACTGCGCTGAAAGGCAGCATACCGGAAGGCATGAAAGATTCGAGGGGAGGGAGGGCCATTTCCTGTAGCGCTGTTCCCGAAAGGGGCGCTCCCTCAAACTGATCGAAGGAGAATCTGAATACCTGGGGATCGTAGCGACTTTGCTTCCAAAAGACTCCCCCTGCAATGACCAGGAGGAGCAGTAGAATCGCCGTGCTCACCCGCGTTTCGACTTTTCCCCGTTTCCGAACCATCTTTTCCACTCCCTGCCTTTGGGCGCTCCGACGCGGTGCTGCGGTCCATGGAAATACATCTCTGTTCGTTTCCATAACGGGGATGTTAACGCATCAGCTCCCTACCTGGCAATCATGGCCCGCATCATATCTCCCGCATTTTCCGCGTGGTTGGAAACTCCACCCATGAGCCGCACCAGCTCCGCAAGGTGATAGGCCGAGGTGGCGTTGTCGAATGGATGGGCGAAAATATTGGATAGGAGGTTACGCTCCATCTGGTCCGACTGAAACTCCAGTTCCCGAATGGCCCGGATTTTCAGCTTCACCTCCGTCCTCTGCTGCTCGGAGAAGCTCTGGAAATAACTCTCCGCTCTTTCCACCAGGGGCAGTACGGAACAGCAAACCTCGCACATCTTTTCCACCATGAAAAGCAGGTCGTCGCGCAGGTGATCGGGAATGACGGTCTTTCTGTAGGAAAGCCAGTGCAGTGTATCCTGGGTTGCATCCAAAACCTTGTCCTGCTCCCGCAGATACCAGAGAAGCTTAAACTTGTCCATGGGCAGGAGAATGCCCCTCGGAAGATGCCCACGGATATTTCTCTTGATGCGATCTCCCTGGTCTTCGATCATGGTGACCTTGTTGTGACAACTCTCGAACTCCGTGACATTGTCCTCCAGGTAGGCAGTGAACGCTTTCTTGAAGACCGGAGCCACCTCGCGAATCAATTGGGCATGCTTCTTCAGACCATCGAAGGGTGATTGACGAAATAAGTTTAAAAATGCCGTCCGCATAAGGCTCCTCCTAAAGGAAAACGGCCGAGAGGATTTTATAAATGACTACGGTGGGCAATGCAGCAAGAGGCAAGGTAACGATCCAGTAGAGAGTGATTTTCCCCACCACTTTGAAATCCACTCCGGCCACGCCCCCTGCAAGCCCGACTCCAACCACGGACCCCACCGCCGCGTGAGTCGTCGAAACGGGCAAACCGAGCTTCGATGCAATCAAAACGGATGTGGCCGTGCCGAAATCCACTGAGAAACCTCTCGAGTTGTTGAGCACCGTGATTTTGTGCCCAATGGTTTCGATAACCCTGTACCCCCAGGTCATGACGCCAAGCGCGATGAACAATCCCCCTCCAGCCAGCAAAAAGAAAGGAACTTCCGCCTCGGGCAAGATGACCCCGGATCGGTATATGGAATAAATCCCTGCCACTGGCCCCACTGCGTTAGCCACATCGTTGGCCCCATGAGCAAGGGAAACATAGCATGCCGTGAACACCTGCAAGCGCCGGAATATCTGCTCGGCACCTTCCATCTCGAGCCGGGTAATGGTTCTCGCCATCCAGTTTTTGGCGGCAAACCCCAAAACGGCAGCGACAATCAGGCCGATGAGAAAGGCCATGAGAAAATCGATACCCAGTTTTTTACCCAAGGGGGTCTTGCTCAAAAAGGAAAGGACCACTATGAGCACCGTACCCCCGGCAAAAAGTGGAGTCCACTTTAGAGCCGCCTGAAACACTTTTTGCTGAGTCAAAATCTGCCTTCGAATGAAAGCAAAAATCGAATAGGTGAGAAGGCCCGAAAAAATCGGTGACACCATCCAGCTAAGAGCAATAGGGATGATCACGGACCACCTGACGGCGTGGAAACCTCCGGCAACCAGGCCAAATCCCACCATGGCACCCACTATGGAATGGGTTGTGGAAACGGGCAATTGCTTCCACGTCGCCACGAACACCCAGCAGGCCGAAGCGAGCAGGGCCGAAAGCAGTCCCACCATGACCACCTGAGGGTCCGTGATCCGGCTCGAATCGAGGATGCCCCGAGAAATGGTCGAGGTGACATGGGAGCCGATGAATGCGGCACCAACGAAATCCAGGGTGCCCCCGATGATGACCGCCTGCCGCAACGTGATCGCTTTGGCCGCCACGGGTGAAGCCATGCCGTTGGCAATGTCGTTGGCTCCGATGTTCCATGCCATGTAAACACCGGCTACCAATGCCATGACGAGAATGATTTCGGCCATCACCACCCCTCAGGTTGTTTGCGCCAGATATCTCTTCCACAAAAAATGAACACGCGGTGACTATAAAGCAAAATCGTCACCGAAATGCAATGATGTTGTCACAATATGCAAACGAAAATATCGATTTTTATCCGCTGCGAAGTTGATACAATCCACATCGCCTCTTTGCGAGACGATCTTTGCCCCGCCCCTTCCAACGGGACCGTGGCGCACTCACCCGGTAGTCGGGCGGATTGGGTTGAGCAAATACAAGCCCCATGTTGAATTCCAGGGGTATGATCGGGAGCATGTTGCCCAAACGAAAAACAGGCAGGGGCCGTCGGCCCCTGCCTGTTTTTCGTTCATTCTACCGTGACGCTCCCCCAAGGCCCTGCCGCCTGTGAGGCGGCACATCACCATAGTTGAAATGGCATTGAGGGAAGCGGTTTACAACAAATCAAGCGGGCAAAAGCTTGTTGAACAAATGACGTATGGACTGCCAGCCCATCTTCCTTCGCAGCATGCCCAACTGATCTTGAAGGGGAATCTCCTTGGGGCAAACATCTTCGCAACCCAGGAGGCCCAGGCAGCCGAAAATACCCTCTTCGTTCCCCACCACCTCGAAGTATTCGTCGCCTTTGCGCTGGTCGCGGGGGTCCATCATGAAGCGGGCAATGCGGTTGAACGCCACCGCCCCCATGAAATCCTCACGCATATTGGCCTTACCGCAGGCCGCCACGCAACATCCGCACTCGACACAGCGCTCCAGTTCATAAATCTCCTCCATAAGGCCGTTATCCATGCGCTCTTCTTCGGCCTTGGGGTCGAAAACCGTGTCCGTGTGTATCCAGGACTGGACCTTTTCATTCATGGCCCGGAACCAGGTTCCCGTATCCACGGAAAGATCCCCGATGAGCTTGAAAACCGGCAGCGGCATGAGGGTGATCTCTTCGGGAAGGTTCTTGGTCTTGGTGTGACATGCCAGGTCGGGCCTGCCGTTGATCATCATGGCACAAGAACCGCAAATGCCCGCACGGCACATAAAATCAAACTGAAGACTGGGATCATGCTCCTCACGAATGCGATTGAGAGCAATAAAAAGGGTCATCGCATCCGTTTCCTCAAGCTCGAAAAGGTCCATATGAGGAACGGAGTTGGGGTCTTCAGGATTGTAGCGAAATATATTGAACTTCAGTTGTCTTCCCACTGTCGCACCTTTCCTTAGTTTTGTTCCGGAGCATCGGAAGCTTCAGCCTTGGCATCGGAAACTTCTGCTTTGCTGCCCACGACGGACGGGTCTTCACTGGGGATGATCTTACTGACCCCGTACCCTCTCTCACCGGGAGGCATTTCCCACACGGAGGAGTTGGACTCGTAGTTGAGCGTGGGCAGGTCGTCTCCTTCCTTCCAGGTGGCCAGAGTGCGTTTGAGCCAGTCGCGGTCGTTGCGCTCGGGATAGTCTTCTCGGGCGTGAGCACCGCGGCTTTCCGTACGCTGCTCGGCAGCATAGGCCACACACATGGCCAGGCGCACCATGCCCTTAATCCGCATGGCCAGGGCGAGTTCGGGATTGGCCCCCGGAGTGGAAGTACGCACGCCGATTTTCTTGGCACGCTCATGAACTTCCTGGAGCTTGACAACAGCCTGGCGCAGGTCGCCCGCGTTGCGGAAGATGCCCACATACTCCATCATGATATCCTGCATGGCATTGCGGACCGCGTAAACATTCTCATTGCCGTCCTTGCCCCCGATGAGGCGGTCGATGGCTTCCTCTTCCTGCTTGATGAAATCCCCAACCAGTTGAGTGTTGAAGGTCACCTCACAGCCTTCCAGGTAATCGGCGACCTTCTCGCCCACGATCCGGCCTGCCACGATGGTTTCCGCCAGAGAGTTTCCACCCAGGCGGTTGAGTCCGTGCATATCCCAGCAAGCAGCTTCACCAGCCGAGAAAAGGCCTTCGAGACCGTAAGCCGCACCGTCTTTGTTGGTGCGTACACCACCCATGCTGTAGTGCTGACAGGGCCGTACGGGTATCATCTGAGTCACAGGGTCCACATCCAGGAATTCGCGACAAATTTCATCCACTTCGCGAAGTTTGGTCTTGATATGCTTTTCACCCAGGTGGCGGATATCCAGCCACAAATGCTCACCGTAAGGACTGGGTACGCCCTTGCCCTCGCGAATGTGGTGGGTCATCCAGCGGGAAACGACGTCACGAGAAGCCAGTTCCTGCTTTTCGGGCTCGTACTTGTCCATGAAGCGCTCGCCGTTGACATCCTTCAAGGTACCGCCGTCACCACGACAGCCTTCGGTCACCAGAATGCCGGTGGGAACGATACCGGTGGGATGGAACTGAACGGCTTCTGGGTTGCCCACGGGAACAATACCGGTCTTCAGGGCCAGGATGGCTCCACTACCGTCACAGATCACCGCATTTGTGGTTTCCCGGTAAATGCGCCCATAGCCGCCGGTGGCGATAAGGGTAGCCTTGGCCAGATAAACGCGAAGCTTTCCGGTCTTGAGGCATCGGGCCACGGCACCGTAACACCTTTTGCCGTCATGAATGAGGGAAACCGCTTCGACCCGGTCATGAACCTTGACACCCAACTTGACCACCTGGTTGTCCATGGTGAAAAGAAGGGTATGGCCGGTGCCGTCGGATGTGTAGCAAGTCCTCCATTTGGCGGTGCCGCCGAAGTCACGGGCGGTGATGAGCCCTTCTTTTTCTTTCTTTTCCACTTTTTCGAACTTCTGGCCGCCCTTGTAATAGATTCCACTTCCCGGAACGACGCGATTCCAGGGAATCCCCCAGTGGGCCATTTCCCGAACGGCAATGGGTGCCGTTTCGGCGAAAAGTCGAGCCACTTCCTGGTCGCAGCCCCAGTCGGAGCCCTTGACCGTGTCTGCAAAATGGACATCAGGGCTATCGCCTTCGCCCTTGGCACAATTCCCCAAAGCGGCCTGCATGCCGCCCTGAGCGGCCGATGAATGTGATCTTCTGGGTGGAACGATACTCAGGCAGATGCTGTCAAAGCCCCGAGAAGCCGCTTCCACGGCCACGCGCTCTCCGGCCAGACCCGCCCCGATGCTCAGTAAATCGGTGTAGAAGGTATCCAATTTCGGCTCCTTATGCAGGGTTGATGATGAAATAGAAAGTGAACAGGGTGATCAATCCAATGGTGACGAAAGCGATGGTCAACCTGTTTTCAAAGCGATTGAACCACTTGCGGTTGGACCGGGTGATCCAGCCCCATTTGACGCCGATCCGGTAGAAACCGATCCCCACATGCAGCTCGACCATGGGAAGCAAGATCAGGTAGAACAGCAGCCACCATCCCCCTTGAATGCGCGCAGCGCTTTTGGCCGCGGTGATGGGCAGATCGGTCAGGACCGTCCACATGTGGATGCACCCCATGATGAGGATGATCATGGCGGTGCCCGCCTGAACGATCCAAAGCCATGTATCCAAATGGTTGAGCCTTACCGTATGCCCATACATGGCTTTCTGCTCACTGTATTTGAAAGGGATTTTTCGCGCCGCAAGAATGAAATGGAACAAAAAAATCAGCGCGATCATCGGCCCACCAATCTGAGCGAGATACCAGTCTTCCAAGAAATGGGCGATGGCATTCATCACTCCCGACCCCAAGTTCACACTGGCCACAAGTACCATGTGGCTCCACATAAAGAGAATCAGTGCGACCCCGGTGAACATCTGTAGCGTGTCCAGGTAGGCATCGGTTCGATAAGGTTGTTTCGCTTGAGCAACAGTCTGCGTGAACATCATTCTCCCTCTATTGTTCCTCAATACGTGTTAGAATAAAAAAAACCACGGACCCTCAGACCACAAGATGAGCATGCTAGGATAAAAGCTTCAAAATGTTAAACTGTTTTTAATTAAAAAATGCACATAGTAAACTTAAATACTCGGTATTGATGAAAATGTTTTTTTTAACAAAGTATCTTGCCAAAATAAAAAACATGTAATTTCATCGGCAAAAAACATAGCAGATGCCAACATGACTCATTTTCGCAACCACACCACCCAATGTTCAAATTTGGGAAAATAAAGCACCATCATCACCAATGAAAAAGCAAAAAAAGCATAGATTTCTTTTGAAAAACCATGCAAAAAAAACAATACCAGTCCCAACACCGCCGGGATCTCGCTCAAAGCATAAGTGACGATTTGAGTTGTGCGCAACTTTTTCACAAGAGCCGTTACATTCTCTTGGGGATTCTTTTGAAGCATGCTTTTGTTCAAAAACCTGATGACAAAAAGCGCCACAAGAGCCATGCCGAAAAAAATCTCCCTCATCTGGGGATATTCTCCCTTCAAAACAGGTGCGACGTCTCCAAACCTCCTGAACAGTTCCATCACCAGGGGAAAAACAGCCAGTGAACCCAACATGGCATAACAAAAAAACACCATGGATCGAAATTCCTTGCGCAGGTCCACCTGCCTCTGAACTACCGGACCCCGCCCCTGTTCGCGCTGTACCCTTTTCTTGACGGCCTTCTTGCCCATATCCCTCCTCATCAAATCCGGCTGTACAGAAATGAAAAATGTAAAACGGCACTAATGGAGCAAGAAAAAGAAGTTGTCAACCTTCGGTTTGACGAGATCGCAAAGAAAAAATCGTGACTGGAATGTGGGAACAATGCGGGAATATTTGCAAGATGGAAAAAAGACTCGATAGGCAAAATTTCGTACCCAGGCTTCAAAATTTTTCCCCGAATATGCCCCATTTTCCCAGGAGCACATCGGGGACCATCCACATCAATCTCAACGAAGGTACCAAAAATTCAAACAGGGAATCATGACTCCCTGAGCATACGCCCGATCTTTCGGCCCAGCTCGGAACAAGTTCGAAGATCATCATTCGTGGGAGCAAACTTCACACGCACCCCAGGATCGATGATTTTCATTTTCATTTCTTGCAGAGCGGAAGTAACGAGTTTGACGGCCTCACCGCTCCAGCCATAGGAACCGAATGCCGCAGCCACCTTGGGAGACGGGCGAAGACCTTTCATATAGCAGAGCATGTCGGCCACATGAGGCATGAGGCCATTGTTCAGAGTCGAGGACCCCACCAGAACGGCTCCCGCATCGAGAATCTCCGTCATGACATCACTGCGGTGCGTCTTCTTGAGGTTGAAAATCTTGTAGGATACACCCTCTTGGTCCAGTCCTCCGGCAACGGCCTCGGCCATTTTTTCGGTACTGTGCCACATGGTGTCATAAAAAATCACAGCCTTGGAAGAACTGCTTTGTCGGCTCCAGGCATCGTAGGCCTCAAGGATTTTGCCCGGATTGGAACGCCAGATGAGGCCATGATCGGGAGCGATCATATCGATTTGAAGACCCGCTTCTTTCACGGTGCTCAGAAGCTTTTGCACCAGGGGCGAAAAAAGCAGCAAGATGTTCGCGTAATATTTTCCCGCATGGTGCATCAGTAAATCAAGGTTGACCTCGTCGTCGAACCGCTCACTGGTAGCCCAATGCTGGCCGAACCCATCACTGGAAATGAGGAGGCGGTCTTCTTGAAGGTAGGAAAACATGCTATCCGGCCAGTGAAGCATGCGGGTTTCAAGGAACTGAAGGGTTTTCTTGCCAAGACTGATGGTTTGTCCGGATTTCACCACTTCATACGGCCAGTCTTCACGATGGTAGTGCTCCAGCAGCGCGTCCTTGCCCATGGCGGAACAAAAGATTTTTTCCGGCTTGATTTCCCGGAGCACTTCCGGGAGGGCACCTGAATGATCCATTTCCACATGATTGACTACCAGGTAGTCGATTTTACCAGGATCAATCAAGCTTTTGATATTTCTTAATAAAGCATCCTTAAACGGTTTCTTCACCGTATCAAAGAGGGTGACCTTCTCATCAATCACCAGGTATGCGTTGTAGGTGGTTCCCAATGGAGTGGAATAACCGTGAAAATCACGCATATCCCAATCCACGGCACCTACCCAGTAAACGGAATCTTTTATTTCCACAGGTTTCATCGACAACCTTTCTAAAAGCCGCTCATCCCACCGGGATCAGCATGGACAACCAAAGTAATTAAGCACCAACGGAGGTTACACATCAAGCCGGTGGAGAGATTCATGATAGCTCTTCCTACACTCTCCATTCGCATGATTTCCCCTCTCTTCGACACTTCAACTTCTCAGCGGCGATGCCCCGATATCAGGATTTGTTTTGTTCGGCCACTGAGCCTGGTCCGGCCAGAGGACGAAACATTTTCTTCCCGGCTCCGCACACGGGGCATTTCCATTCTTCCGGTAAACTCGCGAAACTGGTGTTTTTGGGAATTTTACCTCTTCTGTCACCTCGATCAGGATCATAAAGGCACCCGCAGTTGGACACCTGACATTGGTAAATTTCTTCTGGTTTGGCCATGACTTACCTTTCCTCTCCTCGCGCACGGATCGCGCAGATCATGTTGGATATAAACGCTGGTTGAAAATACAATCTCACAAAGAATCGCATATCAAAAAAATGAGAGCGATATCCCGATGAGCACAAAGGCACTATGGTTCGCCGGATTTATTTAATGCGCCTTCTTTTAATGTCAACCGCCATTCAAGGCCGGCACAAGCCATGGTCGCAGTTTGAACCAACCGAAAAAAGGACGTCATTCCTGATATATTCCAATGGTTTCAATGATCATCAGCAAAGAAAACATTTTCCCGGTTTGCCCTTCAACAATTTTCACACATCTTCGCAATAAGACTGTTGACAATGAAAACCGAAAATGTCTATTTAAGCGACAAATGTTTGTAAAATTATTATTGAGGTTTCCAAAAAAACTATTTGCGCCCATAGCTCAGCTGGATAGAGCAACGGACTTCTAATCCGTAGGTCTCAGGTTCGAATCCTGATGGGCGCGCCATGAAAACCTTGACGTGTCGGCTCGATTCCACAAGTATCCTGATCCGAAAGCTTGCCTGATTGCAATCCTCATCCCCAGTTATCCCCAGCTTAAACCAACCAAAAAACAGTACAGTGACTTATAAAACGCATCGCCCATGCGAAGGTTTCAAGATCACCAGATTTAAATTGACAAGATTATCCCAAAGAATGTAGCGTACTGATGGGGCTATTTAAAAAAGATTTTATTTCTGTCACATCACAACTCAAACAAAATTAAAAAGGAGGAAAAAGATGAAAAAACACTTGTTAATTATTCTGTACGCCTTTTTGGCATTCGGCCTCATTGCCGGGGGTCAGGCTTTTGCCTCGGACCACCCATCTTATTATTCACCCTCATCTTGTGATTGCGACAGTGATGCGGTATCCACCGAAACCACCGCGCCCGGCGTACTGCGGGCAACCAGTTCTCAAATGGCTCGGCTGATTTCCGGCCAGATCAGCTCGGTACTGGCGCCCAGAAACCCTTATGGGACACGTCCCGGCACTCCCGGACAATTTTCCCTTGATTCTTCAAGTATCAACCTTGCTCAAGCGGACCTGCCCTTGAACAGCGGTTCCGGCCTGGCTTCCGGGGATGCTTTCATGCAAGGTTTCGCCATGTGGGGTAACCTCGGATGGACCCGTTTGCGCAACACCTACACCCCTACCGAACAATCGGGCAACCACTACAACTTTACGGTCGGCGCCGACCACCTGGTATTCGGTGACCGCGGTGTCGTCGGCATGGCTTTGTCTCATGAGCAGGTCAACATGTTTACCGATTTCAACGATGGACGGTTGAACACCAAAGGCTGGACCATCGCCCCCTACGGCGCCGTCAAGCTTGGCGACCAGACCATGTTGGACCTGATGTTTGCCTACACTCGAGTGAGTGCCACAACCGAGCGTAACCGAAACATTGGGCTCATCACCGGTAAAACCGACAATGATCGGCTAATGGTCGCAGCCAATCTCACCCATTACATATTCCATCAGCGCTGGACCTTCGCCCCCCAGTTCAGCATCCTCTATGCTGATGAACGCACTGGCGGCTACACCGAAAGCAACAACTCTCGTGTTGATTCCTTCAACACCAAGTTGGGGCAATTTGGTGTGGGAGGAACGGTCAGCTACAGTTGGAACATGTTTGAGCCGTATTTCACCGCCAAATACATCTACGATTTCGCCAGGGATAAAGCCAATATCCGTGGAGTCGAAATCGCCGGTGCAGCCAATGACCGGGATGAGTTTTTCACCGCTTTGGGTATCAATGTCAATGCCACCCAACGCCTTGCCTGTACCCTGGAAGTTTCCCACGGCTTCGATCGCAGTCAAACTCGCGACACTGCCGTTATGGGAAGCCTGAGAATGGAATTCTAACGGTCGTTTTGATCTCTCGTCATTCTCAAAGCCCCTTGGTGAGCGCCACTGATGTCCTCTCGCTGAGGGGCTTTTTGTTTTTGCTCATTGTCCTCATCACAGGAGCATGCACCGGTCAGGGGCATCGGCATGCCGTTGTCATTGCCGCCCAAAGCGGACTGGCACCTGTGGAATTCGCCACCAGCCTGTGCCCTCTGGCAGGATGGTCAAGAGACGGCGGCAAGGGGCCTTTGGTGGTGTACCTGGAAGGAGATGGCCTGGCTTATGTCAGTCGCTCGCGCCCATCAACCAATCCGACCCCCCGCAATCCCGTGGCCCTACGGCTGGCGGCTGCCGACCCATCCCCTCGAGTACTCTACCTGGCACGGCCGTGCCAGTACATAACTCCTTCCAATGTTTGCCACACATGGCTGTGGACCGGTGGGCGCTTCAGCCCTCCAGTGATCACTGCCGCAAATGAGGCCATAAACCAGGCGGTCGCTTCCATGGATGCTCCGGGAGTCGTTCTGGTCGGTTTTTCCGGCGGGGGAGCCGTGGCTGCCCTGGCGGCGGCGCAGCGCAGCGATGTTCTGGCTCTGGCCACGGTGGCCGGCAACCTGGACCATGTCTCCTGGACCGATCATCACCGGGTGACGCCCCTGCACGGCTCTCTCAACCCGGCAGATGCGGCCGGACAACTGACCCGACTCCCCCAGATTCACTTCGTGGGGGATCGAGACCGGGTGGTTCCTCGACTCGTGGTGGAATCGTTCATCCAACGCCTTGGCCCCGGCCATCTTGCCCAATTGAAAATCGTTCACGGAGCCGACCATATCTGCTGCTGGGATCAAAACTGGCCGGAGTTTCGAAACTTGCTGGAGTCGATCATTGAAGCTGAAGCCCCACCTGTGGATTTGCCTTGAGCTTTCGTCAGGAGTTATCATTCTTGCACCGGGAATTATATTGCCGTCGAGTGTCACCACAAAAATTGTCCAGCATATGGAGGTGCATCATGTCAACCAAATTGTTTGAGAGCAAGGGGAAGTCCTTGTTTGCCCGGGCAGCCGGAATGATCAGAGCTGCCCTAACCGGCTGTGCCGTTGTGGGGATGCTCATGGTTTTTCAAGGGGTTCCCGAAGCGGATGCACAGGCGGGCTCATCCCTTCTCCGCTCCCAAAGCCGTGCCATCAGCCGCCCCATTGCCATGCAGGCCCGCCGTGCCCTCAAGCCCACTCTGACCATTCGAAGCGGCGCTTTGGACCGGGTGGACCTTTTGAGCGGTACTCCCGGAGAAAGATTCCTGGCCATGGCTGCATCCGATGACAGCCTGCGCGTTTGGGACATGGCCCTCGGCGGGCAAATACTGCATTTGGACAGGTCTGCCCTACCGACCCGAAAATTTTCCGCTCTGGCCGTTACCGATGATGGCCGCAGCATGGTTGCCATTGCCGAAGGTGGGAGCCTGGTCGGCTGGAGAGTCGATCCCCAGGAACCCACCGTGGTTCGGATTTTACCCGTTGCACAAGCCCGTGCGGTTGCAGCTCTGGCAGATTACCGACTGGCGGTAGCGGATGCGAATCGAGTGCTACTCCTCGACCAGGATTTCTCAATGCGGCCCATTGCCGCAACGGCACAAAATGTTACCGCCCTGGCAGGAGACAGAGACGGCGGCTTGCTGGTGGGGCATGATGACGGTACGGTCCTGCACCTGACCGAAGGAGAAGGTCGCTGGCGTGAAACCGGACATTGGAAGTTGTCAAGGCGGATCACCGCTCTACTTGCCGTTTCCCGTGGAAGTGCCGGCGGCAGGAATGTACGGGTGGCTGCGGCCGCCGATGACGGAAACATTTCTCTTTTCGAGTCCGGCTCTTCAAATCCTGTCTGGACCTCACGTCCGACCCGCTCCGGCGCCGCGACTCTCGTCCTATCCGGAAGCTCCACTCTGGCTGTGCTGACCAACGGCCAGGTACATCTGCTCAATCTCGCTTCAGGACGTGCTCAAGGCCGGGCTCTGTCCTTACCGTTTCGCGGCTCTGCCACCGGTCTGGCCGCCGCATCGGGTGACAACCTGCTCGTATCGGGCGCCGGTGGCCGTGTGGTGGGCATCAGCCCAGCAACCCGGAGGGTTTTGGTCACCTTGTACTTGACACGCACGAGCTGGGCGGTACTTGATCCAAACGGCCGCTACGACGGCACCGTTGACAGCGCCCGCGACGTGGCCTGGGAGATGGACGGCAAGCTCCACGATCTGGAACGGTTCATGAATTCCTACTTTGAACCGGGGCTGGCAGCCCGGCACCTGGCCCGGCATGGAACCGTCCTGACCTCTCCCCCCCGCACCGTGGAGGAGGGCTTCTTTCCGCCGCCGGAAGTAGCCATCGAGCTGATTGATCACAGCGCCACCACTGCCGGAATACGTATTATCGCTCAAATGCAGGGCGGCCTGGTAGATCGGGAAACTCCTTCATTGCGCCTGTTCCGCAATGGAAAACGCATTGCCGAAGGAATGGATCTCAGCCCGGAAATCGAAGCCAAAGGCAATCAACTCCAACTGGTTTGGACAGCAGATGTTCCCCTGGCCATGGGAGCCAACAGCCTGGAAGCGGCGGTGCTCGCCTGGGCGGATGTGGAAGCACGCTCACCTCCCCTGGTGGTTGAAGGCATCCGGCAGCCGGCTCGGGATTCACACCTGATCGTTTCCGGGGTCGGCATCAATGAATACGCTCATAGATCCTTGCGACTTGATTTTGCGGTTCCCGATGCCAGGGCAATGGTGGCGGCCCTGGTCAAATCGGAAGGTGCGAGAGTAGATCCATGGAGTGGGAAGACCACCGTTCTTCACCTGGATGCTCAAGCCGGTCGGACCAACTTGCTCAGGCACCTGGATGAATTACGATCCACCAGCCCCGAGGATACGATCATTATTTTTTTGGCCGGACATGCCAGAACAGTGGGCGACTCCTGGTATTTCCTGCCCGTGGAAGCAACCGGGCTCCACAATGACAGCCATGTCCGCGCTATCGGCCTGTCTTCCGCCGACCTGGCCGATGCCCTGGTCCGGGTTCCCGCCGGCACTATCGTGCTGGTCATCGATGCCTGCCAGTCGGGAGCAGCCATCGATGCTTTCGACGGCTTCGCCCAGCGCCGGGCAGTTACCGGTCTGTCATCGGAAGCCGGAGTGACCGTCATGGCGGCCACTCGTGCAGATCAGCTCGCCCTCGAATTCGACGCTCTGGGTCACGGACTCTTCACCTACACCCTGCTGAAAGGCCTGAGCAGGGGCGACGACGGCTACTATCACGCAGACCGCTGGCCACGGGACGGCCGGGTGATGATCGGCGAATTGCGCAGATTTGTGGAGATGTTCATGCCCGCACTGGCCGCACAACTGGAACGGCAGATATCCGGAGACCGCGGCTCATTGACGGATCGAATTGTCGTCACTCCGGCACTCACCGACGTCGCCAGGGATTTTCCTCTTCGCTGAATGGAATGGCCTTCCTGAGAAAAGCCTGAAAAAATCGGTTCGCGGCGGGCAAAAAAATCTGTTGACACATGAGTTGAATGTCGGTTAGAGAGAAATCGTTTGTTTGGAATGAACCTCAATGGAGTTGGAACACATGTCGAGCATATCTGCCGTAAAAAGCTGTTCATGGTGCTGGTGGCGCAAAACCTGGATGGGGAGGTGTGCCACACCGTTCTAGCTCGGCTTGATGGATAAAAATAGACTGAGGGGACTGTGAGCCACACCGGCTCGCAGTCCCCTTTTTCGTTTTTGAAAAGGGGCTGTGGGATTTTCCCGCAAGCCCCTTTTTTTATGGGCTTTTGAAAATTCATAAGGCACACATTCGATTTCGATGACTCAAAAAATCAAAGGAAAGAAGGAGAACAAAATGCTCGTCGTCATGAATCAGCAGGCTACACAGGCACAGA